>NZ_LHZU01000141.1 GCF_001580995.1 Acetobacter senegalensis
GGATCATTCCCGCCATTACGGTGCCCGACCGCAACGGCCATCCCGCCAATGTGGTGCTTGGGTTCCCCACTCTGGAGGAATATGAAACGGACAGCGCCCACGCCAACATCTATTTTGGCGCCCTGATTGGCCGTTACGCCAACCGATTGGCCAACGGAACCTTTCCGCTGGATGGCCAGACCATTCATACAACCGTCAACAACCCACCTAACACCCTGCACGGTGGCCTGAACGGGTTTGACAAGAAAATATGGCATGTGCGCCAACTCTCTGGCCTCCCCCATGCAGTGGGGGCCGAACTGACTCTGACTAGCCCGGATGGTGAAGAAGGCTTTCCCGGCACGCTGCACACCACGGTGGATTACATTCTGGATGACAGTAACCGCCTGAGCATTCGCTATCGCGCCACCACGGATCGGCCCACCGTGGTAAATCTCACCAACCACAGCTATTTCAACCTCGCAGGTGAAGGGGCCGGGTCCATTGAAAACCATACGCTCCAGATCAACGCGGACTCCTTCACGCCGGTTGATCACGCAGCCATTCCCACCGGGCAGATTGCGTCCGTCGGCAATACGCCGCTGGATTTCCGCACCCCTCATCGAATTGGCGACCATCTGCGGAGCAACCATCCTCAAATGCTGATCGGTCGCGGGTATGATCACAACTGGATCGTGAATGGATATGATGGCAAAACCCAGCGCCTTGCCGCTACGGTAACTGATCCGGTCTCAGGCCGAACGCTCTCGGTATTCACCACGCAGCCGGGCATACAGGTTTACACGTCAAATTCGCTGGATGGCACCTATGCTGGCCCCTCAGGCCACGCGTACCGCCAGACGGATGCCATTGCACTGGAAACCCAGCACTATCCTGACTCTCCCAACCATCCTGCTTTTCCAACCACCACCCTGCGCCCCGGCGAGCAGTTTGACCACACCACCAGCTTCCAGTTTGGCATAGCGGGCACCTCCACAACGCCATAAAACGGGGTGCGAGAAAGAGGGAAAGAAAGTCCGTCCGTCCCGGGAAACGGACGGCGGCTTTTCTCTTCTGCTTTCTGGTCTCCAGATTTCTTTGTGGAGAAAACACCCGATGCGCCCCTGGAAGAGCCTCTGGGGCGGGCTTCACCCTCGCTTCCCTCCAAGCACAGCACAAAAAAAAACGGGGCCTCCCGAAGAAGGCCCCGTTCCTATCCGCCAAAAGGTCTGAAAAGACTGATCAGACGGAGTAGTACATTTCAAATTCAACCGGGTGCGGCGTGTGTTCGAAGCGATACACGTCTTCCCACTTGATGTTGATGTAGCTTTCAATCTGGTCCTTGGTGAACACACCGCCAGCCAGCAGGAACTCGTGATCAGCCTGCAGCGCTTCCAGCGCTTCACGCAGGGAGCCTGCAACTGTCGGGATCTGCTTCAGTTCTTCCGGCGGAAGATCATACAGATCCTTGTCCATGGCATCGCCCGGGTGGATCTTGTTCTTGATACCATCCAGACCAGCCATCAGCATGGCAGCGAAGGCCAGATAGGGGTTAGCCGTGGGGTCCGGGAAGCGGACTTCAACGCGCTTTGCCTTGGGGTTGGTTGCGTAAGGAATACGGCAGGATGCAGACCGGTTGCGAGCGGAATAAGCCAGCAGCACAGGTGCTTCAAAGCCGGGAATCAGACGCTTGTAGGAGTTGGTGGAGGGGTTGGTGAACGCGTTCAGCGCCTTGGCGTGCTTGATGATGCCGCCGATGTAGTACAGCGCGGTATCAGACAGGTCAGCATAGCCATTGCCAGCAAAGGTCGGCTTGCCGTCTTTCCAGATGGACTGGTGAACATGCATGCCGGAGCCGTTATCCCCATAAATGGGCTTGGGCATGAACGTTGCGGTCTTGCCGTAGGACTGCGCGACGTTGTGGATACAGTATTTGTAGATCTGCATGAAGTCAGCAGAACGCACCAGCGTATCGAACTTGGTGCCCAGTTCGTGCTGGGACTGCGCCACTTCATGGTGGTGCTTTTCGATCGGCAGGCCCATTTCACCCATGGTTGCCAGCATTTCCGCACGCAGGTCGGATTCGCTGTCCACCGGAGCAACGGGGAAATAGCCGCCCTTCACGCCCGGACGATGGCCCATGTTGCCTTCCGGGTATTCCTTCAGGGAAGCGCCAGGCCCTTCAATGCTGTCCAGCTGGAACTTGCCGAAGTTGGGGCCGGTGCCAAAGAGCACGTTATCAAAGATAAAGAATTCGGCTTCCGGACCAAAGAACGCTGTATCACCCAGCCCGGTGGACTTCAGATACTGTTCTGCCAGTTTGGCGGTGGAGCGCGGGTCACGGTTATAGGGCTGCCCGGTGGACGGCTCGATAATGTCACAGAACAGGATCAACTGCGGACGGGCAGAGAACGGGTCCATTACTGCGGTTTCAGGGTCCGGCAGCAGAACCATGTCGCTTTCGTTGATGGCTTTCCAGCCAGCAATGGAAGACCCATCAAACATGAAGCCTTCGGTAAAGGTATCGTCCTCAATCGTGGTGACGTACTGCGTGGTGTGGTGCCACTTGCCGCGCGGATCTGTAAAGCGCAGGTCAACCAGTTCAACCGAATTCTCCTGAATCAGGTCAAACACCTTGGCAATTGCTGCGGCTTTGGCATCACTCGCAGACGTTGTCTTTTTCACCATTCTCTCTTCACCTACAACCTGTTGCGCACCGGAACTCTTCCAGCACAGCTAGGATTATCAAACGCACGCCATGCCCTGCGGCATATCCTGAACCCGCACAAGGGCCGGACAGCCATCAGATGGCATCTTCTCCTCTTTCCCCCGTGCGGATTCGCACCACGTCTTCCACCGGAAGGATAAAGATCTTGCCATCCCCGATTCGTCCTGTGCGGGCCGCGGCGGATATCGCCTCAACCGCCCGTTCCACCAGACTGGCGGGGCAGACAACCTCAATTTTCATCTTGGGCAGGAAATCAACAATATATTCCGCGCCACGATACAGTTCCGTGTGCCCTTTCTGCCGGCCAAAGCCCTTGGCTTCGATCACGGTAATACCCTGCAGGCCGAGTTCATGAAGGGCTTCCTTCACTTCATCCAGCTTGAACGGCTTTATGATGGCCTCGATCTTTCTCATGTCACGTCATCAATATATCACTGCTGTACCCTGTTTGAGGGGTCCGTCTTCACTGCTGCCGCACCCGTGAGGGCATGGACGCTCAAGCCGAACGCATCCAAACTTGCACGGGTTGGCCACCGGAGCAATCGGGCAGATAGGAAATAGTATCGATAAAGCACTGACCTCCCCACCCTGATGCAGGCATGGCACCAGTTTTTCCCCCTTAATTTACCCTAGACCTCAACAAGGAACCCAGACATGACAAAACCGCTGAACAGACAGTTAGCGGCGCTGCCAACCACCATTTTTACCGTTATGTCTGAACTGGCCCGCCAGCACGGAGCCATAAATCTCGGTCAGGGCTTTCCGGATACGGAAGGCCCGCACGATATTGTGCAGGCTGCGGCAGACGCCCTGCTTGACCAGCGCAATCAATATGCGCCTCTCACAGGTCTGCCAGAATTACGCGCAGCCGTAGCCCATTCAAACGCCCGGTTTCAGAGAATCGAGGTTGATCCCGAGTCTGAGGTGGTCGTGACCTCTGGTGCGACGGAAGCGCTTGCAGCATCCCTCATGGCGTTGATCGAACCGGGCGATGAGGTGGTTCTGATCGAACCCCTTTATGATACCTATCTGCCTATGGTCCGCCAGCTTGGCGGGGTCCCCCGTATCGTGCGGCTGGAACATCCCGGCTGGACCCTGCCCAGGCAAGCACTGGCGGAGGCCTTTTCCGCCCGCACCAAGGCGATTCTCCTCAACACCCCCATGAACCCCACTGGCAAAGTGTTCTCCCCCGATGAACTGACGTTCATCGCGGGGCTGCTGAAGCAGCACGATGCCTATGCCATCTGTGACGAAGTCTATGAGCACCTGACCTTCAATACCCCTCATCTCTCCCTTATGGCCCTGCCTGACATGCGGGAGCGCTGCCTGCGCATTGGCAGTGCCGGGAAAAGCTTCTCCCTGACCGGGTGGAAAGTGGGCTACGTTACCGCCCCTGCCCCGCTTGCGGCGGTGGTGGCCAAGGCTCATCAGAATCTGGTGTTCGCCACGCCCCCCAATCTTCAGCGCGCGGTGGCCTACGGCCTGAACAAGGACGAACGCTATTTTGTCGAACTCTCGGCCGATCTGGCCCACAAGCGCGATCTTCTCTCCGCCGGATTACGTGGGGTTGGGCTGGACGTCCTGCCCTGCCAAGGCAGCTACTTTGTCATGGCGGACATCACCCCGCTGGCGAATGGGCTGGATGACATGGCCTTCGCCCGCCTGCTGACAGAACAGGCCGGTGTGACCACAATCCCGGCCTCCGCCTTTTATGAACCCTCCAATGGTGCTCCCCCCACACATCTGCTGCGCTTTGCATTCTGCAAGCAGGAAAGCGTGTTGCAGGAAGCCGTAAACCGTATTGAAGCGTGGCATAAACGCATCTGAAAAAATTTTGCGCTCGTCCCTCACTCTTGCATTGACGGACGGAGCGCATTTCTCTAAACGACCCCTAGCTGTGTGGCGGACGTAGCTCAGTCGGTAGAGCGCCGGTTTGTGGTACCGGTTGTCGCGGGTTCGATCCCCGTCGTTCGCCCCAGCTATATATTTCCCTTGAAAATTAACATTTTTGTTTATGGGCCACTCAGGTTCCTCTGTTTGCAGCATGCTGTGCATGCGGCCAGCAGCCCCTGAAGCAACTGTTCTGACTGCTGCTCCGGCCTTTGCGCTTCTTTAAAAGAAGGAGAACCGGGCAAAGCCAGTCTCACTCCTCACCGCGGCATCATAAAATTCAAATCTCCTGAACTCTCAGGCCATGGTGGCGTTGTAACACCCGAACTGTAACCAGACGTGATGCAACCCGTTTTGACAGGAGATGAACAGTGCCCTTGAAGAAGGACTGCTCGCGAGACGCCCTCCAGCAAAAACGCAGACATGAACTCTGGCGTAACAGTTTTCTGTTCACACGACCGCCGATCTCCCCATCGCTCATGACACCCGAGACCAGCGCCTGTTGTTCCGCGTCCTTGCCCGCTTCTCCGGCAAAGCTTCTTGCCCCTTCCGTAGCGGACGCTTCTGGCGCGCTTTCCCTTCATGCTGCTCGCAGGAAGGCGCCCCACGGATCGTAAACAGGTCACGGCCTGGCCCCACAAGACCTTCCTGCTGCACGATTTTCCAAAAATATCAGCCATCATGAACTGGTGGCCGTTCTGCGCGTCTTCACTCATGCCGTGAACAGACGGCGAAAGGATTGCATTCCGATGCTCATTACGGACACAGACGCCCAGACCCATCAGCTCACTACTTTTCAGCCTCTCTCTTCATCCTATCTGCAACGATCACGTATTGTCGCCATTCCGGCCTGTAATGAGGCCGAACATATTGTGCCCTGCCTTATGGCCCTTGCCCGGCAGGAAGACTTCCTGCCCCACAAAGTAATTGTATGGGTCAACAACACACAGGATGACACCCGGCAACAGATTCACGCCTTGCAGGATGCCCTGCCTTTTGCGGTAGAAAGCGTTTCTGTTTCCTATTCACCAGATCAGGCGCATGCAGGCCGTGCCCGGCATGATGCCATGGCCCATGCAGCCCAACACGCACCACCCGATGCCCTTCTTTTTACCACAGATGCAGATGGAGAAGTTGCACCAGACTGGATGAAGCAGACCCTTGAAGCGTTCATCCGCTACAATGTCGCCGCCGTTTTTGGGCGAGCCCTTCTCCTTCCTTCCGAATTTCAGAAAATTCCTTTGCATCTGCATCAGGATGACGAGAAGGAGCAAGCCTACGCGGCTTTACTGGAACACATCAAAGCCCTTCTGGTACCAACCCCCTATGACCCATGGCCCCGCCATAACGAACGCTCGGGTGCCAGTATTGCTGTAACCCGCGAAGCATGGCAGCAGGTGGGCGGTATTCCGCCTGAACCTTTGAGTGAAGATCGGGCCTTTTACACCGCATTAAGGCAGGCGGCCCTCCCCGTACGCCACGCCCCAGACGTGAAAGTCTATGTCTCCGCGCGTCTGGTAGGGCGCGCCCGTGGGGGCATGGCTGATACCATTGCCCGACGCATCATGCAGCAGGATGATTATCTGGATGACGCACTGGAACCCGTTTCCATATGCATGCTGCGGACGAGGCGTCCACTCAAAGAGAATAAGAAATATCTTGATATAAAAAATATTCTTTCAAATTCCCCAAAAAAACCTGTTCGCGTAAAGCGTGCTGACCTGCACCTGCATCTCCGCAGAGCCCAACGCGTCATTGATTTTCTGCTTCACAAACAGGCCTACTCGTTTTTTACGGTGCCGCATACCGCAGGCGATCCAGCCGGTAGGTCTCGCCCCGCTCAGTATGGTCGGTCACCCAATGATATTGATGACAAGCCTGAATAAAGCATTCGGCAGCTTCATCTCCAGTGCAAGGCGTATCTGTTTCGCCGGTCCAGTTAACCGTCATTAACGTTGCAGCCTGTGACAGATTTTCCATAATGCGTTCAACAAGTTTTTTAATATCGCCCGGTGCCATGAAATACAGAACTTCTGAAATCACGATCATATCGCAGCCACCTACCGCAGATATGGGGTAATCTTCGGGTAAAAACCCTTCAAAAAATTTTACGTTTTTCAAATCAGAACATCTGTTCCGGGCTATATGTAAGGCCGTGGAAGACGCATCCACCGCCAGAACGCGCCCACACCGTGCAGCAAGAGCCTTGGTGCCCACCCCTACGGCACACCCGAGTTCAACACAGAAATTGATCTGCTGCTTTGGTAGGCATGACAGAAGACGAGACAGTTTTTCCTGTTCATACAGACTATTTTCAAAATTCCACGGATCAGGATTTTTCTGAAACAGGGCATCAAAAATATCGGGAGACCATGTTTTCTTGGTCATGACAAAAGATAGATTTCATATGTCTGAATGATCTTTTCCAACAGATTTTCCGGCATGACAAATCCATCTGGATCATCCTGTATCACTAGCCCGCGCTGGCTTTCATGAGCCTCCACCGCATGCCGTTTTGTGGCCAGATGCGCGCCTATGTCTAACCGCCACCCTGCTGGAAAAGGTTGATCAAGAACACCGTCAGACGGCAGGGTAAGACCCCAGACCGGATAAGCCAGCAAGCGCAGATGGGGCAACATGGCTTTCAAAACTTTCCCCATCAGCCACACAGCTTCATGATCACAATGCGGATCATGCCGCCATGGCACCAGAAGCGTATTGCAATCATAATGGAGGGCCAATTCGGCCAAACGATCCACAGTGCTCCTGAATTCCTGCCCTTCTGTTGGAACCGCCGTATCACGCAGGCCCAGAAAATAAAGGCGTTCCGGGGGAAGGCCCAGAATTCTTGCAGCCTCGCGCGCCTCTTTCTCTCTTTGCTGCGTCAGGCGCTCCTCCGGCCACTCTCGTGATGCTGGATGAGAGCCTGACCCATCTGAAACGATCACCACCACTGGCGGGCGGCCTCTGGCCACAGCTTCAGCAATAAAGCCGCCACATCCCAGACTTTCATCATCTGGGTGCGGAGCAAGAATCAACGCCGTTCCTGGCGCTATTTCTTCAATATCCCTTACCGGAAGGCGGAAAAGTTCTGAAATGAGCTCTCCATTTTTCATGATCTATCTTCCGGCCATTCACGGTCTGCAAACCACGCTGCCGCTTCTGTCAGGGTTTCATCAGGGGCCGGTTGGCGCAGATACGTGGCCAAATCCCGTAGTGTCTGTTCAACACGCTTACCGTGAATAAATGCGGAAAGCCCCAGCGCCTGCTGAACCAGCGTTATAAGCTGCACGCCCGCCTGCTCAACAGCAATACGGGCCAGATTCACCATGGCTGCGCACTCCTCTGGTTCAGCAGGCGTGCCATAAACAGATCGGGCTGCACGATGCACCCACAGGCTTGCCGTCTCGCGCAGAATAAGCGCTTCACCAATACGCCGCTGTTGATGCGGATTTTCCGCCCGCCCCCGCGCCTGAAGCTCTTGACGCATCAGGTCCACCAGCACATCCATGCCGCCCAGCGCTACGGCTGACCCACGCCATGCCCCGGCAGAAAATTCCGGTTGCCGCAAATAATCACCAGGCCGGCCGATAATCGCATCGGGTGAAATCTCCATTCCGGAAAAATTGTGGGCGCCAGTTCCACTCCCTGCCATACCTGTCAGGTGGCCGGGCCCTTTGCCAATCCGCTCAGGCTCATCGGTAGAGACCAGAACCATGACGTCCTGCCCCAGTGCATTCCGTGCAGTGATCAGGGCCATACCCACCTGGCGCACGCCACTACAGAACCCTTTAGCTCCCTTTAACTGATACCCGGTTGCCGTCAGTTCCAACGTGACCGGCTGGGCACCGTCAGTCACCCAGATTCCGCCCAGAACGCCTTGTTTCACAAAAGCAGCCAAAGCGTTCCGTTGGGTGTCCGAACCATACAGGGACACAAGCCGCACAACATTGATATGCCCTTCCAGACATCGCCCCAGAGACAGGCTCAGTCGCCCCGAAATGCGCAGCAGATCAATCAGCCCTTGCATTCCCTCAGGCGATTCATGCAGCCCTAATCCACCATTTTTGACAGGCAACGCAGCAGACAATGTCCCCAGTTGCGTCAGTTGATCCAACAATACCGAGGGAAACGCGCCTTCTTCCCCTCCTGAAATGGTCGAAGGATGAGCCGCGCAAAGCCGCTTTAACGCGCTGCGGAAAGCGGCAATATCCTGCGTTTTTTCGGGCAGATAGCAAACGGGCATGACTGGCGTTCTCCCTGCTGACACCGGGTGCCAGAACACGCACCAAACGCATCAGAAAAGAAGAAGTTCATCTTTCGTCCTCTCTGCCAGGCACGGAACCAACGCGCAAAGACCCGTTTGAAAGGCTTCCGTGACCCTGTTTTTCTATAAAAAGAGAAGATCGGCTGGATAATATCTTGAGGGTCAGAGAGCAAGAACTGTTATTTTTGTGTCATATTTTTTTATTTTGTTTGTTTTTTAGATTAGGATAACTCTTATCCACCAGAGATAATATTGAAAAAGAGACGATCATGCTTGTCCCTAAAAGAATTTCCTGGCTTCATATATCATATACTTTTCTTGCAATTGCTGTTCTCTCTCTGTGGTCTGGATACAGTAAATCGCATCTTCCCATCAAAATTTTGTATTTTATTCCTATTTTCCTGTCTTTAAGAATTTTATGGAAATCAAGAAAAAATAAGTAACCCAATATTCTCTCGTTCTTTCATAAAATCATATGACCTGCCTCTTGATCAGGAACCATAGAAAAAGCCATGTTTTCCATCTGTGATTGGGAAGCTACGAGAACGCCTTAAGGAATGGCGAGTATTATCCTGAGCTTCTTTTCCATCGCCTCAATCATGATCTGGATGGTCTGAATGGCGATCAGAGCGAGAGGCTGTTTGAGCCGTTTGTCTGCTCAGCGTGATAGGTCTTTATATAGCGGAATAGTTTGGATTTTTGTGCCTATGGCCCGTAGTGCTCTCCCAATCCACCTGCCGGGTTCAAAACACCAATCACCAACTCGGAATTGATGGTGTTTCAAACAGGCTCTCAGCGGAAGAACCAGCGGGGCAGAAGAAAGGGGTAAAATCCCGTTTCTTCTACCCCGTTACCATAAATGTGCGGAAATTATTCCGCTTGCCGGGCTTCCTGCGCGGCACGATGCTGCGCATCCCACCGGCGGGTGAACGGCAGGCACAGTGCAAAAAGCAACGTGCAACCAACAGCCAACAAGAACAGGGTGCGGAACAACCCTGCATAGATAGGCAATGTTACAGATGGGTCCCCACCACTTACGGCAGACCCCATAGCAGCCAGATTGGCCATCATGCTGCCCAGATACATGGCGACCCCGTTTGATACACAATAACTGCCCATCATGAAGCCGCCCACATTGGCAGGCACATAACGCGCCACCACGGCCAGACCCAGAGCACTGATCAGCAACTCTCCAACAGACAAGGCACCGTAAGCCCAGAACATCACCCACGGAGACACAAGGGTTGTGCTTGTGGCCGCACTCCACCACCAGATCAGAAAGGCCAGTGCTACCAACGAGAACCCAACAATAAATTTCTCGGCAATGGGAAAACTCCATCCCCGATCTTCCATGGCTTTATACAGCCAGGACAGAACAGGGCTGGCAGCCATGATCCACACCGGATTAAGTGCCTGAAACTGCCCGGCGGACATGGAAAACAGCGGCACACCAAACAGCGTAAACTGAGACTGCACATCACGCAGCGCAAACAGCGTGAGTGACGTGACCATCTGCTGATAAAATACAAAATACAGCATGGTCTGCACAATCAACAGATAAGCCAACCGCAGGCCGGGCCGATGCGCTGGCGTTGCCCGCCGGTACAACAGAACCCAGATAATGCCGATAACCAACGCCGCAATCCAGACACAGGCCTTCCCTGCTGCGGGCACGCCCAGAATGCCCACCATGACCACAAGGGCCACCACCACCCCGGCCAGCACACCGGCAAGATGCCGGGGCACAATAAGCCGGAAATCCGGCGCGGAACCGATATTCCGCAAGCGGCTCCGGAAAATTCCATAGCAGACAAGGCCAAACACCAACCCGGCCGAACATACCAGAAAGGGCGGGCCCCACCCGTAATGCTGCTGCAACCACGGTGTTAACAGGAGCGAAAACGTGGAACCAACGTTGATGCTCATGTAATAAATGGTGAAAGCCACATCTATCCGGGCATCATCCCCTTCATAGATACGGCGTACCAGATTGGCGGCATTGGCCTTGAACAGGCCGTTCCCCAAGGCAATGACGGCCAGCGCCACGAACAGGGCAAACTGCCCACCCAGATCCAGCCCCAGCAGAGCATAGCCAATGGCCAGCACGGCGGCCCCCATTGTCATGGTGCGCCGGGACCCCAGCAGGGCGTCTCCAATCCAGCCACCAATAGCCGGGGCGGCATAGGTCACGGCGGAAAACGTGCCCCACAGCAGATTGGCCTGAGCATCATCAAACCCAAGGCGTTGCACCATATACAGCAGCAGGATGCCCTGCATGCCGTAGAACCCGAACCGTTCCCACAGTTCGATAGCCAGCACGACTGAGAAAGACTGCGAACGTGTTGGCGAAGAAGACAAAGATGCCGTCATAAAGTCCTGACCATATTGTGATAACACTCCCTAGAACAGATATGCCTACCCCGTGCAAGCTGCGGGAAACTGGCCTTTTATGAGCACACTCCGCCAAGGCAGGCACGCCTGCAACGGCTGTGCTGTCAGGAATGTGAATAGCCGCTGGCTCTCAAGGCTTTTAATTCGTTCATCCGCCTCTTGCATGATGCCCATACGCATTGCGCAAATTTTTCGAGATTTTTTCTGGAACGGATTTCAACCATGGCAAAAATCAAGGTCAAAAACCCCGTCGTAGAGATGGATGGTGATGAAATGACCCGTATTATCTGGCATTTCATCCGGGAACGGCTGATTTTGCCCTATCTCGATATTGACCTGAAATACTATGATCTGGGCATTGAACATCGTGACGCCACGGACGACAAGGTGACGGTTGAGGCAGCCGAAGCCACAAAACGCTATGGCGTTGCGGTGAAATGCGCCACCATCACCCCGGATGAAGCCCGCGTGAAGGAATTCGGGCTGAAGCGGATGTATCGCTCCCCCAATGGCACCATCCGCAACATTCTGGATGGCACCATCTTCCGCGAACCGATCATCTGCTCAAACGTGCCGCGTCTGGTTCCACACTGGACCAAACCGATTGTCATCGGTCGTCACGCCTATGGCGATATCTATCGCGCGGCGGAAACCAAGATCCCCGGCCCCGGCAAGGTTACCCTTACCTATGTGCCGGAAGGTGGCGGTGAAACCGTGACGCTGGATGTGCATGACTTCAAGGGCCCCGGTGTGGCCCTTGGCATGCACAACACCCGCGCCTCCATTGAAGGCTTTGCCCGCGCTTCCCTCTCCTACGGGCGGGATCGTGGTCTGCCGGTGTATCTGTCCACCAAGAACACCATTCTGAAAGCCTATGATGGCATGTTCAAGGATGTGTTTCAGGAAGTGTACGACAAAGAGTTCAAGGCAGACTTCGAAAAAGCCGGCCTGACCTACGAACACCGCCTGATTGATGACATGGTAGCCTGCGCCCTGAAGTGGAACGGCGGGTATGTCTGGGCCTGCAAGAACTATGATGGCGACGTGCAGAGCGACATTGTGGCACAGGGCTTTGGCAGCCTCGGGCTGATGACCTCCGTTCTGCTGAACCCCACGGGAGATGTGGTGGAAGCTGAAGCCGCCCACGGCACAGTTACCCGCCACTTCCGTGAACACCAGAAGGGCAAGCCCACCAGCACCAACCCCATTGCCTCCATTTTCGCATGGACACGCGGGCTGGCGTACCGTGGCAAGTTTGATGACACCCCGGACGTGGTGCATTTTGCTGAAACACTGGAAAAAGTGTGTATCGACACGGTGGAATCCGGCCAGATGACCAAGGACCTCGCCATTCTGGTTGGCAAGGATACAAAATGGCTGGACACGCAGCCTTTCCTTGATGTGCTGGATGCCGGGCTGAAAAAGGAACTCGCCAAATCCTGACCTGAAACATCCTTCAGGTAGCATGGCAGAGGGGGCGCTCCTGGGCGCTCCCTCTTTTTTATGGGTAATGTTGTAGGGCTACCCCATTGCGCCCGCCCGCGTGGTAGCGCAAAAAAACAGCTTTCATCAGCCGGACCAAAGGGGAGATCCGCCGCGCCATGACTGACATGCCGATTGAGACAGACGTCGCCATTATCGGCGCTGGCCCTGCCGGGCTTTTTGCCGCCTTTCAATGCGCCATGTTGCGCCTGCGGTGTTTGTTAATTGACGTTCTGCCGGAAGTAGGTGGCCAGTGCGTGGCGCTGTACCCAGAAAAACCCATCTATGATATTCCGGCCTGCCCGGCGGTAGAAGGGGCGCAGCTTATTGCCAATCTTGAAAAACAGATTGAACCTTTTGCCATCCCTCGCCTGCTGAAACACCGCATTGAAAGCCTGACCGGCCACCGCGGCGCCTTTACGCTGGGCACGGACAAAGGGGCGCAGGTCAACAGTAAGGCTGTTATCATTGCTGCCGGGGCGGGTGCTTTCGGCCCCAACCGGCCGCCACTTGATGGGCTGGATGCCTTTGAAGGCACAGGAGCCGTGCAGTATTACGTGCGCCGGAAAGCTGATTTTGAAGGCCGACGCATTGTGATTGCCGGCGGCGGCGATTCCGCACTGGACTGGGCTCTGGCGCTGAAAGACAAGGCGGAAAAACTGTATCTTGTTCACCGTCGGGATCGCTTCCGTGGCGCGCCGGAAAGCCTGCGCCTGTTGGATGAAGCTGTTGCCGCAGGGCAGATTGAAAAAGTGGTGCCTTATCAGCTTCATGCCCTGCGTGGGCAGAACGGCGTGCTGGAAGCTGTGGAGGTTGCAGATCTGGATGGCGCAACCCGTGCGCTAGAGGCCGATACCCTTCTGCCCTTCTTCGGGCTGGCAACAGACCTTGGCCCCATTGCCCGTTGGGGCGTGGATACCGTGCGTTCCACCATCCCGGTTGTGCCCTCAAGTTGTGAAACCAACATGCCCGGCGTGTTCGCCATTGGCGATGTGGCCACCTACCCCGGCAAACTGAAACTCATTCTGCAGGGCTTCAGTGAAGGGGCCATGGCTGCGCATGCCATCTACCCCATTGTGAACCCGGATCAAGCGCTGCATTTTGAATACTCCACCAGCAAAGGGGTTCCCGCTGCCTGAGACCGACCTTTGCGTCCTTTTCACTCTTATGGATAATAAGGTCTCTTGAACGGAAAGAGGGAAAGCAGCCATGCATATGATAAGGCCAGACCGCCTTCTTCTGCTTTCCCTCCCCCGAATCCCCTCGGCCTCATGAGCATACCGCCGCAGAATGGATGGGAAGGTGGCCGCCTGCTGATTGATCTGGCCGCCATTGCCGCCAACTACATGATCCTTCACTCTCTTGCGGGGCCGCAGACAGAAGCTGGCGCGGCAGTGAAAGCCAATGCCTACGGGTTGGGCCTGGCTGAAATTGCGCCTGTTTTATACGAGGCTGGCTGCCGCACTTTCTTTGTGGCGCATCTGGCCGAAGGCGTGGCCCTGCGGAGCCTGATTGCCCCGGACAGCCGTATTTTCGTGCTGCATGGCCCACCACCCGATACCGCACCCGCATTTCTGGCCCATAATCTGCTGCCCGTGCTGAACAGCCTGCCGCAGATTCAGGAATGGCAGGCTCTTGCCCAAAATGAAAAGAGTGCCCTCCCTGCGGCCTTGCAGCTGGATACCGGTATGTCCCGTTTTGGGCTGACAGAAGACGACGTGAACGCACTCAGCCACAATAACGGGCTGGCCGGAATTGAAACCATACTGGTGATGAGCCATCTGGCGTGCGCTGATACACCAGAGCACCCGCTGAACCGGCACCAACTGGACACTTTTGAACGCTTGCGTAAACGGCTGCCACCGGCTCCGGCGAGCCTCTCCGCCTCATCCGGCATATTTCTTGGGCCGGAGTGGCGGTTTGACCTCGTGCGACCAGGGGCTGCCCTATACGGAATCAATCCCACACCGGGGCAACCGAACCCAATGCAGCCCGTCATTCGGCTGCAAGCCCGTGTGATCCAGACGCGCCACGTACCGGCTGGAGCCCATGTTGGCTATGGCGCGACCTTTGTGACCCAACGCCCCACTAACATCGCATTGTTGGGCATTGGGTATGGAGATGGCTTTCCGCGAAGGCTTGGCGGAAAAGGTGTGGCCGTTTTTCCTGAACAGCCTGACATCAAACTGCCAATAATCGGGCGTATCTCCATGGACTCACTCGCTGTGGATATTACGGATCTTGCAGGGCTGCCCCCCGCGCCCGGCGTAGCTTTTGATCTGATTGGCCCCCATAACCCCCTTGATGAAACGGCTTTTCTGGCAGACACCATCGGCTACGAATTGCTGACAGATCTCGGTTCACGCTACCACCGCACCCACCACGATCCCCGGAAAGGATGACACCGTGAAAATCATCGTTCTCGGCGCCGGCGTCATTGGCACCACCTCTGCCTGGTACCTGTCCAAACTGGGCCATGAAGTGACCGTGGTGGACCGCCAGCCTGCACCCGGGCTTGAAACCTCTTTTGCCAATGCAGGGCAGGTTTCGCCCGGATATTCCACGCCCTGGGCAGGACCATCCTTGCCGTTACAGGCCATGAAGTGGATGCTCCAGCGGCACCATAGTCCGCTTGTTATCCGCAAGCGGTTTGATCTGGCCATGTTCCGGTGGATTGAGCAGCTTCTGAAAAACTGCAACGCCCATGCCTATGACATCAACAAATCCCGCATGTTGCGCGTTGCTGAATACAGCCGTGACTGTCTGGACGCGCTGCGTGAAGAAACCGGCCTGACGTATGATGACCGCCAACGCGGGCTGATCCAGCTTTTCCGCACCAACAAACAGGTGGACAAGATTCAGCGGGATATGCGCCTGCTCTCTGAAAGCGCCATTCCCCATACGCTGCTGACGGTAGACCAGATTCTGGAACACGAACCCGGCCTGGCCCATGCACGACACCTGTTGAAAGCAGGGCTGTATCTACCGGGAGATGAATCGGGCGATGCCCACGTTTTCACGCAACGCCTTGCCAAGATGGCGGAAGCTCAGGGCGTCACCTTCCTTTACAATACCACTATCAAAGGAATGGATGCCGCTGCGGATGAGATCATGTCTGTCCGCACCAGCGCTGGCCATCTGCGGGCAGATGCCTATGTCGTGTCTATGGGCAGCTACAGCCCATTATTGCTGAAACCATTGGGAATTCACCTGCCTGTTTATCCGGTAAAAGGCTATTCCCTCACGCTGCCCCTGACAGATGAAAGCCACGCCCCTTCGTCCACTGTGAATGATGAAACCTACAAGGTTGCCATCACGCGGCTGGGCAACCGTATCCGGGTAGGCGGCACGGCTGAATTAACGGGCTATAATCTGCGCCTCAGCCCGGACCGGCGCGAGACACTTGAGCTCTCGTTCTCTGAACTGTTTGGCGGGGGAGATCTGTCAGCCGCAACATACTGGACAGGCCTGCGCCCCAACACACCAGACGGCACACCCGTTATCGGCCCGGTATCCGCATTCAGAAACCTGTGGCTCAATACGGGTCATGGCACCTTGGGCTGGACCATGGCCTGTGGGTCAGGCCGTCTTATTGCTGATCTGATTCACGGCAGGAAGACCGATATCCCGGCTCTGGATCTTTCCCTCAGCCGTTACGCCTGAAGGTTTTCAAAGCAGCCCCTTAAATGCCCATAAAAAACGGGGCCGGAGAAATTCCCGGGCCCCGTTTTCTGAATCAACCCTGTTCAGGCCAAAGACAGGCGGACCTTAAGCCCGCATTGCCTCCAGATTACTGAGCAGAAGAATCGGTCCCTGAAGCATCGCCTTCAGCAGCCTTCTTGGTCTTCTTGTGACCATGATGGTGCTTCTTGCTGTGGTGCTTCTTGCTCTTCTTTTTGGTGCCTTCTTCCTTGCCGGTTTCAGCAGCACCAGAAGGAGCCGGAGCAGCTTCCGGGGTGGTCGGGGCTTCAGCGGTCGGAGCAGAAGGCGCAGCCGGTGCCGTAGCAGGCGCTTCCTGAGCAAAAGACGGAGCAGCCGCGCCCAGCAGAGCAACAGTGGACAGAGCTGCGAGAAGACGACGAGAAATCATGAAAAATGTCTCCAAGAATAATCAGGCCCATCTAGACCATGATTTATAATGCCAGAGCGGTGTATGAGATCATGCATACGGCTGGCTTGGCATGAATCATATCATGCTGCAAAACGCGCGTCTCGCACTATAATTCTAAAAAACAGAAGCGTGCCGTGAGTTTGACGCAAGGCCACCTAACTCCCGACACAATCTCCTACAAGAGGGAAACCGGGCAGATGCCTGATTCCCCTCCTTCTGGCGAAGCACCCTGTTTTCAGGCGGCAAATACTTTGGATATCGCTGCCTGAGCTTCATCCTGAATCGCTTTCAGATGCGCTTCACTTTTGAAGCTTTCGGCATAGATCTTGTAAACATCTTCCGTGCCGGACGGACGTGCTGCAAACCATCCATTTTCGGTCACAACCTTAAGGCCGCCAATCGGCGCATCATTCCCCGGCGCCCGTGTCAGCTTGCTGATGATCTTGTCCCCTGCAAGGGTTTCCAGCGGAAACTGCTCGGGTGTCAGCTTGCTCAGCTTGGCTTTCTGTTCGGGGGAAGCCGGAGCATCAATGCGGGCGTAGTAAGGTGTACCCAGACGCGCGATGATCTCATGATAATGCACGCTCGGGTTCTTACCCGTTTTGGCCGTAATTTCCGCCGCCAGCAGGCCGAGAATGATCCCGTCCTTATCCGTGGTCCAGACCGTGCCATCACGCCGCAGGAAGGTGGCACCAGCACTTTCTTCCCCCCCGAAACCGAGGGAACCATCAAGCAGGCCGGGCACAAACCATTTCAGCCCAACGGGTACTTCCACCAGTTTACGCCCGATATCCTTGGCAACACGGTCAATCAGGCCACTGCTGACCAGCGTTTTGCCAATGCCCAGATCCTTGCCCCATTCCGGACGATTCTGGAACAGATAGGAAATTGCTACAGCCAGATAATGGTTGGGGTTCATCAGGCCATCCGGCTGCGCCACAATACCGTGCCGGTCTGCATCCGTATCGTTAGCGAAAGCCACATCAAAACGGTCACCCATCTCGATCAGGCGCGCCATGGCATAAGGAGAGGAGCAGTCCATGCGGATCTGTCCGTCCCAGTCGGCCGTCATGAAGGAAAATGTCGGGTCCACTTCCGTGCTGACAACCGTGGCGTTCAGGCCGTAGCGGTCAATAATCGGCTGCCAGTACCCCACAGCAGCGCCACCCAGCGGATCAATGCCAATCTTTACCCCGGCATCCCGAATGGCCTTCATATCAATAACGGCGTCCAGATCTTCCACATACGGGGTCACGTAATCATGGCCCTTGATGCAGGCGGCTTTTTTGGCCTCTTCATACGGCAGGCGTTTTACATCTTTCATGCCATCAGCAAGAAAGCCGTTCGCCATATCCTGAATGGCCTTGGTAATGCTTGTATCCGCCGGGCCGCCATTGGGGGGATTATATTTAAACCCGCCATCAGAAGGCGGGTTGTGGGAAGGCGTGATCACCACCCCATCGGCCAGCCCCGTGGTGCGGCCTTTGTTATAGGTCAGAATGGCATGGGAAATAACGGGCGTGGGTGTGTAACCGCCTTTTTCATCAATCCGCACATCCAGACCATGTGCGGCAAAAACCTCGATAGCGGATTTCTGGGCCGGGCCGGAAAGAGCATGGGAATCCATGCCGATAAACAGCGGTCCATCAATACCTTCCGCCTTCCGGTGGCGGCTGATGGCCTCGCAAATAGCCAGAATATGATTTTCGTTAAAGCTCGTATGGAATGAAGAGCCACGATGCCCGGATGTACCAAAGGACACACGCTGCGTTGGGATCGAAACATCAGGCTTGCGATCATAATAGGCAGCAATCAGTGCTGGAATATCCGTCAGTTGAGCAGAAGGAAGAGTCTTGCCGGCCATAGGGCTGATCTGAACCATTACTGTAAAAATCCTTACATCTCTACGGGCTATCGGCTAACGCCCGAACTCCTGAATGGCATGCAGAAAACCATGGATTGTGCTGGATGCCCAGAGAGGAGTGGCCCGACAGCAGGAAAAAGCGGGCAGACTAGTGCCCCTTGCCATCACCTCATGCTTTACGAATCACCGTCGCGGTAATGGTCTGGTGCGGTTCAAACCCGAGCGCAGCATACAGAGCGATAGCGGCCGTATTGCTGGAATAGGAATGGAGGAATGGCTGCTCCCCCCTGGCCAGAATACGGCGGGCCACCACCCGCATGAGGAACCGTGCATAGCCACGGCCCCGATAGTCAGGATGCGTGCAGACCCCGCTGACTTCCGTAAAATTTCCGGGTTTCAGCCGCTCACCCGCCATGGCGACCAACCGCCCCTGATCGCGAATGCCCACAAATGCCCCCAGCCGATACGTCTGAGGCAAAAACGGACCGGGAGCCGTCAGTCTGGCAAGGGCCAGCATATCAGCGGCATCCACCTTCCCCAGATCACAGTATGAAAGAGTGCTGTCTTCAGCAGGCACATCCCGCGCCACCATCTGAAGGCATTCCGCCGAACGCACTTTTCTGATCTGGGGAGGAAAAACCGCTTGTTCCTTTTCCATCACCCAGAGTTCTGCGCCGTCCGCCAGAGCCACCAGCGCGTCCCAGTTTTGCGCACTGTCCTCCCTGACGGCGCCAAACGGACTGATAGCCGGGTCAAAACAGCGCACGACGTCATTGCCCTTTGAGAGCGCAGCCTGCCGCCCCGTGAGCGCGTTCCAGACAGGCCTGTCCAACACGTTCCGGGCCGCACGCGCTTCACCCGCGGGAGAAGAGGCTTCTGACAGCAGCCGTCTGGCTGTGGTGAGTGCTGATGCCAGTTCCTGCTGCCCTGCTTTATCCAGACGGGTAAGAACGGCCGCAATTTCATCATGCTGGCGTTGATCAATATCCGAGAAAAGCGCCCACCCCTCCGCCGTCAGACTGATGGGGCGGGAGCGTCCATCCTGGCCGGAGCGATCGCGCGAAACCCAGCCGTGCTTTTCAAAACGACTGATCATCCGGCTGAGGTACCCCCGATCCAACCCAAGCATGGCCTGCAAGGCGCTGGCCTGCACCGGTTCATTCCCGGCTATTTCCAGCAGCAGGCGGGCTTCTGAAAGGCTGACCCTGCTTCCCAGAAAATGGGTATCCAGCGCGCCAATAAAACGCGTGTAAAACCGATTGAATGTCCGGATGGCGTCTATTGTCTGCTGCATTTCGGCAGGATGCAGGCAATTAGTTGCTAAAGTCAACTATATATCCCGTCATTTCCTTTCCGCCCTACGTGGCTGAACTGCCCACACACATCCCGCACAGGATGATGTCACTCTTCCTTTGACAAAACCTGCTCATCGGAGGGCTGATAAAGAGAGAATAAAGCAAGGAAAGGCACACCATGAGGAGACGACATTTTTTATGGGGCAGTTCCGCCTTGCTCGCCACACCCGCTATCGCTGGCACATCAGCGCCCATCGTGATCTCGCAGTATGAGAACGAGACCGGTGGTCACGTTGGTTTCTACGCAGAAAATACAAAAACCAGAGCAACTCTTGGCTGGCGGACAGACGAACGCTTTGTCATGTGCAGCACATTCAAGGCCTCCCTTGCGGCTTGTGTGCTGGCCCGCGTTGACAAAGGACTGGATACTCTTGAACGCCCGCTCTCTTACACTGCGGCGGATATCGGGGATCTTTACGCGCCTGTCGCCAAGGCCAATCTGGCAAAAGGCCAGATGACCATCCGAGAACTCTGTGCTGGCGCGGTAGAGCAGAGTGATAACACCTGCGCCAATCTGCTACTGGCCCACATTGGCGGGCCTTCTGCTCTAACGGCTTTCTGGCGGCATCTTGGGGACAAAACAACACGCCTTGATAATGTGGAGCCCTACCTGAACCGCACTCCACCGGGCGGCATACAGAACACCACCACCCCGCGCTCCATGGCTTTTATTCTACAGCATCTGGTGTCGGGACCGGTTCTGTCCGCTCCCTTCCGCACTATCCTGACAGACTGGCTCATCAGATGCCGGACGGGCGAGCACCGGCTCCGCGCAGGGCTTCCGAGCGCATGGAAGATTGGAGATAAAACAGGCAATAATGGCGAGGATGCTGCAGGAGATATTGCCGTTATCTGGCCGCACCCTGAAACCAGCATTGTTGTCTGCGCCTACACTCGGGGCGGCCACCCGACGGAACAGCAGCTTTCCTCTGTTTTTGCGGGGATAGGCAAACTGGTGGCAACACGGCTGACAGCCTGACACATCGCGGCAGGCCTCCCGATACAAAAAAACCTGCCTGCATTTTCATGCAGACAGGCTTCCTTCGGGCAATTACCCCGTTCCTTTTACAAGACGGCTACGCCTTGCAATCAGACTGACGCTTAGGACGCATCACCCTTACGTTCACGCTTCTTGCGTTCGTTCGGGTCCAGATAGCGCTTGCGCAGACGGATGGCAGATGGTGTCACTTCCACCAGTTCATCGTCTTCGATGTAGGCAATCGCCTGTTCCAGAGACATACGGCGCGGCGGGACCAGCAGCAGAGCTTCATCCTTGCCTGCGGCACGAATGTTGGTCAGCTTCTTTTCACGGACTGCGTTCACTTCCAGATCATTTTCACGGGAATGCTCACCGATGATCATGCCCACGTAAACTTTTTCACCCGCATTCACAAACAGCGTACCACGGTCCTGCAGAGAGAACAGGGAATACTGGGTGGTTGAACCATCTTCCGCAGAGATCAGAGACCCGTTACGGCGGCCTTCAATGGTGCCAGCATAAGGCTGATACCCATAGAACAGGCGGTTCATGATACCCGTGCCGCGCGTGTCGGTCAGGAATTCGCCATGATACCCAATCAGCCCGCGAGACGGGATGATGAAGGTCAGACGCACCTTGTCCCCACCAGACGGACGCATATCCTGCATCTGCCCCTTACGCTGAGACATCTTTTCCACAACCACGCCGGAATAGGGCTCATCCACGTCAATGGTGACTTCTTCGAACGGTTCTTCCCGCTCACCCGTTTCCTCGTTCGTGCTGAACAGCACGCGCGGACGGCCGATGGTCAGTTCAAACCCTTCACGACGCATGGTTTCAATCAGCACGCCAAGCTGAAGTTCACCACGGCCAGCCACTTCAAAAGCTTCGCTTTCCGGGCTGTCAGTCACGCGGATAGCAATGTTACTTTCCGTTTCCTTGAACAGACGGTCACGAATCTGGCGAGACGTCACCTTCTTGCCTTCACGACCACCCAGAGGGCCGTCGTTCAGACGGAACGTCATGGACAGGGTCGGCGGATCAACCGGAATGGCTTCAAGCGGTGCAGCCACTTCGGGGGACGCGATGGTGTCAGGAATAGTGGCTTCGGACAGACCGGCCACGGCCACAATGTCCCCAGCTTCCACTTCATCAACTGCCACACGGTCCAGCCCACGGAAGGACAGCAGCTTGGTCAGACGGCCAGTTTCCACCACAGAGCCATCAGCCCGCAGCACCTTTACCGGCATGTTGACCTTGGCGCGGCCCTGTTCCACACGGCCCGTCAGCACACGGCCGAGGAAGTTGTCGTTTTCAAGGATGGTGGCCGTCATGGCGAACGGCTTTTCCTTGTCCAGCTTGGGTGCGGGAACATGCTTCAGGATCAACTCGAACATCGGGCTGAGGTCCTTGCGCGGTCCATCAAGCTCAACATCGGCCCAGCCCTGACGGCCAGAAGCGTACAGCATGGGGAAATCAAGCTGTTCATCATTGGCGCCAAGAGCCGCGAACAGATCAAAGATTTCGTTATGCACTTCGTCCGGGCGGGCATCGCCACGGTCAATCTTGTTCACAACCACAATCGGCTTCAGGCCACGGGCCAGAGCCTTGCCCACCACAAATTTGGTCTGCGGCAATGCGCCTTCAGCGGAGTCGACCAGCACAATCGCGCCGTCCACCATGCTGAGAATACGTTCCACTTCTCCGCCGAAGTCGGCGTGTCCGGGAGTATCGATAATGTTGATCCGGGTGTTCTGCCACACAACGGAGGTGCACTTGGCCAGAATGGTGATGCCCCGCTCACGTTCCAGATCATTGCTGTCCATGGCGCGTTCAGCAACCTGCTGATGCTCATGGAATGAGCCAGACTGCTTCAGCAGTTCGTCAACGAGAGTGGTCTTGCCATGATCGACGTGTGCAATGATGGCGATATTACGGATATCCATGAAAGGTGCCTGATTGTCCCTGCGCGTTCTGCCGCCACCAGTCATGCAAACGGGGCGGTTGAGTTGCGGTATAAAGAATGCTGGCCCCGTTGATAAGCGCCAGCGTGCAGAAATGCACGTAAAATCCTCACAAGGCGCCCAGAACCTGCCAGCAGGCCTTGCTGCTACGGGCCATAACTGCCCCCTGCCCCACACATTGGACACCCGGCCAGCTTGGAATTAAGGATCATTCTCAATATATACGTGACTCCTTAGTCCGTCTGAGCAGGATGACCAAGCCTTGCGCCTGAACCAGCTTTCCCTTCGCGCCGCCGGTGTGATTGACCATATAGAAGCCCTCTCCACGCACGATGCCATTGCCCAGCGTCTGGGTGAGCTGGGCTTTGTGCCGGGAGAACCGGTGAAGGTCATTGCGTTCGGCCCGCTGGGGGGAGACCCGATGGCGGTGGAAATCGGTTTTACGCGTTTCGCCCTGCGGCGCTCGGAAGCACACCGTATTGTGTTGCGGGACAACACAGCAGCCACCGCACCATCCTGCACAGCCCAACCCCATGAGCAGGCAGACCCTGCTGCATCCTCCCGCGCTGCCAGCACAGCAGACAGTTCCTCACATCAGGCCCCCGTGGCTGGTCCCTTTGCATGACTGATCTCCCCCCTCTACGCGTCGCGCTGGTTGGCAACCCCAACTGCGGAAAAACGGCCATTTTCAACCAGTTGACGGGCAGTCGCCAGAAGGTTGCCAACTACGCAGGCGTGACGGTTGAACGTAAGGCAGGCCGTCTTGTCACTCCGGCAGGACGCCGCGTGCAGGTGCTTGATCTGCCCGGCACTTACAGTCTGGCAGCCACCAGCCCGGATGAAGCCGTAACCCGCGATGTCTGCCGTGGCGTCTACAAAGGCGAACCCGCGCCAGATCTGCTGGTAAGTGTTGTTGCCGCCACCAACCTGCGCCTGCATCTGCGTTTCATGCTGGAATTACGGCAGCTTGGTCGCCCCATGATTGTGGTGCTCAACATGATTGACGCCATTCGCAAACAGGGGCTCACCATTGATATCCCCCGCCTGCAGGCGGAACTTGGCGTGCCGGTTGTTAGTGCTGTGGGGATCAAGCGTGGCGGCTGCCAGAATATTCTTGCAGCCCTTGATGCGCCTGCGCCCACGCCCCCAACGCCCCTGCCTGAGGGCACGGACCTGCATGCGGAAGTACGGCGGCTTCTGGCGCTGTGTGTCGCCCGCACAACCGAACGCACACAGCTTTTTGAAGACAAGCTAGACCGCTGGGTGCTCCACCCCGTATGGGGCATGCTCATCCTGTTTGTGCTGCTGTTCATCATGTTTCAGGCCGTGTTCTCCTGGGCACAACCTTTCATGGACATGCTCGATAACGGCATGAAATCTCTGGGGGACCACGTGGGAGCCCTGCTGCCAGACGGCGTTTTGCGCAGCCTTGTGGTGGACGGCATTATTGCAGGCGCAGGGACGGTTATTGTGTTCCTGCCGCAAATTCTGATTCTGTTTCTCTGGATTCTGGCACTGGAGGAATCCGGGTATCTGCCACGCGCCGCCTTCATGCTGGACAAGCTGATGGCCTCGGCAGGGCTGAGCGGACGCTCCTTCATTCCCCTGCTATCCAGCTTTGCCTGCGCCGTGCCCGGCATCATGTCCACCCGCACCATCCAGAACCCACGAGACCGGATGGTGACCATCATGATCGCGCCGCTCATGACATGCTCGGCGCGGTTGCCGGTCTATGCGCTTCTGATTGGGGCGTTCATTCCTGCCCGGCATATTGCAGGTCTTTTCAACCTGCAGGGGCTTGTTCTTTTCGGGCTGTACGCCGCCGGAATCCTCAGCGCGCTGGTTGTGGCGCGTGTGTTGAAGCGGCGTGCCACCACAGATGAGCACCCGTTGCTGCTTGAACTGCCCAACTATCGTCTACCCGGCCTGCAAAGCCTGTCTATTGAACTGTGGCAGCGCGCACGCATTTTTCTATCCCGTGTAGGCACCATTATTGTCACGCTCAGCGTGCTGATGTGGGCGCTTTCCAGCTTCCCTGCTCCCCCAGCCGGTGCCACAGGGCCAGCCATTGACTATAGTCTGGCTGGCCGCATCGGCCACCTGATGCTGCCCTTCTTCCAGTTCATTGGCTTTAACTGGCAGATCTGCGTGGCGCTTATTCCGGGCCTTGCCGCGCGTGAGGTTGCTGTCAGCGCGCTTGCTACCGTGTATTCGGTCGGTGCATCGGAAGCCGATGCCGCGTCCCAGCTTGCGCCCCTGCTTTCGGCCCAATGGAGCCTTGCAACAGCGTTCTCTTTGCTGGCATGGTATGTTTACGCGCCGCAATGCTTCTCCACTCTGGCCGTTATTCGCCGGGAAACCGGTTCCTGGCGACTGGTCTGGATCTCTACAGCCTATCTGTTCGGCATGGCTTACGCGGCCTCTTTTCTGGCCTATCACATCACCCGACTGATCAGCGGATAACAACAGGAGACGTCCTGTGACACAGATTCTACTTGTCGGCCTTGTTGTCCTTCTCTGTGCCGCCTACTGGCTCCAGAGACTTGCACCTTCCGCCATGATCCCTCTCTGGCGTGCCCTCGCAGGGCTGCTGGCCGCCACACAGGCGCTTCCCGGCCTCCGCACCAAAGCGGAACGACTTGCCACACCTTCCGGCGCAAGCCCCGGCTGTGGCGGGTGCAAAGGCTGTGATGATAAAAACGGCGGGTGCCACTAGAACAGCGCCTCTTCTAGCGTTGCAACGCCGTCGCCCCTGAAAACCTGCCTAGCTGACAGATCAAAAACGGTCTTCAGAATAAAATCAAAGCAAACAGCCTTCATTGTGGCTCTGACACGCTGGTAGCCTGCTAAAAGCGCGCTACAAAGGGTCATGTCTTCTTCCTCACAGGGGCGCATAAAACCCCTCTCCGCCACGCCCGTTCTACCCATCGCATGCTTGCTGGCGGTGGGTATGATTTTCGGTCTGACCTATGGGCTCAGCGCGCCCTTATTCACGCTGGAACTGTTTGACCGGGGTTACGGCGCACAGATCATTGCCGCCAATGCCATGATGCACGCCGTTGGGGTTCTGAGCATTGCCCCGTTTCTGCCGCGCATTGCAGCCCATTTTGGGCCACGCCGCCCTCTGATCCTTGCCCTTGGGGTCATCGCTTCTGTGCTCTTGCTTCTGCCAGTGGTGCCCTCCATCTGGTTCTGGTTTCCCCTGCGGCTGGCTCTTGGCTGCGCCACGGAAATTCTGCTCATCCTGTCTGAAAGCTGGCTGAACCAGATCACAGCGGATCAGACCCGCACACGCACCATGGGCCTCTATAGCTCCATGCTCTCATTAGGATTCGCACTGGGGCCCCTTATTCTTGCTGTGGCCGGGCGACACGGATTCACGCCCTACGCCATAAGTGCAGGCTTTGTCCTGACAGCACTGGTGCTGGTCTGCATGCCCTGGATGCACGCGCCCGCGCTGAAACGGGCAACCCATTCGGGGTTGTGGCGCTATATCACCCTCGCGCCTATCGCCATCGGCATTACGTTGCTCATGGCCATGCTGGAAGCCGCAGGGTCCTCCTTCCTGACACTTTACGCCATTCGTAACGGCTGGACCGAGCAGGCCGCCACGCTGCTGCTGTCTGTCATGCTGCTTGGGGCCATTACCCTCCAGTTTCCACTCGGCTGGCTGGGGGACCGTATGAACCGCAGGCACCTGATGATCGGCCTTGGCGTTGCCTCCTGCCTCGGCGCGTTGCTCTGGCCGCTGGGGATCACGCATCAACCATGGGCCTATGTGCTTCTGTTTGTGTGGGATGGTCTTTTTGCAGCTATTTATACGCTGGCCATGTCCGTCGTCGGCAGCCGTTTTTCTGGTGGAGACCTTGTCTCAATCTACGCGACAACCTCCGTTGCGTGGGGCCTGGGTGCCTTCATCGGCCCAGAAATGGCGGGCACGGCCATAGACATCAGCCGCCACGGCCTGCCTTACTTTGTCTCTCTGGCCTGCGGCCTGTTCACGCTCCTGCCCATTTTCCTCAGGAAAAGTGCTTAAGGCGCTCAGTAACGCACTGGACTGCCGCCTGAGGAGTCTTCTTCCCTACCAACGGAATAGAAGACTGAGACCTCGCGCCCTCTTCTTCCCCCATCCCTTAGTCGCAGGCAGTCACTCAGCACTCAGCACTCAGCACTCAGCACTCAGCACTCAGGCAGGAGCAACGCCCTGTGTGTTCACCTGCAAGCGGTAAAGGGATTCCCCGGCGCACATGAACAACCAGTTCCGCTTGGGACCGCCAAATGTGAGGTTGGAGACTCCATGTGGCAGGCGAATGCGGCCGATCAGATGCCCTTCCGGATTGAACACGAACACACCGCACAGACCCAGTGGTCCCCCGGCCCCGCACCACAGATTGCCGAAAATGTCGGCCTTCATGCCATCTGGCCCCATCTGCACGCCCTGAAACCGCATGTTGGTAAACAGGCGCGGATTGGCCAGTGTGTTATCCTTCTGGATATCAAACACATGAATGGCCTGATCGCCATCATGCCCATTCCCTCCGGGCTGCCGACCTGAGGAGATAGCGTAAAGACTTTTATGATCGGGCGAAAAACACAGTCCGTTGGGGTTAGGCAGTTGAGCCTGTGTCAGCACCGCTTCAATCCGGCCTGAAGGATCCACACGGAAGGTATGATCCGCCTGCCGTTTGTTGCCGCCAATCTCGCCAATCAGTTCTTCACCCAGACGCCAGCGTATCTTGCCATCCGGGTTGGCTTCACCGCCCGGTTCATCCGCATGGCCCTCGGTAAAGCCATCCCCATAACCGGGGTCTGTAAACCAGATGCCGCCATCCGGATGCACCACCACATCATTAGGGGAATTCAAGGGGCGACCTTCATAATGGTCCGCAATCACGCGCACGGACCCATCATGCTCCCATCGGATCACACGACGCAGGAAGTGCTCGCAAGAGATCTGGCGCCCCTGATAGTCAAACGTATTGCCATTGGAGTGGTAGGATTCCGGGCGGAAAACCGTTACCTCTCCCGTCTCCCACAAATAGCGGTACTGACGGCTGGTTACGGTATCACTGAACAGCAGATAACGCCCTTCAGAAGACCAGGCAGGCCCTTCCAGCCATGTTCCCTGATCCCACACCCGATGAATGGTGGCGGCACTGAACAGCAAATCCCGGAAAGAGCGATCAATAATCACCACATCCGGGTCTGGCGTATAAGACGGCGGCGCGCCCGGCCCCCACTGGCGGGGAGGGTTGGTCGTGACATCCGGTGGACGCACATTTTCCGTGACATCCGCCACCGGTGCAGCCCCGGTTGCAGCCAGCCCGGCAGAAAGGCACCCCAGCCCCTGTAATAATTTACGGCGCGGCAAGTGTCCGTTGGCTGGCTTCATCCGTTATCTCTCCTGCCTTGTACCATCATGCTGGCGGGGAAATACCGTGTCATACACCCCCTGTCATCCGGTGGTTCCGCACCGCTTCCCAGACCATAGAGCATGGAAAGCCATGCATTTCCCATTATCAGGGAATTTTTGCCACCCGCAACAGATTGGTGGACCCTGCAACACCAAAGGGAACCCCTGCGGCAATGACAATAGAATTGCCAGAGCTGCCCACCTTGGCCTGTGCAACTACTTCCTGCGCGATCGTCACCATTTCTTCTACACTGGTGCCGTTGCGCCGGTCATCGCTCACAAAAGCTCGCACACCCCATACCAGCGCCATGCGCCGGGCGGCTTCCTTAGTGGGGGTAATGCCCAGCACGAGGCAGAGCGGGCGTTCGCGCGCAATACGGAACGCCGTAGCCCCCCGGTGTGTGTACGCCACAATAGCGGAAGCCTTGAGCGTGTCCGCCACCTGCTGGGCAGCGCTGGCAATGGCGTCCACCACGTAATCTTCTGGCGCAAGGCGGGCAACGGCCATCATGGACTGCCATTCCGGGTCCTGCTCAATGCGCCAGATAATCCGGTTCATGATCCGTACGGCTTCCCGCGGATACTGCCCCGCTGCAGATTCAGCAGAGAGCATGACGGCATCCGCCCCATCAAACACCGCCGTCGCCACGTCCGATGCTTCGGCACGGGTGGGCGTGGGGGAAGAAATCATGCTTTCCAGCATCTGGGTGGCAACAACCACCGGCTTGCCCAATTTGCGGGCCAGACGAATAATCCGTTTCTGGGCCAGCGGTACGTTTTCTGGCGGAAGTTCCACGCCCAGATCTCCACGGGCCACCATAACGGCATCTGTCAGCTCCAGAATAGCTTCCAGATTATCCATAGCCTGCGGTTTTTCCAGCTTCACCAGCAGGTTGGCCCGATCCCCGATCAGGGCGCGCGCCTCGCTCACATCTTCCGGCCGCTGCACGAACGAAAGCGCGACGTAGTCCACTCCAAGCCCCAGCGCGAACGCCAGATCACGCCGGTCCTTTTCTGTCAGGGCAGGAATAGGCAGCGTCACATCCGGTACGTTGACGCCTTTGTGGTTGGAGAGAACACCCCCAATCTCAACCCGCGTATCCAGCCAGTCCGGCCCCACCTGCTCCACAATCACGGCCAGCTTGCCATCATCCATCAGCAGGCGGCTGCCGGGCTTGGCGACAGCAATAATTTCCGGATGGGGCAGACGGACGCGCGTTTCATTCCCCGGTTCATCCGAGAGGTCAAAACGGAACGGGGCCCCCGGCTTTAGCGTCACCTTGCCTTCAGCAAAATTTCCTACACGCAGCTTAGGGCCCTGCATGTCTGCCAGAATGCCAATGGGTTCCCCCAGTTCCGCTTCCACCCGCCTTACAATGGCATGGCGGGCGGCATGGTCCTCATGCGTGCCGTGGGAAAAGTTGAAGCGAAACACATCTGCCCCGGCCTGAGCCAGGTCACGGATTGTCTCATAATCGGAAGAAGCCGGGCCGAGCGTTGCCACAATCTTTGTACGGCAATGCAGCGCGTTTGTTGTAGGCATGATTTATCTTTTTCCTTATCCGCCCGCCACCGGTCTTCAGGAAGGTGAGATCGCTTCCTCTGCGTCCACACCCCAGATCGCACGACGGGATATCCAGCCGGTGTACTGCTTGACCGAAACCTTGCACCAGTCCGCACCAGCCGCACACTCTTTAACTGAGCCGACTGTACCCGGTTTCAGGATCGCCACAACCGGGGCATCAGTCCGGGCGCTGGCATAAAGCGGTACTGCTCCGGCAATAGATTTGGCATCATCAGCCGTCGCCACAGTGCCCAGCACGCGCGTATCCATATGACCGGAGGGTGGGATTTTCACGCCATTTTTATCCGTTTTTTCGGGAATAGGGCTTTCATCGCCGGGCGCCTCACCCGGAATCAGGAAGTCCCGACCACCAGAGATGGTTGCCTGCTGAACCCAGCCTTTCTGCCCGGTAGGATCTTCAACCAAGCGCCACACGTCAAATTCGCGCTCAATACGCATGGGCATGCCACGGCGATGATACACCCACAGAATGGGGAAGCGACGGCCCGGCCCGGCCCGCATATTCACTTCATCCGCCCGCAAGGAGGCATAACGGGGCAGAGGTAGCCCTGTTACAGAACCTTTCGGGGGTTCAGGCGGTGTTGCCTCGGGTGATGGTGCGGCATCTGCGGGAGCCGGTGCGGCAGTGGCCGCAGCCCCTGCGGCTACACCAGCGGCTCCGGCTGCAATGGCGGCCTTGTGTTTGTCCGCACCATGATGAACTGCCGTTGCGTGATGGGCCTTGGCCTTTGCATCATGCGTTTTGGTCTCATGATGTGCCGCTGCGCTGTGCGCATGCTTGGCTGACGCCGCCTTCTGAGCAGAGGCATCCTTCGCTACTGCCTTTTTAGCCGCCGCTTTTTTTCTGGCAGCAGCATCATGGGCGGTAGAAGCCACATGCGCTGGGTGTTTATGGGGGGCTGGCTTTTTTTCAGCCGCCACGGCACCAGACAATGCAACCATGCAGCCTGCAGCGCAGGACAGCAAGTGAAGCCGGAACATTGAAGACAATCTGAACATCATGGCTGCATCCCTGCCAAGAGCGGGCCATTGCGGCAAGAGGTTTGCACATCTCCCCGCTCTGACACCCTCCTCCAAACCCTGTTGGTCCCTTAGAAAACAGCCAAACGGGCTGCACCGGCCTGATCCAGAAAAGTAGGAAGCCCAACCACGGCCACACCCGCCAGAAGAGCCTGCTCAGACACAGACATGGCTTTCAACCCGGAGTCGCACACCATCAGGGTGACATCCTCAAGGTCATTCAACGCGGTGCGCAACGTTTCCAGCCCGGCAACCCCGGCTTCCTGCCGCGCTGCATCGCGCTCGGGCTGTTCAAGACCATCCCATTGCTCACAAAAGGCTGTCACCCCGGCACCCATGCCAAACAGAAGAACCGCCTGCCCCAATGCACTGGCTGTAACCGCCAGCATCAGCGCAGCATGCACCCGCTCGTATCGCGCCTCCACGATCATGATGGCCAGATCACACACCCCTCCTTCCGCATAGGCCGCCGCTGCGGACAAGCCGGACACCCCTGCAAGTGGCCCAACGGCCCCGGAAGCATGAGAACGGGGCGGCGTGTGGGAACCGGTAGAAGACGTGCTCATGCGGAAACATCCTGCTCGGCGCTGCAAACGGGGCATGTGGGGTCCCTTTGCAGGGCAATGGTGGTAAAGCGCGTGGCAAGAGCATCCCACATCAGAAGGCGTCCGGCCAGTGACGTGCCAAGCCCTAGCAGTTCTTTCAGGGCTTCTGTGGCCTGCAACGTTCCCATCACCCCTGTAACGGCGCCAAAAACTCCGGCCTCCCCGCAGCTCAGCCCGTCTGCCACCTCGTCTGTTTCCGGATAGAGACAATGATAACAGGGGCCACCCTCCCACGGACGAAAAGTGGAAAGCTGCCCCTCAAACCGCTGCACGGCAGCGGACACCAAGGGCTTGTACGCCCGCACACAGGCGGCGTTCACCAGATAGCGGGTGGCGAAATTATCGCATCCGTCACACACCAGATCATACCGTTGCACCAGATCATCCACCACGTCAGCCGTCAGCCGCATGGGCCACGTTTCAATGGTGACTTCCGGATTAAGGGCTTCCAGCCGGGCGCGGGCGGAGTCGACCTTCCGTGCCCCGACCGCGTCAGTCACATGCACAATCTGACGCTGAAGATTGGAAAGTTCGACGACATCATCATCCACAAGGCCAATCCGGCCCACCCCGGCCGCAGCCAGATACAGCGCTACGGGAGAACCCAATCCGCCCGCGCCGATAATGAGCACGGAGGCCGCACGCAGGGCCGCCTGCCCCGTTCCGCCCACTTCGGGCAGCAGAATATGCCGGGAATAGCGCTGAATTTCGGCTTCAGTAAATTCAAGCGCCATCAGTCTGTTTCCTTTCCAGAACAAGGTCATGGGCCCTGCAACCCGAGTTTTCCCGCGTTTTAAGAGGTCAGGACGGCTGTGTCATATCTTGAAAGAAATATGACAAATTAGTCATGAAACTATGCATGGGTGACATGCGTCTGCTATATGTGAATTACCAATTTAGCATACGAGGATTGCATAGCATGATTGCCCTCACCACATCCGGACGCCCTGCCCGGTTAGCCAGTCTGCCTTCGCGCCAGACCGCGCGAAAAGTGTGTGTTGGTGCCTCAGCGGCAGCCTTTGGTCTTTATCTTGCATCCCCTTTCGTCACACTCTGGACGATTGGAACATCCCTCCAGTCACATGACATGACCTCCCTTGGTCAGGTTATCAACTGGGGATCACTTGATGCGTCCATCAAGCATCAGGCGCTCTCCGGTCTCAACCTGCTTCAGTCTGCATCGGATGATCTGCCGGAATTTGGCTCGTCCTTCGCCACCACGGCCGTTTCCAACGCAGTTGATATCAATGTCTCCCAGGCCAATCTGGGCACGTTGGTAGATGAAGCCATGCCCGCGGCTCTCCCCGCCAAGCAGGCTGCGCCCTCATTGGGCACGTTGATCAGCAAAACCTCGTTCCGCTTTGCACGGCTGGACCAGTTTGAGGCCTCCGTGCCTCTGCCTGGTCATGAACGGGAAACGCCCCTGAAAATCGAAATGCGGATTCAGGGCTGGCGCTGGAAGATCACAAAAGTGGACTTCCCCGTAGCGCGGCAACCCACCATGACCGCCTCGGCCACGCCCTCCAACGCCTGAGACCACCGCTTTCCTGTAAGGGCGGTTCAGCCGGGCGTTCGCATAACGCCGTCTGATGACCTCATTAAAAAAAGGCTGCACGCTCTGAAGCCATGCAGCCTTTTTTGCCTCTGGTGCCTGCACACCCTGCCTCAGCAGGGTGAAAGCCTCATTTTTCGGCCGGAAGATCTTCTTCAAGCAGAACCATGTTGATGGCGTAAGAGACTTCACCTTCATCATCATCGCGATGAATGGTACCAATCACTTCACCATTTACAGCCAGCTCAACAGACATGCCGGCACGCGGGGGCTTGTTGACCGTAAGTCCGGCAGATCCCAGCAGACGGCGCAGGGCAGTTTGCAAACGGGCGATTTCAGAAGGAGAAGGTGTGCTGCCGCTCATGGGGACTCAATCCTTGGGGTGGGGTTTAGAGTTCAAAGTCAGATCATACACAGCTACGGCAGAAACCACCGCGCCGCCATGGTCGGGAGGTTACCCTGATCTCTGACGAATTGCGCCTGCTATAGAATAGCCTGCCCTCCTGCCGCAACCTTTCCGTTTGAGCGCCTTCTCCGCGCCATTTTCCGGCGGCTATTCTTTCTCAAGTGTTTCATCGGGCCCTGAGCAGTTTTCCCGCCGTCAGCGCCCTCACGTTCAGGAAAGGAGACCGGTATCATGCGTCTTGCCCGTTTCTCGGCCCTCCTCCTGCTTCTTGCCGGAACAGCCGGGGCCTTCTCCCTCACCCTTCAGGATCGCCCTCTTCAGGCTGTCCCGCATCAGACACCCGATTCCTCTTCCACCCAGCTATTGCACATGATTGAAACGGATGGCGCGCGCCAGACTGCGGAGACCCTGAACAAAACGCACAAATGGTCTGAGGTGAGGCAGGCCGTCAGCAGCGGGCAGCCTGACAGTGCCCGCGTCATCCCGGCCCTCATGCCGCTGGCGGACCCTTCCACAGCGCACTCCCTGCGCTTGGCCCTGCGTTACGCCCTGCCCGCGCATCCGGCTGCTGTACTGGCCTCCACCACACAGGCCAGAGACCCCAATTTCAGTACTCAGGCCGTCTGCTCGCCAGAGGGTATGCCGCGTAGCTGGCGCATGCGGGCCAGACAGGCTGTGATGGCTATGCATGACATTCACTTTTCCGTGCGCGCCGATACATGCCTGAAGGCCTTGGATGGCCCTATCACCCCATAGAAATTACTATCGGGCTTACGCATTCCTTTGTCCTTTTTTTGCCCCCTATCCGCAGAAGAGTGGGCTTTCCGGGCTGCATTCTCTGTCATGCTGGTATCGGAAAATTCTCTTTGAATTTTATTTTCACACGTAAACGCGAGATGACATTCTGCTCATATAGTCATACCTATTATGCAGATCAGAAAAAACCAAAGAGCATAGCCGGTGTTTTCACCTCACTATGCCACCCCATTCTAAGGTCATCGTGATGCACAGCGTTTTCTACCAGATTGAACGGGCTTTTCCGCCCGCTTTTCCTTCTTTTTCCCCGCTGTCTTTTTCTCGCGCTGTCCTTTTCCATGCATTTGCGCGACTTACGCCCCTCAGGCCCAGAAGCCTCCGGGCACACGTCTGACAGCCGCACAGGCTACCCAGACCGTACAGAGCCAGTTCCTTCAATAAACAAGCAAAAATACGGAACGGCTCTTTCTTCCAAACATGTCAGTTCAAAGTTACGAACCATGGAAAATATCGGCTACGCGATTCCAAAAAAGACTTTTTGGAGTGTGATGTCCTCTTCCCTCACGCCAGCGCCTCTCACATCTTTTGGCTTTCTTGCGGCCATGGCCTGCATTCCGGTTGCGGCACATGCAGCGCATGCGCCAGAAACGGCGCCTAATGCCGCCATCATGCAGCACCCCCATACCCCCACGTCTCATCCCGCCAGTAAAACAAGCACGCTGGCAGCCCCCCATGGGACCACGCCAGAACATGAACACCCAGAGCCCATGAAAAAACCGGGCTTTTGGGACAACATGCTCCTGCCTCCGCTGACCAGCCGACCGGAAGCCTACGGCCAGCCGCAGTCTCTGGAACTCAAACCTCTGCCCTCCGCATTGCTGCATCAGGGGCCGTGGGGGGTATTCAATGCCAATACGGGCGCTGCGGCAGGCTTTGGCACCGTGGGCTATTATGCTGTCTCCCGCTGGGCAGAGGATTGGTCCTCCCTGCGGAACAAGCGTAACCGTATCGATGCGCTGGACCCGCTGAAATATATCCCGTTCAATGATAGCGGCTCCATCTATCTGAGCCTGAGCGGTAACTTCCGCCATCACGGGTTTTATGACCAGAAAGCGGGGTTTGGTACGCTGCGCACCAGCCCGGCCTATCGGTCCAACCTGCGCTGGAACGCCGGGGCAGACCTGCATCTGGGCGAGCATGTACGGCTATATGGTGAACTGATGAGCGCCCAGGCGGGCGGCATAAACTACTTTGGTTATGCTGGTGGCCGCTGGCGGAGCAAGCTGGATGCCCAGCAGGCGTTTGTTGAAGTGCGCGGCCACATGCTGGGGGCCACCATGGGCGCCATGGTGGGGCGCATGACCTTTCTGGATGCCCCGCCATACGTGACCGCTGGCGCTGTATACCCCACGCTTCCCTACTCCTGGAACGGGCTGCGCGGTTATGCCTTCTGGAAGCGTTTCCGCTTTGACATCTTTGACCTCAGCCTCACGAACAACGCCCCGCCCGTTGCCTTTCATGATCAGGTGGGGTGGAGATCCCGGCTGTTTGGGGCGTACACATCCTACGCGCTGCCCAACTTCAAGTTCATGAACAGAAACAGCCAGGTTTTTGTTGATACATTTTATCTGGGCTATCTGCTGGCCAGCAACCCGATTGCCGCGCGCCAGGGCACCATTGCAGGGTCCACCCATCGCGATACCCCCGGCATGCGCCTGTGGGGCAATGCTGGCCCCATTGAATTCTCGCTGGGCGGCATGTGGCAGGGCGGCGAATTTCGTCCCGCCAACAATGGTCGCACCCGCCCGGTATCAGCCTACTCATTCAACGCCACTGTTTCATGGCGCTTTGCCAACTGGTGGGGGCGGCCAGCCATCGGGATTCAGGCGGACGATATTTCCGGCGGAGACACCCGCAAAAGCCAGACCAGCAGTTGGGGCAACTTCCTCTCTCCATATGTGCCTAGCGCGTACTATCTGGATCTCAGCACGTATATCGGCAACTCGAACCTCATTGATGTCGGCCCGATCGCCACAATCGCGACCAGCCGCAACACATCCTTGCTCATGAAAGTGCCCGTTATCTGGCGCAGCAGCGTTCATGACGCCATTTATTCCAACCCCACGGCACCTTACTCTTTCCGGCCAAGCGGCGCTTACACTGCCACCATGCCGCAGGCCAGCTTTACGTGGCGTGCCACCCGGCACGTCACATTCAGTATAGACGGAGAATATGCCTTCGCCTCCAAATCCCTGATCAAGGCAGGGGCATCGTCAGGTGCTTTTGTGCAAACCAATCTGGAACTGACATTCTGATCGTATCAGCCTGATACACACCAGACTTTCCTCTAGCGGTGAGACCAGAAAACCAGAGGACCAACTCATCGGGGTTCCTCCGGTTCTCCCTATCCGCAAAGACCTGCAGGCTCTGCTTGCAGGTCTTTTTTTGTGAAAGAAAACGTCCTCCCTCGTATCAAGGGTACGCGGGGTCTTACCTCAGTTTCTCCTCCAGCCAGTTGCCTTCGCGTTTCATTCAGGGGCAGACAAGCCCGCTCAGGCATCGTATCGAGAAGGTTATGAAAAACGGCCAGCAGTCTGCCGCTCACTCATGCAGGAGCGGAGAGGCGGCTCCAGCCGTTCACTCCATAACGACCATACGAGGCCTTCGCGTATGACGCACTCTTCCCCCCTGAGAGAACTCACCCTGCGCGGGCTTATTCTCGGGGCCCTGATTACCGTCGTTTTTACGGCGTCAAACGTTTATCTGGGGCTACGCATAGGGCTTACCTTCGCCTCTTCCATCCCCGCAGCCGTTATTTCCATGGCTGTGCTGAAAGCACTGGGCAAAGGCACCATTCTTGAAAACAACATGGTGCAGAGCCAGGCCTCCGCCGCAGGCACACTTTCCTGCGTGTTCGCCACTTTTCCCGGCCTGATCATGACCGGCATCTGGAGCAGTTTTCCATTCTGGCAGACCGCAGGGCTTTCACTGGCTGGTGGCATTGCGGGGGTCTTGTTTACCATCCCCCTACGTCGCGCGCTGGTGACGGAAAGCAGCCTCCCTTATCCGGAAGGTGTTGCCGCTGCGGAAATTTTAAGGGCCGGAGCAGAAGATGGAAACAGCCGGAGCCTCGGCGCGCTGATCAGCGGCAGTGTGGTCGCAGCCCTGTTTACATTTGCCAGTAACGGTTTGCGGGTGCTGGCCGATACGGTCACCGTCACCACCAGCGCAGGTGCTGCAGTGTTTCAGGCCAGCGGGGGTCTTTCCCTCGCGCTGATCGGGGCCGGATATCTGGTTGGGCTGGCGGGAGGGCTGGCCATGCTGCTTGGATGCATACTGGCCTGGGGGCTTGGCGTGCCATGGCTGACAGCCTACATGCCCAACCCGGACCATCTGAGCGCGGCCGACTTCGCGCAATCCATGTGGCTGCATAAGGTGCGCTTCATCGGGGCGGGTGCCATCGCCATGGCTTCTGTCTGGACGCTTGTGGAACTGATGGGGCCTGTGGCGCGCGGTTTGCGCTCCATGATTATGGCCAGCCGCGACCCACTGACCACCGATCGGGACCGGGATCTCTCTCCGCGCATGCTAGGGCTTCTGCTATTGGTAACCGTGCTGTTGCTGGGCGGGTTTTTTGCAGCATTTCTGGCCCCAGTTGCTCATGGTATTTGGCCTGCCGTCATTGCTGCCGTGGCGTTCTGTGTGGTGTTCGGGTTCATCATGGCCGCTGCATGCGGCTACATGGCCGGAATTGTGGGGTCATCCTCATCCCCCATTTCCGGCATTGTCATTATTGCCGCTGTTCTTTCTGCCCTGATGATTATGGGGCTGGAAACCCTGGGGCTGATGCCTGCGGAACTTATGGCCAACAACCAGAAGCTGGCCATTGGTTTCACCATCCTGCTGCTCTCCGCCATTACCGCTATTGCCGCCATTTCCAATGATAATCTTCAGGATCTGAAAACCGGTCAACTGGTGGGCGCATCGCCCTGGAAACAGCAGGTCGCGTTGATTGCAGGGTGTGTTGTGGGGGCGGCCGTCATTCCGCCCGTACTCAATATTCTCTATCAGGCTTATGGGTTTGCTGGTGCCATGCCCCGGCCCGGCATGGACCCCAGCCATGCCCTTTCCGCCCCGCAACCGGCATTGATCTCCCTGATTGCCAAAGGCATTTTCACCCAGTCTCTGGACTGGAGCATGCTCTCCGTGGGCATCGGGCTGGGCATAGGTCTGGTTATTCTTGATCTGTTGCTGCGCCGCCGCAAACTTTCCCTGCCACCATTGGGTGTGGCTGTAGGGATTTATCTGCCGCCATCTGTCAGCGTCACGCTGGCTGTGGGCGCGATCATGGGCTGGCTCCTGAAACGACGCATGGCGAAAAGCCACGCACAAACTGTGTCTTCTTCCGGCACGCAGACAGAAGCTGCGACTGAACATGACACCAGCGTTGGCACCATGTTAGCCTCCGGCTTTATTGTGGGCGAAAGCCTGACCGGGGTCGCACTCGCCATCTTTTCTGGCGCGTTGGGGAAAGACGATGCTCTCTCCATCGCCTCATGGTTGCCCACCTCTACCACAACCTTGATGGGCTTTCTTGTTTTTTGCGGAATTTGTTTCTGGTTCTCCCGCATGGTTCTGAAGACCGGACCATCAAGCTGAGTCAGCCGCTTATTCTCTTACACTCCCTGTGGTGTGGTGCAAAACCATACCACAGGGAAATTGCCGCTCTCGCCATTTGCCATACCGTTCTCCGGCGGACAAAGGACGCTGGCAAAAAGCCCCTCCACCGCCTTCTTTCTCACTCAACACCATCCATAGGTATGATGAGCATTGGTGTGGAACAATGGTTTTCAGAACCACGCTCTACCAGACTGTTCAAACAGCCTCTTCATACGCCAGCCAAAGAAAGATCGTGACGCGGCTCAATCTGAAAAGCGCATTTGAAATGTAGGGGGCAAGGAAAGAGACTAAGAGCAAGCTTGGCCAAGCCTTGCTCTCCCTCTAACACATCACAAACAAAAAAGCGCCAGACACAAACATCTGGCGCTTTTTCCATAATCAAACCTGAAGAGAGACTCATCAGGTTTGATAGAAGACTTTAGTAATTAGCGGAAAGCTGGAACAGAAATGCGCGCCCGATAGAGGGGGTAACACGGTTGCTGAACAGGTTGCCGTAGTTCAGGCGATTGGCAAGATTGTAGCCATTCATAGCCACTCGCCAATGAGAACCGAATTCGTGAGAAACCACGGCATCAAATTCCACATTCGCCGGAACACGTGCCGTATTGGCCGGATCAAGGAACACACCTTCGCGCCATGTCACACCCCCACCAACAGTCAGGTTATACGGTGTTTTGGGTGCAATTTCGTAAGTGCTCCATACAGTCGCCTGATTCCGCGGAACATACTGAATCTGCTTACCAATATCGGCCAGCGTCCCCCCTGTGGTCTTGCTGTCATACCGCGCATAGGTGGCAATCATGTTCCAGTTTTTCAAGATCTGCCCTGACACACTCAATTCCAGGCCCTGGTTCCGCTGAGTATCACCAGAATCCGTCACCTCTCCGCTGCTGGGGTCAGTCAGCATGGAGTTCCCTTTTTCCAGACGAAAAACAGATGCTGTAAAGCCAATCCGGTCATGAAAAGCTGAATACTTGGCTCCAATTTCGTAAAGTCTGCTGCGTTCGGGTTTGAACTTGGAGTTTTTGGGAGACAAAGGTTCGGAACTGTTGGTCACATACAACCCAAGCGGCGTCGTGGACTCAGCCCAGTTGAAATACACCATTGTATGATCATTCGGTGTGTACATCAGGCTAACATTGGGGTTGAACGTATCCTGCTTCTGGCCCAGATGCGTGTCAGGTGTGCTCGCAACACCGCCGGTGGCGTTATAATTGCTGCTCCAGTGATCCCACCGGAACCCTGCCTTGATAGAGAACCACGGCGCCAGCCATGCCTGTTCCGAGAAGAACGCTCCCACATCTGTTGCGGCACTTGTCTTCCATTCCTTGCGGCCTACACCGTTTGGAATATTCACAAGATTTCCGGGGTTCAGTGATCCCACACCCACATCCAGACCCGGAATATAAGCCACAGGATTCAGCAGGTTCGCCCAGCGGCGGATAGCCGGATTATTATAGGCGTAATTCTGGCGGCGATCATAAATATGCTCAATATCAAAACCACCAATCATCTGGTGCTTGATACTGCCCGTGTTAAAATTGGCAACTGCCGAGGCCACATTCTGCACGGACCAGTCATTCTGCTGGTAAGGGTTCGGGCCGCCTACCCCACCAATACGGGAAACCACTGCATTTTGTGGGTTGGATGAAAACAGTGCCGATGTACACGTTGCATCACAGGATTCCTGCGAGGCAGAGAAGTAACGGCTGTAAAGACCGCCGCGCGTATCATTATACACCGTAACGTATTTGTTGAGCTCCCAATGCAGGCGGCCAGTCAACATATCAACGTTGGAGGCGTCCTGATCAAATGTGGTGCCATACCAGTTGGTACGGCGCACGCCATATTCCGTAACCGGCTTGCCATAACTGGCACCCGGTTTTGTCACAACCGGCACACCATAATCAGGAATACGGTTATCGGTCTGGTGCATATACTCAATGGTATAATTGATCTTTTTACCCAGACCAAAAATGATGGACGGCGCGATACCCCAACGGTGGGAGTACACGGCATCACGCCCCACCATATTGCTTTCATTGCCCATACCTGTGATGCGGAACGCAATGCTGTCTGTAATCTTGTGATTAAAATCCAGCGTGCCACGATAATAGGCCCCGCTCCCGCCGGAGAAGCTGGCACTAACATGGTTCGCGGCAGTAGGTGTTTTGGTTGTAATATTGATCGCACCCCCTGTGGTGCCATTACCAAACACCTGTGAAGACGGCCCTTTGATGACCGTCACATGGTCATAATCAAAGCTGTCACGGGTATAAACACCAAAGTCACGCAAGCCATTTTCATAAATATCGTTCTGCGCTGCAAAACCACGGATAAGGAACTGGTCCCCCGCCATGCCGCCTTCACCTTCCCCAACGGAAGCAGTAATCCCCGGCACATTTTTCAGCGCTTCATCAAGAGATTTCACGTTCTGCTGCTGCATGAGGATCTGCGGCACAACATCAATGGTCTGCGGCGTGTGCAAAACGTCCTGCGGCATACGGCTCAAGCCAATAGGGGTCCGCAACGTGTTCATGGGAGACGCCGTTACTGTCCATTCTTCAGCTTCAGCGCCGTCCTGCCCTGCAATCAGGGTCGGACCATTCCCCTTTGCGTTGGCAAGCGTGGCTTTTGTACCCTGTGCAGCAGCAGGAGGCGTTGCGGCAACCGGCGTGGCTTTTACGCTGGCATCAGCATGCTGATGGTCCCTTTTATGATGCCGGTGGCCATGAGTTTTTGCATCTGTAAGGGAGTGATCCGCTGTTGCTGCGCACGCCTGATCTTCAGCCACACCAAACGCCGCAGTACATCCCAAAGTCAAACCCACCGCCAACGGCGCGGGCCGAAGACGCCGACGAACACTATATACACGCATGAACCGCACTACCTGCTTTAGGAAAATAGAATAGTGCTGTTATCCATAAATGATAATTATTCGCAAGTTCATTTAGGGAATACCAGAAACTGATTCCTATTCTCATTCTCATAAAAAATTTTTTACTTTATCGGAAAACCTTTTTATTTCCTCAATTTCTCGGGATATCTGGTATCAAATCCGTTACAAAGCATATCTAACCGTCAAATACTGCATAGCTCCCTCAAAAACGCTTTCCAGAAGAGCATTACTCCGCTTTCGAAATGAAGAGGAACTGACGTTTTCTATGCGCAACGCATGAGATCTCACCTGTCTCAGACCTGTTTGAAAAGACAGCGATTAAGGGCACGGCACAAAACTTTTGAACCTGAACAGACCGATATGTAAGCCCCTGTGCGGGGCCCTTAAAACGAAAAAAGGACGCATTTTACGTCAAAGAAGACCGGTTATGCCCATACCGAGGCGTTTCAACCAGGCTGCTGTACATACGCCCTGTCCTCAAAGTCCAATCCTCATTCTTGTGTCCGCCGCTCCATGCCTTCAAAGCGGCGCTCCATCTCAGATGAATCAGGAGGCCCTCTTTCCTCCCTTTTCTGTTCAGGACGGTCGGCGCTGCGTGTTTTGCCCCGTCTCTCCGTAAGGTGACAAAGGGGCGACCTGTTAGCCTCTCGCCTTTCGGGCCAGGATGCGCGAAAACCAAGACAAAGACCTATCCGTGCATAGCCAGTATCAAGAGAAACAAGGACCAGAAAAAACCGTGCTGCTGAATGTGATTGAACGAGGCCCCGAAAACCCGACAGAAGCCCCCCATCTGCCGCCGATTGCACTATTGCATGGCATGTTCGGGCGCGCGCGGAATCTGGGCTTTGTGCAACGGCGGTTGGCCACCACACGCCGCACACTGGCGCTTGACCTCCGCAACCACGGAGAAAGCCCTCATGGGCCAGTCACCTATCAGGCCATGGCGGATGATGTGCTGGAAACATTGCAACACCACAATGCTTTACCCGCCATGATACTGGGGCATTCCATGGGCGGCAAAACAGCCATGATGCTGGCCCTGACACACCCCACGCAGGTTCATAGTCTGGTGGTGGTTGATATTGCCCCCGCGCAGGGTGGTTTTACCCGCATGGATATTCCGACCGGGCTGGAAAATCTGGAATTCCCCCCCACGTTGGACCTTGCCGGGGCAAACGCGCTGCTGCGCCCCCTTATCCCGAATGAGTCTGTCCGGCAGTTGATGATCCAGAACATGCGGCTGGGAGATCACCCTGGCTGGCAGATCGGTCTGCACGACATCATGGCCGGATTACCCGCCATCATGGGGTGGCCAGATCTGCCGGAAAACTGCGTTTATAACGGTCCGACACTCTTTATCCGGGGGGAAATCTCTCCCTATATCCAGCCCCGCAACTATCCCATCATGCGCAAACTTTTTCCGCACCATACGCTGGAAACCATAAGTGGCGCGGGGCACTGGGTCCATGCCGACGCACCAAGACGGTTTGCTGAACTGGTGGAAGAGTTCTCAAAGCTCTAAAGGGCGAATTTCTCCTTTACAGCCCTAAGCCTTCCACCGTGCGGCCAGCCATATCCAGGGCAACCGCTTCTGCAATGCGGATACCGTCTATTCCGGCGGAAAGAATACCACCTGCATATCCGGCGCCCTCCCCTGCTGGGTAGAGGCCCGGTGTGCCTATGGATTGCCCATCTTGCCCGCGAGGCAGGCGCACGGGAGAGGACGTACGGGTCTCGACACCTGTCATAACCGCGTCTTCCATAGCGAACCCGCGCAGCTTCCGATCAAAACGCGGCAACGCCTCCCGCAGGGCTTCCACTGCAAAATCAGGCAGGCAGGTTGAAAGATCCGTGGGCGTTACGCCGGGTTTGTAGGATGGCACAACATTCCCCAATGTGGTGGAGGGTCGTCCGGCCAGAAAATCCCCCACACGCTGGGCGGGAGCGTTGTAATTGCAGCCGCCAGCCACAAAGGCCTGTCGTTCCCAATGGCGCTGGAAATCAATGCCTGCCAGCGGATCATCCGGATAATCCTCACCGGGGCGCAGATCCACCACCATGCCGGAATTGGCGTTTCGTTCCGCACGGGAATACTGGCTCATCCCGTTGGTGACCACCTGCCCGATTTCGGACGTAGCGGCCACAACCGTACCACCAGGGCACATACAGAAAGAATACACCCCGCGTCCGTTACTGGCATGATGCACCAGCCTATATTCTGCGGCCCCCAGAAGCTTGTTGCCTGCACTCGGCCCGAACTGGGCGGTATCAATGACCGATTGCGGGTGTTCAATCCGCACCCCGATGGAAAACGGCTTGGCCTGCATTTCCACACCTGCGTCCCGCAGCATGGCAAACGTATCACGGGCACTGTGGCCCACGGCCATGACCACGTGATCCGCCTCTATCACGTCACCAGCAGCCGTGCGCACCCCTTTTATCCGGCGTGTTCCATCCTTCAGAACCAGTCCGTCCACACGGGTGCCAAAGCGATACTCCCCTCCGGCGGCTTCAATCTCTGCACGGATATGCTCGACCATGGAAACCAGCCGAAACGTGCCAATATGCGGGTGCGCCAGATAGAGAATTTCCTCCGGGGCTCCGGCTTTTACAAATTCCTCCAGCACGCGGCGGCCCAGAAAGCGTGGGTCCCGCACCTGACTGTACAGCTTGCCGTCCGAGAACGTTCCTGCCCCGCCTTCTCCAAACTGCACGTTGCTTTCCGGTGTCAGCTCCCCGCGCCGCCACAGGGCAAACGTATCCACGGTGCGTTCGCGCACCACCTTGCCACGCTCCAGCAGCAAAGGCCGCAACCCCATGCGCGCCAGCATCAGCGCGGCCATGAACCCGCAGGGGCCAGCGCCTATCACGATTGGCCGTTTATATTCCGCCTTGCCCGCCAGTTCTGCGCCCTGCTCCACCGCCACCGGCTGCCGCCAGGACATATCCGGCGCTATGGTCACATGGGGGTTGGTCGGGTGGGCCGCCTGAAAACGTGCCAGAACGGCAGCTTCGTTCTTCACCACGCAGTCAACAGTGTACACAAGCTTGATGGCGCTCCGCCGCCGCGCATCATGCCCGCGCCGAAACACGCTAATACTTTCCAGCTCATCCGGAGCCAGCGCAAGGCGCTCGCGCACCGCATCCTCCAGCGCCTGTGGAGGATGATCAAGTGGAAGCCGCAGTTCGGTCAGTCGAAGCATGGCGTGACCTTCATCAGATGTGATAGGACAAAACTCAGAATAAGGGAGCCCGGGCTTCCTATGCCGGACAGCGTCTGAACGCAACGGCATGGTGGCACTCCAGCCCGCAAGGATGCAGCGTTTCATGGCCGACACCACTCCACAGAACCCGCACAACACGGACAGAACCGCCCCCGCCGCAACTCCTGTACCTGAGGATTCTGGTCACACGCCCCACACAGATCACGCAGGCTACCGCCACGGAACGAAACAGACCGCTGACGGGCCTCAGGACTCCTTAGGGGCGCCAACAGGCACTGAAACGCCAGCCCACACACACACTGGCCATCAGGATGAGTCTGATCATCTGGACCACGGGCATGAGGCCTGCGCGCACGATCACCCCGAAGCAGAACAGCCCCATGGCTCGGCTGATCTCCATACCCATGATCATACGCATGACGCGCATGCTACCGGGAGCGATCATGATGATGATCACCATCATGATCATGCTGGCCACGACCATCACCACCACGGATTTGGCCATCATCATGTTCATGCGCCTGCTTCCTTTGGCACAGCCTTTGCCATCGGCATCACGCTAAATCTGGTCTATCTGGCAGCCGAAGCCCTGTGGGGCATATTCTCTCACTCTCTGGCGCTGCTGGCCGATGCTGGGCATAATTTGTCCGATGTGCTGGCATTGGCCGCTGCATGGTTGGCAGAAAAACTGTCCCAACGGTCCCCATCCGCCCGTTTCACATACGGGCTTCGGCGCTCTTCTATTCTGGCAGCACTTTCAAACGCCGTGATCCTGCTGGTTGTGACGGGAGGGGTAGCGTGGGAATCCGTTGGTCGCCTGCTGGAACCCGGCCCTGTGGCGGGCAAGACCGTCATGATTGTGGCGGCTGTTGGCATTCTGGTGAATGGCGGCACCGCCATGCTGTTCGCCTCCGGCCAGAAAGATGACCTGAACATTCGCGGCGCTTTTCTGCATATGATGGCAGATGCCGTCACCTCTCTGGCGGTGGTGATTGCTGGCGGTCTGGTTCTGCTGACCGGCCTGAACTGGATAGACCCTGCCGTCAGTCTGGCCATTTCCGCGCTGGTAGTACTGACTACCTGGGGCCTGCTCCGCGATTCCGTGGATATGGCGCTGGATGCCGTGCCCCGCTCTATCGACCATGCTGCGGTAGAGGACTTCTTGCGGACTGTTCCTGGTGTTGCCGATCTTCATGACCTGCATATCTGGCCCATCAGCACCACCGAAACCGCGCTTACGGTTCATCTGGTGCTGGTCTCTACGCCTCTTCCCACTGCCTCAGCTCAAACGGCCCTGTTGCAGGATGTGGTCGAGGGGCTACGCTCTCGTTTCAGCATTGCCCATCCAACCGTGCAGATCGAGGAAGCCTGCTACGCTCCTTCCTGCCATCTGATAGACCCGCATACCGTCTGAATGCCTTGTTCCGCCCTACCGGCTCCCGTTCTCGTTTCGCATAAAAGGTTCCGCCTGTTTTGACCTTGCGTCTCCCTCTTCCTGAAAGCAACAAAGGCATTGCAGCGTGCAGCCTTGTTATCAGTCTTGTCGCGCTGGGGCTGAAATACGCCGCATGGGCCGTTAGCGGCAGCGTGGCGCTGTATTCCGATGCCGTGGAAACCATCATCAACGTGGTCGCAGCGGTCGGGGGACTGTGGGCTCTGGCTGTGTCTGAACGTCCGGCTGACCACAACCATACCTATGGCCATTACAAGGCCGAATATCTTTCCGCCGTGGCGGAAGGTACACTGGTTCTGGTGACAGCGTTCATTATCGGGCGGGAAGCTGTGGAGGGGTGGTTACACCCTCATCCCGCACTGGCTCCTTATGCAGGTGTGGCGCTGAACGGCATTGCCACCTTGGTCAATCTGGGCTGGGGCCTGACCATGCTTCAGGCAGGGCGCGCTCGCCGCTCCCCTGCTCTGGTGGCAGGCGGCCAACATGTGCTTTCTGATGTGTGGACAGGCGTTGGGCTTGTGGTCGGTATTTTGCTGATTCCGCTGACAGGCTGGGTACGGCTGGATGCCGTTCTGGCAGGGCTGATTGCCCTGAACGTGCTCCGCGTAGGCTGGAACGTGATGAAAGACTCCATTGCCGGGCTGATGGATCAGGCTCCAGACCCTGAGACACTCGATCAGATCCGTGAAGTCATTGCCGATAACGGGCGCGGAGCCATAGAAGCGCATGATATCCGCACCCGTGTGGTCGGAGCCATGACCTTCCTTGATTTCCACCTGGTCGTGCCCGGCAGCATGAGCGTGCATGATGCGCACGAGATCTGTGACCGGATTGAAAACGCCCTGCGTGGCAAGATGGGCAATACCTTGGTGCATATTCATGTAGAGCCAGACAACAAGGCAAAGCATGAAGGGATTGTGTTCTGGCCCCGGCCCGAAACACCCGCCAGTAACAAAGCTTAAGTTGCGATTGAGAACAGTCTCTCCCGACGGACTGACGGTTCGTCTAGCGTCTATATGAGGCTGATATGCGCCTCTATGGTCTCGCTGGGTCTGTCAGGTCCATCTGGACGGTTCAAAAAACCCGTCCTTTTCGGTCACTTCAGAATCATAACCGATTGATGTTGCTCCTGACAGAAAAGTCCGGACAGGAAGCCTTCGCCCCCTCCTGTTGTTCAGCCGCAACAACTCTTCCCCATCTGACTTTTTCAAACGCCTCTTGAGCGCCGTTTTCTGCGATGGTTAGCGAAATTCCCCTCTCTGACCGCATGTCACGGCGGGCACCATGCATTTCCCTCATGAACAACCATTATAAAGAAAGACTTTGCTTTCTTCACAAAAGGAGCGTGTTACAAGGCTTCTAATATTTTCTCGGACTTTCAGGATAGTCTCATGCCCGCCAGCGTGACAGTCACCACTGCTCATCTTCGCCATATCCGTGAGCAGACCAAAGCCGGCACCGTCAACTGGCGGCGCAAGCTCATCTACTGGTCCGGTGGCGTCATGGTGGGGATTGTGGCCGTTGCCTTCGCCGCGTTGGCGGACAAGGCGGCTGATCTACGCAACCACATTATCGCCCTCAGCCCCTGGCTGATGCTGATTGTCACCCCAGGAGGGCTCGCGCTCTCCACGTGGCTGACGCGCAAATGGTTCAGAGGCGCGCAGGGAAGCGGTATTCCTCAAGCCATTGCCTGCATGCATCTGCACGATTTCCGTGTGGTTGACCGCGTTCTTTCTCTTAAAATCGCCATCGCCAAAATTTTTCTGACCACTCTTGGGCTTCTCTCAGGCGCATCCATCGGGAGAGAAGGTCCCTCCGTGCAGGTCGGCGCAGCCATCATGCATACGGTCGGCCGGTTTATTGGTGTTAATGACCCTACACGCCAGCATGCGCTCATCAAGGCTGGCGGGGCAGCGGGGGTTGCCGCCGCATTCAACACACCACTGGCCGGAATTGTATTTGGTATTGAAGAACTGGCCCATTCCTATGAACAACGCACCAGTGGCACCATGCTTACCTGCGTGGTTCTGGCCGGTGTGACAGCCATCGCGCTGGTGGGAAATTATACCTATTTCGGCCACACAGATTCCGTGGTGCCAGTTGGCATCAGTTGGCTTGCGGTTCTGGCATGCGGGATCATGGGCGGCGTAAGCGGCGGCATGTTCTCCGCCCTGCTCATCCGCATTTCACGTGGCATTCCAGGCAAATTCGGAAAATTCGTTGCCACCCGGCCCATCACCTTTGCCGCCCTGTGTGGTCTGGTGCTTGCCATTATTGGTCTTCTCTCCGGTGGCATGACCTACGGAACAGGCTACCTTCAGGCCCGTGACATCATTATGGGGGATGAGCACTACCCGGCTTCCTATTTTGTGCTGAAATGTCTTGCCACCATTGTTTCCTATTGCTCTGGCATTCCGGGCGGTCTTTTTGCCCCCTCTCTCTCCGTGGGCGCGGGCATGGGCGGCTGGATTGCACAGTTCCTGCCCCACACCACCCCAGGCGCAGTTGTGCTACTGGGAACGGCGGCCTACTTCGCGGCTGTCACCCAATCTCCCCTAACGGCAACCGTTATTGTGATGGAAATGTGTGACAACCAGCAGGTCACTCTCGCTCTGCTGGCCAGCGCGTTTCTGGCGTTTGGTGTCTCCCGCGCCATTTGCAGCCACGCCCTTTACGGCGCACTGGCGGTCAAGTTCCTGCGGTCTGCCAACCCACGCCCCGGTATGTCCACCCGCCCCGCAACAGCCACGGATACCGCACGCTGATTTCAGCTTCTGGAACGGAACAAGCGTCTACAAACAAAAAGGGAGCGCTGCATTAACAGCACTCCCTTTTCTGTTTTAGTGTGAAACGGTTACCAGGTTTTACAGGCTGGCAACTTTCTGTTCCGTCTGCTCGCCTTCCAGCACGTAGGGACCAGCGGCAATAATCTGCACACTCAGCATGGCCAGCGCACCCGGCGTACGCTCAACCAGCGGAATTTCAGCATGCCCTGCTGTCCAGCGCATGCTGTGGCCAGCGTCCACACCATGCCAACCCTGCAAGTTTGCATCCTGCATGATGTTTTCCAGATTGCGGGCAGCACCGACCCCTTCCTGCAGGCTCATGTTGCTCACCAGAACACCCAACTGACGCCGGTCATCCACAAACGGACCAATTGTATCAGCCGGACGGCTGGTACGAGACACCAACCACACGCGATCAATACCCGGCGGCAGCATGAAGAACACCTTGCCGTTCTGTTCACGAGCCTTGCGAATAATCGCGCCGCTTTCTGTCACCAGATGCACGTCAGCATCATTGGTCACAACACGTGCGGGGGTAACAGCTTCAATTCCGGCATGCTTTGCGCGGGCTTCAATCTTGCGGAAAATCGGTTCCACAACAGCCTGAGCCACAACCAGTGGCGCAGCAGCATCTTCCGCCCATGTACGAGCGGTCTTGTGGGAACCAGCGTTGAGGCTGACAACAGTACCTTCCTGCCGGAAAGAACCTCGGTTGCCGGTATCCAGATAGCTTTCCGTCATCACACCATCCGCCACAATAACGGAATGCTGCTCGGTTTCGATGTGATAGTAATCGTAAGATGTAATGGAGTGATCATAGAAAATGGATGCACCATTCACCAGCATGCGCACAGGCGTAAACAGACCATTGAAGAACAGGCAATGTTCTGGTGTCACCAGCATGTCCTTGTAGGGGACACCTTCCGCCAGCGCGTCTTTTAGAATACGCACCGGATACCCGGCTTCATCGTCCGGCAGACCAGCCTTGACCGCAACACGCGTCTTGCCAGCCCATACCACTTTCCGAACCACCTGCTGCCCATCCACGTAAGCGACAACACTGTCTCCCACCTGAATATCCTGAACAGCAACATCCCCTTCAGGAGTGCGGATCATGGAGTCAGAGAGGAAGCAGGCACCGATATAAGTATTGCCGTTTGCATAAGTAATTTTAAGGGGATTTGTTGCCAAATCTTGTGAGTTTACAGAATTATTATACGTTCCCACAGGAACATTAGCACCACTTGCGATCGTTACAGAGTAATTTGCAATGGTGCTACCATCGTTTCCTATAAGGGTAATTGTACGAGACGTACCAGAACCCGAAATTACATAACCTGAAACGGGAGCAACAGTATTCTCAAGTTCAATTGTATCTTTTGCTGGATCGTAGCCAGTAATTGACTTTGTCCCCAAGTCAATCAACGTCCCACCAGCGTTAAGAACTAGCGTTCCACCACCAGTAGTAAAATTGATTGTTGATCCACCAAGAATGGTGGCCAAATTAACGCCTGATGAATAAGTGCCGCCATATCCAATATTAATTGTACTTCCGGACAACGCTGATGCGACCAGTCCGCTAGATGCTGTTAATGTTCCTCCGTAAACATTAAAAGTTTGCCCAGAAATAGCATTAACCGCAAACGTAACTGTTGTATCACCTCCAATGTAAAATGTATTTACTGCAAGCGCATTAACTAAAATACTAATATCCCCCGTTGAACCGGGAACGGTCACAAAGGTACTACCCAAGAGGTCCGCCGCGACCACATCATCATCAGAACCAGTAATAATATTTCCAACTAAAGGAGAAGGAGATGCTATCGTATTACCAGATGCATCTTTGATCGTTACTGTTTGGGTAACCCAGCCAGAACCAACACTCCAAGTGGTCACCACATTTCCATCTGCATCGTACGAGTAATAATCTGCCATGCTGCCATTCCCTTTTATCAGGACACGTCACTCACGATGTGTCGATAATTATCAAAGGAGCCGCCTCCTCTTCTTTGAGTTACATAATTCCAAATAATTAATTTAAAGTTACTGAAATCCCTAATATTGCGATTCGCTTTGATTTTTTCTAACGCGTTTTTCTTTACTTCTTCTGCGCCTCGGCAAAACGCTGGTTACACAGCAAACAGGCCGCCTTCCTCCGCCCTGTCACGCAGCTTTCTTCCCTACTCTGGTGTGATACGGCACCGCGCCCTATATGAGAGGCACCTGTTTCTGTTAACGGAGGCCCTGTTATTCATGTCTGATGCGCCCCTTCCTTCTGATACTCAGGACGCACTTGTTCCTGTTACCGTGCTCACGGGTTTTCTGGGTGCTGGCAAAACCACCCTGCTCAACCATATTCTGACCGCCGAACATGGCCACAAATATGCTGTTGTGATTAACGAATACGGTGAACTCGGTGTGGATAATGACCTTGTGGTCGATGCCGATGAAGAAGTGTTCGAGATGAACAATGGCTGCATCTGCTGCACCGTGCGCGGAGACCTGATCCGTATTCTGGGTGGTTTGATGAAGCGCCGTGGCAAGTTTGACGGCATTATTATTGAAACCACGGGCCTGGCAGACCCCGCCCCCGTAGCCCAGACCTTCTTTGCGGATGAAGACGTACGCGCCAAAACACGGCTGGATGCTGTGGTGACGGTGGTGGATGCCCTGAATATCCTGCAAACCCTGAAGGAAAGCCCGGAAGCGCATCAGCAGATTGCATTTGCCGATGTCATGATTCTGAACAAGACAGATCTGGTGGATGATGCACAGTTGAAACAGGTGGAAGACACCCTGCGCAGCATCAATGCCATTGCCCCCATCCATCGTGCCCAGAAAGGCAATGTGAAGCTGACGGACGTTATGGACCGCGGTGGCTTTGATCTTCAGCGCGTTCTGGAACACATGCCGGACTTTCTGGAAAACCCGGAACACCACCATGAAGAGGATCTGAGCAGCGTTTCCCTGACGGTGAAGACCCCGCTGGATGCAGGCAAATTCCAGATGTGGATTGGCGCACTGCTTCAGGAAAAAGGAGCGGACATTCTGCGCACCAAGGGAATTCTGAATTTTGAGGGCCAGCCTGACCGCTTTGCCTTTCAGGCCGTGCACATGATGGCGGATGGCAATAACATCGGCCCATGGAAAGAAGGTGAACCCCGCGAATCCCGTCTGGTGTTCATTGGCCGCAACCTCAACCGGCCCCAGCTCCGCCGTGGGCTTGAAAGCTGTGCCGTAGCATGAGCGAGACCCTGACCCTGCGTGGCCTGATTGAAAAACGGGGCGCATCCCGCGTGGTGGAAGGCCATATCACGTCTTGCGCTGCCTCCCGCGATCATCAACGCTTCGCCTTCACCACAGGCGAAGGGGATGTGATTGTCGCCCATCGGAGCGATCTGACCGATGCGGCAAGCTGGAATACCTATGCGGTGCATGATGGCCCAGCCCTCTCCGTAGCACCTGACACCGACCCGCATGGTTTTTTAACGGGTGGTGATGATGGGCGCCTGTGCCGTCTGGACATGCACGGGGAGATTGAGGAACTGGGCAAAAGCCGCCGGTGGGTGGAACATGTGCTCAGTTATGTGGACGGCAAAGCGTCCTACATTGCTGCCGCCATGGGCAAGCAGGTTGAACTGCGGGACGCTACCGGACGCACCGTGTTAAAAACGTTCGAGCATCCCTCCTCCGTGTCCGGCATCACGTTTGACGCCAAGGGCAAGCGGCTTGCGGCCTCACACTATAACGGCGCTTCGCTGTGGTACACGCAGTCCAAGAGCAACAACCCGCGCCTGCTGGAATGGAAAGGCAGCCATATTGGTATTGCCATGCACCCGCAGGGCGAAGCGTTGGTGACTGCCATGCAGGATAATGATCTGCACGGCTGGCGGCTGTCTGATGGCCACAACATCCGCATGAGCGGCTACCCCACCAAGGTCCGCTCGCTCTCTTTTTCGGCCAACGGTAAGTGGTTGGCCACCAGTGGGGCGGATGTGGTTGTCATGTGGCCGTTCTTTGGCGGTGGCCCCATGGGCAAACCGCCAATGGAGCTGCCCGGTGCCGGTGGCGCGCTGTGCACCCGTGTGGCGTTTCACCCGGAGCAGGAAGTTGTTGCAGCAGGATTTGCCGATGGTACGGTGCTTATGATTGAACCTGCCACGGAACGAGTGCTACCAGTCTCCTTGGGCGGTAATGGTCCCATAAGTGCTCTGGCCTATAGCGCAGATGGCTGCATGCTGGGTTTTGGCACGGAAGAAGGACTGATCGGTCTGGTCGATCTGGCCGCTGCCTGACGCAGGTCTGCCAGACCGTGTGCGTCTGGCAGACAACATTTGCGTGACCTCAAGAAGCAGTGCGTTGCGTCTATCCGCTTCTCGCCAAATAGGTGAGAAGCAATGGAGGGTTAATTTGGTATGAGTGATCAGTTTCGGTTGGTGATTGTGGGTGGCGGTATTGCCGGGCTCGCTCTGGCCACGCGCTTGGGCAACAGCCTTGGCCGTGCGGGCAAGCTGGATATTACCCTGGTGGACAAAGGCTTTGCCCATGTCTGGAAACCCATGCTCCATTGCTTTGCCGCTGGCACAGCCCGGAACGAGAATGATCGCATAACCTTCATCTCCCATGCGGCGGGGCATGGCTTCCGCTTCTGCTATGGTGAAATTGCCGGGCTGGACCGTACCAACCGCCGCATCACGCTCGCGCCGCTGGTAGAGCAGGATGATGAAGACGTCATTCTGGAAGAACGGTATCTGGATTATGATGCCCTGATCTTTGCCATCGGCAGTCGCGCCAATGATTTTGGCACCCCCGGCGTGGAACAACACTGCATCTTTCTGGATAACGTGGTTGAAGCAAACAACTTCAATGAACGCTTCCGCCATGCGCTGCTCCAGTCCTACGGGCGCGGCACACCGCTTGATATTGCCATTGTGGGCGGCGGCGCGACCGGCGTGCAGTTGGCGGCGGAACTCCACAAGGCGTTAGAGATGGGCTCCCTCTACAACTTCACGCCCCAGACGCCAGAAATGCGTGTCACGCTGCTGGAAGCCGGACCGCGTATCCTGCCTTCCTTCCCGGAAGATGTATCGGAAGGTGCCCGTAAACAGCTTGAAGCACTGAAAATTTCCGTGCGCACGGGTGCCATGGTCTCCGGTGTGGATGAGAAAGGCTTTATCCTCAAGGATGGCTCACGCGTGGATGCCCAGTTCCGTGTCTGGGCCGCCGGGGTGAAAGCACCGGATGTCACCCGCGTTCTGGATGGTCTGGACTGCGCCCGTGGCGGGCAGCTTGTGGTCAAACCCAATCTCCAGACCACACAGGATGATCGGATTTTTGCTGTCGGGGACTGCTCTTTCATTACTGAAAATCCGTTCCCGCCCACGGCACAGGTTGCACGGCAGGAAGCGCATCATCTGGCAAAATATCTGCCGGACTGGATTTTGCACCAGAAGCCGGTGCCGCCCTTCAAATTCCATAACAAGGGCGCCATTGTCGCCTTGGGCAGCTACAACGGCTGGGGCGCTTTTGCCGATGGCAAAACGTTTGGCGGCGGAGCCCTACGCGGCCTGAGTGCGCGCCTGGGGCATACAGCGCTCTACCGCCAGCATCAGATTGAACTATACGGTGTGACACGCGGCCTGATTGCCTGCTTTACAGACTGGCTGGATGGATTTGTGCGACCGCCGGTACGAATGGACTGACGCACCCCCTCCCCCATTCGGGCGAGGAAGCACTCATGACTATGTGTTCTACAACCATGCGCTTTTCAAACCGCATGGTTCCATAAAAAGAAAACCCCTGCGCGAACACATCACGCAGGGGTTTTCTTTAGAGAGTCTTTACCAACAGGCTGGATCAGTTCAGTCGAGATACTTTGCTGTGCCTTTATTCAAACCTTCAATAAAGTGTTCGCACAGCATTTCCACAACTTCTCCCTTGGTGTTTTTCAACCGCACCTTGCACTCTCCGTCATTGACGGTGCCCAGCATGGTGTAATGGGTTCCAGAAACTTCAACCTTGCGGCCTTTTACAGTCATTTTCCACTCGTCCTTATTCGGCCTTGATGGCAATATGCCGTTCAGCCGGTTTGCTTTCTGCCTTTTTGGGCAACGTAATAGTCAACACACCCTGCTTGAGAGCGGCAGAAATCTTCTCCACATCCACATCTTCCGGAAGCGTGAATGTTTCCTCAAATGCTGCAAACTGACGCCCGCTAACGTGATGCTTCACGGGCTCTTCCGTGACTGGCTTTTTCTTTTCACCGCTGATTGTCAAAACACCATTGGATGTGCCGAGCTTGATATCTTCCTCGGAACATCCAGGCACTTCCGCAACAATCTGATAGGCTTTTGCTGTTTCTGTAATGTCAGTTGCCCCAAAACGGTGCGCTGCACTGGCATCGGGTGCCTTGTAATCTTCAAACAGGCGGCTCATCTGGCGCTGGAGCGCTGTGAACGGATCAGCCACGCGTACGCTCCCAACCGGAACACGCACAACAGGGGAACGACCATTTGCTGAATACGTCATCTCATCCTCCTCTTTCCAGAGGCGCTACCATCCGTAGCCTCTGAACAGGGCGCATGATTTCGTGTTTCCGCTCACTCTCCTTTGATCCAGATCAATTAATCCGGAGAACAGTCAGAAACGCCGCAATGCGTATATCGCATGGCATGGGTCTTCATTGTTTTATGAAAAACTCTTCCATTTATATGAATAAATCAAAACACCCATCCAGACCCACGGCACCGTACAGCAAAAGAGGATAGTACGCCTCCACCCCCTACCAGCTTCAATGACGACCCTCGCGCGCTGACAGTTGCCTCTTCCCGTTCTTCCTCTTCCACAAAAAAAGACGGCAGAGCTTTTCACTCTGCCGTCTCCAACCTGACCTTCCGTGAAGACAAAGAAGGCATCCTGACCGAATGCCTCCTGTGCCCTAATCAGGCAGGCACACGTTCCTTCAGGAACTCTTCCGTCTCTTTATTGACCTCTGATGCTTTTTCCAGCTGAGGCAGATGCCCCACGCCCGGCAGAATATGTTTCTTTACAGAGGAAGGAACATTATCGGCACCTGCTACAGGCAGCACCTCATCGGCCTCTCCCCAGAAAAGCTGTACGGGCACTTTCGCCGCATCCAGCACAGGGCGCAGATCATCACCCTGCTCCCCATTGGGGAAGCAGGCCGCAGCAATGGTGCGCAGGGCGTCACGCGCCCCATCCAGACGGCGGGCACGCATGACGCTATCCACCATCTTCCGGCCTATCAGGCTTTTGTCATGCACCAGCTTTTCAAGTTCCTGCTGCATGGCGCGGTTCCGGTCCGCTTCAATAAAGCCGGTAATGAACGCCATGTTCACAGCCTTCTCCAGCCCGGCTGGCGCCAACAGGGAAAGAGAAGCGACTTTATCCGGGTGCTCACGCAGCAATGTGAGCGCAATACCCCCGCCCAGAGAGTGCCCCATAACATGCGCCTTGGGAATGGAGAGTGCCTCCAGCAGATCCCCCACAGCGCGCGCCAGACCAACAAGAGAACCGTCCTTCACCGCTTTGGTCGATGCACCATGGCCGGGCAGATCAAAGGCTATCACCCGGCGGCCAGAGGCAAGAGCATCCTGCGTTAAAAGCCAGTTGCTGATATCACCGCCAAACCCATGAATGAGCAGAAGCGGTAGGTCATCTCCAGTCCCGACATCGCGCACGTTCAGACTATACTCACCAGCCTGCACCTGATGAGGTTCCGTATCGGCAGAGTTTGCTCCCTCCGCTTCTTCACCCGTGCTCTGTTCTGCCTGGAAACGGGTCACAAAAGCCTCGATATCCGCATCAGACACAGCAGGGTCAGCCAATACGCCAATCAGCGCACCAACGGGCAGCGTTTCACCGGCTGGTGCCACCTGCTTGCGCAGCACCCCTGCCGTGGGGCTTTCATATCCGCTGGTAATCTTGCTGGTTTCAATATCAGCCAGTTCATCACCCTGCTTCACGCTCTGCCCCGGTTCCACCAGCCAGGAGGCAAGTTTGCCTTCTGTCATGGCCAGACCGAATTTGGGCATTGTCAGGGGTACAATGGTATTTGTCATGGTTCAGGCAACCTCACGCGCATGCTGTTTCATGACGTTTTTCACAGCAGCTTCAATTTTTTCTGCACTGGGCATATAGAGTTTTTCAAGCGGTGTAGAAAATGGCACTGGCGTATGCGGTGGCACAACCCGCACAATCGGAGCCTTAAGCGCCCCAAAGGCACGTTCCGCCACAAGGGCTGAAATATCGCAGGCCATGTTGCAGCGTGGGCTGGATTCATCCACCACCACAAGGCGGCCCGTTTCTTCCACACATTCCAGAATGGTGTCTTCATCAAACGGGGATGTGGTGCGGGGGTCGATCACGGTACAGGTAATACCCTGTTTTTCCAGCCGATCCGCAGCTTCATTCGCCATGCCAACCATGCGACCAATGGCCACAATGGTCACATCCTCCCCTTCGCGCGTCAGGTTCGCCTCCCCAAACGGGATGGTGTAGGATTCATCAGGAACATCTTCCTCATCATCATACATCACCTTGTTTTCAAGGAAGATGACCGGATCATCATCACGGATGGCTTCAATCAGCAGCCCCTTGGCCTCATACGGTGAGGAAGGAATAACCACTTTCAGCCCCGGAATATGCGTAAACAGCGGATAAAGGGACTGGCTGTGCTGCGCGGCCGCATTGAACCCGGCGCCATACATGGCACGGATAACCATGGGCGTGCGGGCCTTGCCGCCAAACATATACCGGAACTTGGCTGCCTGATTAAGCACCTGATCCAGACAGGACCCGATAAAATCAACAAACATCAGTTCTGCCACCGGGCGCAGGCCCGTTGCCGCAGCACCTGCTGCTGCCCCAATGTAGGAGGCTTCCGAGATCGGGGTATCCAGCACACGGTCTTCCCCAAATTCGGTCAGGAGACCCTTGGTCACCCCCAGCACGCCACCCCACGCATCCTTCACGCCGGATGTGCCGCCACGGCCGCCAGCCACATCTTCCCCCATCAGGATCACGCGCGGATCACGCCGCATTTCCTGCCGCAGGGCTTCATTAATGGCCTGACGAAAACTCTTTTTACTCATTGTCTTTTCGTCCTTCTGTCCTGCCGGGCCGCACAATAATGCTATAACTGCTTACTGCGTTTATAGTGTGCTGCCAGCCGGCTCTGTTTCTGTTTGCCAGGTGGGGCTCAGTATTTCACATACACATCAGCCATCAGGGCTGAGTCTTCCGGCCATGGTGCTGCCTTGGCGGCAATCACGGAGCTTTCAACTTCATCCGCCACGGCTGCATCAATGTCATCCAGCGCGCTGGCTTCCAGCAGCCCGGCAGATGTCACCCGCTCACGGAAATGCTTCAGGCAATCATGGTTTTCTTTTTCTTCCGCCACTTCACCAGCAGCGCGATAGCTCATGGCATCGCCTTCAAAATGCCCATACCACCGGCTGAGATGCACATGCAGCATCACCGGCCCCTTGCCTGAACGGGCATAGTCAACGGCTTCACGTGCTGTTTCATACACGGCAAAGAAATCCGTGCCGTCACATTCCATGTAAGGCATACCAAACCCGGCGGCGCGGTCTTTCTGTGTGCCTGAACATGCATAAGACGCACCTGTGGCTTCACCGTATCCGTTATCTTCCACCACAAACACGGCTGGCAGTTTCCACACACTGGCCAGATTGAGGCTTTCAAGGGTAAAGCCCTCGTTTGAAGCGCCATCTCCATAAAAGGCAATGGCCACGCCATTATCTTTCAGAATTTTATGGGAAAGGGCCGCACCGCAGATCAGCGGCGGGCCGCCACCAACAATCCCATTGGCGCCCAGCATACCCTTGGAGAGATCCGCAATATGCATGGAGCCCCCCTTGCCCCGGCACACGCCCGTCTGGCGGCCGTAGATTTCAGCCATCATGCCGCCAACATCCACGCCCTTGGCAATGCAATGCCCGTGGCCGCGGTGTGTGCTGGCAATGGTGTCATTATCCGTCAGATGCGCGCACACGCCCACTGCGGACGCTTCCTCGCCACAGTAAAGATGTACGAAGCCGGGAATTTCCCCTGTGGCAAATTCCACATGCAGCCGTTCTTCAAAGGCGCGAATGGTGCGCATGGCCCGATACGACTGAAGCAGTGTTTCTCTGGCAATCTGCATGGTGGAGATCCTTCCCCTTATTATTGAGCGTTATGACCCGAAAGTTAGAGTGCCAACGCCCCCATGTTACGTACCGTTGCGCATACGTCAGCTCAATTCATGCGATTCACGCATATGTGAATTTCTTAATTTTTATGATACACTTTTGTTACTCCGTAACCGGCCTCGGCATGAGAATTGAAGGAATGGAAGCCACCTCGTCGCCTTACTTTTGCAGCCCATCCCGGCTATAATTTTCACACTTCTGAAAAGAGTTTGTGAGGAAAAATGCCTCACCTTGCCGGAGACGACAAATGCAGCCGCCCATTCCCCGCATTCCGGATGAGACACTCCGCAAGCTGATTGCCGTCTTCTATGCGCGCGTGCGCAAGGACCCTTTGATTGGCCCGGTCTTCAACGCATCCATTTCCGATTGGAACGCTCATCAGGACACATTGTTCCATTTCTGGGCCTCCCTTCTGTATGGCAACACCGGCTATAACGGACGCCCGGTGCCAGCCCATTTCAAGCACCGCGAGCACATGACGCCTGAGGCCTTCACGCGGTGGCTGACGCTCTGGCGCCAGACCACCACAGAACTCCTTACGCCGGAGGCTGCTGCGCTATTACAAAACCGGGCTGAATGCATCGGCAACAGCTTCCAGCGCGCCATGTCCTTTCAAAGTGGCGTGTAGCGCGGTCTGACCCGCCACATCATCAGGAACAGTGGGGCTCTTTTCCTGAAAATCTGCGGGGTTCAGCCCCATTTTCACCATGAAAACCCGTTAACCCTCCGGCACATTCCTTCTGCCGGACACACCCCGTATGCACCCTACAGGTTCCGAGGCCCTCTCACCCCCGCCCCGGCAGCGCAACAGGCGAATTGATCTGCTAAGGGGCGTCGCCATTCTGCTGGTGCTGTTTCACCATTTCTGCATCGCCTACCCGCTCAACCATTCCTCACTTGCCATGCTGCTAACGCCAGAAGGCGTGCGTGCCGTCGCCCGCAACGGTAATTATGGCGTAACGCTCTTTTTTGTCATTTCCGGCTTTCTGATCACCGGCAACGCACTGGCCCGGTGGGGGAGCCTTGCCGCGCTGGATGCCCGGTCTTTCTACGCCTTTCGCATAGCGCGCATTGTGCCCTGCCTGCTTCTGCTCCTGTGTGTGGTGAATGCTCTGGCGCTGGCAGGCCTACCCATTTTCGCCACACATATCCCCGGCATGTCACCACTGGCCGCCATGATACGCGCCAACCTTGCCGCCCTTACCTTCAGCACAAATGTGTTTATTGCCCACCATGGCTGGGCCAATTACGCATTGGGTGTTCTATGGTCTCTCTCGGTGGAAGAAGTGTTTTACATCACCTTTCCACTTGTGGCTCTTCTGCTGCGCAGGCTGCCATTCATTCTGGTCTTCTGGGCCCTGATCGCCCTGATTGGTCCGTTCTACCGCATGGCCCATCAGAATGATGAATCCGGTTTTCTGTTCGCTTATTTTGCCTCTTTTGATGGCATCGCCATTGGCTGCATCGCCGCCGTTCTGGCCTCCAGATGGCGGTTGAATGAACGAATGGCGCGCATCCTCCAGCCTGTCGTCCTTGCGGGTATGGTAACGCTTTACCTCTATCGCTCAATTGGGGGCACCAACATCTGGGGCGTATCCGCCATGGCGCTTGGCACGGCCCTGCTGCTGATAGCCTCTGTTCCGCATGCGGAGGGGCGCTTCATCTCCCACGTGCGGTTATTACGCACTGTGGAATGGACTGGCCGCCTGAGTTACGAACTTTACCTGTTCCACCTGATTATTCTGGGGCTTTTACGCACCATTCTGCCTGCCAGCACCATCAGCGCTACCGGGCCTGATCGGCTGATGATACTGGCCGTTTTCTTCGCTGCGTCCTGTGGCGTTTCCAGTTTGATTGGACGCTTCTTTGCCGAGCCCCTTAACCAGACACTCAGGGCGCGCCTGAAACAGCAACCACCAAAAATAGTAATTGAAAACTGATAAATTTGAAGGGAATGGTTTGAACGCCCGATGCCGCGCATCGGCGCTCATGGCCAGTTCACTAAGACGCCACAAGGCCGCTTGGCCGACAGTCATACTCTCTGCCACGCGGCAATCTGCCGTCACAGTTTCCGTCATCCTGCTTCAGTAAAAAAGCAGGATGATGGCCTGCATTACGGGGCTGCCAAGGGTTCAATAGGCCAATCCACCCGCGCCAGCGCACGTGGGGCCAACCATGCCATGATCGCAGAAAAGGGAAGCCCCACGAACAGAAGCCTCCACAACCATTCGGGTAGCGAATGTTCGGTAAACAGCAGGGTAACGCCCAACTGCACACAGACAAAACTGCCCAGAAGATTGAAGACATGAATAACACCGGGGCGTGTTTGCCGGGTAAAGAGCAAAGGCAGGCTGGGCAGGTAACTGGCCCCCACCATGACTGAAAAAATTGCCCCCATGCACAAAGGTAGTTCTGCCCACTTCTCAGCCCCAAACGCAATGCCCAACGGCGCGCAGAACAGCGCCGCCAGTGCTGCTGTCTGCACCGCCCGTTTGGCGTGTGTGGTATAAAGTGCACGCGCAAAGTCCGCCCGTGTGCCGTAACCTGCCAGATTGAGCAGAAAAGGCCAGTCCGCCCGCACCAGCATCCATGACGCCAGACCATTGGCCGAAATCATGCAGATCATCTGCGGTGCCATCAGCATGGATTTTCTGATAGCGGCCCAATGCAGCATGCCGCCTGTCTGGAAGGCTTCAAAAACTACGTTCATGATAAAAAGAGCAATCAGAACAACCACACTGCTTGCCAGAAACCCGGCAGGCCCCGGCGTAACCATGGTGTTGGGCACGGGCGGCTTGCGCAACCATGGGAACTGCCACTGCATCAGGCGCATGATCCCGCTGCCAGCCTGCACATCACTTGAGGGTTTGATCGCACCGGACTGTATGGCAGGAGAAGCCCCACCCCCGTAGCCAGCTCCAGATGCTCCCTCCGCAACAAATCCTCTTTCGGCAAGCCCTCCTTGCGGGCGGGATGCTGGGAACCGTGCCTTGGCCGCCTGAAGGACTTTCCGCCTGTTTTCATAACTGGTCGATGCGGCTGTTAATGCGTCCCCTCCTGGCAGAGCCACAGGCTGAGGCCGATGACTAAGTTCGATCACGGTCAGGGCAAGCCCTACCGCCAGAAGTCCCGCCGCCACATACCATGGTGCTGATAGAATACGCTCCTGCGCCTGCGGAAACATGAAGGCGACAAACAACACAAACACCATGAACATTCGCAACCAGCGAACGGGCTTGCGCAGGTTTTTAGGGCCGGTCATATCGCCGCTTACGCCCAACGCTAGACAGATGGCTTCCTGCGCCAGCACGTTCAAAAACGGTGCACCAAGACGAAGCAGAGGAACCGCCAGCAAAAGCACCACCGCCGCCAGAACAAGCAGCGCGGCCCCGTATTCAGCCTCAATCATGCCCGGCGTCATGCTGGCAAGGGGGCTCCTCACCTGCCGCCAATACTGGCATGCCACCCCGGTAATGGCTGCCTGCAAGCCAAGCCACCACCATGTACCAAAGGATTGCGGCAATTTGAACAGACCATTCTGCCAATGCGTGGCGGAGTGATCGGTAAAGGCGATGAACAACGCCACGCCCGTCCATAACAGGCCGGTAAGTAACGTATAGTTTTCCCGCCAGAAGATGGGCGTGGCATACAGCCGCAACGCATGCAGGATATTTTTCATCGTGACAGCGCCAGAAACAGTGTTTCCACATCCGGCTGCTGCACGGCCACGCCCTGCCCCAAGGCGGCATCATCCAGCCCCGGTTGCCAGCCAGAAACCCACACCCCGCCATCTTCTGCCAGCGCCAGCACTTGCACCCCCCACTCGGGCCGTGGCAATGCGGACAGGTGCCTCACCTGCCCCTGCAACACGGCTTCAGACACATCCAGCACAATCTGCCCGCGCCGCATGATGACAAAGCGATCACAGATATTTTCAAGATCAGAGATGATATGAGAGGAAATCAGGACCGTAGCACCATGCTGGTGCGCATATTCCGGCAGCAGGCGCATAAAATCATGCCGTGCCTGAGGGTCCAGACTGGCAACGGGTTCATCCAGCACAATCAGGTCAGGCCGGAAGCGGAGCGCCAGAACAATGGCCAGGCGTTGCCTTTCCCCACCCGAGAGGGATTTGATACGCGCGGTAGGGTCCAGTGCCGCCCATTCCAGCCACCGATCATCCTGAGGCGTGTCAGCGGGCCGATACCCGGCCAGATAGGTCAGCAGTTCCCCCACCCTAAACCATGTAAATCCTGTCAGGGTTTGCGGCACGAACCCTATACGGTTGCGCACTTGCGGCGTGAGGGAATTTACATCCTCACCAAACAAGCGGATTTGCCCGGCATCGGCTGAAAGAAACCCCAGCAGACAACCAATCAGCGTGGTCTTGCCCGCACCGTTCGGCCCCAACAGAGCCGCTATTTCGCCCTGCGCCAGTGTCAGATTGAAATCATTCAGCGCCCGCTTTGTGCTGAACTCTTTGACAAGATGCGTAATTTCCAACGGTAAAACAGGCTCTGACACGCGTGTGCTCCATTGCGGTATGTCAAACCTGATGGTGCCGGACTGATCTGAAAGCCGTCAAGGGTTTGATGAAACAAAGAATTTTTCAGAAATTCCGCGCTATCCTTCTTTGCCTTTCCTCTCCCCCTTTCTTCGCTATAAGCCCACCGTAAAACCATGAAAACGCACATATCATTTCTATGATGAAATGGGTTTTCATCGTTTCTCGTGAAACATGCCGCTTCTCTGCCCAGAAAGAAAAAAGCTCTTCCCGGTCCGCATTTTCTCCGTCTCACGCAGGCGTGACGGCTCAAAACGCTTTCTGTCTCCTCTCTATCCTATTCGTGATGCCGGGGGCCGATAGAACGCTCTTCCCGTTCATGACACACAGAATGGTGCAAGAAACGGATACAAGCCCATGACTCTTCCTGCCTCTCAGCCTGAAATGCCATCCACCTCTGCCGAGCAGCTTACACCGGAGGCACGCGCAACCGCCCGGCACGTGGTTGCGGCGTCCTTCCTGGCGTGGATGCTTGATGCGTGTGACTTCTTTCTTGTGCTCTTCACGCTGGACAACGTGGCCCACAGCTTCAGCACATCGCTGGAAAGCGTTCTGCTGGCCCCGACACTCACCTTGATGACGCGTCCTATCGGGGCTTTTCTGTGTGGCCGCGCGGCCGACAAATACGGCCGCAAACCAGTGATGATCATCACCATTCTGGTTTATTCCGTTATTGAAGTGCTCTCCGCTTTCTCTCCCACATTATGGATATTCCTGCTGCTGCGCGCCCTGTTCGGCATCGCTCTGGGCGGTGAATGGGGCGTTGGAACATCCCTGATCATGGAAAGCGTACCCGCATCATGGCGCGGCACAGCGTCTGGCATCCTACAGGCGGGCTATCCCGCCGGGTATCTTCTGGCCTCCATTCTCTTTCTTACGCTGCCACTGATAGGCTGGCGCGGCTTGTTCGTTCTGGGAGGAAGCGCCGTTTTCTCCGCGCTCTATATCTGGATCCGTGTGCCGGAAAGCCCGGACTGGCTGGCCCGCCAGAAAGCACCCGCCAGCACCGTCCAGGCTCATCAGGGGCTTGGGTCGATTATGCGCCAGAACGCGGCCCTTTGCGTTTTTGCCGTTACTTTGATGGCGGGCTTCAATTTCATGAGCCACGGCTCACAAGATCTGTATCCCAAGGTCTTTCTGGCGCTGGAGCGGCATATCGCGCCCCCTTCCATCACCCTGATTGTGGTGCTGTATAATGTGGCGGCCATTGCGGGTGGCCTCTTTTTTGGCTTTCTGTCCCAGCGTATCGGGCGGCAATATGCCATTGCCCTTGCCGCTTTGCTGACCATTCCGCTGCTGCCCCTGTGGACCTTACCGCAATCCGCCATCTGGCTGGCTGTCGGAGCAATGTGTATCCAGTTCTGCATTCAGGGGGCCTGGGGCGTAGTGCCCGCTTATCTCAGCGAACTTTCCCCAGCCTCCGTACGGGCCACTTTCCCGGGCCTTGCCTACCAATGTGGCAATCTGCTGGCCGCCAGCAATGCCCTGCTGCAAACAGAAATTGGCCGTATTCTAGGCCGGGGCCTGGCCCCAGCCCTGATGCTCACAGTAGGCATGGCCGCATTAGCCGTGCTCGTGCTCACACTTCTGAACGCCAAGCTCCACCCGCAGACACGAACTGAAATGTAAGGCCGAACCCTATCCCCTAAAATCGTCCTCTCTTTCTCCTCATCGGAAGGAGAAAGAGAGGCCTTGAAGCCAATATCGCAAACCGCGTTGTTTAGACCTTAAAAACCGCAGGAAATCCGGCCACCAATAAAGCGTGGCTCACCCGGAATATAGAAATACGTTGTGGTGGCCTGACCGCCACTTTCAGCGTAACGCCGATCAAGAATATTACGGGCGTATAGGGTCGCTTCCCACTTGCCGGAGGCAGGCCGAAAAGTGACATGCGCCCCTAGCAGAAAGTAAGGTGGCAGACGGTAGAAACCTGTTCCACCCGGAGTTATGGCCTGACTGCCGCGATAGAGCCAATCTGGCCCGAAATCCAGAGAATACGCATGGGCGATCGGCTGCCGCCAATCTGCCGATCCGTTCAAGGTCAATTTCGGCTGGCCATTATCCACACCGGCAAAATTGTCGTTAATGGCTTTCCATACACCATGCTGCGCGTAGTAAGCGTTGGTCTTGGCACGGTTGACGGTTGGGAAATTCTGAAAATTGCCCCGTTGCCAGCCAATATTCTGCGTTACAAACAGATGGCTGAACGGATGCGCTTCTATGGTCCCTTCAAACCCCCAGCTTTCAGATTTCGGCGCATTGGTAATTTCGCTCAACGGCCCGTAATTGGGGATCAGCACCGTGCCCAGAATCTGCTGATTGTGAAAATCATTGTAAAACGCTGCCCCATTTATACGCAGGCGGTTGGGAACAGGATCTGCCTTGAACCCGGCCTCATACGTCAACACAGTTTCGGGCTTGAACGGATCAAGCTGCGCCTGAATCTGCGTATTGTTGGCCGTAAACCCACCGGGTTTGAAGCCCTTGCTCATCTTGTAATACAGCAGCGCATGCTGGGTCATTTGCCAGGACACGCCAACCTGCCCGGCAAACTGGTTGGAGGCCGTGCTTTCTGCATGAAAATTCTGTGTGGCCCCACCAAATATCTGCGATTGCAGACCAGTAATGGACCGATCATCCAACTCATGCAGCAATCCGGCCCAGATAGTCACACCATGCGGCAACCGATAACTGAGATGCCCGAATTCAGAAACGCTTTCCTGATTCATGCCAAAACTGGTGGCCATCATGTAACCGCGGGCTGAATAGTCCGTATAGTCAAAGAAAAACCGCTGGTTCATGCGGGTGCGCTGGTAATAGGCTCCCACTACCCATTGCAACCTGTCGTCAGGATGCGAATTGCTCAACCGCACTTCCTGCGTGAAACTGTTGGCATCGATGGTGCGATAGGTATCTGCCTGAGACTGGGCCGTGCCGTCCTGATCTGTATATTCCCCTTCACGCTCGGTTTCGAATGCACTGATAGATGTGAATGTCACCGGCCCGAAATCATGGGCAATATGAAGATCCGCCCCCCAGAACTGATTGTGCTCACTGGGCTTAATTCCAGCCTTCCGCCCGATCAGTCTGGCAAATTCAGGGCGGGAGGACCATTCGGCCTCCTTCCAGGACCCCATTTGCGGCAGGGGCTGTGTGCCAATCAGCCGGTGCACGGGCACACTTGTTACAACCTGACTGTTATCCTGCACAAAGTGGCCACCCAGCAGAATGGTCGTGTGACTATTCGGCTTCCACTGCAGCTTGCCCCGTAACGCCCACAGATCTGCATCGCCCAGATGGTCCCCATTCAGGGGGTTGGTCTGCCACCCCCCTCCATGGCGGGTCTGCCCAGCCAGACGGAAGCTCAACCCCCTAGCCAACGGACCAGACACATAAGCCTCACTCCGGCTCCGGGCATAAGAGGCTATGTCCTGCGAAGCCCCATAATGCCAGACATCCGTCGGGTCATTGGTATGCAGATGCACCTCTCCCCCGGTGTCAGACTGCCCATGCTCGGTGCCGACAGGACCGGGCGTGACCGTTGCTCCCGCCAGGTCAAACATCTGCCCGTTGGACATGGTGGAATAGGGATACGCTACATCATCAATATAGGTCAGAACCGGACCCATATTATTCTGTGTGAAGTCATTGAACCCGGCCCCACGCAGATAGAAATTATTGGAGGCCGTGCCGTTGACGCTTTGCATGGTCAGATTGGGAGCTACACGCTCCAACCCGCGCAAGGTCACAACATCCCGTTCCCTCAGGCGCGTCGCGGTAATGCGGGTTGTGGCATCTGCTACGTGCTGGGCCTCAGGATAGGCAAAATCATGCCGCCGCGCACTGACATCCACATCCGTGGTCTGAGCAGACACAACCGGACCGCCATGCCTCCTTACCGACCGTGCACCCGAATGCGACGTCAGCCCCCCTACACCGCGCAGCGCTCCGTCACCCGCAGCACTCCGCGATGAAGGCGCTCCTGCGCTTTGTGAAGAAGCACCATCCCGTGACCGATGAACAGGGGCCGAAAAACCGCGTGTCCTCTCAGCCCCGCCGGAAAGAGCAGAGGTTTTTTCCGCTACAGGTGCAGCCTGCTCAGCCGTCGGAGTGCCAGCCTGCACCGGCGCTTCTGCTGCCAACGTGAAGGGCGAGGCAGCCAGCAGCCCAAAAGGCAGGAGTCCCGCCACTGTCAGCGCCGAACTGAACGCCCATGTTCTGCGGCCCTGCATTGGCCTCACCCTGCCGTCACTCTTAAAATCCCGGTGAAAAATCCGACTGCTCCCGCATCTTGTGAAAAGCGTGAGGAGCATTTCCATGCCATGCATGCGCGACAGAAGCACCGCCATCGCCGATGCCTGCCGGAAACCCCGGCTCCCGCCCTCTTTTACAGACCACCAGCCCTATGCAGGCTGGATGGCTTTCCTATGAAGGGAGAGGTTCTGGTCTGGCAACCCTCAAGCGCGCCAAAATGAAATTTTCCACCCTCTGCGTGGGGCGAAATACACACTCTCACCTGAAAACCGCCTGAAACCGACTGCCAAAGCAATGTCAGACTTATGGTATTTCAACCCATGGTCTTTTCATCTTGCCCAAAGCGAGGCCGCAGGGTGGCATATTCACTCTCCCAGAGAGGCCTCCATTTGGTCATCCTCTGGAAGCTGGCGTCTCACATCATCCTTCAATACCCGCGATCAGGATCATAAAGAAGTGGCAGATCCTGCCCCTGTTCCAGCGCCTGAATAACAGAAACACTATAGCGCGCCCGGGCTGCACGGGAGGCCTCTGAAGCCACATGCGGGGTAATCAGCACACCCGGCTGCTGCCAAAGCGGTGATGTTTCCGGCAATGGCTCCGTCGGAAACACATCCAACACTGCGCCGTGCAGGGTGTTATCCTGCAACGCGCGCAAAAGATCCGCTTCCACCACCAGGGCACCTCGCCCTACATTGATAAAGCCTGATGGTTTTTTAAGCTGGGCCAGCACATCATACGTAATAATACCGCGTGTTTCTGCCGTCTCAGGCAGCAGGCACACCAAGATATCACACGCGCGCAAAAAGGCAGGCAGTCCCTCCTGCCCGGAATAGCATGTCACCCCATCAATCCGTTTTTCATGCCGCGCCCAGCCTGAAACCTGAAAACCCGCCTGCACCAGCCGTTGGGCGACATGCGCGCCCAAGCTACCCAACCCCATAACGCCCACACGGGTTTTGGTGGAAAGCCGCGTGGGTGGCGTGCCACGCCGCGCCCATTTTCTCTCCTGTTGCGCCACATGCCACCGTGGGGCTTCCCGCAGCAGGGAAAACACGGCCCATTGCACATAATCCGCCATCTGGGTGGCAGTTTCCTCACCTCCCATGCGGATGATGGGGAGATGACGTGGCCAGGCTGGGTCCGCTGTAATATGGTCCACCCCCACGGCAACGCTCAGCACCGCCTTCAGGTTAGGCATCTGCGCCAATCGTCCGGGGTCGGGTTCCCACACAAGCGCATATTGCACCGCTGCCAAATCAAGATGCGGATCATACCAGTCCCGTACATCCAGTTGCGGCATGAACTCGGCAAACAGGGCCTTCCATTCCGGAAAGACAGCCCGTCCTCCCGCCTTGATTGCCAGACACACCATGCCTTCAAGCCTCCCTTAAATTATCCAGAAACAGATCGGCGCATCCACTTGCCCTGCCACAGCGTCTTTCACGCCCATGCCGACAGACCGATTATATCCACCCTGAAAATCCGCGCCCCACTGTCACAGAAAAAAAACCAGCCATGAGCCTTCAAGGAATAACATTGCACTGGCTCCCACAAAAGCACCCTCCCTCACACCGGCACACCTTGTTTTTCCTTAATAAAGGGTGACCTTCCGACGCTAAAAATCATTCCGGTGGGATAGTCATTCTGGGCTGGGCATGCTTAACCTACAGTCACCTAAAGAACGGTATCTAAAGAACTAACGGGGAAAGAGGACATCATTTTATCTTTCCCGGCATTTATTTGGAGAAACATCAACAGATGCTTAAGCATAATAATAAAATGTCACGTCGGGCCGGACTTCTTCTGTCTGCCGCCATCGGCCTGACCAGCGTATCAGTCGTCACTCATGCTCACACCGCACAGGCCGCAGCGCCTGTTACTGCACCGGCTGCGGTTCCGCCCGCTTCCTTTGGCGCATGGGGTGTTGATCTCGCTGGCCGCGATACATCCGTCAAACCGGGTGATGACTTTTTCCGCTATGCCAATGGCACCTATCTGGACAATCTGACCATCCCGTCAGACATGACCAGCTATGGCCCGTTCAACGCACTGGCTGAGCTCTCCCGCCAGCGTGTGCAGACCATTCTGAATGAACTGTCCGCGCACCCGGTCAAGCATCCCTCCACCATCGAAGAAAAGCTTGGCACCTATTATGCTTCTTTCATGGATGAAAAATCCGTGGAAAAACAGGGCACCAAACCCCTGAAGGGTGATCTGGAAACCATCCGCAAAATGCGTGACGCCAAGGCTTTTGCCACCGTTGCGGGTGCGGCTTCAGCCAACTTCGGGACCTCTCCTTTCTCTCTGGGCATCAACCCGGATGCCAAAGACCCCACCCATTACGCCCTGAACATTGATCAGGATGGGCTTGGGCTTCCTGACCGCGATTATTACCTGAAGCCGGAATTTGCAGCAAAGAAGGCAGCGTACCAGACCTACATCACCAAGGCGCTGACGCTTATCAACTGGCCGCAGCCGGATCAGGCTGCCGCAGCCATTGTTGCGTTTGAAACCAAGCTGGCTGAAACCCACTGGGCACGTGCAGACCTGCGCAACCCGGAAAAAACCTACAACCCCATGACCGTGGCAGATCTGGTTAAAGCCGCACCCGGTTTTGACTGGACCACGTGGCTGACCGCCGCCGGCCTGCCTGCAGAAGGGCTTGAAAACCGTACGGTTATTGTGGGTGAACCCTCCGCCATTACCGGCGGCGCAGCCCTGCTGGCCAATGCCGATGTCGGGCTTCTACAGGCATGGGAAGCCTTCCATACGGTAGAAAACGCCACCAGCAACCTGCCGGACGCTTTTGTGCAGGCCCGCTTTGAATTCTCCAAGGCGCTGACAGGCCAGCCAGCCCTTCCGGCCCGCTGGAAGCGCGGTGTGCAGGCGACAAGCTCCGCCATGGGCATGGCATTGGGCAAGGTGTATGTGGAACGCTACTTCCCCGCAGAAAACCGTACCGCCATGCAGAAACTGACAGGCGACCTGAAAGATGCCTTCCGCATCCGCCTGCAGCACAACACATGGATGAGCAAGCCCACGCGTGAAGCGGCCCTGCGCAAGCTGGAAAACTTTGAGGTGCAGGTTGGCTACCCCAGCGAATGGCGTGATTATTCCGACCTCGCCGTGAAAAAGGGAGATGTGTACGGCAACGCCAAAAACGGAATCCGGTTTGAATGGAACTACTGGCTGGCCCGCCTGGACAAGCCAGTTGACCGGAACGAATGGGACATGACACCCCAGACCGTGAACGCCTACAACAACCCGCTGTTTGATCAGGTTGTGTTCCCGGCAGCCATTCTGCAGCCGCCGTTCTTCAACGCCAAGGCAGACATGGCTGTGAACTACGGGGCCATTGGTGGCGTAATTGGTCATGAAATGACCCATTCGTTTGATGATGAAGGCCGTAAGTTTGACGAACATGGCCGCCTGCGTGACTGGTGGACCAAAGCTGACGCAGACCGTTTCCAGAAACTGGCTGACCGCCTCGGTGCTCAGTATGATGCGTTTGAGGTCCTGCCGGGCGTGCATGTAAACGGCAAGCTGACCATGGGCGAAAACATTGCCGATCTCGGTGGCCTGACACTGGCGCTTGACGCCTACCATGCCTCCCTGAACGGACAGCCTGCTCCGGTGATTGATGGCCTGACGGGCGATCAGCGCGTATTCCTTGGCTGGGCGCAGGTATGGCGGGAAAAACTGCGTGATGACACCGTCAAGCAACTGGTGGTGACAGATCCGCACTCCCCGCCGCAGGCCCGCGTGAACATTCCCATGCACAATCTGGACGCTTGGTACAAGGCATGGAATGTGAAAGCTGGTGAAAAGCTGTATCTGTCCCCGAAACAGCGCGTTAAAATCTGGTAATAAATCCGGTTTTACACTTTGGATGGAAAAGAGCGAGAGTCTGCGGGTTACCGCCGCTCTTTTCCCTTCCAGAACGGACTTTCAAGTCCCTCTCATGGCTCGCCTTGTGCGGGCCATGCTTGTTTCAGGGCCGTCTCTCCGCTAACCAAGGCCCGCATGGTCGCGCGCACTGCGCTGAAGCGGCCGCGAGGACCGATTTGTGGTCGCCGCTCCCTGTTCACGGTAACGAGCCCCCGATGACCGACGCGCCCCATACGCCCCGACGCCCAGCCAGCCCTGTTTCTTGCGCAAAACCAGCCGCAAATATCTCGGCAGCAATGGCTCCTCTCAGCCTCCCCACTCCTGACGGCTCTCCGGCGGCTTCTCCGATGACATCCTCCAAAACTAATGCTCCCGTACCCAGCCACGTTAAACAGCAGGTAAGGGGCGTGGAACATATGGCTCACGATGCTGCCATCACTCCGTCGCCTTCCTCCGCGTTCAAGCCGAAACGTCGCCGTGTGGTGCAAGGGCTGGGAACCAGTATGGCGGCGCTCTCGCTCGGTGGACTGGCAACGCAAACGGCTGAAGCAGCCTCTTCTGAACAGTCACCCGCCGCTACAGCGCAGCATCAGGAAGCTGGCACCTCAGCACGCTTTTTCACCGCTGCCGAGTTCGCCTTTCTGACGGCCGCCTGTGAACGGCTGTTCCCGGAAGATGATATGGGGCCGGGTGCCACCATGCTTGGGGTACCAGACTTTATTGAAGGCCAGATGAACACCCCTTGGGGCCGTGGCGAAAAATGGTTCATGAGCGGCCCGCACCGTACCGGCCCCGACAATCTGGGTTATCAGCTCCCTTACAGCCCTCGGCAAATCTACCGCATAGGTATTGCCGGAACGCAGGCCTGGGTGCGCCAGCAGCATAACGCCCCATTTGAAAGCCTGCCTTCCACCACGCAGGACGCTATCCTGACGGCTCTTGAACACAACGCCACCCAGTTTGACGCCCTGCCCGCCAGCGCCTTTTTTGAGCAGCTTCGTTCTGACACGATTGAAGGCGCGTTTGCAGACCCCATCCATGGAGGCAATCGTCACATGGGCGGTTGGAAAATGATGGGCTTCCCCGGTGCCCGCGCCGATTACATGGATTGGGTAGACCGGTACGAAACCCCATACCCTTATGGCCCGGTTTCCATCAGCGGGGAGACAGGCTGAACCCATGGCAGAAAAAACTCTCCCCCCTGTAGATGCCGTTGTGGTGGGTGCTGGCTGGGCTGGCAGCATCATGGCCAAGGAACTCTGTGAAGCAGGCCTTTCCGTGGTGATGCTGGAACGCGGCGGCCGACGCTCCACCGCCAAAGATGGCGCCTATCCTGCCTCCATTGATGAACTGGAAGGTGCTACCCGGTACAAGCTGTTCCAGAACCCTGCGCAGACCACCGTGACGGTCCGCAACAGGTTGGATCAGGAAGCCCTGCCTTACCGCCGCCTGGCCGCCTTTCTGCCCGGTGAAGGCGTAGGTGGCGCAGGCCTGCATTGGACGGGTGTGCATTTCCGCGCCATGCCGCAGGATTTGCGCCTACGGAGCCATATTACTGAACGCTATGGCAAGACGTTCATTCCTGATGGCATGAACCTGCAGGATTACGGCGTAACATATGAAGAACTTGAGCCCTTCTTTGACCGTGCGGAAAAAGTATTTGGCACATCGGGCGAAGCCTACACCGTAGACGGAAAGGTGGTCGGCAAAGGCAACCCGTTTGCACCGGATCGGTCAGATGATTTCCCGCTTCCGCCCCTGCGGGATGTTTATACCGCCCATCTGTTCCGCAAGGCCGCGACCGAGGCCGGGTTTCACCCCTACGCCATGCCTGCGGCCAATGCATCCCACCCCTATACAAACCCGTATGGGGCCCAGATGGGGCCGTGCAATTTCTGCGGCTATTGCTCGGATTATGCGTGCTACATGTACGCCAAGGCCTCGCCGAATGTGAACATCCTGCCCGCCCTGCGACAGCACGCCAACTTCACGCTGCGCAGCAACGCGCATGTGCTGAAAGTGCTTCTGGATTCCACAGGCAAGAAAGCAACTGGCGTTGTGTATCAGGATGCGGAAGGCAACCACATTACCCAACCTGCAGGACTGGTTATTCTGGCGGCCTTCCAGTTCCATAACGTGCATCTGATGCTGCTGTCAGGTATTGGAAAACCCTATGATCCGCACAGCAATTCCGGCACGGTAGGACGCAACTTCACGTATCAGAACATCACCAACACCACGGTGCTGATGCCCCCCACCCGCAGCACGGACCAGTTCATCGGCTCGGCGGGCGGTGTGGCAATTGATGATTTCAACTGTGATAACTTCGATCACGGGCCGCTGGGCTTTATTGGCGGTTCACCGCTATGGGTCAATCAGGCGGGCGTTAAACCTATTGCCGGAGCCAAAGCCACTTTTCCCGGTGCTCCACGATGGGGCAGCGCATGGAAAAAACAGGCCGTTGACACCTATCGCCATGCCTTCACCATCAATGCGCAGGGCTCCAACATGGCCTACCGCGATGTGTATCTGGACCTTGATCCCACCTGGACCAATGTTTACGGCCAGCCGCTTCTGCGCATGACGTTTGACTGGAAAGACAACGATATCCGCATGAACCGCCACGTTGTCAGCAAGCTGGATGGCGTGGTCAAAGCCCTTGGCGCGCGTGATGTGCACTACAGCATGCGCGAACCGGGCAAACCGTTTGACGTGCGTGACTATCAGACAACCCATCTCTGCGGCGGGGCCGTCATGGGGGATGACCCCAACACGTCCGCCCTGAACCGCTACCTGCAAAGCTGGGATGTGCCGAACGTGTTTGTGGTAGGAGCCAACGCCTTCCCGCAGGGTATGGGCTATAATCCTACGGGGCTGGTCGCCGCCTTGGCCTACTGGTCCGCTCATCATATCCGCACGCAATGGCTGAAGGGCAATGGCGGCCCGTTGGTGACGCCATGATTGGGTCCCCCCACGCTACGGCGTCCCTGTTTGAGCGCGCCATGAGGAAATGGTCCTCCCTCACGATGCTGACATACGGCATGGCGGCACTCGGGGTGGGGCTTCTCCCTCTCTCCATGGTGACTTCTTCAGCGTGGGGCGCGCCATCTGCTTCTGATGCACCGGCTACCGGCACCACCCGACCAGAAGACCCGCAGACCCATCCTGTCCAACAAACCGAGTCACAACAGGCGGCATCACCTGCCGCTGCCAGACAGGAGCCCACTGCGCCAGAAACACCACGCACCGCGCAGGACTGGAGCGAACGGGGCCGTTACGTGGCGGCTGCAGCGGACTGCGCAGCCTGCCATACAGCACCGCAGGGCACGGCCTATGCTGGGGGCTATGCGTTCGAACTGCCCATTGGCACGCTTTATGCCTCCAACATCACACCAGATAAGACGCATGGCATCGGGAACTGGACGGAAGCACAGTTTATCCGCGCTGTACGGGAAGGCATCCGCCCGGACGGCGCCAGCCTGTATCCAGCCATGCCTTATCCATCCTATGCCCGCATGACGGATGACGATCTACACGCATTGTATGTGTATTTCATGCAAGGCGTGCAGCCCGTGGCGCAGCCGGTACAGGCCAATGCCATTCCGTGGCCGCTTTCCATGCGCTTCCCCCTGACGCTCTGGCGCTGGGCATTTGCACCATCACCGGAAGCAGCCCGTCACGCCACAACCCGGCCGTTTGCCGATGCAGAACTGGCCCGCGGTGCGTATCTGGTAGAAGGGCCGGGCCATTGCGGGGCTTGCCACACACAACGCGGCATCGCCATGCAGGAAGAAGCTCTGACCGCACAGGATGGCCCGCGTTATCTGGCCGGCGGCAAGGCCGTAGATGGTTGGACTCCGCCCTCCCTGCGGGGCGAGCCCCGCACGGGGCTTGGCACGTGGAGCGTGGCGGATATCACCACCTTCCTGAAGACAGGCCGTAACGCGCGGGGCAGCGCTTTTGGGAATATGGACAGTGCCGTGCATCATGGCACGCAATACCTATCCGATGCTGATCTGACAGCCATGGCCCGCTACCTGAAAACCCTGCCTGCCGCCACGCCCCGACAAACCGACTGGAAACGCAGTGGCGCCGCCACCAAGGCGCTGCAATCGGGAGGGCAACTGACATCAGGGCAGAGAGTGTATCTGGATAATTGCGCTGCCTGCCATCGTTCCAATGGCGCGGGGTATCCCAGCACCTTTCCCCCTCTGGCTGATAATCCCGTGGTCATGAACCCGGCAGCAGACTCGATCATTCATATCATTCTGACGGGTGCTACCCTTCAGGGCACGCAAAGCGCTCCTTCCGCCTTCACCATGCCCGGCTTTGCTGGCCGCCTGACCGATACGCAGATTGCCGCTGTTGCCACCTTCATCCGTCACGCCTGGGGAAACAATGCGCCTGCTGTTACGGATGTAGACGTGCGTCACATGCGCGCCCGCCTGAGCCCGGCCAGAACACAGGTTGCCCCGCCCAGCCCGGTTCAGCCTGCGGAAAAACAGGCGGCGCTTCCCTCCCCGTTGCAGCCAGCCTCATCCGGGGGAAAAGGGCAAAACCCTGAAAAGGCCGATCACCTGCCTGCGGAAAAAGCACCACAGCCAGCATCTTTCCCACCCAACAGCAGTTCTGATACAGCGCACTCTCCTTATTCCGGCGGAAGCGAAACGGAATAACAAGTTCAGGCTGGAAACAATGCTCAAGCAATGGCACACTAAGAGAAGTAACTGGCCCAAACACAGCCCTGTCCGGGCAGAGGAGAGAACGGGCACTTCATGAAGGCTATGCTCAGTCGCTCTTCACGCCGGACAGAAGCACAGGAACCCCGTCTGGTTCCGCCCTCTCCGGCTGGAGCCGCGCCTCCCACTTCAGGGCCTACCCCCCTTTCCGACAGCAGTCGTGAGAGCCTGAAGCCCTCTGCGTGGCCCATTGCCCGTCCGAACAACTACAAACGGGTAAAAGGCACCTCCACGCCGCTTATCCGTAAGGAAGTCTATGCCGAGCCCACGCTCGGCCCGGTGCTGACGGGTTCCCTGTTTGCACATTTTGCTCTTCTTACAGCCCTGCTGTGGCAGGCCACCCACCACCAGCCACACGGCACGCCAGATGGCGCGCAGCCTTCCCCTGTAGAAATGGTCTTTGCACAGCCACAAGCCACCAGCGGCATGGTTGGCCCACAGTCCCCTGATGCCGGAGCAGGGAATTCGGGCAAAAACCCCAGCGCTGCCGGTCAGGCCGAACCGTCTCCGGCGGAAGCTGCACCCGGCCCGGCCGTGCCGTCCGAAGACACACCGACCGCTCCGCCCTTGCCCAAATCGGATGACGGCCTGCCCAAACCCACGCCGGAAGAGCAGAAAACGGTCAAACCTGCGCATCCGCCTTCTGGCCACAAACCGCAGGCCAACGCCAAGCCGCGCCCTGTTCCGCGCAGCAAGCCCCAGCCACACGCCAACCGCCATGCGGCATCGCCCTTTGATAACCCGATGGACCTCTCCTTCAACGAGGCCCCGGCCCCACCCCGGCATCGTCACGGCAGGCCAGGTGGATCAGGTGGTCCGATTGATCTTTCCGTCGGCCCGGTGGTGGAAAACGGGCAGATCAACGCGCACTATACCTCGCGCGCCTCCGTACGCGGCGTGAGCGACGATTACGGGCAGGAAATCAACGCGTGGATCATGCGCCACATGTATTATCCGGAAGAAGCCGCCCGAAATGGGGAAGAAGGCCCCTCCTCCGTGCATGTCGTGCTGGATCGTACGGGGCGCGTGAAGTCTGTTTATCAGACCGGCTCCTCAGGCTCCTATTATCTGGACGCTGCCACATCCGGCATGTTCCACGGAGCGCAGTTGCCCCCAGTTCCACCGGACATGAAGGGCAACCATTTCGATATTGACCTGACGATCAACTACATCCTGATCCGGCACTGATAACACCAGAAACGGGGAAGCAGCCGGATAATCTTATCATGATATCCCGCTGCCTTCTCTGCCTTCCCCTTATACTGCGGCAGGCGTCAGCAGGCCTTTTTCAAGAGCCTTGGTAAAATGGTCCCAATCCGTTTTTGTCTGAACAGCGTAGGCCGCGGAAAAACCGGCAATGCCATCCGCAAAGGCCCGACCTTTGCCAATATAGCCAGCAATCGCGGCAACATCGCCCGACCGAGCATGAGCACGGGCCAGAACCCGCCCACACAGGCGCGCATAGTCGGATAACCCTTCCTGCGCAAAGTCCGCGCCAATTGCAGCCAGCCGCGCATCTTTTACCCACCTGACGTAAAATTCCAGATCCGCGCCATTCAACGCTGCGGCTGGCGAGGCCTGCGGTTGAGAGGGCTCCGTGGGCGCATCATTGGCGTCACTGCGCGTCCATCCCAGAAAGGCATCAGACACAGCCTGCATGATCCGCTGCCCTGTCACCACCCGTTCGCCCTGATTGAAAAATGGCGGGTATGGGGAGGAAACAAACGGGGCCAGAACGGATTGCTGTGCCTCCTTGATCTGAAGCAGAAGCACGTCTCCATCCGGGGTGGCAAACAGGCCTATAGCGCAGAACGTGCCAACACTACCCACCCCCACCACCTTGAAGATGACATCCTTGAGGCTGTAGCGATTGAGCAGGCAAAGCCGCTCAGGTGGCTGGCTTGCGCAGTAACGGGCAAATGCATGGCGCACGGCGGCTTCCTGCGCAGGAAGCCGCACAACCAACGGCGGATGCTCCCGCAGGCTGGGGGCGCCGCTATCATCCGCAACAAGCCCGAAATGCCGGCTTGCGCTCTCCAACCTCTTGGCAAGCGTCGCCTCTATCCGGGCGCGGACCTTCCGGTCCCCAAAATGGGCCACGGCGGTGGTCAGATCAACGCGGTCCAGCCAGACCTGAAGCGGCGTGAGCGCGGCCAGGCGCGCCATTTCCGCCCCGTATGTCAGCGCCATGTCCTCAGCAAGTGCGCCCGCCACCTTTGCGGACAAGCCCGTTTCTTCTCCCGCAAGCACCAGCGATGTGCCAAGCCGTTTGACATCCCACTCAAATGGAGCTGGCAGGGTTTCATCAAAATCATTGATATCAAAAACCGGCAGCCCCTCGGGCGAGGCATAACTGCCGAAATTGGCCAGATGGCAGTCTCCGCAGGCCTGCACCATCAACCCGGTTGCTGGCGTATGGGCGAGGTCTTGCGCCATAACCGCAGCCGCACCGCGCAGGAATGCAAACGGAGACACCTTCATCCGCTCGTAGCGAACCGGAAGAAGGCTGGCGATCCGGTGCTTGCCCTGCTCTGTAAGGATGGTGACAGGGTCCTTCCGGTCTATCGGCACCGCCCATTCGGCCTGTGCCGCCCGGCGCACCGCTTGCCGGAGGGCTGCCCCGTGGGCGTAACGTTCAGCCCGTGTCAGGGCAGAATGGGGAGGAGAAGCCGCACCCGGAGCGGTTGAGATATGGTCAATCATGGCTCCTTATAACAGGAGCCAGCCTTGATCGGGCACACCGGAAGAAAAAATGTCTCTTTAAAGAGAGGGCCCTTTCTGCAGGACGGATTTGAGACTTTCCATCCGGCTGGCGATATCCCGGTAATTCAGCGCCTTTTCAACATGCTTGAGGTGCATGTCCATCAGCCTGACAGCTTCCATAGGCTCGCCGGCTTCCAGCGCATCAATAATCTGACTGTGTTCATCACAGGATTCATGCGCATCGTGAGAAGACTGATACAGGGCGGCAATCAGCACGGTTCTGGTCGTCAGGTCCTGCAAGATGGACCCTAGCACCGGGTTGCCGATGGTTTCCGCCAGACAGACATGAAAATGCCCCAGCAGATAACTGCGCTGTGCACGGTCATCTTCCTCCAGCGCCCGCTGCTCATTCCTTACATGCTCGCGCAGGATGGCTATTTTTTCCGGCGTTACGTGATCCGCCGTGGCCAGCATGCCCACCTCCAGCGCCCGACGGGCATTGATGGTGTTTCTGGCTTCCTCCACCGTTGGTTCGATCACAAACCACCCGCGGCGCGGCATGACTTCCACAATGCCCCGTGCCTGCAAACGGATCATGGCTTCCCGCACAAGAGTGCGGGAGACCTTGAAAATCTCGGACAGTTCCTTCTCGCCAAGCCGTTCACCGGGCGCGATGTATCCAGAGAGCGCCGCATAGACAATGCGGTTCTCAATCACATGAGGCTGGTGGTGCGAAGCGGGTTCTGAAGACTCGGTCATACCAATTTATGGCCCCGTTTTCAGGGTTTAGACAAGCCTGCTGCGTGGCTGTGCCTTCATGCCATCAGAAAAGCCTGCTCCATCCGTTTCTGATAAGTCTCTGTTTTTCCATGTAAAGAGATTTCGCAGCGGATTGCACGCCGGAAAGGCCGTCTTTTTTATTGCTCAATCAGATCATTTCGCTTGTATGCAAGAAATAATTGCAGTTATGTTACGTTTCATAAGGTTCTTGTATGCAAGGTGTTCACCATGGCTGAGAGAGGCAGAAAGCATCCCGTTGAGCATCATGATGCCCAACACGCCAACGCTATGGGTCTGTCATTGTGAAAGCCTTTTTTCCCATGCGCTCCCTATTCCTGCAGATTGTGGTCATGACAGTGCTCGGTGTGCTTGCAGGCGTATTCACGCCGCACGCCGCTCAGCATTTCAAGCTGCTGAGTGATGTCTTCCTCAAACTGATCTCCATGATTGTCTCTCCGCTTGTTTTCTGCGTGATTGTGCAGGGCATGCAGGGGGCAGGCACCATCCGTACGGTCGGGCGGCTGGGCAGCAAGGCGCTTCTGTATTTTGAGGCCATGACAACTGTGGCGTTAGGTGTGGGGCTGCTGGCTGCCGTTACCCTGCATCCCGGAACAGGCCTATCCCTGCCGCAGCAGGATCTTTCTCAAGCCGCCCAGCAGGCACATCAGCAAGCCTCTGCCCTGAAGACAGGCGGCGTAGATGCGTTCATTCTGCACCTTATCCCCAAAAACCCTGCTGATGCCTTTGTACATAATGATGTCATGCAGGTGCTGGTTTTTGCGCTCATCTTCGGGTGCGCCCTGCTCCTCGCCGGGGAACAGGCAGCCCCCGTGACACGCCTTGTTCAGGCGCTCAGCACCATCTTCTTCCGTATCATGGGTATTATCGTGCGCTTTGCTCCTCTGGGGGTGTTTGGGGGCATCAGCTACACCATCAGCCATTACGGTCTTGGCTCTATCGAGCCTCTGCTCCGCTTCCTGTTTGTCTATTTTCTGGCTGTCATTCTGTTTGTTGGGCTGATACTGGGCGGCCTGCTACGCTGGTATTGCGGCGTCAATATCATCTCTCTGCTGCTCTATCTGCGTGAAGAAATGAGCATCGTGCTGGCCACAACGTCGTCTGATGCTGTTCTCCCCCAGATCATGCAGAAGCTGATTGATATGGGCGTGGGCCGCAAAACGGTGGGGATTGTCATTCCCGCCGGTTATTCCTTCAATCTTGATGCGCTCTCCATTTACCTGGGCCTTTCCATTCTTTTTCTGGCACAGGTTGCGCAGGTTACGCTGAGCTGGCCCCAGTTGCTTCTGGTGATTGGCATGGCACTCATAACATCCAAGGGGGCTCATGGCGTACCGGGGGTGGCAATTGTCATTCTTGCCGCCACTGTGTCTCTGGTTCCTGAAATTCCTACCGTTGGCCTTGTGCTTCTGGTGTCTGTGGACTGGTTTGTGGGAATTGCCCGCGCCTTTGGCAATATTGTGGGCAATTGCGCCGCCGCCATTGTGGTCGCAACATGGGAAAAAGACATAGACCTACAGCATGTTCGCAAAACGCTGGCCCATGCGTCTACCTCAGAAAACACCAGACGAACCAACACGCATACTCTGAAAAACATCCCTAACGACGATATCGGGGGAGAATGAGATGTAACGCTTCCGCGCCCCCATCCTTTCCCCACCCGTTCTGTTTTCCCCTGAGGTTGACGATGTCTCTTCGTGCGCCAACGCCCAAGCTTTGCCTGAAACTTGTTCTCTCCTGCACCTGTCTGAATGCCATTCCGCTTTTTGAAACAATGGCGGCCACAACGCCTTCGCATCATGCTGCGCCCCGCACCGTGCAGGCAAGCACGCACCATGCAGGCCCCACGGCCAGAAAACCCACCCACGCACGCCGCAACACCGGGCCGCTCACCGCGTCTCAGGGCGAAGATGTGCAGGTCAGCATTCATCGTGATCCTTTCCGCAATCAGCAGCATGTGCCTGATTCCGCCACCCGCCTGACCGGCAAGGATTTGCAGGAACGCAACGTACGGCAGATGACTGATCTGATCCGCGTTGCACCCAACCTCACCGTCCAGCCCTCTAACGGATCGGCCGGGCTGAACTTTGCCCTGCGCGGCGTAGGTATGGCGGACCTGACCCAGAACAACCTGCCCTCCGTGATGCCGTATGTGGATGATGTGGCCATGCCCATCAGCATCATGACCTCCGGCATCATGTTTGATATGGACAATGTCACCGTCAACCCTGGCCAATCCGGCCTGACACATGGGCAGGTCACAACCGGCGGGGAAATCAACTTCCATACCGCAGACCCTACCCGCACTTTCCATGCTGGCATTACAGAAGATATTGCCAGCTATGGCCGCAACCGGGTTGAAGGTTATCTGTCCGGCCCCATTGGCAAATCACTCTCCTATCGTATCTCCGGCCAATCCCTTACCGGCGGCGGTTTTCAGCACAACACGCAAGGCAAAGGTTTTGGCAATGCGGATCTGGGCGCCTTACGGGGCAAGCTGCGCTGGCAGATAGATGATACCACCCGGTTGGATATTGGCGGTCACTGGACAAGTGACCAGTCCGATGCACCGGCAGGCGCCATCATGACCAACAGCTACGGCATTCCCACCAACCAGAATGACATCATGGCCACCAACTGGGGGCTAAGCCAGCAATTTGCCAACGCCATTGGTATCAGCGCCAGCAATCAGAAACCACGGGAAGACAATCTGTTCTGGGGCGCAAATGTCCGCTTCACCAAGGATTTCTCATGGGGAAGACTGACCACTGTCAGCGCTTATGAAAGCATGGACGAACATGAACTGTCAGACCAGACCAACACAGTTGGGGCCTATGGCAACATGTACCGCAACAATCAGACCAACTTCTTCTCGCAGGAAGTAAAACTGGCATCCAACAACATGGCAGACCGCCTGCAATGGGCTGTTGGCATGTATTACAACCGCGGCAGAACCAATTCCAATTTCTGGTATGACATGTCAGACCGTTATGCCTCCACAGATAACGGGCTGTATTTCTACAAAACGGCATACGGCCAGAACCAGCAAACCTTCAACCAATATGCACAGGTTTCCTACCGGCTGATCAAGGGCTTGCGTCTGATTGGCGCTATCAGCCATGAATCTGATGATCGCCAGTTGCTCAATCTGGTTGGCACAACCTATAGCGGGGCCAAAGCCACAACGTCCACCGTATTTGGCTCAAGCGGTGCGCTGGCCAACCAGTTCTCAGGCCGGGTTGGGCTGGAATATCAGGTAACACCGCATATCCTCACCTATGTTGACTTCCGCCGTGGCTTTAAGCCCGGTGGGTTCTCTGCCAACATGACCAGCGTGCCCGAACAGCTTAAACCCTTCAAACCGGAACAGGTTCTGACCTATGAAGGCGGTTTCAAAACCTCTTTCCTGAACGACAAACTCCGCTTCAATGCGGCCGGTTTTTATTATGATTATCGGGACCAGCAACTTCTTGGCAGTATTGTGGTGCCTGTTTATGGCGTGCAAGGCGCATATGTTAACGCCCCACGGTCCTATATTTACGGTGCGGAATTCAACGCCCAGATCCGCCCATTCCGTGGCCTGACACTGACCCAGAACTTTGGCTACCAGCACGGTGTTTACAGCCAGTTTCAGGGCGTGGACCGTTCCGCAACCACAGCCCATTATAACCAGACTGGCCAGTGGTCGGCTTTCTATACCAACTATAACGGCGTCGATATGGGGCTGGCCAATCTGACCCTCAGCGGTTCCGCCATGTATACATGGAAGGTTCTGCGTGACTATCAGATGACGTTTGACGTGGACTACAGCTATCGCGGTGCACAAACACAGCCGCAATATATTGGGCTTGGCGGTTATTACCGTGCGCCCGCCTATTTTCTTGTCAACAGCTTCCTGACCTTTGCATCACCCAAACAGCATTGGTCCGTCACCGTGTATGCGCAGAATCTGGCGGATCGTCGTTACTGGCTGTCTGGCGGCACACAGTCCACTTTCTACTCCGTTATTCCCGGAAACCCGCGCTTTGTGGGGGCTAAACTGAACTTTACTTACTGATATTTTTGGGAAAGCCAGCGTTCACTGATCTGATTTTTCAGGAAAAAACGTCTAACGGCTTCACCAGATACACCAAAAGGCGTCCGACGAAGAGGACGCCTTTTTTTATTATGCTCATATCAGGATACTATTTTCACGATCCCTACAAATATATTTTCTATTCCGCCCTATTTACTCTCCCTTTCTCAAACAACACGTAAATCACATCCAAAAAGGCATCATGTTTTATTTTCACATGACCGTATTAAGTCAATACACGGTACAGGCCATGACATCTCCAAGCATAGATCAATGCTATTCCTGTCGTAAGCCGCCCTTATTCAGGCTCGCTCCTGCCAAAATTTATAGACAGGTTCCGGCACATACAGAAGGTTACGTGCGCGGGTACACGCCACATAGAGAAGGTTGATTTCCTGATCACACTCTTCCACACGCCGAAGAAGCTTCTCCTTCTGGCGGGCCAAGAACTTTTCAGAAAGGTCTTCCTGCTCCTCCAGTTTCAACAGACGCGCCAAGGCACGCTCCCGCCGGGCAGCCCATTCTGAAGGCGCTTGAAAATCATCCAGCATAATAACGGTGTCAAACTCGCGGCCCTTGGCTTTATGCGTCGTTGAGCAGACAAGGCTGACATCGTCCGGGCTTTCACGGTGCAATGCCTGAATGGCCTTCACCTTCGTATCCAGATCATGATTATGCCTGTCTATAATAGTAAAAAGCCGCTTGGCGGTTGGGTCCGCATTTTCACCATCCTTGGCGGCAAGCAGTTCCTTCCATGATCCAAATGGCAGCGCGCCTTCCGTCCCTCTGGCCATAGGGTTGGTGTGGCGCCGGTATAACGTCAGCGCTGCCCGAATTTCCTGCATCATATCCTGCACACCGCCCAGAACATGAAAAGGCGTCTGGATGTTTACAAGGCTTTCAAACAGGCGCGCATTGGTACGTGCCAGAACCAGCGTATTCCGCGCAGGACGGATTTTCCCGGTATAATGACGGATTGTGCTCGGCTGCGCCGGGTTTCCGCGTAGCCGATGCCGCGCTGGTCTGGAATGCTGGGCCAAGGTCGCGTTTGAAAGGCGGGCTATGTCCTCCCCAAACCGCCAGCTTTGCGTTAAAGGCAATTCCTGCACCTTCAGCGCCCCCATGGCATCTATAGCTCCCCGGAACGCATAAATGGACTGATGCGGGTCCCCCACCGCCACAACAGGCAAACCGGATTTTTCCAGAATGGAGAACAGCACAGGGTTCAGATCCTGCGCTTCATCCACCATGATATAGTCATAGCCCGTGATTTTGCGGTCCATTTCAAACCGCTTGAGATACACATCATGCGTTATAGGAAAGGTGGTGTTTTCAAACCGAATAATATATTTGAAAGCCTGCGCCACAAAAGTGCGGATAGCGCGGTTCCGTTTGGCATCCTTTTCCGGGCAGTGGGCCTGCGTCAGTTTGGTGCCCCCACTGATGAGAAAAGCCGTCAGTGTTTTCAGCACCGTCTCCGCACTTCCGGCGGGGGCGATCATCCGCAGTTCCTGTTCAAGCTGCCTGATATGCCGGGTCGTGTAGCGCGGAATGATGCGCTCGCGCTCCAAGGCACGAATATTCAGGTCCTGATAAGCATAACTATGGGCGGTACGGGCCTCAATATGCCGCGGAAACCGGCTACGGGCCTCGCGTGCAATGGCACTGTTGAAGGCCAGATAGAGCCCTTTATGTCCCGCCCATTTTTCACTGAACAGCACCAGCGTGGTTGTCTTGCCACACCCGGCTCCGGCCACCACCTTGAAACTGCTTGTGGGGCTCTTGGCCAGAATTGCCAACTGCTCGGGTGTACATGCACTCATTCACCATACTCATCTCTACGTACCAACGCTGGGGCCTTGTAACCCAGATTGCGAAATGAGGGAGGTTTATTTGTAACATAATGTGTGGGTGGGAAAATCGAAGTAAAACGATCCACGCTGCAAGAGTGCCGAAGTCAGCAAAAAGTCAGGTATGAGGCTTGGAATATGCCGGAGGGCTTTCTGGACCTTTCCCGTCAGTTTTACGCCATCAACCGTAGCTGTCATGGGCCGGTATACGGCAAGAAACGTCCCTACTCCCGTAGTTGTCAGAGCCCTGAAAGATGTTGCCTGTTTTTGTTCTTCTGGAGAAAAATACGGCACATGCTCAAAAAATAAAGCGTCACCAATATTACCGCTATCCAAGTATGCATAGCGCACCGACTGATCTGAAACGACAGGAAAAACCAGATATGCCGAGTTTGCAGACGGATCACTCGAAAGAAGCATTGGCCTGTGACAATCATACTCCGCTGCCGGGCCGAAAGTCACCCCAGTATCGGTCATATGAAAATGAGGAAACTGTTTTAAAATCTGCAAGCCAAGAATTGTCTTTTTCGCCGTCGTTGTCTGAAAAATGACATTATGAAAAACAGTTTTCCCAATCGTCAGATTATCCACCACAACAAGCGGACCAGTATCTGATCGACCTTCAGCATCAAAAGAGTTAGATACTTTTCCAATACTCTTAAACCCGCCTGATTTAAGATACTCGTTTGGCAATATACTGATAAATACCCCTGTATCCAGAACGGCATCGACCTTTTGCTGATTGATCAATACCGGTACAACCGGATTGATACCAGGCACGGCTTTTCTTTGTAAGGTTTTTACGTAATCCACATGGTTAACGGGTGCCCAATCAACAGAAGGCGTTGGTAAATCTTCTGTCGGGACATTGAGGGTAATATGATCCATATTTATAAATTTTAGTGATGGAATAAGGAGGAAGTCCCTTAAAGGCTTCTCATATTTTCCTTGCAGACCATGCAAGGCTACAAGCCAGTCTTTCCATGATCCAGCCAACCCAGCATTTCCAGCCTTTAGAATCTCCGCATACATAACAAGCGGTTCAAGATCACGGAGCCCTCCCTCGCGCTCCAGATACGCCACCATACGGTTTGCCTGTTTGTCCGATTGTGTAAAGTCGCCCTGCATGCGTGCAAGCACTGATGCAGCCAGTAACGACCAAAAGGGAGTTTGGCTCGCCAGCATTGTCTGCACCGCGCGCGGGTCCCCCTCATGCATCCCTTGAACAATACCCGCCTTATCCCCCATACCCAACGTTACACTTCCATCGGGGTTGTGTCTTATGGTCCGCGTGAACTCTGGTGAAATTGTCTGAGCCTCTGCCGCGACCGAAACCGCCATCCATAGACACCCGACACCAAGCGCTTTCCAAGCAGGCATTCTTGAAAAATAACGATACATCATAATAATAGACAATCCAGAATTAAAAATACACTTTTAACTTAATTCAATCATAGAATTGATTCTATAAAATACACATCCAATTACCACAAATTTTATACCTTGGGTTTTTAGATGTAGCTGGACCAACACTCTTGCCCCTTGCACACGATCGCCTACCGCGGCTTAATTCCAATTACAAAAAGGAAGACTCTGATCAGTCCGGTAAGGAGTAGAATGGCTCACACAAACATGGCGGCCCTTCGTGAAGCCGCTGGCACAAACTTTGAAGCGTTTACTTCGGCCGATGCCGCTGTGGATCAGCTCTGCGCCCTTTACAAAAACAGCACACAACGCCTGCATACCCAGTTTGCGGCGCGGCGGGGGTGCCCTCCGCATGAAGCCACATACCCCTGTCTGGCTTTGGAATTGCCCGCGGGAACTGCCATCAAAGGGCGTCCCCCGTTTGATGTGATGCTGGAGCCGGGGTTTTATTGCTCCACCATCACGCAACCCGCCCTATTCCGGGATTATCTGCGCGAACAGATCGGCCTGCTTCTGCACCACTATGGCCAGCCTGTTCTGGTTGGCTGTTCACACCGGCCTGTGCCGCTGCCTTACGTCATGGAAGACGCCGTAACCGGCCTGACAGAGACAGATCTGCGGCTGCTGCAAGAACAGTTTGTGCTGCCTGATCTCCATTACACGGATGACAGCATCGCCAATTGTGAATTGCTGCCAGACTCCAGCCGCCCACGGCCTCTGGCGCTCTTCACGGCAGAACGCACGGACTACTCCCTGGCACGGCTGCATCATTATACGGGCACCAAACCGCGCCACTTCCAGCGCTTTATTCTGCTGACCAACTACCAACGCTATGTAGACACCTTCCGCGATTACGCACGCATGCAGGTCGATGATCCGAACAGCCCCTACACTGCCTATGTCGAACCAGGAGAACAGATCTACACCGGGCCGGACAGCGCGGAAACGTTCACGCCGCTTACCAGCCTGCCACAGATGCCCGCCTACCATCTGTGTCGCCCGGATGGGGATGGCATTACACTGGTCAATATTGGGGTTGGCCCCTCCAACGCCAAAACCATTACAGACCATCTGGCCGTTCTGCGCCCCCATTGCTGGATCATGGTCGGCCATTGCGCGGGCCTGCGCCGCTCCCAGATTCTAGGGGATTATGTGCTGGCCCACGGCTATGTTCGGGACGACCACGTGCTGGACGACGATCTCCCGCCATGGGTGCCTGTCCCCCCTATTGCCGAAGTTCAGGTGGCCATGCAGGAAGCCACCGCCCGCATCACCGGCCTGCACGAGTCGGAAATCAAGACTCGCCTGCGCACCGGCACGGTCATGACCACGGACAACCGGAATTGGGAACTGCGGCTGCGTCAGCTCTTCACACAGATCAACATGAGCCGCGCCATAGCGGTGGACATGGAATCCGCCACCATTGCGGCCAATGGCTTCCGCTTTCGCGTGCCATACGGCACCTTGCTCTGCGTTTCAGACAAGCCTCTTCACGGAGAACTGAAGCTGCGCGGCATGGCAAATGCGTTTTATCGTGAGAGAGTGAGCCAGCACCTGATGGTCGGCATTGAAACCATGCATATGTTGCGTGAGGAAGGCGTTGCCCGCCTGCATTCACGCAAACTGCGCGGGTTTGATGAGCCCCCGTTCCGGTAATGGACAATGAACAAACTGCAACGAGCCTGGAAAGGGCCTGAACTGTATGCCTAGCGCCACACCTTCCACCATCCCTGAAGGGGTTCCTACCATCCGCGTTGTCGCCATGCCGACGGACACCAACCCGGCAGGGGACGTGTTTGGTGGCTGGATCATTTCCCAGATGGATCTTGCCGCAGGCACCACTGCCGCCTTCCGGGCCAACGGGCGTGCCGCTACAGTCGCCATCAACGGGCTGGTGTTCCTTGAACCCGTGGCCGTGGGTGATGAGGTAAGCATCTATACGGAAATCACCCGTGAAGGCCGCACATCCATGACCATTCATGTGCAAACATGGCGGCGCGCCCGCCATACGCATCTCACCTCCAAGGTGACGGAGGGGGATTTCACGTTCGTCGCCCTTGACGCCAACCGCCGGCCTCGGTCCCTCCCCCCCATCAAACCGGGCGACGCCCCCGTCAATCCTGAAATCTGAGGCCGTAATCCCGGTAGCCACTGCCCAAGGTTACCGGGATGCCTTCTCCCTCTCCCCTGAGCGCAAACCCTGTTTGGTCCGTCGCGGCCCACAATCGGGCAGAGCGGCCCGCGCTAACCTGCCATCGATTTTCCCGACCGCTTCAGGGCTTCTTTTTTGCGGCAGAGCATTCCGTCCAGCCCGGATTTAAGCTAGAGCGTTGGCAGACATCAGGTTGAGTGTCAGCCTGAGTGTGTCATCAGGCATCCATCTTCCCTCTTTACCGTTACGTTAGCGGTAGAGATTTCGCCCTTTGGCGGAGCGCATCAGGAGTCCAGCCCTCTTGCGTCTGGAAGAGCAAAGGCTAAGGATCAGCCGCCGCGCAAATTCTCTCTTGCGGGGTGGTTTCTGCACGGCCAGCCTTTTAACCGCAGGCTGGATGGCAGGGTAGCAAGCAGTCAGGACGGGAGACCGGGCGCGTATGAAACATTGGCAGATTGATCAGTTACCATGGGACAGCTTTGATCCCTCCAAGGTGGATCCTGAACTGGTGAAGGCCGTGAAGGCAGCCTCTGTTGTGGAACGCAACAGCGTGGACTACGCCCAGTACCTGAATAACGTGTTCTATGATGATCCGGATTTCCGGCAGGCGGCCGACCATTGGGCCGTGGAAGAAATTCAGCATGGGGATGCACTGGGCCGCTGGGCCATGCTGGCTGACCCTGAGTGGGACTATCAGGAGGCCTTTCAGCGCTACCGTGATTTCTACAAGATTCAGTTGGATGTTGATCAGTCCATCCGTGGCTCCCGCACGGGTGAACTGATTGCACGCTGCATGGTGGAAACCGGCACATCCTCCTTCTATACGGCGCTGGCGGATGCAACGGACGAACCTGTGCTGAAGGCCCTGTGCAAACAGATTGCAGCGGATGAATTCCGCCACTTCAAGCTGTTTTACGACCACATGCACCGCTATCTGAAGCGTGAGAAGATCAGCACGCTACAGCGCGCCCGCATCGCCCTTGGCCGCGTGACGGAAAGCGAGGATGATGAACTCGCCTCCGCCTATCATACAACCAATGAACCGGCGGGCATGCCTTACGATCATAACCGCTGCATTGCCAACTATATGGCCCGCGCCATGAAGACCTATCAGCCCAAACACCTGAAACGGGTAACGGGCATGATCTTCAAAACTATCGGCCTGACCCCGCACAGCAAATTGCAGGATCTTGCCTTTTATGTTGCTGAAAAACTGTTTTTCAGCCGCCAGAAGAAATTCGCCCGCATGGTGGGGCTCACTTAGCATTCCTGCTTTTCAGAGCCTCCACGCGACGAAGCAACAGAAAAAACCTGCGAGCGGCCACCGTGCTAACCGCAGGCATGTTCCGTCCCGTCTCTTAAATTACGCAGCGCAAAAGAGACCAGACACCAACAGTTTCTACTCACTGGCAGCGTGAGTGAATACTTATCTATCCTCTTCTAGGTTTCTCATAACATTGAATGAACCCAGTTAAAGAATAATCCGGCACCCTATTTCAATTTATACACTATATTCATTACAGATATTCTTTCCCTCTGCTTTCAATAAAAACGGAACCTCCTGGCACCGCTCGCGTCTGTCTACACAAGACATGGCCCCGCCTAAGGGATGGAGACTTTTACAGTCTCTCTTGGCTCCTTGCCTGCCCCCAGCCTTTTCAGAGAGGAGAAGTCGTCATGACGGATGACACGCATACCCCCGAGCATGATCCGGTGCGCCGCCGCCTTTTTAAGGTTGCCGGCATTGCCGCTGCTGCCGGAGCATCATCCTTGCCATTTTCCACTTCTGCCGCACCATCCCAGAAAACAGGAGCTTCCATGCCCAACGCCTCCAATACCCCGCTGGAAGACCCGCGCTCCCTGTATCCACATGCACCGTTCAAGGCACAGCCGCAGGAATGGCCCGGCCTTGCATCCAAAATGACGCCACTGCCAGACCACGGGGAAAAGAGCTATAAAGGCAGCGGACGCCTTGCCGGACGCAAAGCGCTGATTACAGGCGGAGATTCCGGTCTAGGCCGCGCCGCAGCCATTGCTTACGCACGAGAAGGCGCGGATGTCGCCATCAACTATCTGCCGCAAGAAGAAGCGGACGCCAAAGAAGTGGCAGAACTGGTGCGCAAGGAAGGGCGCAAATTCGTCGCACTGCCCGGGGATCTGCGTGACGAAAAATTCTGTCAGGATCTGGTAAAGCGAGCTGCTGAAGAGCTTGGTGGGCTGGATATTTTCGTCAATTGCGCCGGACGCCAACAAACACATGACAGCATTCTGGATGTGACAACCGAAGCGTTCGACTGGACGCTTAAAACCAATCTTTACGCGCTGTTCTGGCTCAGCAAAGCAGCCATTCCGCTCATGAAGCCAGGCTCAACCATGATCTTCACTTCCTCCACCAATGCGTACGAGCCCTCAGTTAATATTCTGGACTATTCAATTACAAAGGCAGGCATCTCCAATTTTGCCAAAGGGCTCGCCAAGCAACTGGTTGAAAAAGGCATCCGGGTGAACGCCATAGCACCCGGTCCATTCTGGACGGCCCTTCAGGTCAGTGGTGGCCAGACCATGGAAAATGTCGAGAAATTTGGTGAAACTGTTCCCATGAAGCGCCCGGGCCAGCCAGTAGAACTCGCCCCGGTCTATGTGATGCTGGCATCCAGTGAGAGCAGCTACCTCACTGGCCAGGTTGTGGGTGCAAATGGCGGTGTGGGCCTCCCCTAACCCCGGAAATTGCCCTTTGTGTGGATGAAGCGGCTTTAAAAGCCTGCAAACGCAATCCAGCCGTTTCCGCCACGGAAAGGAAACGGCTTTTATCCTGTTATCCTTGCGCCAAGATATCAAACCCGTCTTGCCGGTTTCAATGACCCCACGCCATCCCCTCTTTACGGGCTGTGCAAAGGGTCACAAAAAAAGCCATCTCTGTTAACAGAAATGGCCTTTTCTTTATCTTGCACGATAAACGGGTTTTCAAAAAATGGTCTTCAAAGTGTTTCCTGACGCCATCCTCTGAAAAGAAGCGGCTTTTATCAGCCGCTTCCAGGAAGAACCCTTTAGAACGTCGCGTTCACGCGTCCGTAGTAATAACCACCCGTCATGGGCACCTGAGAGGATGACTGATCATAGATGTAGGCACCAAGGTAGTTCACGCTTTGCGGCACGCGCCGGGGGCGGATATTGAACAGGTTGTTGCCACCTACTGCCACATGCCAGTTCTTGTTGACCCGATACCCAATTTCCAGATCTGTCAGCCAACGGGGCGAATTTTTGAACTGGTAGAAATCGGTCACACTATATTGCAGCGCCTTTGGACCCCAATCCTGATACTGGAGCATGTTTGTGGTTTCACCGTAACGGGTCTGGCGAATATTCACATCCCAGTTTCCGACCGTGTAGAAGGCATTCAGAATGATCTTGCTGCGCGGATAAGCTGTGGTGATGTAACCAATATTCTGGGCGTTCAGCAGTTCCTCCCCATTGGTGCCCAGACCGTTATGATGCAGGCGTGTGCGGTTGAGGTCCAACGCCATGGTTGTTGTCAGGGTGCCATATTTCCCCATGCGGAACGTGTAGTCCGCGTTGATATCCAACCCCTGCGTACGGGTGCTGGCACCGTTTGACAGATAATAGGCCTGAATATTGTCCAGCGAGGCATCATTCGCCGGGGGCGTAAAGCCCATGGACTGAATGGCCGAGACAGCAGACAGGCCGCTCACTGTTCCACCCTGCACAATGCGGTCACGAATATTGATCTGATAAACATCCACTTCCACATGGAAGCCACGAACTGGCTCAACCACAATCCCGCCTGACACGTTGGTTGAACGCTCGGGCTTCAGCCCAGGTGCGCCAAGGCTACGCGCCGCCGCAGAATCAGCCGCCAGCAAACCGGAAGCCCCGTTGGGGGAAACGTTCATGGCGCTGTAGTGCTCTTCAGCCAGCGTGGGGGCGCGGAAACCGGTGCTGATTGTACCACGCACGGCAATGCGTTTGGTAATGTCATACCGTGTGGAAACCTTGCCGTTTTCCGTATTGCCTACGTCTGTGTAGTGTTCAAACCGCCCTGCAAAATCCAGTTCCCAGTTCTTGAGAAGATGGAAATCACCATCCACGTAAGCAGCCCAGATGTTACGATACCACTTGCCCGCGTTCTGCGGGGCCAGACCCGCAAAGCCCTGCGTGCCCCCCAGCGCATAGGAATAGGGATTGCCAGCCCAGATCTGGTAGGATTCCATTCGGTGCTCACCACCAAACGCCAGCACCATGGGGACTGTATCGGCAATCTTGAAATTGCGCCGCAGGTCAAGGTTGTTTGTCCACTGCGCCATATTGAAGCTTTCAGCCCGGACATCCGTTGGGCTGGACCCGCACCCTACGGGAGAATAACTTGCGCCAGCATTCGGGTCGGTCGAACAGGTGGACTGTAGAACCCCGGTATTAACGGTGTTCTTGTTCCCAACCTTGTTGTAATCCGCGCCATAAGTGGAAGAAACATCCCACTGGAAGCCGAAAAGATGATCGCCCTTGGCCCCGACGGTTGCCGCGTAATCATTTTCTTCCGCAGTTTCAATCGGCGTGAAACCCCATGGCCAGTAGGAAAGCGCAACGCCGCCCCCAACGTCTGGCACGCGATAGTTCTGATACGTTTCAGCATGACGGTGCGCATAAGTGATGCTGCCATAGAACATCACGTTTTCATTCAGCGGCTTACCCCAGTCCAGACCAAAGCTTTCCCGCGTTTCTTCCGCTGTGCTCAGCACTTTGTTGGATGTTGCAGGAATATGCGCCCCGGTGCTGACATAAGAGGCCACATCGTGATCCGCTGGTTGTTCCCCTACCAGACGATGATCGCGCACATTCTTGGGCACCATGTGATCCGTATGGTACATCTGGCCGGAAAGATGCAGGTAGCCATCATTCCCCAGTTTCATACCCCCATCGGCATTGAACTGATACTGCCAGCCATCCCCGTTATAAGCATTGGCCCCTGTCTGGGCTGAAACATTCAGGCCATGATCCTGCTTTTTGGTAATAATGTTGATCACACCGGCAATGGCGTCGGAGCCATACATGGCTGCGGCCCCATCTTCCAGCACTTCAATATGATCAATCATATTGGCCGGGATCATGTTGAGATCAACGCCGGTCGTCCCAAAGTTCGGACCAGAGGTAGCTGTAAACGTTGTTGTTGTATGCCGACGTTTTCCATCCACCAGCACCAGAACCTGGTTGGAGCTCAGGCCACGCATATGAATGGAAGAAACAAGGGCTGCGGCATCTGTCCCCATGGTTTCCACGTTGACGGACGCATAAGTGCGGGTCAACGCATCTGCCAGGTTCATCTGCCCGGACCGACGCAATACTGCACTGCTCACCACCTTAACCGGGCTCATGCTCTGCCGTGCATGACGATTTTCCGAGTGTGTGCCAGTAACAATCACATTTTCACCAGAATCTGACACCCGGTGGCTTGGGCGTGGCAAAGATCTGGCAGGCACCGCTGCACGGGTGGCGGTTGCCGCCCCGGCTGTATGGGGAATATCCTGCGTTGTCGCCTTTTTATGAGCAGATTTATGCTGCGTTCCCTGCGGAGTTGTCGCAGCATACGCGTCTGGCACCATACCAAGCATGGGAACTGCCAGAATAGTTGCAGAAAATAGTGTTTTCCGGGATGTCATGTGCCGCCAATCCCTGCTGCGTTTGGGTATTCGTTACCCTCTTATGGGATATGAGATGCGCATCTTTTGCAATTCTAAAATTACGGTCCCGTATCAGTTCGGTCAAATTGTTGTCTTTTTGCAACATAATCCGGGTCAGAAAAGAGACACATAGACTGAGGACACCCTCTGTCTCTGCCGGTCGTTCCCAAAAGGGAGCAGGCATCAGACTGTATGCTCCGCCTTATTTGCCAAGGAATTCCTTAACAAAAGAGCCTATTGTTTTCCGGGAAAACCAAGTGCCGCTCTAACAAAGCATATGCCCCCATCTGACACGGATGAGGACATATGATGGAACGCAGCCACTTTAATTTGTCGCGTCGTGGAACGAATCCCATTTCGCACAGACACTGAACACAGTGGCCAGCATCGGTCATAACGTGAGCCTCTTTTAAGAGGCTCAGACCTGTCTCATTTAGAACCCGCCACAGTTCTGCTCAAAGGGTTTGCCCGCAAAGCGGTCTTTGATCCAGGCGATCTGATCCTGCGTCGAATTGATCATGGTCGGATCATGATCCAGACCGGGATAAAGGTGGAAGAACAGCTTGATGCCGTTCTTGCAGGCTTTCTGAGCCGTTTTTTTCACGCCACCAGGAGGCACGGAAACATCTCCCCCTCCAGTCAGCACCATAAGCGGGCCTTTTACCGGCTTGTCCCCCATGATGTCTTCTTTAAGCATGGCCTGAACCGCAGACACCTTGGTCCAGTTCGGCTTCATGATCTGAGCACTGGTTTTGCCCAGATAGGCCGCATAACCGGTAAACCAGCAGCCCTTGGTGGCAATCAGCGGATAATGCTCATAACCGTCCTTGGTCAGAATGCTGTGCACATCAAAATCCGGATAACGGGCCTTCAGCCCATACGCCACCATGGGGAAATAGAACGGGGCGCCAACTTCTTCCGGTTTAGGGGCAATAAAATCCAGCATATCCACGGTGCCGGACACGGAAACAGTGCCCAGATAATCCGGGTTTTTCATCTGCTGTTCCATTTCGCCCACACTCCAGGACGCCATACCGCCCTGTGAATGCCCATCGGCCACCCACTGCTTGCTCAGCACACCCGGCAGCGCGGCATGAGCAGCAGCCACGGAATAAATGACATCATACCCCTGAGCCAGTTTGTTCATATACTGATGCGCACCCGGCGTGCCTTGCCCATGATAGTCCGTCGCCACAACAGCCAGCCCAGCTTTGGGGAATTCAAACAACCCTTCATCCCCGTAATAGAGATCTTTCATCAGAGAAGGCGCGCAAGGTTGCGCCACACCGCTGGTGCCGTGGGCCCACGCCACCACAGGCCATCCACCAGCAGGCGCTGGCCCCGCAGGCAACAGCACAAAACCAGATGTCACAACATCATGCCGTTCCGCATCCAGAGAGTGGTACAGAATACGCCATGCCGTCATCCCTGCCGGGATGGCATAATCCGTGACCTTTTCCGCCCGGATCAGCCCGCCGGGCCATGTGGGCGCATCAGCCGATGGAGCCTCTGTATAGAAAGGCGTAATGGGAAGCGCCTGTGCTGCCTCCAGCTTCAAGCCCTCGGGGATGGTTTTGGGGAGGTCAGCCTGAGCAAAGGCAGCCTGCGGCACACCAAATGCCAGAGCAGCCACACCCGCCCCGGCCAGCAGCACCTTACGCACCGCACCATTTTTGGATACAGCCGCCTTTTTCAGACACTGCGCCAGAAGGTTACGTTTTTCAGAAAGAATTTCGGGGTGAGTGAGGGACATAACCTACGCCATTTCTGTTTCGAGAACGCTATAAAACCATGACTGACCGCAAAAATCAGCCAGGGCTTGCATTTAATTAAACAGGAAGCGGATTTTCCCTCCGCCTCCTGCCCTCGCCGATCAGCGGTTATACGTCAACAAGACGCCAGCATAACGTGGCCGCATGGTGGAGTTCAGTTGCAGCAAAGACCCCTGTACCTCGTTTGAACTGGTGACCATGGGGTGCAGATTGGGCAGATTATTCACATAGAAAGACAGGTTCATATTATTATTGAACCGGGCACCCACCCGCAGGGTCAGGTAATGCTGGGCCTGTGTCAGGTAATAGCCCGAATTGTACATCAGTGTTTCTGAATCCCGAATTGGCGTGGTACCACTGGGGCGGCTGATATACTGGTAATCCGTCCGCACATACAATTGTCCATGACCAATGGAGATGATGTTCTTGGGAATATTGTACTGAACCCCAAGGCTATAGGTCCACCCCGGTGTGCCCAGTGTATCGCCTTTACGGGCAAGCAGGCCGTTCTGGTTGGTGCCCACATACGCATTTTTGGTATAATGCGCATCTGTATAGCCAAGCGTGGTATCGATCGAGAGGCCATCAAACGGATACAATGTGGCCTGAAGATCAAACCCTTTGCTAACTGCTTCACCCAGATTGGTCGTGTACTGCACGCCGCATCCCGGCAGATAGGCATTCTGCTGAATGTTGGACCAGTTGATGTAATACAGGCTTCCTGAAATTTGCAGACGATTATGGAAAAACTGGTTCTTTGACCCAACTTCCCAGCTTTTTACCGTGTCTGATTTGTATTTGCTGGGGGCCGAGGTCATGCCAAAATTATTCAGATCATTCTGGCACAAAAGCTGTGGCACGGGCGCGTTAGCTCCGCCCACTCGCCACCCCTTGCCCCAGCCCGCATACACCATGGAGTGGCGGTCAATCTGGTAACTCAAGGTAAATTTGGGGGTCACCGGGTTTTCGGTAATCTGGCCACTGGCTGTTGTGCGGTCACCATTATGGCTGCCATCTGCAAAGTTGTGGAAGTGATAATTGGCATTGGCATACCGCACACCTGCATCAAACTTCAGCCCTTTGATAATTTCCACCGTGGCGTTGGCAAAAACGGCAACCTGCTCATCCGTGGCGCGTGTCTGGTTAATGTAGGCGTTCTGCCCTGCATTGGGCCAGCCGCCCCAGAAATCGGAAGCAGACATATCAAACAACGCCTGTGTCAAAGCGTTTGCGTTGGGTTCCTGCAATTGCTCGGAACTCATCTGCTTGTCGTTCTGATAGTATACACCGGCCACCCACATCAGGCGGTTAGCCACCGGATTGCGGGACTGCACACGAAATTCCTCGGTGAAATTACGCTGCTGGTTCAACACGCGTGAGGGACCATAATAATATGGCGTGTTGGGGTTGATCCCTTGCTGGGTCAGCAAGGGGTAGTACGGACTGCTGCCATCCAGAAATTCATTATAATAGGAAAGCTGGTAAAGCGTGCCGTTATAGCCCGTAATATTGTTACGGTGCAGATAGGCCGTGTTCGAAATCAGTGAGACATTCCCGATATCATATTTGATATTCAAAGACGGCAGATAAAAACGGTCCGTATTCTGCTGGTATTCGGGCGAATTGGTGCGATATTCACTTTTACCAGGATTGGAAAGACCCGCAAAATAGGTATCACTATCCCCCACCAGACGCTGTTGATACATGATGGACGGCGTAATGCTCAGGTTTTCAATCGGTTTGACCAGAACAGAACCACGAAACACGTTCACATCATCATTATTGGTGTTTTTGTCTGTCTTTTTTCCGGTTCGGTAATCAAGGTGGTCGATATAACCGCCCTGCCCCTGCCGTTCCGCACTGACGCGAAACGCCAGCTTGTCCTTGATGATCGGCCCGCCAAGCGCCACGCCCAGATCATATGTCGGCGCGCCATACTGCGATGCTGAGACATCTGCACGAGCATAGGATGTATATTTATGCAGGTTCGGTGCGGGCGTGATGTAACGCACAGCCCCACCTTCCGCACCGGCCCCAAACAGGGTGCCCTGCGGGCCGCGCAACACTTCCACCCGTTCCATATCAAACAGTTGCGGCACCGTGTTTTCCGCACTGAAACCCAGATTACGGATCTGGATGGGTGTATCATCCAGATAAATTCCGGTGGTGGCTGACCCTGCACTGGATGCCAGACCACGCACAACCGGCGTTTTGGATGTGGGGTCAAATGTCAGGCCCGGCGTAAAGCGGAGCACATCCTGAATGGTTTTGGCGCCCTTCATATCCAGATACGCCTGATTATACGCGGCAACACTGACCGGCACACGCATGATGGAAGTTGCGCGACGGGTGGACGTTACCGTCACCGCTTCCATGGCCCCTGCTGCGGATTCCGCCTTGGGCTTCTTATGCGGCTGAGAAACCTGCCGTGTGGAGGCTTCCTGTTTCCCCGGTGCCTGGGCAGCATGCAGTTTGCCTGATGAACGTTTTTCCACGCTCTCCCCTGCCGCAAAAGCCGCGCCTGCGTAGCCCGACACACAGGCCCAAACAGAAAAAGCCCCGACCAACGCAGTAGAATACGAACGGACAGAACACAAAGAACGTTTACGGCACACAAGGGGCGAATAAAGGGAAACAGGTCTTTTGCTCACGTGTGTCTCTTATCATTTAAGGGCAAGGGGAAAGCGGCGTTCACAACATCAGGCCGAAGGGGCAGAGCACTTAATTTTATATCCAGCCTCTGTCCAGACATCTGTTGGCGCATAAGGCCCTGTTTCCTGACGGGAACAACACCAGTATTAAAAACAAGATAAAACCGAGTTCAAAAATATGATGCCTACAACATCAGAAAAAAATTCCATGACCGTTCCAGAAGGATAGATGGTACTTATCCGCAACAGTGTTGTATTTTTTTACGCTAGTGCTGGAAGAAGAAAAAAGACCTTAGCTGGTCATGATCCTGCATCGTTTTAATACCCCATCTGACAGGCCCTTCTATCGCTAGAAAAATACCGGGCCGTCCCGCAATGTCTTTCTGGTGTTTTCTCAGAACTTTAACAAATCCACCCTGTCATAAAGAACGCCCGTTCATAACCGGCCTGCATTTGACGTCTTTAAACAGAGGGGTAAGGTGGCGTCTTCCTGAACGTTACACGGAATGACGATTTTTCATGTTCAGTCACATCATGTTGGGCAGCAACGACATTGCCCGCTCCAAAAAATTCTACGATGCAACGCTGGGTGTTCTGGGCTGTGAGCCCGCAACCCCTAACGCCAAAGGCCGCCTGACCTATACGCATGACGGCGAACGCCTGGTGATCACCACGCCGCTGGATGGCCAACCCGCCACGGCAGCCAATGGCGGCACAATCGGCTTTGCCATGACCAACGCAGAGCAGGTTGAAGCCTGGCATAAGGCTGGTGTGGAAAATGGCGGAAAAGCCATCGAAAATCCGCCCGGAGTGCGCCACACGGTAATGGGAGACCTGTATCTGGCCTATCTGCGGGACCCAGACGGCAACAAACTGTGCGCCATGTATAAAATGCCGAGCGCCTGAGGCGCATCCTGATAGAGAGGAAGTTTTCTTACACTTCTTCTTCAATATCCGCCTGAGCAACCATAATAGCATGGTGGTTCAGGCGGGATGCCAGAACATGCCCCACAGACGCGGCCCCTACGCACAAGAAAACTGACAGCCCTATAGTCAGCAGAGCCCGCCCCCAGGCCCCGATACGCAGCAGATCAAGCGTTTGCAGGCTGAAGGACGAAAAGGTGGTGTAGCCACCGCACAGGCCGATCATGACAAACAGCCGCATGTTTTCGGAAACAGGATAACGCCCGCCGGCCAGTGTCAACGTTCCAAAAAATGCGATGATGAAAGACCCCACCATATTCACGGCGAGTATGGTACCCCATGGCATCATCCGGCTGTATGGGCCAGTCAGCACGGACACAACATACCGCGCCAGTGTACCCAGCGCACCGCCCAGCATAACAATAAGACAGGAATAAAAAGACATCACACCCGACCCTCTTTCTTGCGGCGGGCCATGTCTCTCCCGCCGTTATGGCGATAGACGCAGCCCAA
>NZ_LHZU01000100.1 GCF_001580995.1 Acetobacter senegalensis
TGCTCGTTGCTCGTTGCTCGTTGCTCGTTGCTCGTTGCTCACACGGAGCACAAGGATCTGACAACAGCAACAGTTGCCTGCCTGCACATTTGCTTCAACGAGAAACAGGTGGAGAATGCGAAAAATCCTCTTTCAGATTTTTCCATTTGTTGAAATGTAAATGCGTTACGATCGTCTCTTGGTCAGTCAAAGAGGGTTTTTCGAACGCCTCAGGTACTTTTATCCGAAATCAGATGTTGTTTCTTCAGCATCTTTCAAAATAGGAAAATAATCTCTCTCGCCGGAAAAAGTGGGATACCCCCTACTCTTCCCAGACAAGACTTCGAAGCCCGCTTTTCAACGGCTGAAATCCCTTCAGTGCCGTTTTCTGAGATGCTTCAGAAAATGCCCTCCCCTCCCTGACAGTGACAGTGACAGTGACAGTGACAGTGACAGTGACAAATCATGTAATTGACTGCACTCAGAGGGAAGAAGCGGTTTGTTTTTGAAAATACGTATAGGTCTGTTGGGATAGAGTATTGAGCACCTTGATCCCTGCCTGTTCATCTGGCAGGTCAGACGTCAGCACCACCAGAATATAGTGTTTGCCATTGGGCAGGGTGACAATCGCGGCATCATTTCGCACACCATGGACCCACCCTGTTTTATGGGCCACGGGTGTTCCTGCCGGCAGTCCGGGTGGGATGATATCGTTAAACTTCTGACCCAGCATGATCTGAACCATGCTCTGACTTTGTGCCTTCCCCACAATCTGCCCGTTATCCAGCTTCTGCAAAAACGCGCCCAAGCCTCGTGCCGACACCTGATTGCGGATACCTTTATCGTTCGCGTCAAAATCTTCAATCATGCGGCCAAAAACAATACCGTCCAGCCCTTGGGCTTTCACAACCGAACGGATAGGCATTACACCCAGTTTTTCTACCATCAGATTGGTGGCCAGATTGCTGCTGTACTGGATCATGACCCGCAACAGTTCTGAAACCGGCACGGGCTTGCCTGCCTGCGCGTAAAGAGGATCATAGGAATCCTCCTTCTGATCTAACGCAAAGGTTCCGTTGCCCACCAGAGAATGAAAGCGGTTATGGACCGTAACGGTATCCTGCGCGTGCAGGGTACCCTTTGTAAAAGCATCATACGCTGCATCCAGCACAAACAATTTGATGGTGCTGGCCGCGTTGATCAGATCATCACAGTTCAGGCACACTGCCGGAGAGTGACCACTCAGGGCAGCATAAACAGCAAAATGCCCGGGTTGCGCCTTCACGGTTTTGGAGATGCTCTGCGCCAGTGGCTCCTCAGCCGGAGCAGACGCGGCATGGGCGGATACAAACGGGAAAAACGACCCCACAAGAAAAGTGCTAGCCAGAACAGCATATATTTTCAGGCTCTTCATAAACATAGGTCCGCCTTTCTCCGTTATCCGCCCATCCCGTGCGCCTTATGGCTTAGTGGTACGTTCTATTCCGTCTTCACCCTCAACACGCCGGGCGCTCTCAATGCGTGTGCGGACCGAGTGTGCGCGCAAAGAACGTATCCATCCACACATAGGCCGCAAGCCAGTCCTGCATGCGGAGAAAAGCGTGGCGTTCATTGGGGAAGGAATGTTCCTCATAGGGAACTCCCTGCTCGGATAACAAGTTTGCCAGCATGGTGGATTCCTTAAAATCCACGTTGTAATCATCATCCCCGTGCACAAGCAGGACAGGCGCATGCCAATGGGCGATATCCGCCACGGGGGAGGACTGCCATTCAAGATCATGCGCCGCCTTGTTCTGGGCGGGAGAAAGACCGAACTTATCGGGGCGTGTCATGTCATGCACGCCATGAAAATCCGCCCCGGCCGCGAAGACATCACTATTACGGGCAAGCGCCAGCGCAGTCAGATACCCGCCCCAGCTTCCACCCCATATGCCAATACGGGCAGGATCAACATCTGGCCGAGTTTTGAGATAGGTGGCGGCGGCAAGCACATCCCTGTATTCACTGGCTCCCTGACGGCCAATGTCCGGTGCATTGCGAAATGCCTCCCCATACCCGGTGCCACTGCGATAATTGACGGAAAGCACCACATAGCCCTGCGCGGCCAATGTCTGGTTCATGGCATAGGCATTGGAATAATAGCCCATGCTATTGAACGCAGGCAGCATCTGCCGGTGCGGGCCACCATGAACAAACACCAATGCCGCACGGGGCGTTTTGGCATCACCCTCTGGCACAAACAACTGCCCGTGCACCTCTCCGCCATCCGTGCTTCGGAAAATAACGGTGCGCGGCGTTACAAAATGCGTATTTGCAGGCAGTTCTGGCACAACGGGCGTATGCTCCGTATGACCCTGCGCCAACAGAACCGGATGTGCGGTTTGCGTAGCACTGGCTGCCATCACGCCCACGCTGCCGCCTGCAAGGGCGAGGTCTGTCTCCATCGCCTCACCCTGCGTCAGGCGATGGGGTGCTGCGCCATCCAGCGTTTGCCGCCATGCATGCCAGGCATCAACATTGCCCGCATTACTGGTATAGAAAAGCGTTTTTCCATCAGCAGACAAGCGATAGGATGAGACTTCAGCCTTGTCTGGCGTCAGACACTGTGGTGCGGCCGCCGTGGCTGTTTCCACACGACAGACACGCATCCATCCGCTGCCTTCCCAAGGGAAGAGCAGATGCGTGTTATCAGACCACAGCAGGCCACTGCCTTCTGGTGCAAAAAACCGTCCGCCATGCCCGGCAGGCGGTGTCCACACCACATGATCTGTATTGGTGGTCAGATCATAAACATGCAGGTTCCAGAAGGCTGCTTTTGGCAGGCTCTGGTATGTAAGCGGCGTGTGCTCGCGCACAAACGCTACAAACCGACCATCTGGAGAGAACGTCGGCAGGCTATCCTGCGCGAGTGCGGGAGCAAGGAACGCCATGGTCGCGGGTTTAAGACGCCACACGCCCACCAGCGCATGTGTGCCACGGTCAAGTGTGAACGCCAGCGCCGTACCGTCCGGCGCCCATTGCAAGGAGGTCAGACTGCCGCGCACAGTCATAACTTCCTTTGCCGCACCACCAACAGGCGCCAGAAAGAGAGACCCTTTCTGCGTGAAGGCCAGCATCTGTCCATCTGGCGAGAAGGTAGGGTTCCAGCCCTCGCCCATCTGTATTTCTTTGCCGCCGTCCAACACCAGATGCACGGTTTGATGGGTACCAAAAGCGGAAAGATTGGGGTTCGGAGAGGGATCATCCGGATATTCCGGGTCTCCGCCCTCCACATAGGCCAAGGTTTTCCCGTTAGGAGAAAGAGCCAGGCCCCATAAATCTGTTCCATCATCCTGCGTAAAATGGGTCAGCGCCTTGGGTGCGCCAGTGGCATCTGCGGCCAGAATGTTGCGCACACCGTTGCGTTTTTCGCCCCATGCAAACCGATCAGCCTTGCTGGCCCCCACCAGATCCGTTGCAAACGGTAGCGCCAGAAGTGCCTTGATCTGCTGGCGGGCTCCGGCTTCATCAAAAGGGCGTGCCTGCGCCGGATGGGTGCTGCAAAGCGCGCCTGCAAGCAGGGCAACAGCCAGAGGGAAACGACGCATCATGGCTGCACTCCTGCCAATGCTGTGAAAATTTTCTCTTCCACTCTGGAAAAAGACGAATATTGGCCGGGGCGCACCTGATCATAATCCGGAAAGCCATCAGCCGCGAACAGATAGGCATCACCATTTTGCGGGTTATACCAGAAACCGGAATGCAGCCCGTAAGCATCTCCCAGATGCCCACGTAATCCCCCCTTGTAACCGGGATAGGGGCTATCAGCCTTTCCGTTGGTGTCTTTGGCACCTGTGAGCAGAAACAGGCTCAAACCGTAGGCACTTAACGGATATGGGCACTCGCCATTTTTGCCGTTAAACTGCCATGTGGGTGTTTCCATGGCCTCAATGTTCTGCGGGGCAAGCAGCCTGACACCATCCAACGTGCCCCGCTGGATCATGAACTGCGCCAGACGGGTCAAACCCTGCACGGAAATACGCAAACCACCCTGCGGAGAAAATATGCTGCCGTTGCTTCCAATTTTGTAAGCGTGCAGGGAGTCTGCACTCCAACCCTTGAGCGGCTGGCTGTCCACTTTGGCTTTATAGCCTGTTGGCAAATGCTGATAAATTGTGGCCAGACGCTCCGGGTGTTCCAGTTCCGCCACGTTGTAGCCGCCATCAATTTTCAGCGGTTCCAGCACATGGTGTTTCTGATACTGGTCAAACCGTTCTCCACTGGCCCGCTCCATAATAGTGCCCACAAGCCCGTAGCAGAGGTTGCAGTAGGTAAAATACGTGCCGGGTGCATGCCCGTCATGGTAGGAAAAATGATAGTCCTGACTGCCCGGTTTGTGTGTTTTATCAAAAAAACTGCTTGCCGGTTTATCGGGCGGCAGAACATAGACATCTGCATCCCGAATGGATGACGTATGGTTCAGCAGCATCCGCACGGTAATGGGCGTATTGGGAAAATCCGGATTGCGTAGGGGAAAACCAAGATACTCCGATGCATCATGATCCAGATTGATCTTGCCCTGCTCCACCAGTTCCATAAGCCCGATGGTGGTCACCACCTTGGAGATAGACGCGATACGGAACAGGGTTTCTTGCTCAACCGGAACAGTCTGTTCACCATCACGCCGCGCAAACCCGCCATAATACTGATAAACAGGCTGACCATTGTGCAATCTGACCGCCGCCAGCCCCGCCAGAGGCCGCGCTTCGGCCTGTATCAGCACGGCATCCATGGCTTTGTCTGTCGGGCTTTCCGCCAGTGCTGCTGTCGTGGAAAGCGCGAGCACCAGAGCGAAGCAGACAGCATATTTCATGGTGTTTTTCCTTTTGGATACAACACGGCATGGTGTCTGACTGCCGCTTGCACGGCACTTGCAGAAAACACCAGAGGCTGCATGGCCCCCTTCAGCCACGGTTGCAGGAAATCTTCATAATGTCCGCTATCCGGCAAGGCGGACTGGCCCGGAAAATTGAGGAACAGGGAATGGTCCCATGCCCCGACATCACACACCATCAGATAACTGGCCCCGCCTGTTACGGCATACGGATTCTGCCCATGCGCCAGCGCTTTTTGTGAAAGATCAGGATTATACCAGCGGGCCATAACGGTGTAGGGGTCGCCCCCGCTATGGGTTGTTTCGCCGCCTATGGGCAGAAACGCCTTTGCCACAGCCTCAACGGCATGAAGCGGGTGCCGCAGTTGCAGCGTATGCAACGTGCCCCATTGCCATGCGGCTGCGACTGGCCCCATACGGTCACGCGCTTCTTCCACAGCCTGTTGAAAAGCCTTGACCAGCAGCGCATCCCGTGCGGCTTCCGGTTTGTCACCGACTCTGCCGTCTGGTTTCTGAAGGAAGGCCAGAAGCACGGACGCATTGAGCGGTTGTGGCAGAAGCGCGCGCAGATTTTCCGGCACCAGCGCCTGATAGAACAGGGTGTTCAGCCGTGTCCACCACACTTCATACAAGGCCGCTGCAGCGCTTGTGGCCTCTACGCGGCCATCCCACCGCCGCAGCAGATCCGCTTCTGCACGGATATCAGCAGGCACATCCGGCAGTAGCTTCACGACGGAAAGCGCAAGGTGGGAAAGCGTGTCATGTTGCAAAGCCACACTCTGCGCCAGCGTGGCATGGGGTGACGCAGCAAGAACCTCTGCAACGCGGTTGTACCGGTAAGGATCTTTCCATTCATAACTGACGCAGCGCTGCTCGTACGGATAATCCGCAGGCAGGTTGAGTTCATTGGATGTTCCAAACCAGCCGCGTGCCGGGTTGAAGCTGTTCGGCAGCGCATCCAGCGGCTGAAGGCCTTTCCAGTCATACCGCCCATCGCCCGGGGCGGGCATCAGCCCATCATAACCGCCTGTGCGCTCTGGCAGGCCACCAGCAGCCTGCCAGCCAATGTTGCCCGCGGTATCTGCATAGGTGAAATTGGTCGGGCTGGTATGGAGTTTCAAAGCTTCACGGAAACTGGTCCAGTCCTGCGCCAGATTGATGCCGATATTGGCCAGCATGCCATTGGCACCCGGATACAGCCATGTTGCGGAAACCGCCACTGCCCTGTTCCGTGCTGCATTTGTGGACACAACCGGCCCCTGTGCCGCATAGCGGAGTGTAACCGTGCGTGCCGCTTCACCCCGGACGGCAATGGTTGTTTCCGTCCGTTCCATCTCCACCCAGCGCCCATTATGGAAATAGCGCTCAGGGTGAGCAGGATGCGTGCGCAGGATGAACAGATCTTCCTGATCAATGTGAAAATTGGTGCGCCCAAAAGCAAAATGCGCGTTATGCCCCTGCATGACACCCGGCATACCTGCGGACCCACCCCCAATAACATCCAGCCCTGGTGCCGTGAGGTGAATAACGTGTCTGGGCCCCGGTGAACCGAAACTGAGATGCGGATCATTTGCCAGAATGGGGCGGCCTGTTGCCGTGCGGGTGGGGGCAATCACCCATGCGTTGCTGCCCTCGTTAGCACGCCGGTGATCGTCCTCACTGGCAGACGGGGGCGCATGCAGGCCCGAAAGCGGCAGGCTGGCCTGCAAAACGCCAAACAGGCCAAGGTCCTGTTCTGTTACGGCATGGACATCCAACCCGTCCGGCACCCGGAGCGTATGGGCCGGGCGCAGTGGCATGATCAATGCATCGTAATCCAGCGCACCCTGCGCCGCCAGACGGGCGCGACGGATTTCAGCCTTGGTGTTGCCGGTGGCCTCTGCCCGTATCCGCACCAGATCAAGCACATCCCACTGCAACGGCTGGTAGGAAAAAATGGTGAATTCCGGGGGCAGTTTCTCGCCAGTGGCACGGACCTGTTCAAGATAGGCGTTGATACCCGCCACATAGGCGCGGGCACAGGCCTGCACCGTGGGCGGAAGTGCTGCAAATTCCGCCTGCGCATCCCCCCTGAACAGGAAAAGCCTGTTTGCAGTATCAGACGGCACGAAATCAGGCCCGAACACTTCCGCCAGCCTGCCTGTAGACCGCCGATAGTCAAAATCAAGCTGCCACAGCCTGTCCCGCGCGATCAGGTAGCCGTTGGCAAAAAAAGCATCCGGCACGGACGCGGCGCACACATGTGGCACACCCCACTGATCTTCAAACACCTCCACCGGGGCCGCCAGCCCCTCCAGCCCCAGCAGGCGGGGAGACGCGGCCTTGCGGGCCAGAGCCCGGGTTCCGACCCCTGCCAAGCTGGCGGCGACACCGCCCAGCAGCACATGGCGACGAGAAAGAGCGGTGGCGCGATGTGTCATGTTACGATTGCATCCCTTCAACAAGATCCTGAATGGTCAGGGCGGAGCCACCAGAGAGCGTAAACCCGAGCGCACCGTGGCCAACATTCAGAAGCAGATTACGCCATTGTGTTCGCCCCACAAGGGGAACCCCTGTTGGGGTTGCTGGCCGCATGCCTGCCCACGTAGCGGCAGAACTGTAGGGCCCGGCTGCCGGAAGGGTTTCCTCTGCCAGACGCTTCAGGGAGGTAATACGGCGCGGATCAAGCGAGGCATCAAGCGCACCAATGTCCACCATGGCGGCAATACGCAGCCGCTGGCCCAACCGCGCATACACCACGCGGTTATCATAATCCGTGACGCTGACATCCGGCAGCACGGCCGGATCGGCCTCCACCGTCAGGCTATAACCCTTCAACCCATAAAGAGGCAGGTTAAGGCCAAGCGGTTGCGCCATAGCGCGGGAGGCCAGCCCTGCGGCCAGCACAATTACATCTGTCTGCTGCGGTGTTCCGTTGATACGCACACGGCACTGCCCGGCCCCGTCGTCCTCAAGCGTTGCCGCGCCTTTGACAAGATGAAAATTCTCGCTCTTCTGCAAGGATTTCAGAAGCGCCTGACAGAACAGATAGCAATCCGCCACTTCATCATCCGGGGAGAAGATGCCTCCCGCCAGCGCGGGCGCAAGCCCTGCAAAGGCCGGTTCCACCCGTGCGCATTCTGCCGGGGTCAGCACCTGCTCCTGCTGCGGATTGCTGACAGCCTTGGCCGATTTGGAAAATTTGTGTGCGTTTCGATACACAACCAGTTTGCCCGGCCGCCGCCACAGAAAATCGTCCAGCCCTTCCTGCCGCCACTGGTGCAGCGCCTGTTGCCCACGCAAGGCAAGTTTCAGAAGCCGAGCGGTATTGTTACGATTTGTTCTGGCATTGCAGGCCCGCAGAAAATCTGTCAGCCAGCGCCATTGATGCCAATCCAGCCGTAATTTCAGGGAAATGGGAGAATCTGCCCGCAACATCCATGAAAGCGCCTCCAGCGGTACTCCGGCATCTGCCAGAGGCCGCACATAGCGATAGCTGAGCTGGCCACCATTGCCAAAGCTGGCCTGTTCGCCAACGTGGTCGTCCCGCTCCACCAATGTTACGCCGTGTCCGGCCTGAATGAGGGCGTAAGCGGTTGTCAGGCCAATAACGCCACCCCCTACAACCGTAATTGTCCGCTTTGCAGGCATAAAAACCGCCAACCCCTTTAAAATGGTGCCCACCGGCAAACCATGTACACAACAACACGTTCACCGATGTTCCTGAGTGAAAAATCTAAAAAGAGACTCTTCTCCACACCATTTAAAAAATGCCGCCCCCCCATAACTTGAGGTTAACCCTGGCAGCACACCTCATCCTTACGGCACAGCAAGAGGCAGCCCCAGCGCCTCCCCTACCGCTGTTGCAACATCATGCCGCAGATGCACCACGCTATGCCCCCCATTGGGGTGAACACGGTTGGTCAGGATAAAAACATAACAGTCGTTATCAGGGTCTATCCATAAGGACGTACCGGTAAAACCGGTGTGCCCGAAAGACGCATGGGACAGACGGTCGCCCTTTGGTGACGCATAGGGAGACGCAATATCCCACCCAAAACCGCGCAGGCTTTTCTGGCCTGCTGGCTGTTGCGGTGTTGTCATGCGCAGCAGCGTTGCACGGCTGAGGGGAAAGGGGCTGGGTCTGCCCGCACGTTTATCCAGCAGCGCCTGCGCATAACGCGCCACATCCTCGGCAGTGGAGAACAGGCCCGCATTCCCCGCCACGCCGTTCATGCGCCGGGCCGTGGGATCATGCACCACACCCCGCAGCATGGTGCCGTGCTCATCATACTGGGTTGGCGCAATACGTGCCTGCTGGGCTGCGGGCGGTAAAAAGCCCGACTGCGTCATGCCCAAGGGGGCCAGAATGTTCTGCTGTGCGTAAACATCAAGCGTTTGAGACGTTACTTTTTCAACCAGCAGACCAAGGGCAATAAAATTGAGATCACTATAAATAAAGCCGCTACCCGGTGGTATTTTGGGAACCGCCTGCATGATGCGGTCCGTAGCGGCCGCCTTGCCCCACCAGTCTGGTGTGCGGGGCAGATCCGGTTGCAGGCCGGAAAAATGCGTGAGTAGCAAACGCACCGTGATCTGCGCCTTGCCGCCTGCCGCAAACTGCGGAAGATAAAGGGCGACCGGGCTATCAACATTCACCAGTCCCTTTTCCACAAGCTGCATGACAGCCAACGCGGTGATCATGGGTTTGGTGAGGGACGCCATGTCAAACACGGTGTCCCACGTCATGGCCTCGCGCTGTGGCTCAAGACTGCGGGCGCCGAAGACACCGCGATGAATGAGTTGCCCGTGCTGACCCACGCCCCACACTGCGCCGGGGCATTCCCCTTTGCTGATGGCCTGTTGAAGCAGCGCATCAGCCTTTGCAAATCGGTCAGCTTCCCGTGGCGTCTGGCAGGCGGAAAGACCACCCTGTGCCAGCAGGAGAGACGCCCCTTGCAGCAGCCTTCTGCGAGAAAGGGCGGGACAATGGATCTTCATTGATCGGAAACCTTGAGGGGATGCAGATCCTGCGCGTCAAAACTGAAGTCAGACCCGACCACCTGCATGTGGAACCCTGTGACCTTGCCGGATGTATCGCGCTCAAACTGCACGTAGCTGTCATCACTCGCGTCATTTGCGCGATCCTGCCATTTGGCCACGAACAGATCATGAGGTAGAGCGGACAATGTGCCGGACAGGCCATTGGCCTTACTAAAACTCATCACAAGGGCGTTGTCTTTCAGAGAAAGACGGATATCCCCCCGCCAGGCATCATGATAAAGGCCGACATAGTCTTTCAGGTCTGACACCGGCAGAGAAATGAAGGGCCGCGCGGGTGAGCCCGGTCCGGTTGTGGATGCCTCTTTCGCGGCTTTCTCCTCCGCCTTTTTGGCGTCATCCTGCCAGTAGGAAACCCAATCCTCAGTTTTGCCGGTGGCAATAAGGGAGCTCATGGTCAGGGCGATGGAATAGGTTGCGTGGTGATCATCATGATTGGTGAGCACGACCAGGCCCGTATTCTTTTCCGGCAACATGGAAACATAACTGACCATGCCGCTGACCGTGCCGGTATGCCAGACACGCTTCAGGCCGAAAAAATCCTCCATGAACCAGCCATAGCCATAAGCGCGGAAGTGGCTTTGTGTTTTGGTCGCACTATCTGGAAGAGGCAGCAGCGCATGAGGAGCCCATAGCGCATCCCGCTGAGCAAGACTGATGATTTTCCGGCCATCCACTGTCTGGCCGCCATTCATCAGGGTTTGCACCCAGCGGTTCATGCCGTTCACGCTGCACCACACGCCGCCCGCAGGGGCCATGGCGACCGATTTGCGGGCTGCGCGATCAGGCAGTACACCATCGCTCCCCTGCCCTGCCGCAACATCTGTCTGGCCTTTAACCGGAAACGTGCTCTGGCATGCAGGAAGAGCGGCTGCATCAATCAGGTGGGTTTGCACATACTGCTCCCACGTCTGGCCGGAGATTTTTTCCACCAGCGCACCGGCCACCACATACAGCAGGTTGTTGTAGGCATAATCCGCACGGAAGCGGCCCGTAAACGGCATGTAGGGAAGAGCCGCCAGAACATCCTTGCGCGTGAAGGTGCTGTGAGAGAACAGCATCAGATCTCCGGCACCAAGCCCCATGCCGCTGTGGTGGGTTAACAGATCACTCACCCGAAATTCCCGCGTAATCCATGGATCTGCCACGCGAAACTCCGGCATCACATCACTGACGCGATCGGTCCATTTCAGTTTACCTTCATCCACAAGGGTGGCAAGGGCGGTTGCGGTAAATTCCTTGCTGTTGGAGCCTATGGCAAACAGGGTGGTGGCATCCACCTTTCCGCTTTTTTCATCCTCAGCCTTGCGGCCATAACCTTTTGCAAAAACAATTTTTCCATCATGGATCACGCCAACCGCAACACCGGGCACCTGAAACGCCTGCTGTGTTCTGCTGACAACATTATCAATCTGCTGTTCTGTCAGACCATCTGGCAGAGAAGCGGCATGAACGTGCGTGCCACACAATGCCAGGAGCAGAGCCGCCAGAGGAATACGCCGCAAGCCTGTGCCTGCGTGGTGTTTCATTCTTTTGTGTGTAAACGCCATTGTGGTGAATGCCTGTTTGTAAACCATGAAAAACTCATATGGCAGGACGGTACCAAGAGCCAGAGCGAAGATCCTGATTTGAACACTATTGAAATTGAAAAAAATGTGTAGATGCAATTAGCAATTTTCTTAATGATCAGAAAAAACGCATGAGCCCTGCACAATATACAGGGCTTGGTGTTTGATCATTCCAAGTTCATGACAGAACTCATGCGTATCAGAGCAGTGTTTACGGGCTGCTGTTAGAGTTCAAACCGAACCCCGCCGCGGAAAGTACGCCCAAGCAGGCTGCTGTAGGTGCTATCAGCCGCAAGACCGCTTTCTGGCACAAGCACCGGCTTGGAGTTGGCCAGGTTTGTAATATTCAGGAAAACCTGCATGTTGCCGATATTCTGATATTTGAGCTTATACGTGAAGTTCATATCAAAATAGAATGTACCCTTAACGTGGTTTTTGTCGATCGTCGGGAAATACGCGTTGTAGGCCGGGCACCCTGTGGCGCACTGCACGTAGCTGTTTGAATAGTTACCCGCACTGATACCGCGTGCAATGGCCGTTACGCTGAAGCTGGGCAGGCTATACGTGGCGGAGAAACGATAGATCCATTTGGGCGGGCCAGACGTGATATCACCCGCAGTATTGATAGCCGGGCTCAGCCCTGAATCCGCAACATATTTAAGATAGTTACTTGCCTGACCGTGGACTGTCAGAACCCCTGGCACCTTGGCAAAAATGCGACGCACCGGAAGCCTGTAACTGGCATCAATATCAATGCCGCTTGTGGTGATCTGGCTGAAGTTGAACGGACTTGCCTGAATAAACAGATCACGGTTGCCGGAGGTATCCGGGCCAACAGCGGAGCAGAAGCTCTGATTCCCTTCATAGCACTGGTTGACAATATCTTGTGAGTAGAACTGCTGAATGGCGTCTTTCAGTTTGATATGGAACCAGTCAACCGAGATAGACAGGCCCGGCGCAAAGCGCGGCGTGATGACAGACCCCACCACTGTGGAGTTTGCTTTTTCAGGCCTGAGCTTGCTGTTGCCCGTTGTCATTTCCAGCACAGTGTCCGTCGCACCCGTCGCCGGATCAAGAATGGATGTTGTACGGGAAGTGCCGCCCTGATACAGTTCGTTAATGTTTGGCGCTCTGACATCACGTGACTGGGTTGCACGGAACAGAACATCCTGAATGGGCTGCCAGGTTCCCCCAATTTTCCAGGTGGTGACATACCCTGAGGTAGAATAATCAGTTCCACGCACTGCGCCATTGAACGTCAACCCTTTTGCAAGGGGGACTTCCGTTTCAAGATAGGCTTCCTTGACGTTGTAGCCACCATTTGTTGGCAGGAAGTTGCCCACAGACCACCCTGACTGATACGCCGTTGGCACATATCCGGAGGCGCGTTCGTCTCGGTATTCGCCACCTACGGCAACGTTCACATCCCCAGCCCATGTTGCAAACGGAATCATGGACAGGTTTACGCCTGAAACAATTTCCTCAAATTTTTCATCACGGTAGGGATTGCCCAGGGCATAATCAATCGCGTCAGACGATATGACGCCGGTTCCCAGCCAATCTATGGGCGAACATCCATTGGAGGGGTCTGTCAGTGTTGAACGGCAAACAATGTTTCCAGATGCCGAACGCACAGCATCAGTCGCATTTTTGATCTTGGCGTTGTTCATCACGTTATAGATCTGCTCATGCGTGCGGGTTGCGCTGTACTGCGCATAGGCACTCCATGAAGCACGCTTGCCAAACATCTGAAAATTGCCTTCGCCACCAAACGTATAACGCTGCACGTTCCGTCGGTTATCCGTCCTGCGATACGGCATGTCATGAGCGGTGGTGCCCAACGTGACGGAGGAGACATCTTTCAGTGCATCCGCCCCCAACGCGTCAATCAGATAAGGATTGTCGCTCGTCAGGTTAACGGATGTCATATACTGGGGGCCAGCGTTGTAGATGTATTCGCTTTCATTATAGGCCCCTTCAGCATAAAGGGTCATCCATGGCGCAACATCGTAGCTCAGACGGCCAAAGAGGTTTTTGCGGTCACTGCCCGGCTGGAGGCCGATATTACGCCCGTTATCGGCAAGAGAATGATCGCCACCGATAGATGTTGTGGACGTGCTGAGAGAACCGTAATTGTAATGATTAACGCTTCCGCCTTCTCCGAAATAAATGCCTCTCAGAGAATTCTTAACCGCACCCGTTGATGAGTTGATGATGCCACCCGGCAGGGCGTTATTGGTGCCGCCCGGCCCGCGCACAATGTAATAAGGCTGGCCATTGCCTACGGCATAATCAGGATTAGCGATAATGCGGTTGCCGTTTTCGTTCCATTTGCGCGTTACGCTGTAAATGCCATCTTCATGAGCGTAATCGCCGCTCAGCAGAACATGGCCTTTATCATGCGCAAAACCGAACCCACCCGCGATTGATGTTGAGTAATTGACGCCGTCACCATAGGTGGAAATACCGGAATCTGCGTTAACTTTCAGGCCTGTATACGTCTTGTCGAGCACGAAGTTGGTGACACCGGCAACAGCATCTGACCCATACTGGGCAGACGCACCGCCCGTAACAACATCAACCCGTTTTACAAGCTGTTGCGGCAGGGTATTGATATCAACAAGCCCGGTAATGGTGGAAGGCGCGGTACGGCGGCCATCCAGCAGAACCAGAGAACGCACCGCCCCCAGGTTTCTCAGGTTAAGAGCATTGATACCCGCTGTGCCACCACTGAGTGCCAGACGAGAGTTCTGCGGCGTCTGGCTTCCTGCAAATTGCGGAAGCTGATTGACAAGATCAGCAAGGTTGTTGGTGGGGGACTGATTGGCAATATCACTCTGCGTCAATGTGCTGACAGGCGTGGGTGATTTGGCATGTGGGTTGGCAATACGGCTTCCAGTAACCGTAAGGACTTCACTGTTGGCGTTTTTCTTGGCGGCAGACGGCTTTACTTTTGCGCCCACGTGAGCGGCCTGTTTGTTTTTCGACTTTGTAGCCTGTGCATCAGGGAGGGATTCAGCATAGGCCGTATCCGTAAAGGGCAAGACCGTTCCCGATGAAAGCGCCACAAAGAAGAACAAAAAACTACGCTTTTTTGCATAAGCCGTCATAATTTTTTCTTCCTGGATTCTGGTAAGGTGGCGTTCTTATGTTGCGATGTGTCACCAATGTGGCGAGTTAACGTTTTTGTGTCGATTTCAAAACTATTTTTATCCGTTAACCTAGGGTTATCGCCAAGATATGCTCAGGTTTTCAATCATTATCCTTAAGACCCCGTATAAGGATAAGAAGTATTTATTGAAAAAATTTATAGATAAAAAATTTATCCGTAAACTAGATTTTATAGTTTTTTAAAAAATAGAACGGGTAGATATTCAGATATATCCGTATTAATTTTCGGTAATGGCGGGAAAATCCACTTTTATTCTATCACGTATTCTTCCTGAAGATCCCCCCTTTTCTTGAAGAAAAAACCTTAGCACCCCGTTTTATCTCTTTCTAAAGGGATTCGCTTGATAGCAAGCATGATACATGGGGCCACTTGCCCCCTTTCCAAGCCCGCCACTGCACACAGGATGCGCAATTCTTTTTATGGGAGCCCCCTCTTGCGGGTGCCTGCCAGTAATCCGGGGGAAACCGCTAAAGCCGAATGAAGATCTTCTTCCGGTACAGACCATAAACCGGCAGGAAAACAAGAATAAGGAAGCAACAGGAGAAGAAGAAAGAGGTGAGGTTTGAGGAAGGATAACCCGCCCGTAGCGCCTGATATATCCCGCCCTCCAAACTTGTGCTCCCAGCTACAGGCGACGGCAGCACAAGAAGGGTTTTGGCCAGAAATCCGGAGAACAGAAAGGCAAAAACAGCATTCATGCCGAACATCTGACAAAAAGTCGCAATGGCTTGAATAATAGTGTTTTTGTTCTGTAACCGCAGGACATCAAAAATACCGTCACAAACCGCCAGACCGCACAGTGCTGCACCAGAAGAGACAAGCGTGAATGAACTGGTCCACAAGGATTTGTTCAGCGGAAATACCTGCCCCCACAACAGTCCCAGCAGAATGCTGGCACCCCCGGCCGCCATAAAGAGCATAGGCCGACGAGCGGGTGAGATATCCTTCCTTCTAAAAACCTGCCCAGCCAGAACGCCGGACAAAGTGGTAGCAATAGCCGGAAGCGTGCTTAAAAGTCCCTCAGGGTCCCATGTTTTTTCATACAGGACGCCTGTATGCAGCCATGTCTGGCACCATGCGGAAAACTGGCGGTCCAGCCATGCGGCCATATTTTGGTCTAGGTCAAGAAACGCAAAATCCTTCCCCGGCCACCCTAGCCCCGGAACCGGAAGCGCATACAGAATAGCCCAATAGGCCAGCAGAATGAGACCAATGACAGAGACAAGAAACCCGGTTTTGCGGGAGCAGAGATAAAGGCTGGCGGCGGCCACGTAACACAGGGCTATCCGTGTCAGGACACCAAAAAAACGCAGATGCGTGACGTGGAAAAAAGGATACAGGCTAAGAAGCAGCTTGAGCCCGACAAGCGCCAACCCCCGCCAGGCAATGTGGCCTACCAACTGGCTGCGCTGCGCCCCTTCCCTCAGCCGTCTGTCAAACGCAAAGGGGATGACGCACCCCATCAGAAAAAGGAAGAACGGAAAAACAAGATCGGCCGGTGTGCAACCGTTCCATGCCGCGTGGTCCAGAGGTGACCAGACCCTGTTCCAATCTCCGGGGTTATTGACAATCACCATGAACACAATTGTTGCGCCACGCATGATATCAATGGAGACAATGCGCCGGGGGAGCGGAAGCCCTGTGGCCTCCGCCCCATGGTCAGGCCTAGAAATGAACTTGTGCTTTCAGATAAACATAGCGACCGGAGTAGTCATAAATTCCGGGGGCCGTATTGTAAGACCCGTTTGCGTAGAACGTTGGGTCCTGACCACCAAGGTTTTTAACACCGCCGGTTACGGTATAGATATTGCCCGTGTAGGTCACCATCAGGTCATGATAGAAGGTCTGATCCACCTTGTACCACATGGACAGGCCCGGCCCGTAGGATGAGTTGGGATAATAATTGAACCCGTCCGTATAGCGCAGCATGTATGTCAGCGCCCATGGGCCGTGCGTGTAGGTAATGGTGCCGTTGGCCACCCACTTCATGGGGCCGTAATCCGTGCCCAGATAGCTGACAAAAGGCTGATTTGGCTGTGTCTGGGTTTTATAAGCCATCACATCCTGAATATCCGCACCGAATGTCAGAGCGTTATTGTAATCAATCGGCACATGATAGCTGGCGTTGATATCCAACCCATCTTCAATAAACGCGCCCATGTTGCTCTGGTAACGGTTGACCGGGTTCAGCTGCCCATTGAGGTCTCGTCCGTTCAGGATTGAACAGTAGGAGCTGGAAAAATTGGCGCTGCTGTAACAGCCATTGAGTTCTGTAGAGAGCGTCGGATAGCCGATGGTTTCCGTAATATGCGTATGGAAGTAATCAACCGTTGCCGTAAAGCCGGGCAGGAACCGGGGTGTCACCACCGTGCCGATGGTATAGGTACGGGAGATTTCCGGCTGAAGATGAATGTTACCACCCGTCTGGTATTTGATAACGCCGTTATTCTGCTTGAACGTATCCGGATTGATGCCCTGTGCACGGCAGTTGCCCGCCACAATGGACTGCAAGGAACTGGGGAAGGTGCCGATATACGCGCAAGGATCACGCGTGCCGGTCAGACTGATCAGGTTTCCTTTGTAAAGTTCCTGAATGGTCGGGGCACGGAACCCGGTGGAAATATTGGCGCGGAAGCTGATATCCGGCACGGGGGCATAGATCAGGCCCGCATGCCAGTTATAGGTCTGCCCATAGGTGTTGTAATTGGAAAAACGGCCAGAGACTTCAGCAGAAAGCGCTTTAGCGCCCGGAAGGTCTTTCAGCAGCGGAATACTCAGTTCGCCAAACACTTCGGTCACGTTGTAACCGCCGCTGGTATCCGTGCGATAGGAGTTTGAATTGAGACCGGCCTTATCCTCGTCAGAAGCGTGCCAGTAGCCATCCAGACTACGGTGCTCCACCCCAACGGAAATGCCCAGCGGACCATAGGGCAGTTTTGCAATATGCTTGTTGGAGAACGTCAACTGTACGTCACGCAGTTCCTGCGCTGAGGGATAGGTATCCGTAAAGCCGATATAATTCGCTGCGGCCTGCGACATGGACCCGGTGAACGGGTTATAAGACGCACACCCGGCAATACCGGCGCACAGGTTGGGATCATAATACCCTTCTGTGGACCCAGCGCCGCCGGTCTGATGGAAGCCCAGCGAATTTTCAAGATTTCTCCAGTTTACCTGATTGCTCAGGCTGGAGGATGTGACGGTTTTACCGAATGAGAAGAAGCCATCATATGTCCAGCCGCCGGAATGTGGGAGCGCGCCACGCACCCCGCCGGTAAACTGATACATGTTGATATTGTTGTATCCATATTCCCGGCCCAGACCGAACATACGCTGATACATTGCGACATCTTCACCAAACGGGTTGCCCGGTGTGCCAGATGGCACAACCACCGCGCCGGAATTTCCGGTCAGGGTTGTGGCAGGCGTGGCTACATACATGGGGGTGCCCACATCCTGCGTCTGGGTGTGGGTGTAGTTGGCGGTCATGTAAAGCTGGACGTAATCATTCACATCGAAATGACCCGTGCCGGACAATGCGCCCCACTGCTGCTCGGAAATGATCTGATTATCTTTGGAGTAATCGTAATTATCATTCCAGCTATAGGGACGGTACCCGCCGTGACCATCAGAAATGACGGACTGCGCCACACCATCACTTTGGGCTGTAAGCGGTGCGCCACCATTTACTGCGGCAAAAACAGGCTGGGGTCCGTATTGTGAGCCAAAATACTGGGCCTGCCCCGGCGGGTTGTTGACCTTGGCTTCTTCCATCGCCCATTTCCGCTGGTCGGCTGCCATGGGGGCCTGATAGTTGTAGGAACCAGCAATAGTAAAATTGCCCCGATCATGCATGAAGTTGAAGCCATGCGCGATGGTGACATTGGCGGTCTGGTTATCACCATATTCGCTGATGCCGCCATTGGCTGTAACGGTAGTGCCTGTAAAATTCTTTTTAAGAATGATGTTGACCACACCCGCAATGGCATCTGACCCATAGGTGGTGGAAGATCCGTCTTTCAGAATTTCAATACGGTCCACCATGGCGGGGATGATCGAGTTCACATCCGGGCAGTCAACGGAGCCATTGCCGTTTACCATACGGTGACCATCGACCAGAACAAGCGTGCGGGCCACACCCAGACTACGAATATTCAGGCAGGAGCCGCCATCGTTACTGAATGTGTTGCCGGAGAACCCCATGGAGGGAATATGGGCAAAAACATCCCCCAGTGTCATGGAAGATGATTTTTGGATCTGTTCACCCGTAATCATGGTAACGGGCTGAATTTCCGCCGTTTCCTTTGCGCCCAGATGGGTGCCGACCACGGTAATCGTCTCGTTCTTGCCCTCGGCCGTTGAGGAAACCTTGGAACTTTTAGAGGATTTGTTGGTGATGGCCTTACCAGTTGTGGTGCCTGGCAGGGAAATGATCTGGGCGTGCGCCTCAGTCGCCCAGCCGTAACAGAAAGCTGAAATTCCTAAAAGAAGTGCTGCTTTTCTACAAGAACCTGACCCTCGCATAACGTGCTTCCCTCCCGCCCCGACTACCATCTGAATACGATAGCGCAATGGTCAGAAGAAAATGGACATCTGTCCATGTCAAAAACATCTGCTTCCATTAGCCAATGGTTAAGACAGGCCCGAATGACCGGACAGAAATGGCGGCTTTCCGCAGTTAGAGCGTTGGCAAAGCCGCGAGATCACGTTTTATCTCTTCCTTGAGAAGTGTGAGAATATCTTGCGAGATATGGGAAAGTGCGTAATCCGCCCGGAAGAGAACCGTGCAGGCCATGCCCAGCGGTGGCTTGAGCGGAAGCGGCGGTGGCAGGCCCGGATGATGCAGGGCCGTCAGCCCATCCACAATGGCGCACCCACCGCCAAGCCGCACCAGTTCGGCCGCCATGTAATGGGTTCGCACCCGCACAACAGGCACGGCAGACAGACCCGCTTCCTCCCACGCCATATCCAGCAGGCGGGCTGTGGGATCGTTCTCGCTCAGGCCGATATAGCGGGCGGGATCAATGTCCTCCAACGCAACGGGGCCTTTGGTGCAGTTCTGGTCAATCAGCACCAGCGGTACTTCGGCAATATGGCTGGCGGTCAGGCCCTGTTTTTCATACGTGCCGAACACAATGCCCAGATCAAGATCATGGTTGAGAATGCGCGAGACAATCTCCGGCCCATGCAGCGTATCAATTGTGAGTTCGTTACCCGGATGGGTGGCGTGATAACGCTGAATTACCCGTGGCACCACGCTCAGCCCCAGGCTCGGCACGCAGCCTATGCTGATGGCGTGACCATCCCGCGCGTAGCGGAGGTTTTCCGTCAATCTTTTGAGATCGGACACTTTCTCAAAAATGGTGTTCACATGCGGCAGCATGATCAGGGCCTCACGCGTGGGCACAAGCCTGCCGCCCGTACGCTCGAACAGCGCGAACCCCAAAGACTGCTCCGCATAGCGCAGAACCTTGCTGGCCGCAGGCTGAGAGACATGCAACACTTCAGCAGCACGACGCAGGGAACCTGTGGACATGATCGCATAGAAAACTTCGATCTGACGTAAACGCATAACGGGCGTTTCATCCTTCCTGTTTTATCGTGTTCCTGAAACACACAGTCTCTGCGCGGGCAGCGTGCAGAACGCGTTCCATAAAGACGCAAGCCTGCCTAGCCTGCTGTCCTGTCATAACAGAATGTTAACATGCCACAACAAAATTGAAAGACACAATGCCCCGTGCCGTGTTGTCCCCCCGCCAGCTTGGCCGCATACTTGCCCCTGCATTGCAGGGAGAGACCAGACTGTGAAGACACGGCTTTTATGACCATACTTGATCTGGCCGTGATGCTCGCCTACCTGGCGGGCATGCCGCTGCTGGCCGTAGCTCTTTCGGGCCGCCAGGCATCCACCGCCGCGTATCTGGAAGGCGGGCATGATCTGCCATGGTGGGCGCTCTGCCTTTCCATGGTGGCAACGGAAACCTCTACCCTTACCGTTATCAGTGTGCCCGGCGTGGCGTTTGGCAGCGGCATGGTGTTTGTGGGGCTGGCCCTTGGCTATCTGCTGGGCCGTGCCATTGTGGCCTGGAAATTTCTGCCGCTTTACAGTTCCGGCCGCATGTTGAGCGCGTATGATTATCTGGGCCAACGCTTTGGTGGCCGTATGCAGCGTGCGGCCTCCGCCACTTTTCTGGGCACCCGCGTTCTGGCGGAAGCCGTGCGGCTGTTTGCCGGCATGCTACCGCTAACGGCCATGCTGGCCGCTGCCCATATGGCCGTGCCCCGTACCCTGCTGCTGGTTTGCATTGTGGGCATTACGCTTTTTTACACCTTATGCGGCGGCCTGCGGGCGGTTGTGTGGTCTGACGCCATTCAGTTCTGCCTGTATCTTGGGGGCTCCGCTTTGTGTGCGGCCCTGTTGCTGCATGGATTGCCCTCCGGCGCCTTCAGCACATTGCAGCATGCTGGGAAATTTGCATTGTTTGCGCAGGCATCCGTCCCTTTCAGCAGTGCTTTCACCCCTGTTGCCGCCATTGGCGGGGGCGCGTTGATGACGCTTGCCTCCCACGGGACAGACCAGTTGATGGTGCAACGTGTGCTGGCCGCCCGTAGCCTGAAGGAAGCCCGCATGGCGCTGATGGGCAGCGCCGTGGGCGTGGCGGCGTTGTTCTTCCTGCTTTCCTGCGTTGGCATTCTGCTGTGGATGTATCATGGGCAGGTGCCGTTGGCGCAAACGGGCCTATCCTCACCAGATGCCGTGTTTCCTGACTACATTGTGCACGGGCTGCCACCGGGGCTGCGCGGGCTGATGGTTGCGGCCATTCTGGCGGCCACCATGGGGTCACTCTCCTCCACCCTGTCCGCCATGACAGCCGCCACGGTGGGAGATTTCTCCGCGCTCTGCACCCGTCTGAGCCGGATGATCAATGTTGGCCCGCTGGCGCTGGCGCGTGGCATTACCGTGGTCTGGGCTGCGGCTCTTGTTGGCTGTTCCCTGCTGTTTGCACAGGGAAGCCAGTCCGCCGTGCTGCTTGGGCTGTCCATTGCCGCCTGTAGTTATGGCCCCATGCTGGGCACCTTTCTGGCAGGCATGCTGCTGCCCTCCGCCCGCTCTGCCGAACTTCTACCTGCGTTTTGCGTGACCGTGCCGCTGATGCTGCTGGCCATGGTGGCGCTGCACCCCGGTGGCCATGCACTGGCGTTTCCGTGGCTGATTCTGCTGGGCATGGTGCTGCTGTTTGTATTTGCCGCGGGCCTGCATGTGGTGCGCGGCGTGATCTCCCTGCCCGCCAAAAGGCCTAAATCATGACCCGTATCAGCCGCCGCGCTCTGGCCACACGCGCCAGCAAACTTGCTCTTCAGGCTGCTGTGGGACTGGGGGGAGCCATGACAACACGCGGGGCTGCCGCTACAGCCCACGCTGCCCCGCCCGCACCAACCTCCTGCCAGAAGCAGGCCACCGCCCCCGTAAAAACCGGCTTTGAAAAACTGCGAGACGCCAACTACGCTCCCCTCAAGGGCCACAAGGTGGGGGTCATTGCCAACGTGGCGAGCGTGGATGCTGCACTCCGCTCCATTGTGGATTGCCTGCATGACGCGCCCTCCGTGCAGTTGCACGCTGTTTTCGGGCCGGAGCACGGGTTCCGTGGTTCCATGCGGGAAGGATTTTCCGAGCCCGAAACACAGGACCCGCAAACGGGCTGCACAGTGTATGACATCTACGCCAAAAGCGGAGACGCGCTGAAAAGCATCCTGAAAAAATCCGGCATTACGCTGCTGATGTTTGATGTTCAGGATACGGGATCTCGGTTTTACACTTATATCTGGACCCTGTTTGACTGCATGGTGGCCTGTGCGCAGCTTGGCCTGCCGCTGCTGGTGCTGGACCGCCCCAACCCCATTTCCGGCACCGATGCTTCCGGCCCGGTGCTGGACCCGGCTTTGTCCTCCTTTGTGGGGCGTGCGCCTATTGCCCTGCGCCATGGCATGACGGTTGCGGAACTGGCGCGGCTGTTCAATGCCGCCTTCATGCCCGCACTGGCGGGCAAGGCCGCCACGCTGGACGTTGTGCGCATGGAAGGCTGGCAGCGCGGCATGTTTTTTGAAGACACCGGCCTGACATGGTGCCCACCCAGCCCCAACATGCCCTCCGCGCTGACGGCGCTGGTGTATCCCGGCACCTGTTTATTTGAGGGCACATCCTTTTCCGTAGGGCGTGGCACCACCATGCCGTTCCTGTATCTGGGCAGCGCGGGCGTGGATGGCCGGATCTGGGCAGAGCAGGCTGCTGCGGCTGGCTGTGCCGGTGCCGCCTTCCGGGATGTGTGGTTCACGCCGCAGGTAGACCCGTTCAAAAACACGTTGCTGCATGGGCTGCACTGCGCCGTTATGGACCGCACCGTGTTTGACCCGGTTGCCACCGGCATGACCCTGCTGAGCACGGGCCGCAGGCTGGCCGGGCCAGCCTTCTGGCGCGGGAATGGCAAGACATTTGACCAGCTTTGCGGTAGCCGAAAGATCCGCCCCCTGCTTGACCATGGAGCAGACGCCACAGCATTGGCCGCGACATGGCAGGCTGATCTGGACCGCTTCCGCGCCCTGCGCCACACGCATCTTTTATACTAGAGAACAGGATTTTCCGCTTCATGACCTCCACGGTTTCGTCCTCCGCCGGTGTGCCCGCCAAAACTGAAATGTCTGATTCCCGGTATGAGGCACTTGATCTCTGGCCCACGGGAACCCTGCTGGAAGCGCTGCTAGAAAGCCAGCTTGGTGCGGTTTCCGCTGTCAAAGCCGCCCTGCCGGGCATGGAAGACGCCATAACGGCGGCCCTGCCGCGCCTGCAGCGCGGTGGGCGGCTGTTTTACGTGGGGGCAGGAACATCAGGCCGCATTGGCTTGCAGGATGGGGTGGAACTGATCCCGACCTATGGCTGGCCGGAAGACCGGCTTGTGCTGCTGCTGGCAGGCGGAGACGCAGCGCTGTTCCAGCCCGTTGAAGGGGCCGAGGATGAAGAAGACACTGCCCGCGCCGCCATTGCCACCCACAAGGCCGGGCCGGATGATGTGGTGATTGGCGTAGCAGCCAGTGGCGGCACGCCCTATACCTGCGCCGCCCTGACCGCCGCCCGCGCGGCAGGCAGCCTGACCATTGGTTTTTCCTGCAGCCCGGACGCCCGCCTGCTGCGCGATGCCGAGATTGGTATTCTGATTGAAACCGGCCCGGAAGTGGTAGCAGGCTCCACCCGCATGAAAGCCGGAACAGCCCAGAAAGTGGCGCTGAACATGCTCTCCACCGCGCTGATGGTGCGGCTGGGCCACACGTGGCGCGGGCAGATGGTGGATATGCGGATAGTCAACGCCAAACTGGTGCGCCGCGCCCACCGTATGGTGCAGCAACTGACAGGCTGCACCGAGGCCGAGGCCCACGCCGCGCTGGAAAAAGCCGAAGGCAGCATCAAGCTGGCCATTCTGGTGTGTTTTGGCTTCACCCCGGAGGAAGGCCGCACCGTGCTGGCTGAAAACGGTGGCAATCTGCGCACCGTTCTGGCGCAGACGCAGCGCTGAACACCACCCGCAATGCCCCTGCCCTTCCAGCCGTTTTTGCAAAGGACCTTGTAGGACCATGAAAGTCTTTCTGTGCCCCAACCGCACGGATCTGGCCCGCCTGACGGCCACCCTTCTGGCCGAGCAGATCAGCCGCAAGCCCAATTCTGTTCTGGGGCTGGCCACTGGCCGCACCATGGAGGCGGTGTATGCCCACCTTGTGCAGCGCCACCGGGAGGATGGGCTGGATTTTTCAGGCTGCACCACCTTCAATCTGGATGAATATGTGGGCCTGCCTGCAACGGATGCACGTTCCTATCATGCCTACATGCACACGCACCTGTTTCAGCATGTCGGGATTGCCCCAAGCCGCACACATCTGCCCAACGGCATGGCGGCAGATCTGGCAGCCGAAGGGCAACGGTACGATGCCGCCATCAAGGCCGCAGGGGGCATAGACCTGCAACTTCTGGGGTTGGGAGAAAACGGGCATATAGGGTTTAACGAGCCCCTTTCCTCCCTTGCCTCCCGCACGCGCCCTGTTGTGCTGGCCCCGGAAACACGCCAGCAGAATGCTGGACTTTTTGATGGCAACCCGGAGTCCGTTCCGCCTCTGGCGTTGACCATGGGCACTGGCACCATTCTGGAAAGCAGGCGCATTGTGCTGACAGTGGCTGGCAAAGCCAAGGCCGAGATGCTGCGCGCCGTGCTGGAAGGGCCAGTGACAGCGCAGATCAGCGCCTCGGCCTTGCATTTTCATACCAACTGCCTTGTTCTGGCAGATGAAGACGCCGCCAGCGCCCTGACCATACGCCCGGCACTGGACCATGCCTTGATGCATGACCCGGAATTACGCGCCCTGCACACGCTGCTGACCTGAGAAGAAGGACAACGGATTTTTCATGATGCGACAGATCACCCGGCCCATGCGCTGTTTTCTGGTTTCTGCAACGGCGCTGGTCTGGTCTGCCGCCCCCGCACTGAGCGCCCCTGTTACGAGCGGGGCGGGACTGGGCGGGGCGGAAAAACCCGTTATCATGCCAGCGCCCTCCAGTATCCAGACCGATGGCGCAACGTCTCCGTTGCCCAAAACCATCGTGATCCGGTGGGATGGAAAAGCGCTGCCCGTTCTGGTCACGGCGGTT
>NZ_LHZU01000135.1 GCF_001580995.1 Acetobacter senegalensis
GCCAGACTTAAGAAGACGCCCTTGTCACCCCACCGCTTCCAACGGTTGTAGAGCGTCTTGTGCGGACCGTATTCCCGGGGCGCATCACGCCAGCGCATACCATTGCGGTTCACAAAAATGATGCCGCTCAGCACGCGGCGGTCATCAACGCGAGGTTTACCATGGCTCTTGGGAAAGAACGGCCGCAGACGCTCCATCTGTTCATCCGTCAGCCAAAACAGGTCGCTCATCTTCAGTCTCCTTGCAGAGCCTGAATCAAAATTCCCTACACAAATCAATGGGTCCTGAGCCTAATGGATCGACATTCACCAGCAGGGGCTCATGTGGGCGGTTCTCCACATTATGACCGTCCATGACAATAGGCCGTTCTGCCCATGCGACCGTAGAGGCATCGTCGACCATTACTCGTCGGGCACTGCCTGTTTCAACATCCAATACGATGAGTGCCCCCTTCCCAGCATCGGTCAGATAGGCATGTCTGTCGTTAAAGCGAATATCGTCGATGTAGCTCCCCGCCTGTGCAATCTCCGATCCCAAAGGATAAATACGCAGGATGTGGCCGGTTGCCGGATCAATCCGGACAAGCTTGGCTCCTCCCGATATGGGTGCACCTCCAAAAGACGGAGTTCCGGTATCAACTACCCACAGTGTTCCGTCAGGGGCCATGTGGAGCGCATTCACGCTGACAAAACGATGTGTCGGGTCTATTCCGGGCTTCCAGTCGTTCCAGTCGGCATTCGGAAACGGCTTTATGCCTTTTCTCTTCGTCAGAACGCCCACGGCTGGCCCGGGAAACCCGGTCCAGCGAGGGCCTGCTACGAACACATGACCGCTGCCGAGGGCTACTGCGTTCCAGTCCATTGAGGTGGTCGTCGCTTCGACCCTGATGGTCTGGGCATGGGATGGATCAGGTTGTGCGCATGCAGACATGAAACTCATGACTGCCGCTATGGCGATTTTTTGCAGATATCCTCTCGAAGGAGGCTGCCTTTGTTCATTTCCGCTGAGCGACATAACTTCAGATATTTGCAATAAAACCGGAAGGCGTACCTTCGGCAGGATTGATAAACACCACGTCGTCCGGTGCCCGTCGTGGCGTGTCGATGGCAAGAAAAACGACAGGACTGCTTAAAATACAAGGAAGTGCATGTACGGCCCGTCGCGGGAAAACCAGCAGGTGGCCCGGTGCAAACGGGGCTTCAGTGGCCGGGTCATCAATCCAGAATGTTCCTTCTCCGGAAAGAACATGAAGAACTTCATCGCACTGGGTGTGATAATGCGGCGGCACATCCCGATAAATCCGAAAGACCCTGATACTGGCTTCCGATTTGTCTGTCAGATAGGTATCCAGAAGCATCGTGTCCGCCGTTTCCGGGAACGCCGTGGCAATCTTATTGAGGTCGAACCGCCCACCCGTACGGTTCTGGGTCATCAGGTGCTCTTCTTCAATCATGATTTATATTCTCCGGTCATGAGCAGTTTCTGTATTGTGATTGTATCTGCGACCTGATGCAGCGCCGAGATCTGGCCGTCTCTCACTGTCCAGAAATGTGCAAATGCAATATCGCCCGACTGACCCTGTCTGGTCCGCACGCGATAAACCCCTGTTGTCGCCACACTGTTTTCTTCGGCGATAAAACTGTGCGGATGCCTCACGTAATCCGAAAAGTGACTCTTTATCCGGGTGAAAAACTGCTCTTCTACGGCTTTTCGACCGACATACTGTCCACCTTCAGGAAAAGTGGCGAGAACATTCCAGACAATATTTTCCGCAAGCAATGCTGTGTCGCCAGTTTCGTACCATGTCTTGACGCGTTTTTTTGCTGTTCCAGTCATGATCTTTTTCTTTCAGGCGGGGAAACCTTCGAGCACGATTTTTCCTTTTGTCTGACCGCTTTCAATCATCATGTGCGCCTCTCGCAAATTGGCAGCCGTGATGGGCCCGAGATTTTTGCCGAGCGTAGTGCGAATACGACCTTCATCCACAAGGCGGGACACTTCATTCAACAGTTTCCCCTGTGCGCTGATATCTGCCGTTTCGAACAGCGGACGTGTGAACATCAGCTCCCAGTGGAGGGACAGACTTTTCTTCTTGAGGGGTAAAACGTCGAGTTCAGTCGGATCGTCAATCAGGCCGAAATGCCCCTGAGGAGCAATCAGTTTGATAATGTCCGCCAGATGCTGATCTGTCTGCGTTGTGGAAAAGACGAAGCCGGGAGCGCCGGTCGGAAGTGCCACGACCTGCGGAGCCAGCGGCTTACTATGATCGACCACATAATGTGCCCCGAGGGACTTCACCCAGTCATGCGTTGCGGGGCGGGAAGCTGTGGCAATGACCGTAACGTCAGTCAGAGCCCGGACCAGTTGGATAGCCATGGAGCTGACGCCACCTGCGCCCCCGATGATCAGAACGGATGGCTTCATTCCCAGCACTAACCGACGGATATCAAGACGATCGAAAAGCATCTCGCAGGCCGTGATTGCTGTCAGCGGCAGAGCCGCAGCCTCAGCCCAGTTCAGGGAGTGGGGTTTACGGCCGACAATTCGCTCATCGACCAGATGGAACTCGGCATCGGTTCCCGGACGATCGAGCGTTCCCGCGTAGAAAACCTGATCTCCGATGGAGAAATCCGTAACGTCAGGTCCAACTCCGACAACAATTCCGGCTGCGTCCCAACCCGGAACCCGCCATTGCCCTGCCTCTGGCGAGGCGCTGCGACGCACTTTCGTATCGACAGGATTGACCGACACAGCTTTGATTTCCACCAGAAGATCCCGTCCTGACGGAACTGGTTTCGGCAGATCAATGTCTTGGAGTGAAGCCGGATTTTCGATGGGAAGAGGCTTCTGATAGCCGACAGCGCGCATGGTTTCTGCTCCTCTGTTGAGTAAGGAGAAGCTTGAGCGTTATACTCTCTTCCGACAAAAACGCACTTTTAACGCCCATAGTATCGGAAATGATACCATCATGGCCCGTATTCGCCATAAATCACTCAATTGCAGTCCCGGCTGTGCCGTTGAGGCGACGCTTCAGCTCATTGACGGAAAATGGAAAGGGGTGATCCTCTATCATCTGTTTGAGGGCACCCTGCGCTTTAATGCAATTCGTAAACGTCTGCCCAATATCACTCAGCGCATGCTGACGGCCCAGCTCCGCGAACTGGAGCATGACGGGTTCGTGCTGCGGACGGTCTATCCTGAGGTTCCGCCAAAGGTGGAGTACAGCCTCACAGTGCGAGGGCGTAGCCTAGAGCCAATCATCATGGCTCTCAAGAAATGGGGCGATGAGAACACAGAGTTCCGACATGACCGTGACATCCGTATAGATCAGGATGAGGTTTGCCCAGCTGCCCAATCTCCTGCGATTAAATCAACTACTGAATGATTGCTGCCGATATCGGAATTTCTTTTCCCGGCACGTTTAAAATCTGTTCTCGAACCGGTTATCAAAAGCTTTTGCTTGATATCAGGAATATTGAATTACCATTGAAACAAACGATTATGTCACTAATCTATCCACCAGCTCACAACAGATATCTTTTCAGAGAGGAAAGCATCTTGAGAGAAAGGTCCACCCTACCAAAATGACGTAACAATGTCCGTTATGTGGAAGACGCATAAAAAGATGTTATGTCCGACATTAGGCGGTTACCGCCTGTCTGCTCAATGTTCACTGAACAGACAGGCGACTAAGGGGGAAGCAGACTCGGCTTTACGGGTCGTAAAGGCAAAATCTTGACGCTCTTCTGATCTCCCATCGGAAAAATCTTTCTAATGTCGCCTCAGAACCAGCATCTGCGTTTAGATACCGACTTGATGGACAAAAAATCGTCACGAGCTCAGGCAGGCTGAAGTAATTCCTCGGCAAGCTTCTGCTGCAGAAGCGGCCTTTGCCAGCGCCCCTGATCGAGCTTGATGATTTCCTGATCAATCTCTGCCACAACCTGCCGCGCAAAGGGGCCGAGGTGCAAATATAGCGCGCTGGTCATAACCACATATGGCAGCGCTTTTGGATTGTGTAGGGCACAGTCTGCCAGCATCCGCCAGAACTGTGTCGCCGAGCCCGGACCGGCCCGATGGATGCGGAAGAGCAGCCGGAAGAAACTGCGAAGATCTCCCTTGATCATCCGATGGGCATGCTTGCGTTTGAGCATACGTCCCAATCTGCGTACACGACCGAAATAGGCGGTCGGTTCATAGATTGTTCTGAGCACCGTCCGGTAATCGTCCAGCACATCCCGACGTGGACGACTGGTCTCGAAATTCAGGCCGGCTGTACACTGATCACCCGACTGCGTTTGGCCGTCATCCACAAAGAGACGCCCTTCCCCCAGCAGTCGGCGTGTAAGCTGCGTCGTCGGCAGAGCATAAAGCAGCCCCACCATGCAGACAGGGATCGACGTGTCTTCGATACACTCGATCATGCCCAAAGCGACGCTCCCTTTCTCGCTGTCGAAGCCCACAATGAAGCCGGCATTCACGAAAATTCCCGCGGCATGGATGGTCTCGATGCTTTGTTGCAGACTCCGGCGGGTGTTCTGCTTTTTCTGCGTCATGACCAGTGTGTCGGTATCCGGGCTTTCAATCCCCACGAACACGGCGAAGAAATTGCTATCGGCAAGATCCTTCAGCAACTCGGCATCATCGGCAAGGTTGATCGACGCTTCGGTCGAAAACTCGAACGGGAAGCGCTTCTCGTCCTGCCATTGCTTGAGATCAGGCAAAAACTTCCTAAGCGCCTTTTTGTTGCCGATCAGGTTGTCGTCAACAAAATCGACATGTCCGCGATAACCGAGGGTATAGAGCGCATCCAGTTCTGCCATGACCTGTCCGGTCGTCTTGGTACGCGGCACACGGCCATACAGTTCAATGATGTCACAGAATTCGCAACTGAACGGACATCCGCGTGAGAACTGAATCCCGACATGCAGATACTGGTCCAGCTTCAGCAGATCGAAACGCGGCAGAGGGCTTTTTGTGACGTCTGTCTTGCCCATAGGTGCTTCAAACACACCCTCCCTGGCACCGTTTCGCCACGCCGAGATGAAGTTGACCATGATCTCTTCAGCTTCCCCGAGAACCTGAAAATTTGCGGCCTTATAGACAGGTGGGCTGGATGTGACATCCGGCCCTCCCACCACCACAGGCTTATCCTTGGCCCGGCATATGTCGATGATATGTAGGGCATCATTTCTCTGTGGAAGCATTCCCCCGGTCATCACCATATCGGCCCACGCGAAATCTTCTTCCGTCAGAAGTTCCGTGTTGCGATTGATCAGCCTGACGTCCCAGTTCTCTGGAAGCATGGCTGCCACGGTGATCAGGCCAAGAGGTGCCGCTGGGTAGCGTGCACCAGTCAGCTCACAAGCTTCCTTGTAGTTCCAGAACGAACCAGAGTTAAAAAGCGGAAAGATCATAAGGATCTTGCAGCTGTCAGTCATCAAGGATGGAGTCCTCAGATAAAACAGCTGATTACGATCAAAGCAAGAAAGCCTGCTTTATCGAAAGCGCGCCGGACCACATATTGGCCTAATTCAGTTTTAGGGGAGCTTTACGCAAGAGATACCTTACTCTTGCTGGCGTCGGGCAAGGAGGCTCTAAATGGCAATATCCCGGCGAAGGTTGTCACATACCCTTGGTAAAAGGGAATATCTTTATATCCTTAATGCCCAAGGATAGCGATAGCACGGCGTCTATTAGCATCATGATGCTGAATTTCTGAAGTGGGTTCCGAACCTCACGATAGAGAGAACAAATTTCCTTGTCCGCTATCGGGTTCGTTCTTCCTCTCTATTAAGCTGCCAGTCCACTTATGGGATCGAACCCGCATTGTCGGACATTCGCAGTTGCGTCATACGCTCGACACAGGGCGCGTTCCCAAAAGTTCGGTCAAGCGCAAAAGGTAGCCATCAGGATCCTGAACCAGCATCTCGATTTGCCCATGCTCAATCTCGTCCTGACGATACCATACCTCGTTCTGTTCGCGGAACAAGGCGACCGAGGCCAAGCGAAGCCGATCATGGATCGGCTGGATAGCGTCTACCTCGATCTGGAAGTTAATCCCACGCCCGAGCGGACGATCCAGCGACCCTACAGTCCATGCGTCGGAATGCTCCTCTTCCAGCATGATCTGCGCAGTGGCGAGGCATAGGTAAACAAAGCCGTTCTCGGGCCTCTCGTAGCGCACTTGAAAGCCTAGGAGGTCGCAATAGAAGCGCATGCTGTCGGTAACGCTCGCGCAGGTTAGCTCTGGGACAAGCCTAGCCCATATGGTGTTGGTCATAGCAGTTTCGTTGCCTTGTGTATAAGAGCGAAGTCAATGATGTCCGGTGTCGGGTCATGGCGCTAGTGCTCACGACGTCTCCGAAGAGGGCGACTGCCGCCTATCTACTCTGTTTCCGTTGAAGCAACAGGCAGTTTCGCGGGGAGAACGATCCGGCTCGCTTTGCAACGGCCAGACGATGCTTCCTGCTGCTCATGCAACTGCGTATGATCCGTATTTTTTGACACATGCAGTCCCATCAAGATTCTGTTGTATGGTCTCGCTCCACGAGAGAACCATGGTGCGCGGAAGGTTGCGTTGGGAAACGTCGATAACACATGAAATCGCCTCGCAACGTCCTAACCCTTTCCGTCCATCTTCCTCCTATTCGTAATTGGACTGGCTCTGTCCTGCATGGCCGTCTTCGCCGGACAATCCTGCGCCACCGGCTATACCGCACGGCATGCCAGGGAAGGACGGTCTGCGGCAACCGGTCTCTATCTCACCTGCTATTATCTGGGCAGAAGCATCGGCGCTGTTGCTCCCGCCCCTCTCTACACGCATCATGGATGACTCGGCTGTGCTGTCCTGATCGGTCTGGTGGCCTTGGCCAGCACAGCTCTCGCACGCGTGGCATGAAGAGAAGCAGTCGTTGACGCATAAAAGAAGAAAAAGCTGATCTGAGGCACAGACGGGATCAGCGCAGTTGCCCAAAACGCTTCCTATATTCGGCGGGAGTCACGCCCAGATGATGCTGGAACAGCCTTCGCAGAACCCTGACAGACCCAAAACCTGCTTCCGCCGCCACAACTTTTGGCGGTTTCCGTCCTTCTTCAAGCTGCCCACGCGCGACGGCGAGACGTGTCTGCTCGACCCATCGGGCGGGTGACAGCCCCGTTTCCTGAGCAAAAAGCCGCGTCAGTTGCCGGCGTTCCAGCGCCACCATTTCTGCCATCGCTTTTACACTGTATTCAGCATCCGGCTGCTGCATGATCCGGCGCTGCAGGGACTGCAATGCCGACCGCCCGGCCGGAGACAATTCTCTCTGCCGACTATATTGTAACTGACCGCCGGGCCGTTTGTAGAACAGCACGAGTTGCCGTGCGACATCACGGGCAATCCGCTCGCCCAGATCCTCCCGCACCAGCGAAAGCGCCAGATCGAGACCGGATGACACACCGGCCGCAGTCCGCAGAGCGCCTTCCTCCCGCACGATCGCATCCGCATCCACAGTGACGGCGGGAAACCGCTGGCAGACGCAGTCCACATCAGCCCAGTGCGCGGCGATGGTCTGTCCATCCAACAGGCCGGATTCCGCCAGTGGAAAGACGCCTCCACAGATTGAGCCAAAACGACGGGCACGGGGGGCTTCCTGGCGCAGCCAGCCGGTCAAAACCGGATCACAGGGTCTTGTGGCGGCGTCAGGTGCGCCCGCTACAAGCAGCGTATCAACGCATCTGCTGCTGACATCACTCAGCAGCAGGTCAGCCCTCAGGCTGAAACCGCTGGAACTCCGGATATCCTTCTCTCGTGCCACAATGACAGATCGATAAAGCAGCCTGCCATGAAGAGTATTGGCTTCTGCGAAAACATCGGCTGGTCCGGCTATATCCATCAACTGGACGCCATCGCTTACCACAAAGACAATCAGAAGTTCAGTCATCCTGTTTCCGGCACTTGTTCAGCCCGCCATGCTTCCGGTTTCCATATAACGCTGATGCCAGGCAAGGGCTGCCGGCAGATGATGAGGAATATGCTGGCCGAAGCTGTGCTGACGGGCCTGCTCGAAATAGTCCTGTAGAGCAGGCCGGAAATCCGGATGCGCACATTTGTTGATAACCTCCCGCGCCCGTTCAACCGGAGCAAGCCCGCGTAGGTCCGCCAGCCCCTGTTCGGAGACAATGATCTGCACGTCCTGCAGGATATGGTCGGTATGGGGCACCATCGGCACAAAAGCGGATATTTTGCCGCCCTTGGCGGTCGATGGAGAGACAAAGAGAGACAGGAACGCATTGCGCGCGAAATCACCCGAGCCACCAATGCCATTCTGGATCCGTGATCCCATGACGCAGGTAGAATTGACGTTGCCATAGATATCCGCCTCAATCATGCCATTCATGGCGATGATCCCAAGGCGCCTGATCAGTTCAGGACTGTTGCTAACTTCCTGCTGCCGCAACACGATCTTCTGTCGGAAGAACGCGGCATTGTCATTGATGCGTTGCGCCGCTTCCGGACTCAGGGAAAAGGAAGAAGCTGAGGCGACCGTCATGCGCCCGCTTTCCAGCATGGACAGCATGCCGTCTTGGATAACCTCGCTGAATCCGGTCAGATTCTCAAATCGGCTCGTATTCAGACCTTCCAGCACGGCATTGGCAATATTTCCAACACCACTCTGGAGCGGCAGCAGCGATGGTGGAAGCCGCCCCTGCCTCACCTCATGTTCGAAAAACTCCATGACATGCCCGGCAATCTCCCGAGCGGTCGTGTCCGGCTCCGCAAAGGGCGCGTTACGGTCCGGCTCGTCCGTGATCACGACAGCGGCCAGGCGGTCGAAGTCGATCGGAAGTGTGCCGCTTCCGATGCGGTCACCCGGACGCATCAGGGGAATGACCTGCCCGTCTGGTGGCATCCGCACGCCTCCCCATATGTCGTGGATCCCTGCAAGCTCCGGGTTCTGCCACGTATTGATCTCGATGATGATCTTGTCCGCGATCTGCACCCATGCAGGGCTGTTGCCGACGGAAGAACTGAGAATAAGCTGTCCATCCGGTGTGACGGAGACCGCTTCGACAATCGCAACATCAGGCCTGCCAAACTGCCCCTGCCGCGCCTTTTGCGCCACCTGCCCGAGATGCATGTCGAGATAGAGCGTGCTGCCCTCATTGATCCGCGTCCGCATCGCGGTGTCTCCGTTGTAGGGACAGCGAAACGCCACACCATTGACTCTGGCGAGAGCGCCATCGAGTTGCGGCCCCGTCGAGGCTCCGGTCAGGAGCCGCACCGTGAAAGGTTCGCCAGAGGCGTGTGCCGTTTCAATGTGTTGAGCAAGGGCTTCCGGCACCGCCTTGGGATATCCTGCGCCAGTAAAGCCACTTGTGGCGATGACATCTCCATTCCAGATCAATGCTGCGGCCTCTTCAGCCGTCATGATGCGATCAAGAAATGCCTTGTTATGGATACGGTCTTTCATGGACTGCTTTCATTGGAGTGTTTGTCAAGTCACTCATGATGAGAACCAGACAGCGAAGACAGCAACGGGAATGATGGTCCAGCAAAGACGTATCATGGGCCAGATTGGGACATCTCTCTCCACATGCCTGTGATCTTCACAATATCGACTTTAAAACTGCCAGCTATCGTTACTGCTATGGATACATCAGGAGAGATCGGTAAACGTTTGACCCACATGAGGCGACTGCTGACCGTCAGCTTAATTCTTTGAGCAAACAGGCAGTTTAGGGGCAAAGTAGAAGATCGTCTGTTAGAAGATATGGCTAGGGCGTGTCGTCAGTTAAACGGGGGGATTATGAAGCTTGTACTCCCGTTTGATCTGTGATGTTTTCTTCCTGTTTCTGGAACGGGGAGAGTGTGAATGCGACGGTATGGTTTGAGCGATGGTCAGTGGGAGCGGATAAAAGATCTTCTCCCGGGTCGCGAAGGTCATGTCGGTGGGACGGCTGCGGATAACCGTCTGTTTATCGAAGCCGTGCTGTATCGTTACCGTGCAGGCATTCCCTAGCGTGATCTGCCTGCCCGGTTCGGGGACTGAAAGAACGTGCACCGGCGGCTGCGTCGCTGGTGCGAAGGCGGCTTGATCGAGCGGATTTTCCGGCATCTGGCTGCTGACCATGACAACGAATACATGATGATCGACAGCACCATTGTCCGTGCTCACCAGCATAGCGCGGGTGCCCGTAAAAAAGGGGGGCGGATCAGGCCACCGGGCGGTCCCGTGGCGGACTGACCACGAAAATCCATGCCATTGTCGATGCCGCGGGAAAGGCTGCGGCTCTTTCCCTGACGCCCGGACAAAGGGCCGACATCACAGAAGCAGAGCCATTGCTCGATGAAGTCGATCCCGAGGTCTTCACCGCCGACAAGGCTTATGATGCCGATCCCCTCATCGAAAAGCTTGAAGAGCGGAAGATCACACCGGTTATTCCGTCAAAGAAAAACCGACGCAATCCACGGAAAATCCTCTTCTCGCTTTATAAAAAACGAAACATCATCGAACGCTCCTTCGCCAGACTTAAACAGTTCAGAGGTATTGCAACACGATATGACAAGCTGAAGTCAACTTTCCTCGCAGCCGTGCAATTCGTCTCCGCCATCATTGGAATTAACTGACGACACGCCCTAACAAAGCGGACACAGTATTTAAAGAAAACTTTCAATCACCAATTGCAGCGTCTTGATGATAAAGCACATTATTCGTTGTTGGATATTTTCATTAAGATGAGGCCACAAACTATGAAAATTGCAGCTAAAGCTCTGACCAGCGTGAGCCCTTCCCCCAAGATGACTATCCCAACCAGAAATGCCCCAACTGCGCCTATTCCCGTCCAAACAGTGTAAGTCGTTCCCAGAGGCAACGACTTCATAGCCAGGGAAAGAAGGCCGAAGCTAATCAGCATCCCTACAAGCGTGATTATAGAAGGCCAGAACTTCGAAAATCCTTCTGACTGCTTCATGGCAGAGGCCCAGATTACCTCGAAGACGCCAGCAACAATAAGAGCAATCCAGTGCACTGAAATCTTCCTATATTTTGAGAAATTTTAGAGTCCTTGTCGCAGCAAAAGAATTGCGAGGAAAAGCATCACACACCCGATAATAAGATCCAGAATCTGCCATGATTTTGGCGTGGCAAACAGCGGCTGCAAAAAGCGTGCGCCATAGCCTAATGCTCCAAACCACAGAAAACTGGCAGATGCCTCCCCGGCTGCAAAAAAGGATCTGAGGTGGAGTGGCTGCGCTGTCGACGCTGTGCCCATCAAGAGAACTGTATCGAGATAAACATGCGGGTTCAGCCAGGTGAACGCTGCGACGGAGGCCAACGCTTTCGGCAAAGAGACAGAAGCGCCTGTAGTAACTTTCATGCTCTCTGACTGTGTGGTCTGTCGTAGAGTTCTCAGGCCGTACCAGAACAGAAATCCAGCGCCAGCGAGCGTAAATCCTTTCGTGACTTGTGGGAGCGCCCCCAACAAAGCTCCCATGCCGCTCACCCCCGCGATAATCAGGACAGCGTCAGAGAAGCTGCAGAAAAGGACAATGGGACCGACATGCTCTTTCTTCAAACCCTGGCGAAGAACGAACAGATTTTGAGCTCCGATCGCGACAATCAGCGAGGCAGAAAGCGCAAATCCGGAAAAAAAGCTGATAATGAAAGGTATCATTCAGCCTTCTTACGCAACACAGTTAATGAAGGAAAACTTGATTTTCTTATCCTGCTGAAGCAATTCTTTATTGATGTTGGATTATAATGCTCTTGCGGCCGTCAGTGCTGTCATCCGGGAAGGCTCCTTTGACGGCGCGGCCAGGAAATTGAACATTACGGCCTCCGCCGTCTCTCAACGTGTCAGAGGGTACGAAGACAGACTGGGCGCTCTACTGATTATCCGAGGGCAACCATGCAGGCCGACAGACCTGGGGCGGGCCCTGGTAACTCATCTGGACAGGGTTCATCTGCTCGAAGCAGAGATTCCTCATCTTTCCCATGCATCAGGCCTCTTGTCCCAACCTGAGGTTACTCTCAGAATTGCTGTAAACGCAGATAGTCTTGCAACATGGTTTTCAGGTGCGATCTCGCGCTTTGCTACAGACGCAGCCATTTGTCTGGACCTTCTTGTCGAGGACGAGACTTGTACAGCCGATCGTCTCCGATCAGGCGAGGTCACAGCCGCGATCACGGCCCAGACAGAGCCGGTCCCGGGATGCAGGTCCGTCCTGTTAGGGGCTATGCAGTATGTTGCCTGCGCTACTCCCGGCTTTATGGCAAGATACTTTAGTGCTGGAGGTACTGCGGCCGAGTTTAAGGAGGCACCCTGTATATGCTTTGACAGAGACGATGGCCTGGAGGCGCGATGGTTGCACGCTCTGCACAAGACAGATCTACCACGGCGTATACATTATATTCCCTCTACGCACGGCTTCCTTGATTTTACACTCAACAGTGTTGGATGGGGATTACAGCCGCTCGCCCTCGTGGACAGATATCTGTCTCTGGGCAATCTGATCGAAATCGTTCCAGGGCGTCGCCTCACTGTCGATCTCTACTGGACCATACCAAGAGTGAAGAGTAAATTATTGAACGACCTTACCCTTCACTTAAAAAATGAATGTTCTCGATGTTTTTGGTTGGATGAAAATACAAACAATCATGATATATTATCCATTTAGTTTCGATATATTTCCTATTTTTTGCGTAACAACTAAGCTGAAAGAACCCATTATTTGTAATGTACCTCGTTGCATGCTTTGAGGGCAATCCCAATGCGTTGCTGGTTGTGGGGCGTTAATGGCAAAACAGGTCGTGGGGGCTGAGCGCTGGAGAGTCCCAGAAGATTGATGGCCGCATAAGCCACGCGCAGGCTTCCACCTTCACGCCCTTCCTGTCTGCACGCAGGCGTGCCTGTTCGATCATGGCGGATGTCAGGGCGATGCCCGTGACCTTCGCGCCAACGCGGGCCAGTTCACACGCGATAATCCCTGGACCGCATGCAACATCAAGCACTTTCATGTCTCTGGTCACTGCGCAGGCAGCGAGCGTCTGCACCATGCTTTCCGCCTCTGCGTGGATAGCCAAATCAGCAAATGGCTTTGCCGAGCGTGTAAACTGGTCAACGATCCGGGTGTCATGAGGTCTGCGACAAGCAGACATCTTATTCCTTTCCTTGGCATTTCAGGATAAGGAAAGGGCTGTTGGCCGTCTAACGCTATCCGGCCATAAATGAGCGGATATCGGCCAATGAAAAACCTGACCTCCAGAGAGACACAAGGCGTCCTTGTCGAGAACAGACAGGATGGCCCGGGGAAAACCGGCGTTGTAATCCGTCTTCCGTCATCTTTTATGACTGGCACGCCCATCCATGCCACCAGATCACATATGCAAGACGCGGCACGACACAGATCGAAGGTCCGGACGGCCATCATCTATTGCCCACGGCTCATGCCATATAGATTCCGGCAGAAACACCTCATCGGACCATGATCCGCGATCTGGACGGTGTTTCCGTCTATTTTTGATCCGGCATATTTTCCGCATGACCCCACGGACCATATCCAGACATTTCCCATAACGACAATGTTGCAGGAGATGTTGCTCCACACCGTACATTGGCAACCCGGTTCAGCAGAGCACGACCCCATTGCCCGGAGTTTTTTTCAAACCGTTGGCCCGCTCTGCACGGAGCAAATGCAAGCCAAAACAGCCCGGCTTTTCAAGCTACCGCGTGCCACCCACCCGTCTATCGTGCGGGTTATGGAAGCGGCCCTTACCAGCCCCAGGCAGACAAATCTAAATTTGATGTTGCGTCATGCCGGAATGTCGGAACGTAGTTTCCGTCGCCATTTTCATGGAGAAACCGGAATGACATGGCAAAATTGGATCGCACAGGCCCGTCTCTTCCACGCAGCAAACCTGCTTGCCGAGGGTCAACGGGTAACGGATGTAGCGGCTGGTGTCGGTTACGCGTCGCTTAGCGCATTCGCAAAAGCTTTTACGAACCTGATGGGTATGTCGCCGGTCCACTTTCGAAACTTACAAACGTAAGGCTGAGACGAGGGCGACTGCAGTCTGTCCGCTATGTTTCCATTAAGACGACAGGTAGTTGTGGGGCTGAATGGAACGTCGTCTGTAAGGTGAAATACTGACTCAGTCGACATTCATGTGCGCGTTTTTCACCATCATTCCCGTCTTGCTAACGGGCTTTTTGCGCGCCATATTCCTTGCATCGTCCGACACTGCTTATCAGATACGGAGGATTCCAAAATGCATTTTTCGCGGATGATTCATGCTGGCGCTGTTGTCGCCACATTGGCTTTCGGGGTGGCTGCCATGCCAGCGCAAGCACAGGGTAATTTGCACGTCATTGATGCGCAGGGGCATCAGGTTGGCATTCTGGTGCCAGTCCAGAATATTCCCGCCACCCCCTCGATATCCGATATCGCGATGTTTGACGCCCTTGATCGCATGATGACACGCGATATCGCTGTCATGGAGGCTGCCGACCGGGAACTGACAGCACGACTGGTCAGCACGTTACGCGCCGTTCCGGCTATTGAGCACGGGCTGCCGAAGCAGGTCATGTCCGAGCAGCGTGTCGAAGCTGTCAGTATCGGTGAGCCCAGCGCATCCTGTACGCAGACAATTATGATGACCTCGAACGGTCAGTCGGCGCCGATCGTTCATGTGTCGAGCACCGGAGGCAAGGCCTGCTCGACGCTTGTATCATCACTGACCGTTGGAAAGCCCGAGAGTCAAAAGCCTGAGGCCACGACCTTGACCCCCGCCGTGGATACGCGGACGGCAGGTTCCGTGAACGAGCATGCCGGGAGTGTCCTGTAAAAGCAGTCCCTTCCCGCAGGAACGAAGCGATGCGGTTCAAACGGACGGTGAACGCTTTTGATCTGTGTCGTGTCCTGCATGGCGATACGCTCCGTTGTGGGAAAGCCCAACAGAAGACGTGAAACAGTATAATTCAGTTATTGGATGGGAAAACGGTTATGGATGATATTTCCATGAAACGTTCCTGGCACAGCAGGGACTGGTCCCGCCTCATCAGACTGTTCAGCGGCCTGACATTCTACGAGCGCTTTGAACAGGCGATCATCTTGACCCTGATCGCGCTCATTATGCTGGTCAGCGCCGTTGCGACGATGCATCTGATCGGGGCGGTCTGGCATCTGGTTGTCGACGTCGGGGTCGATCCTATCAACCAGACAGTTTTTCAGACGATTTTCGGTGCGATCTTTACTGTCATCATCGCCCTTGAATTCAAGCATTCCTTGTTGGTCGTTCTTGCCCAACATGAGAACGTCATCCGGGTGCGGACCATAGTTCTGATCGCCCTGTTAGCGATTGCCCGCAAATTCATCCTGCTGGATCTGCATGAGGTAACCGCCGCAGAATTGTTCGCTCTTTCAGCCGCTGTTCTGGCTCTGGGTATCGTCTACTGGTTGGTTCGCGAACAGGATGCACGCGTCGCGCGAGATGCCCGGGAACAGGCACGTCTCGAAGACACTGCCCCGTCCTGCCGCAAGGCTAGATATCCCTTGGCCTGAACTGTCAAGGAGAAGGCGGCACGAGAAAGTGCCACCTTCTCCTAAGGTTCATATTACATGACGTGCGACGAAGGCGTATTCTTTGTTGTCTCCTGGCCTGATCGGCTCAGATGATCTGTGTCGATCGCCCGGAAGGGCGGGATGGGCTGTCCGGGATAATAAACCGGCCCATTATAGTTCTGATCCAACTGGCTTTCATTCAGCCGGTCAATCAGCATATCGCCTGTGCCGTCCACATAACGAGTGCGCGGCTCGCTTTTTTGCGTTGCAGAAGTCGACGGTGCCGGTCTTGCATCGAATGATGTCTGGGTCTTCCGGGTAACACCATCAGCATATGCACCCGATTGGCACAGCAGAGGCGCAATCAGGGCCAGGCACGACAAAACCCCTCTCATTCTTTTCATGCTCATGATCTTTCGAGACTTCCCCTGGTCGTTCAGCCGACCGGGGAAGAGTTTTTGTCACGCCATCAGGCAGCCTCTTTCTGCGCCTCAATCTGAGGCACAACTTGCCCTGCAGGCGTCGTGGACGACGTGATTGCGATACGGCGCGGTTTCAGCGCTTCCGGTATCTCACGCCTCAGGGTGATGGACAGGAGCCCGTTCTCGAAGCGGGCGTCGGTGACTTTCATATGCTCGGCCAGAGCGAAGCGACATTCGAACTCTCTGCCTGCAATGCCGCGATGGAGATACTCGATCGCGTCTTGCGGCTCGGGCGCCTTTCGCCCTGTCACGACCAGAGTATTACGCTCCTGCGTGATCGTAAGGTCATTCTCGGCAAGACCGGCAACCGCCATGTCGATCCGGTAATCATCCTCACAGGTCTTAAGGATGTCGTAAGGCGGCCAATTATCGACCGTCGGAATCCGGTTGGCGAGATCAAGAGCGTTCAGCATTCTGTCAAAGCCGATGCTTGAACGGAACAGGGGTGCAAAGTCAACAGTGGCTCTCATAGCCATATTCTCCTTTGAGCAACATGGACACAAGATTGATGCAGCTTCTGACTGCACGCCGCCCCCTTTCGGCAGCCAGCAATCTGTATCTGGATTGCCCTTCAGAGTCTTCAAGAGGCGAAAATGAAAATAACACTGTACCCCCGACTCTCCCTATATCGTGGAGCTGAAATACTGGAGCTTAGAGAAGAATCGTTGGGAAAACGACGTCTGTTCTCCGAAAACTGATGCAGACCTTAAAATGTCGATAAAGTAGGCGAAATCCGACATTAGTGCTGGCTGACATCGACCCATTCTGCGCCAACAAGTTCCACCAGTTGCTCCGGCGTCAGACATACGGAACTGTTCCGATCACCTGCTGCGGGCCAGACTTCGTCAAACGCACGCAAGGAGATGTCGCAGAACACTCTGATCGGCTGCGGCAGCCCAAAGGGGCACACGCCACCAACGGGATGGCTTGTCAGTTCCAGTACCTCGTCCGCAGGCAGCATGCGAGGCCGGTTGCCGAACGTATCCTTCGTCTTGCGGTTATCCAGCCGTCCCGTCCCGGCATGACAACCAGGATCCGCTCATCCCCGACTTTCAGTGCGAGCGTCTTGGCAATCTGCCCTTCCTCCACACCCAGCGCCTGAGCGGCTTCCGCCACTGTCACCGTACTGTCTGTCAGCACCACCGGTTCGATATCGGGTGCATTTACCTCGAAAAATGCCTGCACGGACTCCCGGCTCATCTCTTCCCCTCCACAATGCTGGAAAACTGTTGGTCGTCCGGATGGTTACACATCCTGCATTTCTCGGACACAATCACAGATCAGTTCAGAACGGCGCCACCCGAAAACTGCCAACATCAATCATGAAACTTCCGTCTGCCTCAATCCCGAAATAGCGCTTCACCGCTTCCGGTGCGGCCTGCTGCAGAGAACGGATGGCCACAACCCGCTCACTCGGGGTTTTCGTGCGTGCCACCCAGCTTGTGAAATCCATACGCAGGCGATGGGTCTGAAAGGCCTCCAGAGCAAACCCCGCCTGTCCTAGAAAAGCCGTCCATTCGGCAGATGAATAATCCCGCACATGCGAGACATCACGCAGCAGTTCCATCGACTGCAGCCAGCTATCCAGCAGGGCAGAAGATGGAGCCGTCACATCAATGAACAGAACCATGCCTGCAGAAGTCAGGACACGTCGAGCCTCCCGCAGACCTGCCAGAGCATCCGACCAGTGGTGGGTGGTAAAGCGACAGAACACGGCGTCAAAAGTTCCAGCGTCAAATGGCAGTTCTTCTGCAGGGGCCTGTATCGTCGTAACATTGTTCAAATTCCGCCGGGCAGCCTCGTGCGCCACGACCTGCAGCATCGAAGCGGTGATATCGCAGGCAACCACCTCTTCGACATGGGGCGCCAGACGGTAGGTCACGTGCCCTCCTCCACAGCCCAGGTCCAGAACGCGCCGCAGCCCTTCGCCCGCGACAAGACGTTCGATCCTGTCCAGATCGCTGCCCTGACTGTGCACTGCGCTGGCAACATAGTCCTGTGCCCGGTCGCCATAATGCCTTGCTGTGTATGAATCCGTCATCTTTTCTCACCTGCCTCTTATGTAATCTGCGACGCCAGATTGCCGGATACAAAAAGAAGGAATAAGGTCTCATTTTATACTGGTATAAAAACCACCATCATGAACCTTCCTTCTGAACAGCACCGCTCCCTTGGAGCCTTTCTGCGTGCGCGGCGTGACGCCCTGTCTCCCCAGGACGTTGGATTGCATGTCCTGCCCGGACGGCGTCGGGCTCGGGGGTTGCGGCGGGAAGAAGCCGCCCAACTCTGTGGTATCAGCACGACGTGGTATACATGGCTGGAACAGGGGCGGAATGTCTCCTGCTCGGCGACAACACTGGCGCGTATTGCCACGGCTCTGCATCTATCCCCTGCCGAAAGGCTCTATCTGTTTGAACTGGCACAGTTGAAGGATCCCGATGCCTCACGGCCAGTCACCGCATCCAGTCTTCCGGAACCCGTCCGGACTTTCCCGGAGCAGGTAACCATGCCTTGTTATGTGCTGGATCCCCTGTGGAATGCCTGCGTCGCCAACAAAGCGGGCCGGCGTCTCTTTGTTGGATGGCTGGACAGTAATGAGCGCAACCTGCTGCGCTATGTCTTTTTCGACCTCCAAGCCCGAACCTTTCTGGATGACTGGGAAGGCAGTGCCCGACGGGTTCTTGCCGAATTCCGGGCTGCCAGCATCCATGGCGACACGCATCTGGCGGAAACACTCGTGCAGGAGCTTCGATCCCGAAGTCCGGATTTTGAACGGCTGTGGCACAATCAAAGTGTATTACTACGAGAAGGCGGCCCTCGTCGGTTTCAACATCCGACTGATGGTCCATTGGACTTTGACCAGACTACTCTCACCTTCACGACATGGCCGCACTACCAGCTGGTAACACTGAAACCAAGATGAACACTTTCGAAATCCTGCTCCCACATTATGATTTTTCTGAACGTCACGCGATTATCATTCGAGGTCAGGCATCTGATATTCTCGATGCTGTTGCGGCTTTCCGCGTACAGAATGATCCCCTTGCGCGCCAGATTATCCGTCTGCGTGAACTTCCTGGCCGACTGATGAAGCGCCTGTCTGCCCCGCCACTGGATCTTGAAGATTTTACGCTTCTGGCGCGTACCGAACACGCACTTGCCTATGGTCTGGTTGGAGCGTTCTGGCATCCCGATTATGGACTGCGCTCCATTCCTTCTCCTAACGCTTTCATGGCTGGACAGCAGGGAGATCTCTGTAAACTGGTTCTTGGTTTTACTGTCGTTCCCATCAGCAAGAGCAGGTGTCGCCTCATAACCGAAACACGTGTTCTCTGCCTCAGTGACAAGGCCCGACAACGCTTTACGCCGTACTGGTTTCTGATCCGCCCCATCAGCGGGTTACTACGCCGCCGCATGCTCTGGAATATTCGCAGGATTGTTGAGCTGCAGTTATGAAGTCATATCCGGACTTTCAGCGCCACATTTCGCAATCCCCAGAAAGGCCGCTATGGTTCCGGCTAGTCTCAGCATTTCCAGAGCAGTTTTATGATACCTGCCGGAAGTCTCTGTCCTTACTAATGTGAAAATAACAGCGTAATAAGGCGGTTCGGGCATTTCAACGATACTCATGAAAAGCCAGCCTTTTGCGGTACAAGTAGAGAGAAACTCTCCAGAAACACTTTGATCCTGTCACGATTTTGAGGCTCAGACAGCACTTCGGATATTTGGTTGGACGTCAAGTTCATGAGACTGAACCGAAGAAAAAGATCACAGGAGAATTTACTGCTGACCGTGCCGAATACAGTGCGCAGATCGGCAAGCATATCGTCTCCCCGATGCGAAGCATGCATCAGGGCAATCGGCTTTTCAGTAAGAAGATGACCGGAGACAAGCCAGTCAATGGCATTTTTCAGTCCTCCGGGAATGCTGCGCACATATTCCGGGCTGGATACGATCAGACCGTCACTCGCAGCGACCTGATCCATGAAGGTACACACTTGTGGCGGAAGTTCACCCGTTTCCAGGTCTGGCGAGAACACCAGAAGCGCACTCACCTGATCAAATACTGAGATAGAAAATGTCGCTGGCGCCATGAACGACAGAGCGCGCAGCATCGCAGTATTTGTCGAGTTGTGTCGTGCGCTTCCTGAAATAGCCAATATTTTCACGATAATGCTTTAATTATCATATTCATATAAAACCCTGGAGCTATGGCTGTCGATAACACCTCGTTCCGAGGTATGGAGTATCTTACCTGTCGGCATGACTTTTGCATAGGCGAATGCCAATGCCGCCATATATACAGAATGGACCTGATTTGCCGGAACTTCTGTCCGGTTGAACTCTAGATCACGCGTGGCGATCGCGTCATGCACCCCGGTCACGTCGCATCCGAAGTCAACCGCAGCACGGACGGTCGCGTCGATGCAGACATGGCTCATTGCGCCTAGAATGGTCAGTTTCCGAATTTCCCGCTCATCAAGAAGTGTTTTAAGGTTCGCATCCCGGAATGCGTTCGGATGGTGCTTGAGAACTACCGGCTCCCCTTCCTTCAGCAGGACAAGCTCGTTGATCTGTGCGCCATATTGCCCAGTGAAAAGAACAGAGTGCCCGCCAATGCCAGCCCGACCCCGGTAAGACTTCCTGGCTGCTGCCCTCCCCCATGATCTCCGCCGGCTCTGTTGCACAAATCAGCGATATGAGCGGGAATAGGTCTTTTATGACCCTCTTTTACTGGACGGCGTGTGTGAGAGGGATTCCGAGTGCTGTAATTTGGTTGAGTATGGCGACGCGGACGTGAACCTCCGTGACCTGACGGTCGAAATCCTAGGCCGTCAGACGCTGCCCCAGCAGTTTGATGCAGTGCATTTTCGTCTCGATACGGCTTCTTCTATGATAACCGCTCCATCTGGAGGGTTCTAAAAACCCCATGGTTTATGTGCATGTCTATGATTCCATGCCTCCTATGGTGATTGGGTGGGTGACTAGCAGTCAGGTTATGAGACGTCATTGGGATGATGTAGCGTGGGAAATACCGTGTTACGCTCTATGGTTTTCTTCCGTCTGCAGAGAGAACGAATGATGCTTCAGATCCATCTACAGGCACGCACGACACCAGCCGTCCGGGCTGACATAGCGCGTTCATCAGAACCGGCATCCGTGCTCGCCAGACGCTACGGGATCAGCGATGAAACTGTCCGCAAGTGGCGCAGGCGTGGTTCAGACGCCTGCCAGAACCACAGCAGTCGTCCCTGGAAACTGACCTGGAAAGCCTCGGAGGAAGAGTGCGGCATTTCCTGCCTTATATATCGGGACAGCATCTGGCGTATTCTGAAAGATGCTGGATTGAACGGGCTGCCTTCTGCCCCAAAGACCGCACCAGTTCGGGAACATTCCGGGATTACGATCCCGGTTATGTCCATATCGATGTGAAACATCTTCCTAAATTGCAGACGGCAGATGGAGAACGATAGATGCTCCCGCTCGGTCCATCTTTGTCGAGACGGCGGTTCCGTCGATGAAGACCAGCCTGGCCGGATTGAGATCAGGCTGACTGTCGAACCAGACTGGCAAACGTAAGCCCGCCCAATACGCCTTGCGCTATGTAAACACCCCAAATGGAGGGAATAACCCCGATGTAGAACAAAGGGGCTGAACCATTTTTGGTAGCGGCGGCTCTCATTATTTGGAGTTATCTCCGATGGCAACCTTAAGGTTGAAGCCGACAGTTCTGCCAAAACTGATCTGCGCCACATTTCCCGCAGGCCCTGTAAAGGCATAGGTACGGTATAGTTTGTCGGTTACGTTGTTCGCATAAACCATTACCTCGTAACGGCTCCCGAAAGACCAAGTTGTTCTTAGGTCTAGCTGTGTGTACGTAGGCTGTTTTAGCAGGTTGGCAATATCAAAATACTGCGGGCCAGTTACACGCAAATCCAATCCGGGTTCAATACGCCCAAAACCCGTTTGAAACCGCGTTGAAAGATGCCCCGCAGCCATAAACTCAGGAACGTAAGGCATACGCAGGCCAGCATAGTTATTGCCTGCGCCATCATTAAAGCTATCGAACTTCGAGATTGTTCTATTGCCATCTGCCCCAATAATCCAACCGGGTCTGAACTCCCACTGAATCTCCCCTTCCACACCACTGGCATGTGCACGTGCGGCACTGGCAATTGTCTGGTAGCCTGCCGGACCAACATAGACTTGCTCGTTCTGTAAGTGATTATAAAAATACCCTGCCCTTACAAAGAATTTCTTATGTCGGTACACCGTCCCTATCTCGTAACTCAGCTCCCGTTCCGGGTTGTAGGATGTTGCATCTGCAATGCTTGTTGGGGCGTAGTTAAACCCGGCAGGCTTGTAGCCCTGACTGACCCGGCCATGAAGATGCCAGCCCGGCAAAGCTTCATAATCGAGAGAAACGTTACCGAGGCTCATGTTCTGATTGCGGCTCTTATTGCCCGCATAAAGCGTTTGCCCGCCATAGGTCGAATTGAACGCTATGCTGGACATATCACGCGAGAGACGACCACCTAGCCCCAGATCCAGATTTTTCAAAATATGCCAATAAACATTGCCATAAAGGGCCACTGTTTCCGCACGGTTATGCGATGCGGTCAGTGGGTAGGGAATGTAACTTGGAACATAAGCGGCCGTCTGGCTTGTACGATCCTGATATGTTGTCTGATGATAAAACCCCGTTACAACGTCAAAAAAACGATGTTTGCCTTCTGTACCAAAGCGCAGTTCCTGCGTATTAGCGCTCCACTGCTCCGGTTGGGTAGAAACATACGAATAGTAAGGGAACGAACGCGAAATATCGCTGTCTTGCCATGAGGCTATGACACTGAGTTTCCACCCATCAAAATGATAGGCGCCGTGTAGAGATTCGTCATGCCCACACCGGCTCAGACGCGGGTCGGGAGTGCCCGGCACAACACTTGCAATTTTACGATCGCGCAAATTGTTGAAGCCCACATAAACATCCTGGCTCCCGTAACTGCAGGAACCATCAACAGCAAAGGCCAACTCCCAGGGCTGGTCGGTTGGCGCAAGTCGCAACGTGGCGCGCCCTCCACGGCTTTCAAAACCACCAAGACGTCTGGAACCCGTGGACGGATTGCTCACATTGCCCTGCTGCTCCTGAGAAGTCAGGGCAATGGAGCCATAAAGCCAGTCTTTTATCAGACTGCCGTCTGCCGTGCCGGTTACATGGTAACCATAACGGCTTTCCGCCCCGGCCTCGAACGAGGCATGGGCACGCGGACCGGGCTGGCGCGTTGCAATATCAATCACGCCGCCTTCAGCACTCTGGCCATACAGGGCCGCCTGTGGTCCGCGCAGCAGTTGCACGCTCTCAATACCAATAAGAGACTGCATAGCGTTAATGGGAAGCACGGGAACATCATCTACATAAAATGTTGTAGCTGGATGATAGAGGTCCTGCGCCGAGGTAATACCGCGCACTGTAATGGCGGGGAAAAGAAAGCTCCCCGAGTTTTGAATCTGCACACCCGGTAACACGCGCGCCAGATCATTTGTCTCCCACACCTGTTTCTGGCGGAGTTGTGTGCCCGTTACAAACTGCCCGCTTGTGCCCGTCTGGTCCAGCCGCCGAGGCTGACGGACACCAACGACCTCCAGATGTTCCTTTGCGGCTTTTGGCGCACTTGTGTTGTTTTTGGCCGCTATTGTTTCTGCCTGCGCAGAACAGGATACAAGAACCCCGCCAGCCATAAGGCCTTTATAAAGTTTCTGATGCCACCGTGCTGATGTGTGAGTGTTAAAGTAAGACATATCTTGTTTTCCAAAGAGAGTAAGGGTCAGTTCAGTGGGGCATTGGGGGCAACCCATGACCGGGGGCGCTGTTGTGCGTGCCAGAGCCGAGCATAGGTGCTGTTGAAAGACATGAGGGCTTTGTGCGTGCCACGCTCCACGATGTGACCGTTCTCCATCACCCAGATTTCGTCGGCGTCCTGTGCAATCCACAGGCGGTGAGCAATTGTGATTACTGTGCGATCCCCCCCAATGTGCTGTAGGGTGCTGCGAATGGCAGCTTCGCTCATCGTATCAAGCTGCGAGGTTGCTTCGTCCATCACCAGTAAAGGTGCGTTCATAAGCAGTGCACGCGCTATGGCGAGGCGCTGCTTCTCTCCGCCGGAAAGCGCAGTTGCGGCAGCCCTGATTTCTGTGTTGAGGCCATGAGGCAGCTGCTGAATAAACTCATGAGCATGGGCTTGTTTGATGGCATCATGCACTGCCGCCTCAGAGGCCGTAGGGCAACCAAGGCGGATATTGTCGGATATTGTTCCTTCAAAAAAGTGCACGTCCTGCGGCACCAGAGTAATGCTCTGGCCAAGCATACTGCGGTCCATGCCCCGCAGGTCCACCCCACCTATTGTAATAGCTCCTGCACCAACGTCCTGCAGGCGAAGAGCCAAATGTGCGAGTGTGGTTTTGCCAGAACCTGAAATGCCAACAAGTGCAATTTTTGTACCTCGGCGGATTGTTCCTTCAATCGGGGCAAGGCCACCAGCAGAGGGATTATCTGCATCAAAAAGAACCGAGGCATTTGAAAAATGCAGGCAGTACCCCTCCGGCTCCGCAACTTTTTCAGCCTGGGTCATGTTGGGTCGCACCATAATCTGGCTCATACGGTGGAGTGTATTCCTCGCAAAACGTAGCCCAGCAACCTGGCCTGCCAATTCAACAACACAGCGGGTAAAGCGGTAGGTCAGTATAATGGCTGCAAAAACAGCACCAGCGGAGAGACCTTTTTGCTGAAAACTCATGACCAGCACGCCAATGGCAAGAGCCATTCCGGTCTGGGCGGCAAGGGCATACCCCATAATGGCAGGTGCAGGAGCCACCTCAAGCGCCATCTGGGCTGTTTTCAGGCTGTCCGTTGCCGCCTCTGCACGAGAGGAAATCTGCCCTTGTGTGTCAAAAAAACGGATCTCACCGGCACCTTCCAAAAGCGTCAGTGTAGCCTGCGCATAAGCTTCCTGTGCAGAGGCAAGACCGGCATCGGCCTTATCCAGCAGGCGGAATGCCAGCAGCATCATGCCAATAACAGCCGGTAAACTGAGCGCCAGAACAGCGGCAGCAGAAACTGAAAGGAACCCAATCAGGACAAGAAGCAGAGCGGGTAAAGCCATACCGGGAATGACAATGCCCCACAGATGGGTGAAAATATCTTGCACAGCAGCAAAACGGCTTGTCATGAGGTCCAGCAGCCTGGCGCTTTCGTCTGGCAACTGCCGCTGGGCCGGGAGCGCCATCAGATGATCAAGCAGGCGCAGCCTGATCTGTGACATGGCACGATACGTGCCGGTAAAATCTTGCACCAACCCCTGGGCGCGAAACAGCGCTTGTAGGCCAAAAGCTACGGCCAGACCTAACAGGATCATCAGTGCGCATGTGATACTGCTACGCCCCTCGGCCATCCATTGCACGCTGAGCAGTAACAGGACGTAGCCTGCCGCTTCAGCCACAGAGGATGCCAAGCCATACACAAACCCAGCGCGCAACGCGGGGTCTGCAATAAGGGTGCGCAGCAGAACCTTGTAGTATCCCTTCATGGCATGGCTCCATCGCCAAACTGGTGACGGGCATAGGTTCCATAAAGTGCTGATTTTTCCATGAGGTCTTCATGGCGCCCCAGAGCAGTCAGGTGCCCATGCTCCATAACTGCGATCTGCGCGGCCTCACGCACAGTGGCAAGCCGATGCGCGACAATAAGGATCGTACGCCCCTCAAGCGCACGCGCAAGAGCTTTCTGAATATGGAACTCACGTTCCGGGTCAACAAAAGCTGTTGGTTCATCAAGAAGAATAACGGGAGCCCGACTGACCAGAACCCGTGCAATGGCCAACCTTTGACGCTCCCCCCCAGAAAGACGGGCTCCGTTCCGCCCGATCGGTCCGTGCAACCCAAAGCGTTTGACACACCCAGAAAGATCACATTCGGCCAGAACATCAGTAATGTCACTTTCAGCAAGGTCCGGGCGATACAGAAGAAGATTATCCGCAAGGGAGTGCCCAAGAAGCACAGGATTCTGGAATACCGGGCAAATCAGCTGCCCAATAGCTTGCGGCACAAGTGTTTCAAGATCATGGCCGCCAATCAAAACACGGCCGGATGTTGGTTTGAGATTACCTGAAGCAAGCTGCAAAAGCGTACTTTTTCCCGCCCCACTGGCCCCAACAATGCCCGTTACCTGCCCCGCAGGACATGTTAGCGAGAAAGACGTCAGCACATTTTCATTTTCAAAGCGTTCAAGGCTGATATTTTCAAACACAACATCGTAGTATCTGTCGGCCTGAACCGTCACTGACGGATGCAGTGCTGCGGGTTGCGCGGTGCTTTCTGCACGCAGTGCGTTAAGGCGCTCCAATGTTGCGCGCAGGCGTGGAAGCGTGCCTGAAACAAACATAAGACGCTGAAGTGGCGTCATCAGCCCAATGCCAAGCAAAATGGAAAACAGGCAATCAGGCAGGCCAAGACCATGCGTCATGTGCAGGATGATTGCGCATGGCAGCACCAGAAGCAGGTTTGTGCCAACGCACATAAACACCATGACATAGCTCCATCTGGAGCGGCGCGTCATATCGCACGCCAGATGCGCCACATCTTGCAATGCTTCTGTCAGTGGAGGCAGGGAACTCGGGGATCTGTTAAAAACCTTGAGGGTCATCAGCCCTTCCAGACAGGCCATGATGTTCTGGTTGATTCTGACATCAGCAAGATGCCATGCCCGACCATTGCCAGAGGCAACACGCCCGATCTGCCGCCAGGCCCATGCGGCTACTGGCAATAGTCCGACGCTGGCCAAAGCCATGACTGGGGAAATAACCACCAGAAAAAGCAGGCTGACCACAACTGTCACAAGGCTGATAATTGTATCGGGGAAAGTATGCGCAATGGCCGTCTCAAATTCGGCACTGTCATCAAGCGCCAGTTTTTTTAACATTGCTCTGTGACTGGCCGTATAATCAGCCGGAAGTCTTTGTGTGAGATTTAAAATAGCCCTGCGTAAATCCCTGACCACATCAAATGCCAACCTGTGGCAGAGCACAGATGTTGCCCCCTGACACAGAAACGGCAGAAAAACGGCAGGGAGCAAAAACAGCGCAATCCGCGTAGCCGACTGGGCAGGAAGAGAACGAAAAAGCTGGCTTAGAACAACAAGTGGGATAAGCGCGCTCAGGGCTGTCAGAACAGAAAAAACACTGACTACATAAAACCGTGGTTTATACCGGTTTATATAATCCGAAATACTCAAGCAGTCAGATGAACAACAGGACATGTGCAGGGCTTTGGTCTGTTCCGGCAGGTGGAAAGGCACCTCCCGTCATGATCGGAGTTGACGCTTCTCGCTACCGCGATCGAACCAAACCATTGCGATCCGGTCCTGTAATTGATAATCATTCTTATTATTTTTAATCCTGAGGCCATAGCGCTCATGTCCGTAGAGATTTTATCGCGTGTTTCACGCACGCAAATGAAGCAGGCTCATGCGTTTTCTCCGTCCTATTACAAGGACGTGGACAAACTCGGCCGGGAAGCGGCCTTACAAGGCCGGATGCGCACCTTCACTCTTAGGGAGGGGCTGGAGCTAGGTGTGTTCGACCTCTATGCGCGCAGAGATTTCATGGGCACTTTTTCCGCCTCCCCTCAGCTTGTTATCGTCCTTATTACTGAAGGCCTCGCCTACGGCACTTTCCGGCATCGCAGCGATCACGCACCGTCCCCGCGTTTGAACTACCAGACGGGAGACGTAATTGTTGCCTGTAATCTGGCAGCCGGGGAAACAACTTTTGGGTTAACAGCAGGCCAGAAATTCAGCGGGCTGGAACTTAGGGTGAGCTTTGATCTACTAGAACAGCTCATGCCCGGTTTTCTTGCCAAGGCGACATCCCACGACAGACCTGTCCAAGTTATAGGAAAAGCCGCGTGTTGGATGGCGCGCCTCTCGCGCACATTCACGCTAGGTGCTACAGCACGGACACTTCGGTCGGCAGCAGTAGATGGCAGACGCTCTCTTATGCTGGAAGGTTTTTCACTGTGCCTGCTGGATGAAGTGCTGGAAGCTTTCGACAGCGACAAGAAAGCAGCACTATGGCGCCAGGCGGGTCGCTACGAAGCATGTATCCGTGAAGCCGCCGCGTTACTGACCACGCACCTCGCCGAGCCATGGACAATCAAAATGCTCGCAGAACGGGTCGGTCTCTCCGAAAAGCGTTTAAAAGACGGATTTCAAAAATACTATCAGAACGGTCCCTATGGGTTTTTACAAAAAATTCGCATGGATAGGGCTAAATCTTTACTTATGCGCCAAACCACAAGCGTAACAGACGTCGCTTTACAGGTTGGATATTCAAACAGCTCGCACTTTGCAAAACTCTTCAAAAGAGAGTTTGGTATCAGCCCATCCAAGGTGCCCATGTCGGGTTTACCATAGTTATATGTTCCGTCACATCAAAGACCAAAAGGATGCGAGACCATCTTCAGCGACGGCACTTTTGGCGCAGCATGCACTGGCAAGCTCGGCCTTCCTTTGAGATTTTGCATGGTTTCCTCCCATTCGCCCTCCTGCATTGCCTGCCAGTCTACCGTGGTCGATCAGAGTGTGAGACAAACCGTCCCGAAGCAAGCAACCATCTTCTGACTGCCAAAGTGATGTGGTTCAGCCGCAGAACAGTCATGTCTGACCTCATTAAATTCTTGCAGGAAAATATGCTTCGTTTTCGAGGCAACGACAATCCGCCATGGAATGGATGCGAGGGTACTCCATGATCTCCCGCACCTTGCTCGGCTGCTCGACGGCAAGCAACGAGGGCACCTGCGACAACCGGACGAATATGCGGCGCGAAGAGCTGGAACTACAGATCAATGTGCGTGGCGATCTCGTCGGCATCATGACGGTTGCGTCGGGCAGCGAACAAACGAAAACCCCGCCCGTTTCCGGACTGGTGTTCATGATGCGTTCGCATCGCAAATTCAGATGGTGCGGGGACAGGATTGGTTCTCAGCTTGCGGCAACCGCAAGTTGAGAGCAAAGCAAGATTAATAGGCTGTTTTAATGAACTTTTTTCGGCACACGCATGACCTCCTACTGAAATAAAGGCCCCTACCCTCATAAAGCATAAAGTTCATGCATCCAGAGCTATGTCAGCTTCCGCCGACATTCTGGGCATAAAATCGCTGGATGCCGTTTCTGCATAGCGGACACAGCTAGCGTGATTTCCCGCGACCAAGTTTAGGTAGGAAGCAGCCTTCCCGCTTTCGAAGCAGGAGTGGCATAATCACTTCCTGACCGGCACAAAACCGTTACAAACCCATTCTTTTTCCTCTCGTGTCAGAACCTGAATTCATAGACTGCTTTTCACAATCGAGAACTGGAAACAGGTTGTTTCTGTTGACAAGAACCCGCTGTTTCCTGTCTAGAGACAACCAGCCATGGTTCTTTCCGTGTGTTTCCCACATGGAAGGCTAAGAGGGAAACCGGTGCAATACCGGTGCTGCCCCCGCAACTGTATGCTGTGAGGCTGTCGGAACAAACGCCACTGTTATCTTCGATTGATGACGGGAAGGCTCCGACCTGCCGATGACCAGCAAGCCAGGAGACCTGCCATAGCGTGAAAGTCACGGACGGAGCTGCCGAACGGGGTGTGTCGGGGGCGAAACGATGCTCGGTCGTTTCCACCGCGGTGACGCCCTGTCGGAGCAATTGTCGTGCGTGCCGTACCCCGCGTCTTTGGCCTATTAGTTATCAGTGTTGGCTGTGTTTCGTCTGTTTGTGCCGCAACAGTCCAAACCAAGAAGGCAAAAGCACAGCCCTTTAAGAAACCGTCCACTCTCTGGAATGGCGCGCCCGAAGAGATAACGTCTTATGGCAAGACCCCGACGCTCAAGACAGCTCCGGCCATCGCTGGCAAGCTGGGTCTGTCCATTCAGCATTCTCCCGCCACCATCAATGTCGTTTCACATGACCTGATGATGCAGCGTGGCTATGCCCAGGCCGAGGACGCTGCAGACAGCGCGCCCGGCGTGACATCTGGCGGTTCGCCCGGAAGCCCTGCGCAGCTCCTGATGCGAGGCTTCAGCGGCAATCAGATCCTCGTGCTGCGGGACGGGATCTATTTCGGTCCCACCACAATGGTGAACCGCCCTCAGAACAGCTTCAATCTGGAAAGCGTGCAGATCCTGAAGGGGCCATCCTCCGTTCTTTATGGGCAGGGTGCGGTTGGCGGTACGGAAGATGTGCGAACCCGTGACCCCGCCTTCGATGCACCGCATGCAAATGCCCTGCTGTCCTACGGCAGCTTTAATACATGGAATGCCGGGATCGGTGGTTCAGTGCCAATCACTAAAACACTGGCTCTGCGCACGGATTTCAGTCGTACATCTTCAGATGGCTATGTGAAAGGGGCTGACCCTCACTCGAACGATTTCACGACAACCCTTCTGTGGAAGCCGACGGACAAATTCACTGCTCGGCTGAGCATGGATTATCTGACCGATCGCCTCTCCACCTATTACGGCACACCGCTGGTCAATCTGTCGCAGACAGGGGGACGTGTGGGCGGTCTGCTCAGTTCCTCACAAGGGCTTGGCATTACCAAAGCCTCGATGTGGCGTTATTATAATGTGCGTAATGCACAGGCGAGTTCGGTGAACGCCACGCCAACGCTTCATCTGGAATGGCAAGCCACACCAAACATCCTGATCCATAACAGCAGCTACTTCATCTATTCGAAACGTCTGTGGAACAACGCCGAAAGCCTCAGTTATATCGGTTCTGCCGGCAGCACGGACGCAAGTGGAAACACGATTGCACCGGGCCGCATCGGACGCGACAGATTCTACGTTTTCCAGAATCAGCATCAGGTCGGCGACAGTCTCTACGCCCGGTTCGATTCCACAATTTTTGGCATGAAGAACCGCTTCATTCTCGGCGGCGATGCCTACTATCTTCGCTTCATCCGCAACCGTGGTTTTCCCAACGCGGATTATGCCGACAGCGTTTCTCTCGCCAGTCCTGAACAGACAGGACTGGAAGACTTCGCCGGGGAATATCCCTACAAGAAATCCCCCACGACCATGGTGCAGGCCGGGCTGTTCATGGAAGACGTGCTGACCATTCGCGACGATCTGCGGCTTGTCGGGGGATTTCGGTACGACTGGCTTTCGCTGAACCGGCAGAATTACAATCAGGATGGCAGTTACAGCGCCGCCACCAGCTTCAAGGGACACTACAATCCCGACAATTTCCGTATCGGTCCCGTATTCGATATCACCAAAAATGTGAGCGTGTATGGGGTCTATACAACAGGAGAAGACCCGCCGGGCTCCAATCTGTTCCTCGCCAACCGTGGCCAGTTCACGCGTCTGAGCCATTCAAGGCAGGGTGAGATCGGCATCAAGGCGAATGCGTGGGATGGCCGCTTCACGACGACACTGGCATTCTACGATATCCGACGCACCCGCATGCTCGTCGCAACCGGCGTCGATACGGTGGCCACGGCCGGTGCGCAGAAATCGCGCGGACTGGAATGGCAGGGCGATCTGGTTCTCGATCGCCACTGGAGCCTCTCCGGCAATGTCGCCTATACCTATTCACGTTACGGCTCCTTCCATCCCAGCGCATCGGTCGATGCGTCAGGTAATCAGGTTCCGGACGTACCGGCCGTCACCGCCAATCTGTGGGCTATCTGGTCCCGTGTGCAGGGCCTGCCCCTCGATCTGGGCGCAGGCATGCGATACGTCTCTTCCCGCAAGGGTGATTACGCCAATACCCTGACCCTGAAGGATTATGCACTCGTGAATGTTTTCGCCGCATGGCATGCCTACAAGGGTGTGACCGTGTATGGCCGTATCGACAATATCGGCAACAAGCATTTCATCCAGTGGGCGGACACCAGCTATCCCGATCAGGTGCTTCTGGGCGCGCCCCGGTCTTTTTCTATCAGTGTTCAGGCGGGTTTCTGATAGCCTGCCAGCCATAAGGAGTAATCATCCATTACCACCCGCACTCTTCCTCCCGTTTCCGCAGCGGCGCCAATCCCTGTGAAGTCCCTGCTGCCTTGGGTTGTTTTCGGAACGCTCCTGTTCGCCCTGCAGCTTTATTTCGTTGGTGCGGAACAGGACGCGACGTCCCTCGTCTCCGGTCACATGGTGCATGAATTCGTCCATGATGGACGCCATCTCCTCGGTTTCCCGTGTCACTGACGGGGATCTGAGAACATGATGGGTCGCCTGCTGTCCCGCGGCATGTTCGCCGGGATACTCGCTTTCCTTTTTGCGCGGATCTTCGGTGAATCGCAGGTGAACCTGTCCATTGCCTACGAGGCTCATCAGGCCGCTCTGGCGCATGAACCGGCCGAACCGGAACTGGTGAGCCGCGCGGTGCAGGCAGGATGGGGGTTGCTGACCGCGATTGTGGTGTACGGCGCAGCGTATGGCGGTCTGTTTGCGGGGCGCTGCTCGGGTGCGCCTATGGCCGCACGTGTGCTTGAGGCCTCATCATGACGGCCGTGACAATTTCTGTGCATCATTATCTTCGCAAACGCCTGCTCAGAACTCTTTATATCACCCATCGCTGGCTGGGGATCAGCATGGGGATACTCATGATGTCGTGGTGCCTTTCAGGGATGGTGATGCTGTGGCAGCCTTGGCCTACCCCAGATCGTGTCTCAGCTGAAAAAGTACATGGTCTTTTCTATCTGCCTACACATCTGCCCCTGATTAACGCCTTGAACGAGTATGGGGCACGCTTCCAGTCGTTCCGCCTCAGCATGACCGGTTCCGAACCAGTTCTCACCCTCGTTCCTATTTCTGGTCCGCCTGTCAGCATTGATTTGAGGACGGGAAGAGCGGGATCCATCACACCAAACGATGCCAGTATGAATGCGGCGGCTTACGCATCCTCAGTTGGGGTGCAAAGTCCGCCTGTTTTTACTGGTACGACCACGGATGACCAGTGGGTGCTTGATACTCCCGGTAGACTGACTGGTTTTGAACGATTTCGCTTTTCAGGTCCGCAAGAACTTGTCGTTTATATATCATCATTGACGGGGGATGTGGTGCAGGCGACTGATACGAGTTCGCGCGCATGGTCCTGGATGGGTGCAATCCCACACTGGCTTTATCCTGCCATATTGCGACGCAATCCTCTGATGTGGAAATGGACCGTCATCTTGCTGGCGGGAATAGGAATGTTTCTGACTGCAACCGGCCTTTCCATCGGCCTTTTACGTCTGAGACGTCGATGGCCATTTTCGTATTATCGTCGCTGGCATCTTGCCCATCATCTTGGCGGCATGATGTTTGGCCTTCTTGCCTTGTCTTGGATCACTACAGGTTTTTTCACCATGAATCCAGGCGGCGTTTTTGCAAGCGAGCGAGAAGCGCGTTCGGCCGTGCATGTGACAGGAAGTGTGACGGGCGAGGAAATCCTCGCAGTTCTTAACCGTATCGTCCGTCTACATACGGTTGACTGGACAGACGTAAGCAGTGCGTTTCTAAAAGGGCATATCTTCTTGGCCGTTACTGATTCTGTTGGCAATCACAAACGGCTTGATGCCCAGTTGTCGCCGTCTCCGCTCACAACAACAGAGTTAGGGGCATCAGCCACCTTTCTGGCATCCCCAGACCTGTACTATTTCAATCGTCCCACGCACACGCGTCATTTCCCTGTCATTCGTATGGCCGCTGCAAACGGAACGCTCTTTTATCTTGACGCACGAACGGGAGAAGTGATCACCGCTTTCGACAGTGCGGCACAAAAGTCCCGCTGGTGGGTGTATGGACCGCACAACATGGACTTCTGGTCGTGGTTGCGGTCTCCTACTGCTCGTTTGATGGTGATATTCCCCACCCTGTGCTGTGTTTTGAGCATCTATATAACCGGCGTCACGATCGGTATGAGACGTCTCGGTTTTATAAAGCGCCGGTAAATGTTCAAATAAACGAGAGAAATATCATTTCTAATGAATAATAAGTTTTAGTGATAAATGATAATATCTTGTCTGAAATATTCTATTTACTCCGTCATAGAATACCATCTGATAGCAATTTGCGATGCAAGTTGCAGCCTCTACGCGTAAGACGCGCCGCCGCGCTTCCCCACCGCGCGGAAAATCCGGCGGCCACATATCCCATCAATATCAATGATGCACGAATGCTACCATGATCCCCTTTGGGGACACCATACTCGCCACTTATCGGAAGGGAGAGGATGAATCGGCATTGTTCTTTTGTGAGATCTTTTGCGCCCAGATAGGGTCTAGCGGCCCCGCTTTGAACGGGGAAATCCATGACATTACTCACGGCCTGTCTCCTATTAGTTCGAATTCTTTAAACAATCATACGTCTAGCCTGTGTCCACTTGCTGGCGGCAAACTTCGTCTAACGGAACAACGGAAATTCAGGACAACGAGATCATGACATCAATAGTCCGGTGCTATGTGCGACAATACATGCTCATCGCGCCTTTTTGCGCCCCGATCAGGTTCTGGACCGCAATATAGGCTTGCGCGTAATGTTTCCCTGATGCGTCTGCTGATATATCGGGAAGAGCCATTATCATCTCCATCGCCGCGTCCAGAAGCGGCCTGAAATGTGCTTCCAGATAGTTGCCGCGTTCGTGATACGTGATTGGTAAATCGGCTACCATCATTTGAAACAGTTCATAACCATTCTGCTGCAATTGTTCTTCTTCTGGCAAAGACACATCACTTCCCAAAAGGGAAACCACACAGGTTCGATCCGGTGCCAGAAGAAGGATCTTCTCAAGCAAAGGATGAAGAACATGCGAAGACCGCTCGATAATAGGCAATCTCATGGGTCGGCCTCTTCTGCGCTCTTTGGCATCTGACCACACCGCCTGAGCAAATCGCGAAGTTGTTTGATAACCGGGAAGACTTCCTGATTGTGATCTCCGCCGAGGTCTTTCCAGGCGGCCTGTTCCAACTCGACAATCTCGCGATCTTCAGAGAAGACGCGCTCCGTGAATGCGACCACTATTGGCCAGGCAATATCCAGTAAAAAAGGCACTTTCAGTCGTTTGATCGACAACAGACCGAAGACACGGTTGGTCAGCTCCTCACGGTCCTGCGGGAGATACGAGATCCACAGTTCCATCACGGGATCCTCAATCCCTTGCGTTTCAATACGCAGGCTCTGATAGGGATATTGTGTCCTGATGGTCATGACGTCCCGATAGGCAAAATCCCGACCGTCACGGCGTCTCTGGCCGTAAATCAGCGCCTCACTCAAAGGCTGCTTGCCGCCCGTTCGTGCAAACGTGTAACGGGCCTCAACAAAATCATCTCCGTGATCCATTCCCAGAAACCGTGGCTTCATTTTGCCGACAAGTCGGCTATGCAGAACCTGGTGATTCATATCCATCAGGTTTTCATGCATGAAACTGTAATGACAGTTCACCACCTGGCCGAAGCGCCGCGTGCGGTAACGTCTGTCTCTCACCCTTGGAAAGTCAGGGAATGGGGTTTTGTCCGCAAGAGACTGATCCCCCATAAAAACAAAAATGAGCCCATCTTTTTCCCGGCAGGCCCAGGTCCTGAGACGCAGACATTGCGCTTCGGCAGAAACATTGGGCGAAACACATTGTCCGTATCGATTATATTTCAAACCATGAGCGATACAGCTTAGAAGATCACCATGGACCTCTCCTTTGGCGAGCAGAACCTGCCGATGGGCGCACAGGCCATCCAGAGCGTAAGGCACACCGCTTTTGGGACGCACGACGACGATATGCCGTCCTGCAAACCGGACATCGATTGCCTTTTCCCGTCCCAATTCACGGAACCAGGCGACAGGATACCAGAAGTCAGGATTGGTTCTGACACGTCTTAAATCGATCTCTGCCGCGCACGCTGAATGGTCTGAAATTTGGTGAAGCTCGTTTTCCATTGCCTCGGCATTTCAACTGGCTCAGCGCAAAGCGAAACGAAGCAACACCCCGACATGGAGCGTCATACCGTCTCTCACAGTTTCTCTGAGCAAGTGTACCCGTTACCAATACCGGACAGAATGCGTCCCTGTCCGGTGACTGAATCTCAAGTGTCTAACGGATCAATGCTGTCTGCAGCACAAAAGCGTCATTCGTATATCGGCCACAAATGATGGGGTAAAAAACTCTGGCCTGAAAAAAGCCGTCGCCTGATTCATCAGGAACGACCGAGGCATGAGGCAGACAGGCATATATTCTCTCCTCCCTTCGGTCATCCCGCCCGACGGTTGGTGGCTGAGCAATGGCAGGTCTCCTGGCTCACGGATCATGGCCAACCGGTTCCAACCTTCCCGTCCCCTATGGGAACAGTGGTCCACGTTCAGAGCGAACGAACCAGCGGCATACCGCCTACAGTTGCGGGAGCAGCCTCCGACTTTGCGCCTGGACGGTCGTCTGACCAGTGCGTGACGGAGTTCCCTATTAACCCGCTTGCGCGGGACCATTGAAGCGTTTGCCTCTGTAACATGCCGCCAAACGCATCCAGCGTGCAAGCTGGAACATCATGGATGGGGCAGAAGGCAGATATCAGTTTTTCGCATGTAGAACATCCGTCTGGCTCGCCGACACGCCGGAAAACAAGCGCCCCGTTGATAATGTCTCTGGCTTTATCTCCTCCAGGTAAGGCTTTGCTTCCATCAACCCATGAACGATATTTATGTTTTTATGAAATAAAATCATTTTTGTTCACTGTATCATTCGGGCATAAAGCAGACACCGCGCTTACCAGTACACATGATGATGACCACGACCTGAGAGAACTGGAAACGAAAATTGGGGCCATCTTGAATCCCCATAAATCAAATTCTGGTTTTTCGTGGTAAAAGGGATGCAGAGCCATAATGATTAAGGACTTTACATTCAGTATCAATCGACTTCGCTTTGATGAGAACTATCATCCATCCGATAAGACGCGCCTCACGACCAATTTCGCCAATCTGGCGAGAGGGGAAAGCCGTCAGGAAAACCTGCGTAATGTCCTGCTGATGATTGACAATCGTTTCAATGATCTGGCCCATTGGGATAATCCCAATAGGGATCGCTATTCCGTCGAGCTTGAAATCATTTCCGTCGACATGGATATCGATTTTTCTGGCAAAAGCGACAGCTTTCCGCTGATCGAAGTTCTGAACACGACGATTGTCGATAAAAAAGCCAACAAGCGCATAGAAGGTCTCACAGGGAACAGTTTTTCCTCGTATGTGCGGGACTATGACTTCAGCGTGTTGCTACCGAAATATAACAAAGATAAGCCAGAATTTAGTGTTCCTGATAATTACGGGAACTTGCATGGAAATCTTTTTAAGAGCGTTGTGAATTCCACGGCGTACAAAAATAATTTCAGGAAGCCCCCTGTCATATGCCTTAGTGTCTCAACCAATCGGATCTATCATCGGACAGAAAATCAGCATCCTGTATTGGGTATTGAATATCAGCAGCGCGAATTTTCCCTGACGGATTACTATTTTGAAAAAATGGGAATGCAGGTTCGCTATTTTATGCCGCCCAATAGCATGGCACCATTGGCGTTCTATTTCTCCGGCGATCTGCTGTCTGATTACTCCGCTCTTGAGCTTATCAGCACCATCAGCACGATGGAGTCTTTCCAGAAAGTTTACCGTCCTGAAATTTACAATGCCAATTCTGTTGCTGCTGATTGTTATCAGCCGAGCCTGAAGCATCAGGACTATTCAAATACCCGAATTGTCTACGATCGCGAGGAGCGCAGCCAGCTGGCGACCGCACAGGGGAAATATACGGAAGAGAATTTCATCAAGCCGTATCACGATGTTCTTGAGCAGTGGTCTGCCAGTTACGCCGTTTGATCAATCAGAAACACAAGGCCATCCCTTATGAAAACACAGCTCCCTACCTCAACGGCCGGCAGCCTGCCCAAACCTTCATGGCTTGCCAAACCCGAGACGCTCTGGTCACCCTGGAAATTGCAGGGTGAGGAACTGATCAAGGGTAAACAGGATGCGCTGCGTCTAACCCTGGACGATCAGGATCGTGCCGGAATTGATATCGTCAGCGATGGTGAGCAGACACGTCAGCATTTCGTCACGTCGTTTATTGAGCATCTCAGTGGTGTCGACTTCGAAAACCGTCAGACGGTTAAAATTCGCAACCGCTACGATGCAAGTGTGCCGTCAGTCGTAGGCACCGTGACGCGTGAGAAGCCGGTCTTTGTCGAGGATGCGAAGTTTTTACGCACACTGACGAAGAAGCCCATCAAGTGGGCGCTGCCTGGCCCTATGACCATGATCGATACACTTTATGACGGCCACTATAAAAGTCGCGAGAAACTGGCCTGGGAATTCGCCAAAATCCTCAATCAGGAAGCCAAAGAGCTGGAGGCGGTAGGCGTCGATATCATCCAGTTTGATGAACCCGCCTTCAATGTTTTCTTTGATGAGGTGAATGACTGGGGTATCGCAACATTAGAAAAAGCTATTGAAGGACTGAAATGCGAAACCGCAGTCCATATCTGCTACGGCTATGGCATCAAAGCCAATATTGACTGGAAAAATACTCTTGGTCAGGAATGGAGACAATATGAAGAGATCTTTCCCAGACTGCAGAAATCCAATATCGATCTGATTTCACTGGAATGTCAGAACTCCCGCGTTCCGATGGATCTGATTGAACTCATTCGTGGAAAAAAGGTCATGGTCGGCGCTATTGATGTGGCAACCAATACCATTGAGACGCCCGAGAAGGTCGCTGACATCTTGCGAAAGGCACTTCAGTTTGTCGATGCCGACAAGCTTTATCCCTGCACCAACTGCGGTATGGCTCCTTTGTCGCGCGAAGTGGCGCGAGGCAAACTCAATGCCTTAGGCGCAGGCGTGGAAATTGTTCGCAAAGAGCTCTCGGTCTGAGAGACCGCTGGATTGGGATTTCGGTGGGAGGAAGAGGCGCAGAGACAACCACGTCGGTGCACTCTTCCGATAGCCTGCTTTTTAGTGTGTCAGTCATGTCAGGCGGAAAGAGGTGCAGCGCCCACTTTTTTCCTGAAGGCTTCAGGCGGAAGATTGAGGCCGCATTTAAATCCAGAACGAAGAAAGCGGTAGTTGTCAGTCGAAACCATGGGAAACTATCCGAATGGATCGCGCAGAAGCGTCACGATAAGCATTTATAAAAATGAATTAAAATGATATATTTTTATCATTATATGAATTTTATGCATTTATTGGACGAGACATGAGTATTCTGGAGCGCAGTCATCTGACAATCATTCGGGAAGTCACGCGAGAGGGCTCGTTGACGGCCGCCGGGATGCGCTTGAATCTGACCCAGCCAGCGCTCAGCCATTCTATCCGCAAGATCGAGCAGCAGCTCGGCGTAAAGATATGGCGGCGAGAGGGACGGTCACTCGTGCTCACCCAGGCAGGGGAATGGCTGTTATCACTGGCGAACCGTCTGCTTCCGCAGTTTGAACTTGCAGAAAATCGCCTTGAACAATTCGCAAATGGCGAGCGCGGTACACTACGCATCGGCATGGAATGCCACCCCTGCTATCAGTGGCTCCTGAAGGTGGTCTCTCCCTATTTAGATAGATGGCCGAAGGTTGATGTGGATGTGCGACAGAAGTTCCAGTTTGGTGGGATTGGCGCGCTGTTCAGTAATGAAGTTGATATTCTGGTCACACCTGATCCGCTTTACAAACCCGGCCTGACGTTCACACCGGTTTTTGATTATGAACTCGTTCTGGCTGTTGGTCCCGAACATCCTTTACGTGAGGAAAAGTTCGTATTGCCGGAGCAGCTTGCAGATGAAACATTGATTACCTATCCCGTTCCGTCAGAACGGCTTGATATTTACACGCAGTTTCTGCAACCAGCCGGGATTGGCCCACGGCAGCAAAAGCAGATTGAGACGACGGACATCATGCTGGTGATGGTGACCCATGGAAGGGGCGTCGCAGCGCTACCGCGCTGGCTGGTGGAAGAGTATGCCTCCCGCTTTGAACTTTACCCTGTAAAACTTGGCAAAAAAGGCATTGCGAAACAGATATTTCTTGGTCGCCGCGAAACTGACGAAGAGATTCAATATCTGCGAGATTTTATCGAATTCGCCGCTTCACCTCATTCAGATCGTTAAGGATTGTTTCCGAAATTCACATTTAGAATATCTTCGCGTCTCTGCTTTTTTACGATGTCCGGTTTCTCTCTTTTCCTTTCGATACCGATGTTCCGTTTACGCCTCACCTCAGCCATTTGACCTTCGATCTGCGTTGCCAGAGAGCAGACATGGGGCCGACCAATCCCTTTGAAACTGCGATTTGTGCATGCGCCTCCTGCGACTACGCGGCCCCTTATTATCTTCCATTCGCTTGAGAATACTAACCATACGGTGATGAACGGTCAGAACTCCGAAACAACTGAGAAAAACGTTCCGCGCCGCTGACCATATTGTGCCTGATAGATTCCGACCCCGCTGCCGTTCCTGAGCTGATAGCGTTTATCGAACAGATTAACGACATCAGCCCGCACCTTGATGTCGTGTCCGAATGGAACCTTTGTGAAGGTGTGTTGGTAGCCAATGTTGAACACGTCATATTCCGGCTCTTTCTCAAGGTTCGCAAAGCCGCTGCGCAGGCCATAACCATAGACGAAATCGACATAGGCCATATCGTGCTTCGTGGTCCACGAAGCGCCGGCTGTCGCGGTGAATTCTCCCTGATGGTCAAGCTGGATGGCGTGACTCTTGATATAGGCCAGCTCAGCCGTATCAAACTGGTATTGTGCGGAATTGATGTCACGAGCCGACGTTTTTACGTAGGAAAAATTCCCGAATAATGACCATGGCCCATGTTTCCATGAACTTCCGAATTCGGCACCGTAGACCCGGCCACGTTTGTAGCTGAATGGTGCCAGGATCACCGCACGGCCGAACTGTCCGAGATCGGTGAGATCGTGCGCCCATTTGGCGTAGGCATCGAGTGTGATCTGGAACTCGGGCGTGATGCGCTGAAGAATGCCCCCATCCACATAGTTTGATTTTTCGACCTTCGTCGCGTCATTGATCAGGTTAGCTGCAGCATTGGTTGTGCCTACGAATTTGGCCAATGTTGATGGATAGACATACTGGGGTGAAGGTGGAGCGAAATAGCGCGAATAACCGATGTGAAGGGTCGTGGTTCGTGTCGGTTTCCAGACCATGTTCGCACGGGGACTCAACTGTCCCTCGTTGCCAAAGGAGGACGCGAACCGGTCGTAACGGATACCATAATTGAACGTCAGATTACGGGTGATCTTGTATTCGTCCTGGATATACGCCCCGGCCTCGACCGACCAGTTGCCTGTGTTGTCGATCAGGCGCACCGGTACATTCGAACTCTGTTTTCCTTGCGCATCGACGGGAAAGGCCAACGTATTGGTATCCAGCCGTTCGGACGTGTATTGCCCCAGAAGACCGGCCCGCAACGTATGGTGGTGCGCTACCTCGTATGACAGATCGAACTGCATGCCGCCGGTTGTGAAGTCGTTGACCTCATGTTCGGAAACACCCTGATAAATCAGGTCACGATCGCGATCGGGCGTGTAATCGATCCGGCCATAACGGAAATAGGGTGATGCCTGAAAGTTCAGCTTGTCCGTTGTACGCTGATAGGAGAGCACAGCGTAGTAATTCTGTTCCGTCTGGCTGTCATTCATCTTCGCCCAGTTCATTGACGGATCATGAGGATTCACGCCGGCCACAGCATAAATGGTGGTATAGTCGGGGCTGTTCACATCGAATGTCTTGAACGAATTGGGAATTTCGAAATCCGCATAGGAGGCGCTGGTGAGCAGCGTCACCCTGCTGACATCGTCAATATGGTAGGACAGGTAGGAGAAGGCTTTTTCCTGCTCCGTCACATCATGAACGGCTCGGAAGGTATCGCTCGGGTTTTCAATACCGATATTGTTACGGGTGAACGACAGCGTGGTGAAATAATCCAGCTTTCCATGCTGGCCACCAAGCTGCGCGGACGGCACGAACGTGTTGTAGCTCCCGCCATAAAGCGAGACCTGGTTGTGCTTCAGGCTGTCGCCGGTCTTGGTGGTCACATCCACCACGCCTGCTGTGCGGAAGCCGAACTGTGCTGGCAGGGTTCCGGTCAGTAGATCCACCGACTGGATGATGCGGGTATCAAGTTCCTGCCCGAAGCCGTTCAGTCCTTCGGGCAGCAGCACACCGTTGACGCGGTAAGTGAGACCCCCGTGCTCTCCACGCACATGGACCTCGCCATAACTGTCGAGCACGACGCCGGGCACACGCAGAAGGATTTGGCTGAAGGCCGCATTCTGTCCCCCAGGTGTGGTGGTAATCTGGTGCTGGTCGATGTGGTAATCGACAGCTCCCAAGCCGGGGAAAATGCGCGCGCGCTCCTGGTTAAGGTGGCCGACGACATTGATGTGCTCAGGGGCGCTTGAGTCGGTCGGAGCCGATTTTCCAGACGGTGTGGCCTTCTTCCGTGCGCTTTTTTTTCTCTCGTGGCGGGCAGATTCGACATTCTGCGTCGCTGATGCGGGCTTGACGGTCATAGTGCCCGTACCCAGAGCGATAGTTTCATCAGCCTTTGCCGTGTTCATGCAGAACCAGCTCAGTCCCGCAGCCACGCAGGAACACAGCATAGCGCGTGAACTCGCGCGAAGTCGGATGCATTTATGACCGGAATTCTCCCCGGAATGCCTGTGCTTATAGGAATAGCATTTGCTATATTTCGAGGTGAGCATGAGGATATGGTTCTTCTGTGAAGGGTGCCCCGAGGGCGGTTGAGCCTAGGAAATCGTGTCGAAAAGCAGTTTGAAGTTGAGAACCAGAATGACAACCGCCTCGATCCACGAGAGCGCGGCGAGTTTCCTGGAAATGACGAACTCGCCCATTTTTCGGCGGTCGGAGACGAACAGGACCAGAGGAATGACGGCAAAGGGCAGTTGTATCGACAGGATGACTTGGCTGAACAGCAGCAACTCGCGATGTACAGCATCTGGCTATTGGTCACGACCTCAGGCGACGGAAGGAAACCCTTCACGATACCCGCCAGAGGCGGGGCTGCCGCCACGACCTGAACGGCGAAGCAAATGGCAATGATGCTCAGAAGCCCGATGATAAAGGCTTCCAGATAGCGGAAGCCCCTGTTCATCAGGAACAGGATAATGAAGGTATCGAGCACCGAGATCACGGCGCCCGCAAGCAAAGGAATCCCGAACAGGAGTTGAAGCGCCACGGCCGTGCCGATGACCTCGGCCAGATCACAGGCGATGATGGCCAGTTCGCAGGCCAGCCACAGTATGATGTTGATGGCCGGTGGAAAATGGTCGCGACAGGCCTGTGCGAGATCCCGCCCGGTCGCGATGCCCAACCGTGCTGACAGGCCCTGGAGTAGGATCGCCATCAGGTTCGACAGCATAATAACGGAAAGCAAGGTGTAGCCGAACTGCGCACCGTCCTGGAGATCGGTCGTCCAATTGCCGGGATCCATATAGCCGACCGAGACCATGTAACCCGACCCCACGAAGGCCAGAAAACGCCGGAGCCAAGATGCGTCGCCAGACGACAGATGCACCGTGGCAAAGGCTTCCGGCAGGCTGTTACTGTCGGTTTCCGTCAGCTTGGCAAAGCGCGAGACTCTAGGTTTCGAGACAGGAGACGGAGTGCTGACGTGAGTGCGATGGGCCATGATGACCCAGTAGATCGTACACTGCGACTATATGCAATATGCTATATTAAAAAGTATATACAAAATTATCATGTATATAATCATATATATAGCATTTGCTATTCTATCCTCATTGGAATATATCTCCCAGACAGAAACAATTCTTCCCAGCAAGCTAGCTGTTAGGTTGTCACTCTCTCCCCCCTCCCCGCTCTTTCTCCTGCGCCCGGATACGCGCTGCCCCGCCCCTCTACGCCAATATACGAAGCAGTTGGTTGCGGGTATCAGGTACCCCGATTTGAACCTACTGGCGCCAAGTCATTGAAATGATGGGGAATTTGATAGGCGTGTGGTGTTACGCGCAACAAAAAACCCCGTCAAGTCAGGGACTTAGCGGGGTTTTGAGGGTATCAATGGTTGCGGGGGCCTGCAACCAAAGAAAACTGCTGCTTGTCAGCGGGTTCGTAGAGAGGCTCGCTGCATGACATAGTCGATTGATAAACAATCGTTTTTATCAATATTCTATCTCGCTGCGCCCTCTTTCGATCAGACCGTGTCAGTCAGCCAGTCCTCGGTTCGAAGACCCTCTACCCGCTGAAATTCACGCAGATTACCGGTCACCACAATCAGCCCTCTGCTCCGGGCATGCCCGGCAATCATGAGGTCATATGGACCTATGATACGGCCATTCCGTTCAAGTTCGGCCCGAATGTCTGCCGTATGGGCGGCCGCTTCACTGTCGAATGGCAGGATCGCCAGCCTTGCCCCAAAGTGCTCGACCTCACGTCTTGTGCGCACGGGATCAGACGAGCGTTCCGCGCCATAAAGCAGTTCATACAGAACCACGTCCGAGATGCAAAGTTCCTCCGCACAACTGTTGAACTTCGGACGCAACCCCTGCGGCCGATCTCGCAATACCCGGATACAGAGGTTCGTATCCAGCAGGTAACGCAGCATTCAGAGCGCCTCACGTTCCTGCATGACCGGCTGGTTCCGCTCTCCCAGATCCAACCCGGGAGCCGCAAAGAAATTATCCCACGCTGCGTCAGCGGGGGCTATGATCCGTCGTGAACCTTCGGACACAATGACGACGTCACGCACTTGCTCCCCGAAGGCGACCATCTTTGGCAGACGCACTGCCTGCGAGCGGTTGGATAGAAAGAGTGTCGTACGGGTCAGCATTGGCACATCCCTCCCAATGGATATGCATCATGTATATCCCATTTCAACAAAGATGTCCCGTACTTTCAGGCTCCTCCGCACCACATGCATACAATCCGGACAGGTGATACAGTGGCCCTTCCGCCTGCCCGATGATGGGATCGCTCTCCGGTCTCCCGGAAAGATAAAAAGACAGCATTCATGACGGACAGGCCACGAAAACGGAGTAACGCTTTCGCTTTGGCAGAAGAGCGGGGGCGCCACTTGGAGGGATGTTTCCAGTGGAGGACAGGGGGCGCCGATTGTTGAACCAGGCGACCCATTTAAGCGTTGCCTACTCAACAGCTTCCCTGTTTTTCCATGACCCCCGGTCGATAGACGAGTTCGGTTTTATAACGTCCGTTAAATAGTCTCTGCGAGGGCGTTATCATAGAGATCCCCAACACTTCCGACAGACGCGACCAGTTCAGCGTCAGCCAGTCTTTGCGTGTAGCAAATGGGTACATATTGGACGGATTCAACCGGTCGTCGCAACACTTTCGATTATATGTTGTTTGAGCAGTTGGTCGAGTGCCTCTGCTGGTGTTTACCAACCGAGTGTTTTGCGTGGCCATGTATTCAGGGCAGGAGCAACCGCATCTAATGCATCGATAACATACTGGCTGCCGGTGCTCATCAATGAAGCTGGTCATGGTCTGAAGCGGCGGCCGAGTTCTCCTTGCATAAAATATGCTAACGCCTTGCGCAGGATTTCATTCGCCTGCTGCAGTTCGCGGGTCACTCACCGCAGGCCCATTGGCGCGCCATGCAGACGGGTCCATTTCGACAGCATGTTAGGATCAATATCCCGCTTTGGAGCGATCATCATCACCGCAGACCACCGCGAAGGACGGTTCTTCTTTTCCTCCAGAACCATGCAGGCTGCAAGTTCGTAAAATTCAGGCAGAAAACGCTTCGGTTTATTGCCCATGAATTCTTCTCACCTCACAGCTCTTTCTGTCTCCACAAAACCTAGGGCAATTCACTATTAGATCCTGTTTTATAGATCCTGTTTTACGAATTCCTTGAGCAGCACAGTTTTGATGTAATTCCGGTGAACGCGCGAGCCGCTTCTGGCCTGCCAGAATCCCAGACACCCGCAATTCCAGCTTCTCCTCAGATGAAGCCCCTCAATCATTATATCCGAAAGGCAGAGTTGCCCATAAATTCTGACTTCATGGAAAAACGTAACGAAAACCAACTTTTTACTTCAGAAATTTAAGAAATAAATCTAAATCTTCAACTGATCTCATGAAGTAAACACTATACCAAACGTCGGAATTTTTCTTCAATACAGACTTTGTGTTCTGGAAAAACTTATTTTTTATGTCTTGCTTAGAAACATCAGGCAACGAACGTGAGGCATAGGAAATTGATCTGGAGTTCTTCAAAACGACAGTAACTTTTGCAAAACGCTTTTCTGGAGCTTCTTGCAGAGATGGAGCCTGAAAATCTGTTTCTCTTGCAATGAGTGACATTACAGACAAAATGTCTGGTGCTATGGCGTCATCTTTAAACAAGGATAAATCAACATTTTTTTTGACAAGAAAAGCTGCCAAAATATACTCAATACTGAATTGTCCTTTTCTACCCGTTTCTGGTTTTGTTACAGTCAAGGCTGCATCTCCTCCAGAAGGAAACGTAACAATTACTTTTTCTATTTCATCCAATGAAAAATTATTATTTTTACGCAACTCTAGGAAAGCAGAAATCGGCAAATAGCTAGCGCCACAACATGGATATAGCTTGAAAATTAGTCCGGGATTTTCAAAGGCCCATTCTTTTCCCCAACCGTTCAGGCATATTGATGGCAGTGCGTCATCCATGCCTAATGTTTTAAAAAATCCAAATTGAGAGTCGAGAATATCTCTATTTCCCTCAACACCAGCAAGAGTTAAGAGAATAGCTGATATAGCAGAACGTGCAGCAAAACCTGCATGAATAGGCTTCACTTCAGTTGAAAACTGAGCGCGTAATCCCGCTGCTTGAGTAGCCGCTATTCCTAAAGCATTACTTAGCAAATCGGGTGTCACGTTTAATAAATACCCAAGGGCAACCGTAGCACCTAAAGGACCCAAAGTTGCTGTTGCATGAAAGCCTGTCTCGTAATGTCTATGGCGCATGGCACGCCCTAACCGCGCCATGGCCTCCACTCCCACACAATACGCCGCTAAGAACTGGATAGCCGTGACATTCGGAATGTTTGGCAAGTATGCAAACAGAGCGGACAATACCACAATGCTGGGGTGGCCTCTTACGTCGGAATGGATATCGTCAAAATCGAGAACATGCGAAAGTGTCCCGTTTAATAATGCCGCTGTTGCCGGGTCCACTACTGTCTCTTGACCAAGGAGGAAGCTGCCTTTTTGCCCAGCCAGCGGCAAAAAAGCTGCTCTCACTTTCTGATAGGCTGGATTATCAATGCCCGCAAAAGCGCAGCCTAGGTAATCGATTAAACCCGACCGAGAAAGCTCAATCACACTTTCTGGAGGATGTGTCGTTAAAGCCAGCTCTGAAAAACGATATGTTAGGGAATAAGGCATAAAAAAACGGCTCCTACACTTTGGAGACAAAGCTGTTTTGTGGCCTTTCCAGACCTAAAATGTCGCGTAATGTTGCGCCCTCATACTCTTTCCTGAACAGTCCTCTTTTCTGCAATTCAGGAACAACATAGTCTACAAAAAGTTCAAATTGTCCCGGAAACCATGCTGGCATGATATTGAAGCCATCAGCCGCGTTACTCTCAAACCACTGCTGCAAATGGTCGGCAATAACAGATGGGGTGCCTTTTAGTACATTATGACCACGTGCCATCCCAACATGTAACGCTAACTCGCGCACGGTCATATTCTCTCTTAAGGCAAGAGCCTTCAAGAGCTCACCCCTGCTTTGGATTTCATCAGAAATAGCAAGATCTGCTGGAAGTGGGCCATCAAGGTCAAATTGCGTAACATCGTGCCCAAGACGTTCTGAAAGAAGCCCAAGCGCACTGGGTAGATCCGTCAATTCTTTTAGTTTTTGATAGTTTTCTTCTACTTCCTTTTCGTCACGACCAATAACCGGGAAGACACCGGGCATAACAACAAGGTCGTTACGCTCTCTACCAAAGGTTACAAGGCGTCCTTTAAGGCTTGCGTAAAATGCTTGCGCTTCTGCCAAATCTCCTTGTGCGGTAAAAACGATGTCCGCTGTACGTGCCGCAAGATTTTGTCCAGGCACTGAGGAACCTGCCTGAATAATAATTGGATGCCCTTGTGGTGGTCGCGATGCATTCAGCGGACCCTGAACCGTAAAAAATTGCCCTTTGTGGTTTAGTTGGTGCATTTTGCTTGGCAGAGCAAAAGTTCCGCTGGTCTTGTCGGCCACAATTGCACCATCGTCCCAACTGTCCCACAACCCTTTGCAAACGTCGACAAATTCTTCCGCTATTTCATAACGGTTGTCGTGACCCGGGTGGGTGGACCGGGTAAAATTAGCAGCAGAGCGTGCGTAACTGGTTGTGACCACGTTCCAGGCTGCACGGCCATTACTGAGGTGATCAAGGGAAGCGAACGTACGCGCCACCTGATAAGGCTCACTATAAGTAGTAGAGACCGTCGCTGCCAGTCCTATATGCCGGGTGGACATGGCAATTGCGCCCAGCAAAGTTGTAGGCTCAAATCGGACCATGGTGGAAGGATGTGCTGTCAGGCTTGATGTCAGGCCATCCGCCAGAAAGAAAAGATCAAACTTGCCACGCTCTGCTATCGCGGCGATTTTCTGGAGAAGTGCTAGGTTTTCTGACCCCGTTTCCGCTTCTGGCACTCTCCATCCTGAAACATGGTGCCCTGTTGCTTGCACAAAAACGCCTAAATGCATTTGTTTTGACATAGCTTTGTCCTTATCAAAATTTCACTATCAAGACTGACGAAGAAAATCGGCAGTGCGCACATGTTGTGGATGGGTAAATAAGTCATGTGAGGGGCCGTGTTCGATAATGCGACCATTCTCCATAAACGCGACGTTACCTTGCAAAGCGCGGGCAAAACTTAGTTCGTGTGTTACAATCACCATGGTCATTGCTTGCTCGCTTAATTGCTTCAGCAATCTCGCCATGCTCTGCACCAGTTCCGGGTCTAATGCCGCCGTAGGCTCATCAAACAACATGACTTCAGGCTGCATGATAAGCGCTCTGACAATGGCAACACGCTGCTGCTGACCACCAGAGAGTGATGGCGGGAGAGCATTTGCGTGACTTTCCAAACCCACAGTTTTTAAAAGAGCCAATGCCTGATCTATAACATCCCCTCTCTTTTTCTTGAGGATTTTAATTGGCGCAATGACAATATTTTCCAAAACGGAAAGATGTGGGAAAAGGTTGTATTGTTGAAAAACCATGCCTATTTGGGTTCTCTGGCGTGCAATTTCTCGACCGGAGAGTTCGTATAGCTTGTCACCAGTTTGTCTGTAACCGATGATTTCACCGTTCAGCCGAATAATGCCACTATCAATACGATCAAGATGATTAATGCACCGTAGTAATGTGGACTTTCCAGAACCCGAAGGGCCAAGTAGCACACAAGTCTGTCCCGATGGTACAATTAAGTTGATGTCATCAAGGATGGTTTTCCCTGAAATTTTTCTGGAAACACCTGATATTTCAAGACCGCTCATAACGGCTGATCCTTACGCGAAAGTCGCCCCTCCACCCAGTATTGCCCTATGGATAAGAGAGACGTGACAACAAGATACCAGAGAGAGGCAACAATCAGGAGCGGTATAACATCATATGTGCGTTCATAAATTTCCTGAGCAGAATACAGTACATCCTGCAATGCTATCACAGAAACAACAGATGTTGCTTTTAATGTGCTTATAATCTGATTGCCCGCAGCAGGTAAAATGACTCTGAATGCCTGTGGAAAAACAATGCTATACATCACGCCAGAATTGGTAAACCCTAACGCCCGAGCGGCATCCCGCTGTCCAGTTGGAATACTCCGTAAGCCGGTACGTATAATTTCACTGGTATATGCGGCGTCATGAAGAACCAATGCTAGAACTGCTGCGGAAAAGCCGGTCAACACATGGTTTGTTGGGAAAGAATATAGCTCGCCCAAACCGGGCAGGGCCAAAACTAAGCGCGGATACAACGCGGCAATATTGAACCAGAAAAATAACTGTACAAGCATGGGAACAGAACGAAAAACCCATACATAAAACCAGCTTACACTTTGTAGTAGCCTACTATCGGCCTGCCGCATTGCTGCTAAAACAGTACCAAGTGGAAAGCCAAAAAAAACTGCAAAGAATGTCAGTTCAAGCGTGATCAGCAAGCCTTTGAGCAGGGCTGGTGCAGTAAAATCTGCAAAAACGATCTGCCATTCAAAACGAGGGTTTTTAAAAATTGAATACAGAAGTGCGGCAACACAGGCGGCAACCACTATGGTCGCAAGGCGTTCCGCAATTTTTGTTTTGGGCACAATAACAAGGTTATGGCTCATGTAAGGCCCTTCCATCATTTTGTGCGCCTACGGAATTTAGAATATCCATATTGCTATAACTTTTTCCAATTTCACCGTAAGAAATACCCCATTTACCAAGTATTTTCTGGTAAATGCCGAGCTCTATTAAACGATTAACTGCATCTGTTATAACCGGTGTTAGCGAGGACTGGCGGGGTAAGCCCATTCCAACATAGCTTCCGTGGCGGTCTAGTGTAGCAGTAAGAACAACTTGGCCGTGGCTGCCTTGCGCCATGGCCTTTACGCCTTCGTAAGGGCCAAGAAAATAAGGAACACGCCCACTAATAATAGCCTGAACACCTGCTGGGCGGGATGGAAAAAGCATGACAGTAATAGGCGCTGCCCCCGCTTGTTTGCAGTCTCGACTATGGTTTTGCAGCACAGTTGCATTTTCTGTGCCAGATCCTGCTCCTATAGTGAAACCGCATAAATCATGCCACTGGGTCACCTGTCCTTGCGTTGTAGCCAAACCTAGGAGGCCAAGGCGCTTGTCATCAAAATAGGAAACAAAATCTATTTTTTTGAGCCGTGTTTCTGTTACATTCAGGTTAGCCAAAGCGACATCATAACGATGGCTGGCAAGCCCAAGGACCGTGCTTCCCAAGCTTCCAGGGTTCGCCCAGTACAGCTTTAACCCCAGTAGTTGGGCTACAGCTGCCATGATATCGATCTCCCTGCCCTGCAACTGCATCGTATCTGGCGTAAGAAACACCGTGGGTGGCGTTGTCGGGTGAGTGGCAACCAACAACGCTCCACTGCGCCTGTATTCAGCCGGGACACGCTTTTGCAGATCCTGTGCAACAGGCACGGAAATATCTGTTTGGTACGGAATAAAATTTTCCGCCTTGCGCCCTAAGTTCTGAACCAGAAAAAGGCCTAGAACCATAAGAACACCCGCACAAAACACCTCTTTCTTCATGAAAAAAGTGACTTGCTTTTAGAAACTTGCATTAACGCGTCCATAGTAATATGCGCCATAAATAGGCAGACTGGATGCAACCTGATCATACGGGCGTGTGCCAAGATAGTTGTTTTGTGTCGGAACATGCCGTGGCCGTTGGTTGAAAATATTATTCGCGCCAATGGAAGCATGCCAGTGTCGGTTAAAGCGATACCCCACTTCCAGATCAGTCATCCAGACAGGTGTGTTGCTGAATTCAGAAAACTGAGATGTGGAATATCTGACGGCCGCAGGCGCTAGATCCTGATATGTTAGCAGCGATGTAGTCTGCCCATAACGTGTCTGGCGCACATTTACATCCCACACACCGTTGCTCCAGAATGCATTCAGCACAATTTTGCTCCGTGGCGAGGCTGTGGTGAGGTAACCAATTGTCTGGGCACTTACCAAGGGGTTGCCATCAGCATTTGTATTAACATGATGCAGGCGGGTACGATTGAGATTAAGCATCATGGAAAGTGTAAGGTTTCCATATTGGTGCAAATGCAGAAGGTAGTCAGCCTGAAGATCCAAACCTTGTGTGCGGGTGCTTGCTGCGTTTGCCATATAGTTGGCTTTGATGTTGTTAAGGTCGACATTTCCGCCTGTAGGAAGCTCCATGCCTGTCAGGGCAATAGCATCATACGCCGTCTGACCATTCACAAATCCTGATCCAATGATGCGGTCTCGAATATTGATCTGGTAAACATCTGCCGAGATATGGAAGCCATCAATCGGCTCCAGAATAATGCCACCTTCAACATTGGTAGATCGTTCAGGTTTGAGATGTTGTGCCCCAATTGAGCGACCAGCCTCACTGGTTGTTGACAACAGCCCCGAAGCTCCGGTGGGGGTTACGCCGAGGTTACTGAAATGCTCTTCAGCCAAAGATGGCGCACGAAACCCGTTACTAACTGTCCCACGTATGGCAATACGCTTGGTAAAGTCGTAACGTGTGCTGACTTTACCATTTTCTGTGTTGCCAAAGTCCGTATAATGCTCAAAACGGCCAGCGAAATCGAGATCCCAATGTTTAAGTGGGTGGAAATCTCCATCTATATAACCGGCCCATACATTTCTGTCCCAATGGCCAGCATTATAGGGTGAGAGCGCTGTAGAAGAGGCCATCCCCCCTTCTGAATATGAAGCCAGATCGCCTGCGCGAATGCCATACATTTCCAGCCTGTGCTCAGCGCCCATGGCAAGAGTGACAGGTATGGCATGAGCAATAGAGAAATTACGCCTTAGATCAAGATTACTGGTCCATTGGGATAAGGTGAAATTTGATGCTCTTACTTTAGTGGGAGAATAGCCATATTTTTTATAATAGCCCGAATTGAAGGTATCTTTGTTATCAATCCGGTCATTATCTTCTCCGTATAGAGTGCTAATATCCCAATCAAATCCTAGAAGGTTTTTGCCACGGAGGCCAATATTGGCCTGGTAGTCGTCCTCATCAATGATTTCTAGCGGTGAGAAGCCTGCTGGGAATGCTGTTGGTGCTACTGTTGGCAGGCGGTAGTGCTCTATGGCCTCAGCATGACGATGCGCATAAGTAATCAAGCCGTAGCTTTCTATCCCTTCCGTAATAGGCTTTGCCCATTCCAGAGCAAGGTTGCCTCTTGTTTCTTCTGGCGTGGAAAGACTTTTATCAGACGTAGGTGCCCAGGAAGACCCTGGCGACCATTGGTGGCTCCAGACACTTTTAGAACTGTTGATGAAATGGTCTGTATGGTACACTTGGCCACTCAAATGCAGGAAGCCATCCCGCCCCAACTTCATTCCGCCATCTATACCAACAGAATATTGCCAGCCGTCACCGTTATAGGCATTCGCTCCTGTTTGAGCCGAAGCATCCAGACCATGGTCTGTTTTCTTTGTGATGATATTGACAACCCCGGCAATGGCGTCTGACCCATACATAGCGGCCGCACCATCCCGCAGAATTTCTATGTGGTCAATTGCGTTAGCTGGTATCATATTCAGATCCACAGCTGTTGACCCTTGCTGTGGACCTGCTGCTGCCGTCAGATTGGCTGTTGTATGCCTGCGCTTGCCATCCACAAGAACCAAAACTTCATTAGGGTTCAACCCACGCATACGAATTGCAGAGGTAAGCGCCCCTGTTTCTGTCGGTAAAGTTGCCATGGTAATGGACGGGTCAACACGCGTTATTGCATCAGCCAGATTCAGTTGGCCTGACCTCCGTAAAGTTGCGGCAGAGACAACGGTTATAGGCGATGTACTATCGCGGGCTTTCCGGTTGGTCGCATGGGTCCCTGTAACAATGACAGATTCTGATTTTTCACTGGAAGACGTCCCTGCGTCCACCACATCGGCCGGAGCAACAGAGGCATTATTACTATACCGAGTATTCTGAGCATGGGCGGCAGAAAGAGGAAGAGCCGCACAGACGCCAATAAGCAAATACCGCTTTTTTGTGTGGTTTATATGTTGAAAAAAAAGATCACCACTCAACGACATTACCCTGCGCCTTTATAATTTAACTATTTAATATAGTTGATATAAAATACACCCACACAATCTTCCGTCAATAAGGGCGCATGATTTCACGATGGTTTTTTGATGAATAAATATTAATGCCTTAACGGGCCAAAAATGACGCTACCAATCTCCCTAATTTAGATAAGTTTCCACAAAAAGGATCGTGAAATTGCAAAATGAGAAAACAATCTGGCAACTAGTTGACCAGAAAGGCCCCGTTTTTGAAACTTTAAGTGAGAGTGTGTGGGACGTGCCCGAAACAAATTTTCAGGAGGTTTCTTCTTGTGCACTTCATAGAGAAACGCTCTTGGAGCAAGGGTTCAGGGTTACAGAGTGTGCAGGAGGCCTAAAAACTGCTGTCATGGGGGAAAGTGGCAAAGGCGGTCCGGTCATTGCTTTTCTGGGGGAGTTTGATGCACTCCCCAACCTCAGTCAGCAGGCCAATGTTTCCCACCCTGCCCCGATTACTCCAGACGGTAATGGGCATGGGTGTGGGCATAATTTATTAGGCGCGGGTGCGCTGGCAGCTGCAACAGCGGTAAAAGACTGGCTGGAACAGACGGGAACACCAGGCACGGTGAGATATTACGGCTGCCCCGCTGAAGAAGGCGGTGCGGGAAAAGTGTTCATGATCCGTAATGGCGCATTTGATGGCGTGGATTGTGCTATTAGTTGGCACCCTTTCGCTTTTACCACTGTCTGCCCTCCCTCTTCTCTTGCCAATGTCTGCATGGACTTTGTTTTCACCGGCCGGTCATCCCATGCTGCGATGTCCCCTCATCTCGGGCGTTCAGCGCTGGATGCAGCGGAGCTTATGAATGTCGGTGTCAATTACTTACGCGAACACATGCTGCCAACCTCCCGTATCCACTACGCTTATATAAATGCAGGTGGAAAAGCGGCGAATGTCGTTCAGTCAGAAACGCGTATTCGTTACATGATACGCGCTGAAAAACTGGAAGATCTTTTTCCGCTACAAAAGCGAGTGGAAAATATTGCGCATGGCGCCGCGCTGATGACTGAAACACAAGTTGATATCCAGGTTTTAAGCGGTATGGCTAACCTCATGCCCGCGCCAAAGCTGGAAAAACTGATGCAGCATAATATTGAAGAGCTTGGTCCACTACCTTTAAGCCCGACAGACTATCACTATGCTCAGGATATTCAGGCAACCATTCCACAAACCGACATCGTATCCGCGTATAGCATGATGGAAATTCCCTATCAGGAAAATGTCTCTATCTTTAATGAGATTATTCCGTACCGGCCTTATTTCACAAAAAATATCTTAGGTTCAACAGACGTTGGCGATGTGAGTTGGATTGTACCAACCGTGCAATTACTTGCAACCACCATGGCAGTCGGAACCTCGCTTCATTCATGGCAGGCTACTGCACAGGGGAAGTCCTCCCTTGCTCATAAGGGCATGCTGCATGCAGCCAAAATCATGGCTGCAACAGCCATTAATATCCTTGAAAATCCATCGATACTGGAAAAAGAAAACAAAAAACGAGATTATAAAGCCATCATTCCAAAAACGGTTGAACCGCCGTCAACGCATGAGCCACGATGAAAGAGGAATTCTATTGGTTTTTAATTTCTGAACTCTTGCTTCAAAGGTGCAGTAAGTAGTGGCTTGCACTAGGCTCAGGACCGATTGATATGGACGGAAGGATGTGATTCAGGCTCCTTGAGGAGACAGAAGATGAGTGATCTGTAGTGGCTGCCGGACCAGCAGATGGATCGTCTGCGACCCTTTTTCCCGGAGAGCCATGACAAACCTCGTGTTGACGACTGTCGTATGTTGAGCGGGATTATTTTCGTGAACCGAAATGGTCTGCGCTGGCGTGATGCTCCCCGGGAATACGGTCCACACAAGACGCTCTACAACCGCTGGAAGCGCTGGAGTGCTATGGGGATATTCATCCGCATGATGGAGGGACTGACTACCGGCGAGGTAGAGCCTCAGACGATCATGATTGATGCGACCTATCTCAAGGCCCATCGCACGGCGTCAAGCCTGCGGTTAAAAAAGGGGGGCCAGGCCGTCTGATCGGACGGACCAAAGGCGGGATGAATACGAAACTGCATGCCGTCACCGACCGGAACGGACGTCCGCTCGACTTCTTCATGACAGCAGGTCAGTGATTACACCGGGGCGGCTGCCCGTCTGGACGGTCTTCCACCGGCCGAATGGATGCTGGCAGATCGGGGCTATGACGCTGACTGGTTCCGGGATGCCCTGGAGGAAAAAGGGATCAGGCCCTGCATTCCGGGAAGAAGATCCCGCGGAAAACCAGTCAAATACGACAAGCGAAAATACAAAAGACGCAACCGCATCGAAATCATGTTCGGCCGCCTCAAGGACTGGCGGCGGGTCGCAACACGCTATGACAGATGCCCGACCGTCTTCTTCTCAGCCATCTGCCTCGCTGCAACCGTCTTGTTCTGGTTATGAGTCCTGAGCCCAGCGAACAATTAGTTGACCCTGTTGCAGCCAGGGCGAGTAAATGCACGGTTTATCAGCAGGATACTAAGATGAATTTTATCGGTTGCGTAGATCAGAAGTTCGCGGTCAACGTAAATCTCGCGGAAACTGGTTCAACCGGGTGCCCTGTCGCTCCACTACTTTCAGTGGAAGTCGGAGTCAGGCGATAGTCATACGCGTATTGCGCTGCGTACCCCCTGTTATTGAACATATTGAAAACATTGGCTTCAAGTCGGAGATTTTTTGTGAACCTGTATCCAACCATCATATTGAGCTCCTGATATCCTGAGGACCGGAGAGAGTTATCTTCCACCAGCGGATATCCGCCCAACCAGCGCACCTGCAGGCTTCCATACCAGGGACCATGAGAATCAGCCAGAACGCCAAACGACCATACAAACTTGGGGGCATTTGTCACGAACAACCCGTCAATCCCGTAATAAGCCGGATCGTGCGTCCGATAGCGGGCCCGCGCGAAAGACAGGTCTGTGTTGAATTCAAGCCAGGAAAGAGGATTGTATTGTGCAGAAAACTCGACACCTTCCCGGCGGCTTGCAGGGCCTGGCGAATTCACCCCGTCGTCGCCGTCTTAACTCAATTCGGAATCGAAATCGATGATGAACACAGCCGCCTGCATATGGAAATGATCCACAGGAGTTGTGCGCACGCCTATCTCGCCGCTAACGGCTGAGGTCATCAGGGGTACACTGACGGATGTAAATTCGCCCGAATTGTACGAACCCGATACCGAACGAAAGTCGTTCGAATGGTAGGCTCGACCAGCACTGAGATACAGTTCCGTTCGCTTCCATGGACCAAAGATCAGACTTCCCTTTGGCTGAAAAAGCCATTGATGTTTGACGGTACGCGAACCATCGATAAGGTTATCGTCGATGCCACCCTGATAGTCTTCCCGAAGCCCCACAACTGTTCGCAACCATGGAAGCCAGTGAGTCGTATTCTGTACGTAAAAGCCCACTGCACCGAGATTAATGTTGTCGGCGTTGCACGCATACTGAGCGCTATCATTCAAACTGCCGGGACAATCCCGAAGCGCTACACGCTCATGGGTATGACGGCGATCAACGTACAGGATGTCATAACGCCCCTGGACACCCACGGATGTCTCGCTCTCAAAACGTCCGATATGGTCATTTCGCGAGTAAGTCGATGTGCCTCCCAGCATCGTGCGCGTCTCATCCTGCTGATGTTGATCGCCATTAACGGGATCGTCCAGATAATGCGTGAAGTTGTTCCACAACGTCATCCGATTGTGCGAAGCAAAAGCGCTGGTAACCCACTTCCAGTTATCGCCGGCCATCCGATAATGCCCGGAGAGGCTATAACGTTCGGCAAATCCTCCGTCCGTGGGGTCAAGAGATCCGTAGCGACCGATCATCCCGCTGCGCATCGCCTCAAGTGGTTGATCATTTGTCGCGCGCCATTGACCACGATAAAACATTCCGGTGAGATCAAAGCCATTACGATCATCACCATGCGTGAAATGCGAAATGGCCCGCAAGGTGCGTGCATTGTCGGGATAGCGCCATGGGCCGTCGGCATGCTGCCAGGTGAAGGCATTGACCCACCGGTCTCCATTTTTAAACCTGGTCGTTCCACCAGCGTAGACGCGATAGTCACCCAGCGTTCCCGCGCTCGCGCTGATCTGACGCGGCACCTCGCTGGCAAGTTTCATGTGATCAGATCCAGCCACACCAAAGTCACCGATATTCGCGTAAAATGGCCCTTTCGTGTAATCTACTCCCCCCAGCAATTCGGGAATGAGAAAGTTGATATCAGTATAACCTTGCCCATGCGCATTCGTCGCACCGTTAACGGGCATATCGTCAACAAAGGTCGCCAGATCGGTACCGTGATCCAGGTTAAAACCACGGAGAAGAAGCTGATTGGCTTTCCCTTCGCCGGAATGCGTGGTCACGACGAGACCCGGAATCGCTTCCAGTATCTGTCCCACACGATAAGCGGGACGCATCTGAAGTTCCTTGGCCGTAATTGTTCCCTGACTGGCAGTTTGTGCCCGCCCGGTAAGATCCCGGCGCGATGCAACAACTTCAATATGCTCCTGACGAGATCTGGCCTGAACGGCGGGCTGCGACTGCACGACGGCTTTATCAGGTAATATCTTATTGGTGGTCACGGGAGTGGTTTGCGCGAACGATTGGCTTGGGCATCCCAATATACATCCAAGAGCACCGCAGGCGCAGAGTATTCCGCGGCCTGCCTGTCTCCTCGTAAGTCCACGCACTGCACGAGATCGCATTGGGCGTCCCTGATGTTATGTTATAATGTTGCATTTTATGGCAAAACTGCGAATGATCCGCAATATTGTTTTTGCGCTATATGTCACTGCGTCAGATGTAAAATCACAGCCATGAATGCCAGACCTGCAATGCTGGCCGTACCGCCGGCAAGACCTGGGTTCGCCGCACGACTTCTGGGTAACAGCTCGGCCGTCCCAATGTAGAGGAAGCCGCCGGCAAACAAGGCAAGCAGAACTGAAAACCCTGCCGCCTCCACGTGAAAGGTCTGTCCGATCACAACGCCCGTCAGAGGTGCGCATGCATTGGCCAACAGCCAGCGATAGGATTGTTGCCATTGTATGGGCTGGGCCGTCGTCCGTCCCAAAGTGGTAAGCCCAATCATATTGGCGCCATCCGCCATATCATGGCCCAGCACAGCAGCAGCGACCAACCACCCTGTCCGATCCGAAAGCTGGAAAGCCAGCCCAATCCCCAGACCGTCCATAACACTATGGACCAATAAGCTCGCCCGCCCTGCGACTGGTCCGGCAGGACAGCGATGAAGCAATAGATACAAGCCAAAGCCCATCGCCATCACTCCTGCCAAAAAGGTCGAAGTAAACCGACTGGCGCCTTCTTCGAGCGCTTCTGGCAGCAGGTCCATAAGCGCAAGCCCGACCACGCAGCCCCCGGTCAGGCCAAGCAGCAAATCAGTCCTGCGGTTGAATTTCATTGCCAGCAACCCGCCAAGCCCGGTGGACATACCAGCAGCAACACCGAGAATATAAGCAGTGGGTGTCATCTGGCGTCCTTACTCTGAGAATTTGGTGCAACGTCTTCCTGCCGATCACCCTTTTCTGCTGGGATTTGGCATAATGCGTCCTTCACGTGCCACCGCGTTCCCTGTGCCGTATCTTCAAGGATAACGCCTCGGGCGAGCAGCACGTCACGCAACCGATCCGCTTCATCGAAATCACGCCTCTCACGCGCCTCGGTCCGACGGTCGACCATGTCGGATATGGACACATCCAATACGGGCGGTAGAGACGCCTGCTCTTCTTTCTGCAACAACCCCAACACGTGAAGTCCGCCGAGCAACTCCGCGCGAAGCCGGACACGGACGGACGGCGTTTCTGCTCGGCGCAGACGGCCGGCAGTCTCGAACAGGGCACTCAGAGCAGCCGGCGTGTTGAGATCATCATCAAGCGCTCGCGCCACGCTCAGTTCGGTAGAGCCATCGACACTATCCTCCTGAGCGAGGTGGTCTGTGTCCGAAAGAAGCCGACGCAGACGCTGCAGAGTCCGCCTGCACCGATCAAGAAGCTCCTTCGACCAGTCCAGGGGCTGCCGATAATGCGACGAGAGCAGCGCAAGTCTGATGGCTTCTCCTTCCGTCTCCTTCAGTAAATCGTGGACAAGCACGACATTGCCCAGGGACTTCGACATTTTTCTCCCCTCGACAGTGACAAAGCCATTATGAACCCAGAACTTGCAATACTCTGCGCCATCACGCGCCGAGACACTTTGCGCAATTTCGTTTTCATGATGGGGAAAAATAAGATCCTGGCCTCCTCCATGAAGATCAATCGGCAAACCGAGCCGGTTTTCGATCATAGCCGAGCACTCGATATGCCACCCGGGCCTGCCGCGGCCCCAGGGACTCTCCCACCCCGGAAGATCAGGAGAGGATGGCTTCCACAACACAAAGTCGGCGGGGTCATGCTTGAACGGTGCAATCTCCACTCGCCCCCCAGCCATCAGGTCTTCTTGTTTCCTGCCCGACAAAACGCCATATTGCTCAAAAGACGGCACATGAAAAAGCACATGCCCTTCCGCGACGTAGGCGTACCCCCTGTCGATCAGACGACTGATGATCGAAATGATATCGGGAATGTGGTCAGTCACACGCGGTTCAAAGTCGGGGGTAAGCAGACCCAACGCCTTCATATCGGAACGATAGGCATCGATAAAACGATCCGTGAGCACCCTGATGGACTGACCCGTGCGCGCGGCTTCAGCGTTGATCTTGTCGTCGACATCTGTGAAATTACGTGCATAGAGCACACGCGAATATTTTTGACGCAAGACGCGATACAGAAGATCAAAGACAACCGCCGAACGGGCATTGCCCAGATGAGCGTAGTTATAGACGGTAGGGCCGCAAACATACAGTGTGACCCTGTTCGGATCACGAGGCTGGAACCTCTGCTTTCTTCCCGAAAGCGTATTTGTCAGAAACAGGGCATGACGACCCGGATCTGTTCCAGTTTCTTTCATCATGACGGTCGATTTCCCGGATAGAGATATAGAGTGCGATAAGGACCTTCCCGACCGTCACATTCTGTCTTGGCGTCCAGCCGCTGCATTATGAAATCCGCTCCTGAGGCCTGCCAGACAGTCCAGGTGCCACAATCCCCTAAACTGTCGTCCCGATGAAGCGACGTCAGAACACCTGACTGATCATCGTAGGTCACATTGAACAGATAGGATGACGTGTTCCAGACCCCATGGTCCCATTGCCTGAATGTCAGAAGCTCTACAGGTGAAGAGGGCATAGCCCGGATCACGACCTGCGTTGTTTCTGACAGTCTGACCGTGCAGGGTATGATCCAAATACGGCCCTTGTTCTCTGGGAGGCTGCCCATCCGATAGGCCTGCCGTCCTGAGGGATTATGTGCATAATGCGTGCAGCCCTCCGGTATGACGTCCTGCACCATAGCGGGAAGATCGAAGCCCTTAGCATTACTGGGTGTAGAGTTTGTTACACCCAGAAGAAACACATAGAACAATAATCGCTTTTTCCGACCTTCTCGCATTCCCGCATCAGGTTACAGCTGATTAGCGATACGCCGGTAGGATCGTGCGAGACTGACATTCATTTCAGCCACGCTCTCAGAAAATGCCGTGGCATCTTTGGTGACCTGTGGGACAGTCAACAGGTCGGTATTTGAATGAATCGTCGTTGTCGACGGGATATAAAACCCTTCTGTCAGCACACAATCTTCTACGACTGCATTATGCCGGACTACGCAGCCTCGCTCTACGGTGCAATTGAAGATAACCGAGTTAAAACCGATGAAAACCTCATCACCTACAGTGCACGGCCCATGAATGATCGAACGATGCGCGATCGAGGTTCTCGACCCGATCGTGACGGCCGCGCCATCTTTCGAATGAATGACGACACCGTCCTGAATATTTGATCCTCTGCCGATCCGTATCGGTTCGACCTCGCCGTTCTCATCGGTTTCGTCAGCACGAATGACAGCGTACGGTCCGATGAATACATCATCTTCAACAATCACGTGGCCACACAGAATAGCCGTCGGATCAACGAAAGCGCTCTCCGCCACTACGGGATAGTCGCCTCGTGGATTTGGTCTCAGCATGAGTTAGGTCCTCGATTTCCAAAGTTAGAAGCGAAAGGCGCCAAAAAGCGATGATCAGGCATCCATCAGAATTTCGCCGGGCAGGTCGTTCGACATGGTCTCACCAGGCTGGTAGTGCATGACAGACCGGATTGCCTCACCACGATGCAGCAGATCGAAGGCCTTGTTGATCTGGTTATGCGTCATGTTGTGCGTGATGTAGGGATCAACACTGAATTTTCCGGCCAGCCATTCATCCACCATTCCAGGAAGCTGCGAGCGCCCTTTCACGCCTCCAAAGGCCGTTCCGCGCCAGACACGCCCTGTAATCAACTGGAATGGCCGAGTGGAAATTTCCTCTCCGGCACCCGCGACACCGATAACGGTGCATTCTCCCCAGCCCTTGTGACAAGATTCCAGCGCAGCCCGCATGACATCGACGCGTCCGATCGCCTCGAAGGAATAATCCACTCCGCCGCCCGTCATCTCGACGATCACCTTCTGGATCGGATCGGTATGATCCGTCGGATTGACCAGATCTGTCGCCCCCAGATTTTTCGCCAGCAGGAATTTCGCGGGGTTGGTATCGACACCAATGATTCGCGAGGCACCAGCCATGACGGCCCCCTGAATAACGGCCATCCCTATCGCGCCGAGGCCAAAAACCGCTACAGTAGAGCCGGGCTCGACCTTTGCCGCATTCCGCACGGCCCCCATGCCGGTCGGCACGGCACAGCCCATGACACTTGCCTTGGCAAGAGGCGCGTCCTTGGTAATTTTCGCAACCGCGATCTCGGGCAGGACGGTGTATTCGCTGAATGTGCTGGTGCCCATATAGTGAAAAATCTGCCGCCCCTTATAGGAAAAGCGACTTGTTCCATCGGGCATTAGTCCGAGAGCCTGTGTCTCACGGATCGTCGAGCAGAGATTGGTCTTGCCCGAACGGATCATCGGACAGTTCGGATCTTCGGGAATGTAGAGCGGAATGACATGATCGCCCGGAACAACAGAAGTGACGCTTTTGCCTACATCCTCGACGATACCCACCCCCTCGTGACCGAGAATGCACGGAAAGCGTCCTTCAGGGTCATGCCCTGAAAGGGTAAACATATCGGTGTGACACAGGCTCGTGGTGACAATCCTGACCAGAACCTCACCCTCCTTCGGGCCTTCGAGATCGACCAGATCAATCTCGAGCGGCATGTTCGGTTCCCATGCAATAGCAGCACGCGTCTTCATTTTTGATGATCCCTCAAGAAAACATTAGTGGTTGACAATCGTATCTGTCAGGCTGGTTCCAGGCTTTCTGACTGACGGCGCCATATGGGGAATGGATCCGGCAGATGGGCATAACGGGCCGGATCAAAACTGTTGGTTTCGGGCACAAGGCAGGCATCGAGATCACGACGCAGTGCGGCCTCGTTCATCTCCGCAGTGCCGATGAAGACGATTTCCTGCCGACGGTCGCCATAAACAGAATCCCAGTTTCCCAACACGAAATCACGCCACTGATCGGTGTCAGGCCACTGGTTTTTCGGAATGGAAGCCCACCACAGTCCCATGGCTTCGCTGCGAACAAGTGCGCCCGCCTGGCTCATCTCCCCGACCCATTCGGGGCGTGTCGCAAGCCAGAAATGCCCTTTCGCGCGCACAACGCCAGGCCAGTTACGATCCAGAAACGCCTGAAATTTTGCTGGTTCAAACGGACGACGCGCACGATAGACGAAATTGCGAATGCCATACTCATCGGTTTCGGGCACATGGTTGGCAAAACCATAAAGTTCCTTGAACCACAAAGGATGCTGATGCGCTTTGTCATAGTCAAAGCGACCTGTATTCAGAATCCGCTCGATGGGAACCTGACCCATGTCCGTTTCAATAATATCTGCATCTGAGTTCAGGGCACGAATGATCTTCCGGGCAGCGTCTACCTGGTCGACTGTGGCGGTGGAGACCTTGTTAATGACCACGACATCCGCGAACTCAATCTGCTGGACCAGAAGATCGACCAGAGCGCGGTCGTCGTCCTCACCTGCCGTTTCTCCACGATCTTTCAGGAAATCACTTGAAGAATAATCCCGCAGCAGGTTTACGGCATCCACGACCGTCACCATCGTATCCAGCCGGGCAATATCGCTCAGACTGACACCATTCTCGTCGCGAAACTCGAACGTGGCCGCAACAGGCAGAGGTTCGGCGATCCCGGTCGATTCAATGAGAAGGTAATCAAACTTCTGCTCTTCGGCGAGACGCCGCACCTCCTGCAGCAGATCGTCACGCAGCGTGCAGCAGATGCAGCCATTGGTCATCTCGACAAGTTTTTCATCGGTCCGGGAGAGATTACTGCCACCCTCGCGCACGAGATCGGCATCAATATTGACCTCGCTCATGTCGTTGACGATGACCGCAACCTTATAGCCCTGACGGTTGTTCAGGACATGATTGAGCAACGTCGTTTTGCCCGCCCCAAGAAAGCCGGACAACACAGTAACGGGAAGTCTGTTTTCCATTTCCATTGTTCCTTCAGAGCTGTGTTGGGTTCGGAGCATCGCCATAAACGGCAATCGGATCGAAAGTCTTCTCTGCTTCACAGAAGACAAGCCTGGCCGCCGGGGCCGAAACGCCTTCATCAACCGGGAGATCAACACGCCGGTAAAAACAGCTGCGATAACCCACATGACAATTCGCTCCGACGCCAGCTGTTTTGACACGGAGCCACACGGCGTCCTGATCATCATCGATGCGTAATTCGACAACATGCTGGGTCAGACCGCTCGTCGCACCCTTGTGCCAGAGACACTGACGGCTTCGGCTCCAGTAATGCGCTTCACGGGTCTCGATGGTGCGGGCGAGAGCCTCCGCGTTCATGACCCCGACCATCACAACATCGCCGCTCTCCGCGTCGGTCGTGACGACTGTGAGAAGCCCGGCGGCATCGAAGCGGGGCGCCAGATCAGTGCTTTCTTCCACCTGCACAATGGAGAGGCGCGGCCGAAACGCTGCGGATTCATGGGCCAGGATCACACCCATCATGCGCCTCCCATGCCGGCCATGGCGAAAAACTGCCGGCGCAGCGTCTCCGAGGACTCAAACTCGCCAATCATGCGACTGGTCACCATGCTAACGCCGGGTTTGTGCACGCCGCGCGTGGTCATGCATTGATGGGCCGCATCAACCACCACTGCGACACCACGCGGTTTGAGAACGCTGTGGATCGTATCGGCGATTTGCGCCGTCAGCTTTTCCTGAATCTGCAATCTGTGCGCAAACACATCGACCAGACGTGCCAGTTTGCTGATACCGACGACCCGCCTGTCCGGCAGGTAGGCGACATGCGCCTTGCCGATCAGTGGAATGATGTGATGTTCGCAATGCGATTCCAGTCGGATATCCCGCAACACCACCAATTCATTGTAATTCTCTGTCTCTTCAAATGTCCTCTCAAGAAGGGCCACGGGGTCCTCCTCGTAGCCTTCGAAAAACTCCTCATAGGCACGGACCACCCGATCGGGTGTGCCTCTCAGTCCCTCGCGGTCCGGGTCATCCCCCGTCCACGCGAGCAGCGTCCGCACCGCCTCCTCCGCCTGAGCTCGCGTGGGCCGGGGCCGTAAAACCCGGGTGGGCGCATGCGCCGGTGGGCGCGTCTCGATGGTTGTGTCCATTATGCCCTCACATCGGCGTTGACTATGTTACGTTATAATATAACGTTATGGGTATGCACAGCATCCCGTCAAGCACCGACTTCATGACACCTCCTTTCACCACACCAGCAGTTACGGAAAAGCGCCTCATGCCTTTCCCGGATGAGTCTGCAATCATGTCCCGGGACCCGCATCAACGTCGCACTGCCACGCTGTTCGTGGAAAGCTGGCCCGCCCCGGCGCCAGACAGCCCTGAAATGCCGCCTCTCACCTATCCTGCCCCCCATGTGATCGCCTGTTCCAACGCATCCATCCTGCTGGACCTGCACCGCGGCGACATCGACATGGTTGTCTGGGGACGGATCGTTCCAGATGTCTGGCACAAAGCGTTGGCAGAAGCCCCTTCCTCCCAGAGCGTCTTCGACATGTCCGGTACTCCCGGGGAAATTGCCGACGCCCTTGCGTCCCGAACTATGATAAAGGCATTCCCGCCTCTGGTTCTCAGTGATGCTGCTGAATTATCGAGCCTGTTTTCCGCCGTCACGCAGGATTGTCCTCAGCGTCTCAGACTGACGACAGAATCCCTCGATAACACTGGCTTTGAAGCGGTGCCAGGAGCGCTCAGACTTGTCTGTTGCTATGGCGCGGCCAGTGCCGAGTGGTGCAGTTACCCCGATCCACATGCGGGCATGATCAGCACGCTGGACTCTTTTGCTGTGGCGTTCATCAAGGGTTTTGGCGGTCAGGATGCCGGCTGTCTGCATCGTATCTGTCACGCGGGTCACGACACTACTGCGCCCGGGATCCATCTCATCATCGATACAGTCAGAGGATGAAGAATATGGAAACATCTTCTCGTCGTTTCTGTTCTTTACCATCCCGGCAATGTGGATCTTCAGACCGCACGACGTCGGTCCGGGACGACATACTGACCGTTCTGACAAACGCCAGACTTCCACTTTCCGCCTACGACATACTCCGGTGCATTGACAGCCCGGACGGGCGCACGCTGGCTCCTCCAACCATTTACCGTGCACTGAGTAAACTTATGGCCGAAGGCCTCGTCGCCCGTCTGGAAAGCCGGAATGCGTTTGTGCACATCAGAGCGAAAAATCCCTCTCGTCTGGTTTTTTGTATCTGCGAGCAATGCGGTATCGCCCAATCGGTGGAAAACGAGGCCTCCTCCCGTCTGATCGACAAAAATGCCGACAGTCTTGGATTTCAGGTCAGGCGACGGATCATTGAGTTGCAGGGACTTTGCTCTGATTGCCAGTCCTGTCCTGCAACGCCCGTCCGTTCGATCACGCAATCCCTTCCTCCGCAGGCCATCAAATGAGTTCCTGCCATCTCTCCGCTCTTTTTCGTCAAGGGTCTTCAATGACATCGTCTGCGTCCCTCCACCGTCCTGCCCAAAAAGAGCCAGGCGAAGTCCTGGCCTGCCGGATCAATGGTGTTCTTCATGACCGTTCGTCCAGCATAGCCGATGACATTCGGTCCCAATCTGTGTACCGGCACGATGCAGATGCGCTACCCCTCATCCGCCATGACGCGGCGCATATTCTGGCTCAGGCGATCAGCGAACTGTTTCCGGGCACTCTGTTTGCGACCGGGCCGGCTACTGAAAGCGGCTTTTACTACGATGTCGAGCCGGAAGAGCCGATCACGGCGGACGATTTGCCCCGGATCGAAGCCCGCATGCATGAAATAGTCGCTCGTAATGAACCGATCACTCGCGAGATATGGGACCGGGAGACGGCACTTTCCTGGTGTCACGAACAGGGCCAGGACTACAAAGCCGAGATCATCAACGCACTCCCGGCTGATGCTGTTCTGACGTTCTATCGACAGGGTGATTTCGTGGACCTGTGTCGTGGGCCTCATCTCTCCAGTACCGCACAGATAGGTCATGCTTTCCGTCTTCTTGAAACAGCCGGCGCTTACTGGAAGGGTGACCAAAACCGCCCGATGCTCCAGAGGATTTACGGCACGGCCTGGCGTAACGAGCAGGAACTCGAAACCTGGGAAAAGCGACGGGAGGAGGCTATTCGACGCGATCATCGTCGGCTAGGTCGTGAGATGGATCTCTTCCATTTTCAGGAAGAAGCACCGGGAGCAGTGTTCTGGCATCCCAACGGATGGACGCTGTTCCAGACACTCCTCGCCTATTTGCGTAAGCGTCAGCGCACGGAAGGCTATGTGGAAATCAACACGCCTGACATCATGGATCTGTCTCTGTGGAAAGCCTCCGGTCACTGGGACAAATTCGGGGAGAACATGTTCACCACCGAGACCGAGGGACGCACCTACGCTCTCAAGCCCATGAACTGTCCCGGTGGCGTACAGGTCTTCCGACAAGGGTTGAAAAGCTATCGCGATCTGCCACTCCGTATGGCCGAATTCGGTAAGGTTCATCGTTTTGAACCCTCGGGGGCACTTCATGGTCTCATGCGTGTGCGTGCCTTTACGCAGGATGACGCCCATATTTTCTGCACGCCCGAACAGATGGAAAGTGAGACGCAGCGGATTTGTGATCTGGTGCTCTCGATTTACCGGGATTTTGGCTTTGATGATGTCAGGATCAAGTTCTCCGATCGCCCGGAAAAGCGGGTGGGGTCGGACGAAATATGGGATCGGTCAGAAGCTGCGCTGCGCCATGGTGTCGAAGCTGCCGGGTTAACATACACCCACAATCCCGGCGAAGGTGCCTTCTACGGCCCGAAACTGGAGTTCGTGCTGCGGGACGCCATCGGACGGGACTGGCAATGCGGTACGGTACAGGTCGATCTCAACCTACCGGGACGGCTGGACGCACACTATGTCGGCGCCGATAGCCAGAAGCATACGCCTGTCATGCTGCATCGCGCCTTATTCGGTTCACTTGAGCGCTTCATAGGCATTCTTCTGGAGCACCACACAGGTCATCTGCCGTTCTGGCTCGCTCCGGTGCAGGTTGTGGTCGCAACCATCACAGAGGAGGCTAATATCTATGCCGGAGACCTCATCAAAACACTCGAAGACCATGATATCCGGGTTCGTCCTGACCTGCGCAATGAGAAGATCTCCTATAAGATCCGGGAACATAGTCTCGCCAAAATACCTGTCATGCTGGTCATCGGGAAAAAAGAAAAAGAAAACGGAACCGTCTCCATCCGGGAATATGGAAATCCGGCTCGACCAACAATGCAGGGCGAAGAAGTCGTCAAAGTGTTGGCAACCACCTCCCGTGATCGACTGCTACGGGTCTTTGACGCATGAAGAACTTTCGCGCCGCTTTCGACGATTTATGGTATCTCAGCCGGCCCTATTTCACGTCTGAAGAAAAGAAGTCCGCGTGGGTGTTACTGACTGCGGTACTGGGGCTGACCCTCCTGCTGGTTGGGGCGGATGTCCTGCAATCTTTTTCCCGCAATATTTTCTATACAGCCCTGCAACAGCGCGACGTCACATCTTTCCTCCGAGGATTGTTCTGGTTCGTCCGGACACCGTCCATGATCATTCCCGGTTTCTTCATCATCACCCTGCCATCGCTGTTGATCTCGGTTTACGCCACCTACCTCCAGCAGCTCCTGCAACTCCGCTGGCGGCGCTGGATGACACACCGCATGCTCGCCCAGTGGCTCGATCAGAATCTCGCTTTCCGCATTGCCGTGACACAGGCTCACTTAAAAGAGGCCAGCGACAATCCTGATCAGCGCATACAAGAGGATATAGACGGTTTTGTACGTGATACGCTCTCACAGTTTCTCGATATCGTATCGCGTACGATTACCTTCATCAGCTATGTCGGACTTCTCTGGTCTCTCTCCGGGTCCATCACCGTGCTCGGGGTTCGTATCCCCGGCTATTTCCTGTGGATAGCCCTGCTTTATTCTGCTTTTGCGTCAATTATCACACATCTTACAGGTCGCCGGCTAATCCCGTTACGCATTATCCAGCAAAAGGCGGAAGCCGATTTCCGGTATGGACTTGTGCATGTCCGGGATCATGCGGACAGTATCGCCCTGAGCGACGGAGGAGACCGCGAAAAGCATCTTCTGCTGGGAAAATTCTCGTCCGTATATGACAATTTTCTTGGCATTATGACCAGGACGAAATGGCTTAGCTTTCTGACAGACGGGTTGGGCACGTTGTCCGGAAATTTCGCCCTCCTCGTCGGATCAATCCGCTATTTTGCAGGAAAGATCACCTTTGGGACCCTGATGCAACTTGTTCAGGCATTTTCCCGCGTCGAGGAAGCACTGGGCTGGATATGGTCTGCTTACCCGGCCATTACCGAATGGCGAGCCAATGTTTCCCGTCTGGCAAGCTTCCAGAGAACGATGGATTTCATCGCCGTCAGCGACCATGATTCCTTGCGTGAAAAATCAGCTTCAAATTCTGATATTGTTACAGAGAATCTGACTGTACTTCGTCCGGATGGTTCAGTTCTGCTTTCAAACGTCAACATCACGCTGCCTCAGGGGCAGGATATTGTTCTGACCGGCGCATCTGGCGTTGGTAAATCCACCTTTCTACGCGCCCTTGCCGGAATCTGGCCATTTACCAGCGGTCAGATCCACGTGCCTGAGGCACGGGTAATGTTCCTGTCGCAGCGTCCGTATCTGCCACTGGGGACACTGCGCGAGGCACTCTGTTATCCCGTTGCCCCAGAAGCAGTTCCCGATGAGCGTGTTTGTCGGATCCTTGATCTGGTAGGCCTGTCATTCCTTGCTGATGAACGCGATACGGAAGCAAGGTGGACAGAACGCCTTTCGCCCGGCGAGCAGCAGCGTCTGATGTTTGGACGCATTCTGATAAATAGGCCTGAATGGATATTCCTCGATGAAACCACGTCAAATCTTGACCAGGAGGGAGAGATCCGTCTTTACGATCTTCTGCGCGAGCATATCCCGAATCTGACGATCGTTTCCATAACGCATCGTCAGGCACTCCAGGATCAACACGCCGTACAGATTGACATTGGATGCCATTCGCCCGGGCCGCGCGTGTGACAGCAGACCTCCAGACAGGGTGAAAGCTTCCGGTATCTCTCATGGATACCAGCAAACAATGATTGGTATTACTGACGCAGGGTGCCACCCATAGTAATGTGTTATCGTCCGAATGACGAACTGTAAGCGGAGAAATACGTTATGGATGAACAGATCCGAAAAACCGTCCTGAGAATGATCCCCTATGGGCTCTACGTACTGACAGGAGGAAGTCAGGACAGCACGATAGCATCGGCGACTATCAATTGGGTAACGCAGACCAGCTTCGTTCCTCCTCTGCTTGCCCTGGGCATCAAGACCGATTCCGCCATTTACGCAGAGGCAAGCAAAAGTGGCGATCTGGTGCTGAACATTCTCGGCAGAGAGCAGGGAAATCTGGCCTTTGCGTTCTTCAAGCCCGTTCCGTATGCGGATGGCAGACTGGGAGATTACGAGGTCAGGTGGGCCGCCAATGGAGCCCCCATACTCGCATGCGTCCCGGCGGCGGTTGAACTGAAAGTGAGACAGATTGTGGAACTGGGTGATCATCACACCTTTGTTTGCGAGGTTACCGGCGTCTACCTCACAAAAGACATTGCCGGTCGCCCTGATGACGCCATCCTGCACATGAAGGATCTTGGAGAAAAAGTCTTTTACGGAGGATAGACGCCGATCTTTGTCATGAATTGATGTTTTTTCGTCCCTTTGTGATGCATCTTGATCACGGAGAGTCTGAACCAGTCTGCCACCCCGGCAACGCGCATGACAGAACGGGATAAGGTTCCGATTTTACCATGTCTCTGTATTACAGCACGTGACTCTCCAGGATGACCCAACGGTTCTCAACGGGGCTGCGGGCATCAAGGCCTGATTTCGGGCAGGCGAGCGGCGCATCACGTCGTGTCGCCTGACCCAGCGTTGTATTCCTGCCGACTGTGCCATGTCGGTTTATGAATGACGTCTGATACCAGCCGTTGTTTGCCAGAACCCGTGAAAATCAGAGTATCTACCGGTTGTCCCCGTTTGCAAAATTTGCTGTAGATCGCGGCAATGAACGACTGCCATTACGTGAACTCCAGCCTTCAACCCATCTCGAAAATATCTACAGCGCCATGTTTTGTTATTTCTGAACCAGCCAGGACTGCCGTTCAACCAGTCGCCGTAATTGACATCAGACTCGTTCTTCCTGGTTATGTCCGTTTTACCTGTGAAAGTATTCAACACTTTGACAGTAAGCTCAAACCAGCCCGTAGCGTTCCAGAAGATCGTCAATCTCGGTCCCCTGTGTCAGGTGCCGGATCAGTCCGGATGCTGGCACCTTCTCTCCGTCCCGCAGTTCCGCAGCCGCCTGTAACAGCATCCGGACATCGAAAATGCCGCCCGACACTTCCGGCACAGCCCGCCTGACGCTGCACAGGGTATAGACCGCCTCCATCGCCGTGCGGACGGAATATTCCGTGGTGAAAACCGTATCGCGTGGCGTTTCGGCGAACTGCCCGAGAAAGGCGAGATTGACGCTCCCATCCGGCACTACCTTCGGTCGGTCAGCCGGTGCACGCGGCATGAACTGCGCCGTGATGAACGGCATCTTGCACGGACGCGTCGTCGCCCCTGTCGCTGCCATGTCGTCGATCTGCTCCACCGGCACGCCCATATGGAACAGCCACTCACGAGTGATTTCCTCCCCCGTGCAGCCCTGCATGGGCTTTTTCACGTAATCGCCAGGCACGTCACTGAACAGACCATAGAGCCAGACCACCATCTGGCCTTCGGGCTGCCCCTTGAAATGAGGCTGACGGCTGACCACCCAGCTCATCAGCCAGGATGAATCCGCGATCGTGACCGGGCCACCCGTGATGATTTTCCCCGAAAACGGATCACGCCCCGTAATCCGCTTTACAAGCTCCGGAATCCGCGCATCCCGGGTCGTAACCGTAGCCGACAGCCAGCGGGATTTTTTCGTATCACCACAGAAAACATCAGGATGCCCGAATGCGGCATCCTGCGCTGCGATAGTGCGCCAGAGCTGCCAGATGCTCCCCTCTCCGATGGTCGTATCAATCGGCGCGGGTGTATGATGGTCGCCCCAGCGTGAATTCTCCACCATGGAACCGTTGGTCACGAACACCAGCTCCGCCGAACCCAGGTCAACACCAGCGGTCGCGCCATTTTCCAGCCAGTCGAGACGGGTCGCAACTTTCGTTCTGCCCGACACATCAACGGCAACATTCGTCACCGTCACACCATGACGGAACACGACGCCCTGATCGGCAAGCCATGTGGCCAGTGGTCTGCTCAGGGATTCCTGCTGGTTATATCTGGTGAATTTCAGCGCATGCAGATCCTTCAGTCCGAGGATCTGATGCACGAACCGTGCGAGATAGCGCTTCATCTCAATGGCGCAGTGCCAGGTCTCGAACGCGAACATCGACCGCCAGAACAGCCAGAAGTTCGACGCCATGAAATCGCCGGACAACACATCCGCGATCGTCTTTCCCGCCAGTTCGTCCTCATCGGTCAGAATGAGGGTAATGATCTCGCGCCGCGCCTTTCCCGTGAGCGTCAGCCTGTCACGATCGGCGAGGGGCTGTCCCCGATTGCACATGGCGCGGACCGGACTTGTAGACGGATCGGCCTGATTGACCTGCCAGACTTCATCCAGCACTGATGCATCGGGAATTTCCAGAGATGGAATGGAACGATACAGATCCCACAGACACTGGAACTGCTCTTCCATCTCCCGACCGCCACGGATCAGCCAGCCGGTCTCCGCATTCCCCGCCCCATCCAGCGCACCACCATCGCTGTCCGATGCCTCAAGAATGGTGATGGCTGAAGGCGTCATGCCCGTATCTCGGATGAGGAACGCCGCCGCCGCCATGCCCGCCAGCCCGCCGCCCACGATCCACGCTGACCGTCCTTCCATACCCTGCGGGGCTGGAGGGTGAACGAAAGCCTCGTAATTGCTGTGAGCGTATCTCATGGCGCATGTCCTTTTCTGAAAAGGGCCGATGGCGGGAAACCCTGCCAGCCATACAACACCTGCTAAGCCGATCTGTCGTTGCGATGTATCAAACGCCCCGAACAGGACAGGATGATCCCCTTTCTCAGTCAGCCAGAGCCGGCGCCTGCACCCGATACAGAACTCCATCGGGCAGCGGACGCTGAAGCGCCAGAGCCTCTGCTATCGGTGCCGTCATCCAGCGCTCCAGCTCATCCGGTTGCGTCAGGATCACAGGCATGGCTTTCGGATGGATCGCGCCCACCTCCAGATTGGCGTCCGTGGTCAGAAAACCGAACAGATCATCCGTCGTCTCTCCGTCCGCCAGCTTGCGCACGGACGTCCATCGACACCAAATCCCGGCAAAGAAGACCAGCGGTTCTCCATCATTCCGCGCAAACCACACCGGTCGTGATGTCCCGTCGGGCAGACGCTCCGGTTCGGAGAACGCCGTCAATGGCACCAGACAACGATGTTGCACGCCCTCCCAGCGTTTCCACCATGTCGAGGACGGATTGCGGATGTTGGTTACACCCCGGTCGACCCTGTGTCCCTTGAGATAGCCAGGAGGTGTCGGCATGCCCCAGCGTGCCATGACCAGTTCGCGACCGTTTCCGCCGTTCCGCACGATCGGGGCCATTGTATTCGGGTATATCTCCGTCAAAGGCTGGAGATTGCCCGTCAGATCATCGAGAACCTTTGCAATCTCCCGGATCGCTTTCTGGTTCGATGTCATGGCGTAGAGATTGCACATCAGGAATGCTTCTCCCCGTAAGCCGGAACCGACGCCGGTTCCTGTTCCGCCACAGGCTCATGCGACAGTGCACCCGGCAGGGCCAGACAGGCCAGAAGCCCCGCCAGCGCCAGAAGAAAGAGAGCAGACCACCAGCCATACAGAAAGGCGCCGGCCACGCCGCCCAGCGTGAAGGACAGCACGATGGCGGCATGCAGCCCCAGACACTCGCGCGTACCGGTCCGCCGGGCTGGGTCAACCGGATGAAAAAAGCTCTCCAACCAGTCCGCCAGTTCCAGCCCCACATCGGTGAGCATTCCCGTCATATGGGTGGTGCGGACACGCGCCCCGGAAATGCGTGTGACCGTGGCGTTCTGAAGCCCCATGAGGAAACTCAACCCAAAGGCCAGCACCGGATCCCGTGGCTGGGCCGAAAACAGAAGATCCACGCCCCCCAGAAACCCGAGCAGGCAGGCTTCCAGCAGGATGCTCCGTGCGTAGATTGAGGGCAGGTTGTGGCGACGGCCCGCATTGACCAGAAGCGCCGACAGCACGGCTCCTGCGACAAAGGCCAATATCAGACCGCAGCAGGACAGGACCAGTTCCAGATGGCCTTCATGCAGGCCACTCGCCAGTGCTGAGACATTGCCGGTCATATTGGCCGAATAATAGCCCACGGCCAGAAACCCGGTGGCGTTCACGGCACCGGCGATAGCCGCCAGCGAGCAGCCCAGACGCCTGTCGATGCTGGCGTTGCGCTCCGCTCCCTCGTGAACAAGCACCTGTGCCTCCCATCGTGACTGACCGCATGAGGGAGACTCCGTGTTTGTCGGTTTCCCCGGACAACGATCTTTTTTATGGGCGGGATGGTAACAGCCCGCCCTCTTCCGACAAAGCGTCCTGTTTTCAATTTCTTAGGACGATATCTTCCCGGATTGCGAATTGCCACAGATGTGGCGCGATACGCTCCTCCGAAAGATGAATGTTGACTCCCCACGCCATTAAAGAACAACTCAGGAACATATAATCAGGAAACCCACCAGGACGAATGGATACTGAGTCGTGACATGACTGCCGAACCCCAGAAAAAATCCGGTCTGGAGACGCTGCGGGCCGCGATCAGCCGTCTCGAAGGGCATAGCGACCGACGCCGCAAGGTACTGCCCTTTGGCGTGCGCGAGATCGATGCGCGTCTGCCCGGTGGCGGGCTGGCTCTGGGCGCCCTCCATGAAGTGGCGGGAGGGGGGAATGACGCCCTGCATAGTGCCGCGGCCGGACAGTTCTGCGCCGGGATCGCGGCCCGCACGCGTGGCAAGGTGCTGTGGATCGTCACCCGCCAGGATGTGTTCGCCCCTTCCCTAAAACAGGTGGGTCTTTCCGCCCGGCGAACCATCTATGTCGAGGCACGCTCGGACGTCGATGTGCTTGCCTGTTTCGAGGAAGGACTGCGGCATGGCGGCCTTGGGGCTGTGGTCGCCGAGGTGGCGCGTCTGTCCATGACGGCCTCACGCCGCCTGCAACTGGCGGCCGAGACGTCCGGCTCTCTTGGCATCGCCATCCGGCGCTGGCGGCGACAGACGGATGCGGCGGATTTTGGTCAGCCGACTGCCAGTGTGACCCGCTGGCGGGTCTCCGTCCTGCCGTCCGTGTCGTTGCCGGTGCCCGGTGTGGGAAGACCGCGCTGGTTGCTGGAACTCATCCGTGCCCGTGCGGGCGAATGTGCCGATTTTGAAGTGGAAGCCTGTGATGGCAAGGGTCGTCTCTCTTTACCTGCCGCTCTGGCCGACGGATCGGATCAGGAAGCGGCTGGGCAAAGACGCGCCAGCGCCTGAGGTGCCGCTGGCGCTGGCCGGTCGTGAAGGACGACGACGGGTTGTCCTGTCAGTCGATCTCGCAGCCCGCAAGCTGGGGCTGCGCTCCGGCATTCCGGTCGCCAAAGCTCAGGCACTGTATCCCGATCTGGTGCTGATGGACGCTGATCCTGACGGTGATCGGCTGGGTCTGGAAAAGCTGGCGCTGTGGTTCCAGCACCGTATCGCGCCCATCGTGGCCGTCGATGCGCCGGATGGGCTGGTTCTGGATACGACCGGGGCGGATCATCTACATGGCGGTGAACTTCCCATGCTCAAGGACATGGTTCATCGCATGGCGGGCGCCGGCTTTCGGGCAAAAGCTGTGGTGGCTGACACGTGGGGAGCCGCGCACGCCATCGCCCGCTATGGTCGGGCGCCGATTGCCGTTGTGCCCTCAGGGGGAACGGCCTCTGCTCTGGCCGACCTTCCGGTTGAAGCGCTGCGCCTGCCGGACACCATCATCGACGGACTGGCTACGCTGGGGGTATCCCGTATCGGACCACTTGCCGCCATGCCCCGCGCGCCGCTGGCGCTGCGGTTCGGACCGGATGTCGCCCGCAGGCTGGATCAGGCGTTCGGGCGCATCGGGGAAGCCATCGTGCCAGTCCGCCCGGTCGATCCGGTCGCGGTCAGCCGGAACTTCGCCGAGCCCATCGGGGCCGCTGAAACCATCGCCAGGTATATCGGCAGGCTGGTGCTGCTGCTCTGTCAGGGACTGGACGAGCGCGGACAGGGCGTGCGGCGTCTCGACCTGCTGCTGCATCGTGTGGACAGCCGCACCGAGGCGATCCGGGTGGCCACGGCCATGCCAGTGCGCGACGTCAAGCGCCTGACCCGGCTGCTGTGCGAGAAGATCGAAACCATCGATCCGGGCTTTGGGATCGAACGCATGGTGCTGATCGCCTCTTTGGCCGAACTCATGGACCGGCGGCAGACCGTCTCCTCCCTGATCGCCGAGCAAGAGGCCGATGTCTCCGACCTGATCGACACGCTGGCCAACCGTGTCGGCACGCAGGCGCTGTACCGGTTTGCTCCGGTGGAAAGCGACCTGCCCGAACGCTCCTTCTGCCGCGTGCCCGCGCTGGCGCCCGAGGAGACGAAGGACTGGCCCGAGCACTGGCCACGTCCAACACGCCTGCTGGCGCGGCCGGAACCCGTGCAGGCGATGGCGGAACTGCCGGATCAACCGCCACTGTTCTTCATCTGGCGGGGCGTGCGACGGAAAGTGAAATGCGCCGACGGGCCGGAGCGTGTCTTTGGCGAATGGTGGAAGAATGACGCCGAACTGACCATCGCCCGGGACTACTTCCGGGTGGAGGATACCAGTGGCGAGCGGTTCTGGCTTTACCGGGCCGGCGATGGCGAGCATGGCGAGACCGGCTCGCAGGGCTGGTTCCTGCATGGGATCTTCGGATGAACACCTCGGCACTACGGTACGCCGAACTGCAGGTGACGACGTATTTCTCGTTCCTGCGTGGAGCCTCCTCGCCGATCGAACTGTTCGAACAGGCAAAAGCCCTTGGCATTGAGGCGCTGGGCATCTGCGACCGGAATTCCCTGGCAGGAATGGTGCAGGCGCATGGAGCGGCAAAGCAGGTCGGGCTCCGGCTTGTCGTGGGCTGTCGCCTCGACCTGGCCGATTTCCCGCCGGTATTGGTCTACCCTACGGACCGGGCCGCCTATGGTAGGCTGTGTCGTCTGCTCACCGTTGGCAAGGCACGAGCCGGAAAGGGAAAGTGTCATCTTCTCTGGGATGACTTGATCGCCTGGGGCGAAGGCCAGACCGTCGTCATGATCCCGGACACGGCAGACGATGCCTGCGCCCTGCACCTGCGCAAGCTAAAAAACGCCTTTGCTGACCGCGCCTATATGGCGCTGACACTGCTGCGCCGCCCCAATGACCAGATGCGGTTGTATGAGCTGGCGAACCTTGCCCATCAGGCCCGTGTCCCAACCGTTGTAACCAACGACGCACTGTTCCACACCCATGACCGTCGCATCCTGCAGGATGTCGTCACCTGCATCCGCCACAACACCACCATCGACGAGGCGGGGTTTGTCCGCGAACGTCATGCCGATCGCTATCTCAAACCGCCACAGGAAATGGCCCGGCTGTTCAGCCGTTACACGGAAGCGGTGGCTCGCACCATGGACATCGTGGAGCGCTGCCGCTTCTCGCTCGATGATCTGGCCTACCAGTATCCTGATGAAGTCTCCGTACCTGGCCAGACACCCCAGCAGGAGCTGGAGGCGCTGACTTGGGAGGGCGCCCGTTCCGTCTATCCGGATGGCGTACCGGATGACGTGGCGGAAACGCTCCGCCATGAACTCGGACTGATCGGGCGGATGAACTACGCACCGTATTTCCTGACCGTGAACAGCATCGTCCGCTATGCCCGCTCCCAGGACATTCTCTGCCAAGGCCGTGGCTCGGCTGCCAATTCTGCCGTTTGCTACGTGCTCGGCATTACTGCCATCGATCCGGCCCGCAACTCGTTGCTGTTCGAACGCTTCGTCTCCGAGGAGCGGGGCGAGCCACCGGATATCGACGTGGATTTCGAGCATGCGCGACGTGAACAGGTCATCCAGTGGGTCTATGAGCATTACGGGCGTGACCGGGCGGCACTGACGGCGGTGGTGATCCGTTATCGCGCCAAGGGAGCACTCCGGGACGTTGGCAACGTGATGGGCCTCCCCGAAGACCTGATCCGCACGCTGTCAGGTCAGATCTGGGGCTGGGGGCGCAAACTGGATGATGAGGCCCTGAATGAAACGGGTATTGACCTGTCCGACCGGCGCATTCGCCTGACACTCGACTTGGCACGTTGCCTGATCGGCGTGCCACGCCACCTGTCACAGCATCCCGGCGGCTTCGTGCTGACGCATGACCGGCTGGATGAACTGGTGCCGATTGAGCCCGCCTCTATGGAGCAGCGTCAGATCATCGAATGGGACAAGGATGATATCGACGTTCTGAAATTCATGAAGGTCGATATCCTGGCGCTCGGCATGCTGACCTGCATGAAAAAGGGGCTGGATCTGCTGGCGGAACACAAGGGCCAGCACTTCACGCTCCAGAGCATTCCGGCCGAAGATCCGCGCACCTACGCCATGATCCGCAAGGCTGACACCATCGGCGTGTTCCAGATTGAATCCCGCGCCCAGATGTCCATGCTGCCACGGCTCAAACCGCGTGTGTTCTATGATCTCGTCATTGAGGTCGCGATCGTGCGTCCAGGCCCCATTCAGGGGGATATGGTGCATCCCTATCTGCGTCGCCGTGAGGGGATCGAGCCGGAAAACTATCCTACCCCGGAACTGGAAAAGGTTCTGAAAAAGACACTCGGGATCCCGTTGTTTCAGGAACAGGCGATGCAGGTCGCCATGATCTGTGCGGGGTTTACAGCCGCAGAGGCCGATCAGTTGCGTCGGGCCATGGCGACGTTCAAAAATACCGGCACGGTCTCGCAGTTTCAGACACGCCTGATCAATGGCATGCGCGCCAATGGGTATGATGAGGAATTCGCCGAGCGGATCTACCAGCAATTGGAAGGCTTCGGTTCCTACGGTTTTCCCGAGAGCCATGCGGCGAGTTTCGCCATTCTGGCCTATTCATCCTCATGGATGAAATGCACCCATCCAGATGTGTTTCTGGCCTCCCTCCTGAATTCCCAGCCGATGGGATTCTATGCGCCGGCACAACTGGTCCGTGATGCGCGGGAACATGGCGTGGAGGTCCGACCTGTCTGCGTGAATGCTTCACGCTGGGACAGCACGCTGGAAGGCCCGGAAAGCTCCAATGGCCGATTTGCCGTGCGGCTTGGCATGAGTCTGGTGAAGGGACTAGCCAACGACGATGCAGCCCGGATTGTTGCCGCGCGAGCCTCACGCCCGTTTACCTCGATCGATGATCTGTGGCGTCGGGCTGGCGTGAAGTCGGCAGCCCTGACCCATCTCGCGGAAGCCGACGCTTTCCGGCCCTCGCTCGGGCTGGCACGGCGCGAGGCGCTGTGGGGGATCAAGGCGCTACGGGACGAACCGCTGCCTCTGTTTGCCGCAGCGCGGGTGACACGGGAAGCTGAAGAACCGGATGTGCTGCTGCAACCCATGCGCGACGGGGCCGAGGTGGTGCGGGATTACAACCGGCTTGGCCTTACCCTGCGGGATCATCCGCTGACCTTTCTACGCGAGGATCTCCGGGCAAGGGACATCATGTCCTGTCGGCAGGCATTGGCGACAAAGGATGGGAAGCGTCTCACCGTGGCGGGGCTGGTTCTGGTCCGGCAGCGACCGGGCTCCGCCGAAGGTGTGGTGTTCATGACGCTGGAGGACGAGACGGCCAATATGAACGTCATCATCTGGCCCGATATGTTCGACACTAACCGGCGCGTGGTGCTTGGCGGCCAGATGCTGGCGGTGACAGGCATACTGCAGAAGGAAGGTGAGGTCGTGCATCTGGTGGCAAAGGAGATTATCGATCTCTCCGGGCTGCTCGCAGACGTTGGTAATCGCTCCTCTGCTGAGAGCGCTCATGACAGCGTTTCCGCCGGTGAGCGTATCGTCGTCAGATCGCGCAATTTCCACTGATCAATAAGGCCGCCGATCAAGCTCACGCCATCGTGAAAAGCCTTGTTATGAGTCCAAACTACGCTGCAGTTTCACTCCCATTTGCATCCTATACGCATCCTGCGCGTGTTTCCCAAACGCAGAAAGCCGCCCATTGGGGCGGCTTAACATGCTGATTATATTGTATAAGTTTTGGTTGCGGGGGCACGGTCTAGCCGATACCAACACTCTTTACACGTCGCCATTTGACATACTCGCACAACATCGGATGCAGACCTTACCGACTGGACAGAAGGCTCTGACTACAGCGTTCAATGGCATACGAATTGGCTTCGAGTTCAGTCTAATAAATTAAGCAGACGGGCAGCAGTCGCCCTCATCTCGGACAATCTGAAACACAAACGAATGACCGCATAGCGGACGACGCTGGCCAATCTTGCCTGGGTAATTTTTATTTTCGCAGGCGAGTATCCATGCACGACGGGTTCAGTTCGATCCGAACTGGCGTTTCTTTTTCGAAGGCCTGATGATGCGCGTGGCGAGCAACAGAGTGCCATGAAATAACGCGAGCAATGCAAATGTTTCGGCATAAGCCTCTGACGCGACATGAGTCGGACCTGCTATCGCAAGCCGCCACCCAAGGAATGTCGCACACACTGTAATCAATGTCGGTCCCCCAATCCTTTGCATGATGTTCAGCGCGGTCGTTGCCATCGGGATATCCTCACGTGCGATCGAAGCGTATCCCGCGCTCATCGCCGGAATGCCGACAGTACCCCCGCCTCCGCCACGCAGCAGCAGTGCTATCGTGAGCAATGTGACGTTCAGACCGTTATAGGCGAGCAGCATCAGAATCACTGTTCCGACAAAGGACAAAAGAGCCCCGCAACCGGTCAGATCGCGCGCGTCAAACCGGTCACTCAGACGGCCAATGAGCGGATAGACGCACATCATCCCCAGACCCAGGGGTGCCATGAACAGGCCCGTCCGCTCGGGCGAGACACCGCAGGCGTGGATCAGCCATACGGGTAGAAGCATCTGACCAGCGAACGACACCCCGTTCGTCAGAAACATGATGATCGCCGACACCGAAAAGGCAGGCGCACGCAGCAGGCGCAGGTCGATCAGCGCGTCATCGCCCTTGCGTCGCGCGGATCGGACATACAGGACGAACAGCACGAGGGACGCGCCTAAGGTCGCCTGTCCATAAGGCCGGGCGACATGATCCATGCCGTAGAGAAACGAGACGAGAGCGGGTGCGAGAAATCCTAGCCCTGTCAGGTCAAGTGAACGGGGCCGCTCGTCATGCCGATCGTCAGGGAGAAACAGAACGGCGAGGGCAAAAGCCGCAAGCCCGACCGGCACATTGAGAAGAAATATCCATCGCCAGGACGCGACGGAGAGAATGGCACCGGCGACGACGGGTCCAAGAAGGGGCGCGAGCAGAACGGGCGCCGTCATTGCGCTTGCGACCCTCGGCATCTGACGGCCCGCCACACGGGCAACCGTCATCTGTGCCATAGGGGCAAGCAGACCGCCCGTCATACCTTGCAGCAGCCGGAATACGATCAGGGACGGCGCGGACCACGCCAGCGCGCACAGGCCTGATGTCAGCGTGAAGGCACCGAAGCACCATAAATAGACCGCTCGCCCCCCGAGGTGGCTTACGAGCCATCCATTCAGCGGCAGCGTCAGGGCGAGTGCCAGCAGATAACCGCTGACCACCCACTGTATGAGTGAAAATGGCGCGTGCAGGGTCGCGACAAGATCTGGTAGCGACACATTGACGATCGTGGCGTCCAGTTGAGCCATGAAAGATCCGACCGCCGCGACGCCCACTATTTTCCAGGTGCCCGGAGGCAGTTGATCCGGGCCTGAGGCTGGTGACGACGTTCTGGCGTTCATGAATGATCTCGTTGGGAACCGCGAGACGCGCAGACATCCGCCATGAACTTACGCATCCAGCGCGATCGCCTCGCTCGTCGTCACACGGCCAAGGCGCGGAAAAATCTCCTCACAGGCAAAGCGCTGCATCTCGTCCGTGAAGGTGGACATGAGATCCTCGACGAGCACGACGTTGTATCCATGCTCATGCGCCG
>NZ_LHZU01000137.1 GCF_001580995.1 Acetobacter senegalensis
GCCAGTGCCAGTGCCAGTGCCAGTGCCAGTGCCAGTGCCAGAGGTATGGCACTAGGTAGGGTATGGTCAGAGGTTGCTTGATTGATGCGGCAAAATTTTTCCGTGGAGTGTTCTTATGTGAGCACAATGCTTGCGTGTGCCAGAGAACCTCACATAGGTCTTTTTTGCGCTAAATTGTGCGTGGCAGGGGCTTGATAAGCACCATTCTGTACGAATTTACGCCTAACGCCTTCAGCTATTTTCTTTTCTGGAAGAGGCGCGCGCCGCGCTGAGAACGTTTTCCATCCGGACGGGAATGCCTTTTTCCTGAAGCTTGGCAATATCTGCTTCCAGATCTGCCACTTTCCGTTTGTTCCAGAAATGCAGAAAGACGCTAAAGGCCGAGGCAGAGACAGCTAAAAGCAGGGTGACAATTTCAAGAGCAAGCATAAATCAGGAATCCCGCCACAGGATTGAAGGCCTTCAGAAGAGGCAAAAAAAGTCTCTCGGTTCGCGCAATCAAAGAGCGGAACCGAGAGATAGAGAGGGTGTGCCTTAACCGCGCGTCTGCTGAATACCGGAAAGCAGCCAGCGTCCACCGCGAGAGGGGCGCGTGAAGGTCCAGAGTTCAGTAATGGTCACCGGATCGGTTGAACTGCCTTCAATCACTTGCCCTGTCGCGTTGGTGGTCAGGTCAATCAGGCTGTACCGCATGGCGACTGTCGCATAATCCATGCCGCCTTCCTGCCAGGCTTCGGCCAGATCTCCCTGAATGAAGTGAACATCAGAAACAACGTTGCGTGCACCCTGTGCGGCAAGTGCGGCAAGCTGCTGGTTGAAGTAGGAAACCATTTCAGGGGTGGCCATCTGCTGCATGGCCGGAACATTCTGCTGGTTCCATGCTGTCTGGATATCCAGCAATGTTTGCTGGAAGGCCTGATAGTCACTGGTGGTAATGGGCAGGGCCGAGGACGCTGCGCCGATAGCCCCTGTAGGGCGAGGCGCAGCCCCTGCTGCACCCGGTGTAAGACCCAGCCCGTTAGCTGTGTTGTTCGTGATACGATTGCCGGAGAACCGCCGGACCAGCCACATGATGATCCACACAACCAGAGCAATCTGGAGCATGAGACCAATCAGCCCGAAAAAGCTGTGAACCCCGCCAAAAAATCCATGGCCGGACAGCAGCCCGAAAAGACCTGCGCCCAGCATCCCGCCAGCAAAGCCGGTCAGGAACGGGTGGCGTGGGCGCATGGCCTGATTGAACATGCCTTGCTGATAAGGGGCCTGCGCCCCGTATCCACTTTGCCCGGGTGTGCGCGGCGTAATGGAACGATCCATCGGCGCAGCCCCGTAAGGCGTGGTGCGTGTGGGCGGGGGAGCGCTCCAGGTCCGGCTCCCGCGGCTGCCCATGGAGCCGCCTTGTCCGGGCCGCGCATCAGCATGATAAGCCAGTGGGCCACTGAGCAGGCTCACGGTCATCAAGGCGGCAAGAGCGGAAGAGAGAGTGCGCTTTTTCACGAGGTCTTGTGTCTCCAGACGGTCATCACGCCCCGGCAATACTCAGGGCTTCTACCCTTAATGTGGGGGCGTCGGTGCCAAAACGGAACTGTAAATCGTTCGCTAAAGTAAGGGACGCGAAAATTTCCAGCAGGTTCCCGGCTAGAGTGAACTCGGCTGCGGATTCGGCAATTTGACCATCACGGATCATGAAGCCGGATGCGCCTCGGCTGTAGTCGCCCGTCAGACCATTGATGGAGGAGCCCATCATCTCGGTAATGAACAGTCCTTCCTTGATATCCGCCATCAGTTCTGTCGGGCTGAGCGTGCCGGGACCGAAGGACAGATTGGTGGCCGAAGGGGAAGGCGGGCCAGACGTGCCACGTGCCGCGCGTCCGTTGCTTTCCAAGCCAAGATGGCGGGCGCTACGCGTATCCAGAATCCACGTTTGCAGCACACCGTCACGCACCAGTTCCAATGGCGCCACTGGCATTGCTTCGCCGTCAAACGGACGAGAGCGCAGCCCACGGTGACGCGTGGGATCATCCGTTATGGTGACGCCTTCAGCAAACAGGCGCTGGCCCAGTTTTTCTTTCAGAAAAGACGTGCCACGGGCGATGGAGGAACCATTGATGGCACCAATAAAATGTCCAAGAAAACTGTTGGCCACGCGCGGATGAAACACCACTGGGTAGCGGCCGGTACGGGGACGGACGGGATTAACGCGAGCTACCGCTTTTTCTCCGGCACTGCGGCCCAGAACAGCAGCGTTGTCCAGATCAGCCAGATGCACCGTGCCGTGATAATCGTAATCGCGCTGCATGGTCTCACCTTTGCCCGCCAGTACGCAGACAGAGGTGGAATGGCGGGTGCGGGCATAAGTGCCAGCAAAATCTTGCGAGGTGACAAGCGCGATGTCCGTGCGCCCCCAGGATGCACTGCTACCAGCGCTGTTGGTCACGCCATTGACGGCCAGAGCAGCTTCTTCCCCCTCACGGGCGCGGGCCAGTAGAGCATTGGCATCTGGCTCGGCCGTATCGGTCAGGTCCAGCGTGTTGGAGGTAAGCGTGCCGGTAAGCGCATGCGGTGCCAGACCGGCAAAACGGTCTTCAGGTAGCACGCGGGCCATGGCAAGGGCCTGTTCCACCAAGCCATCAAACCGGCTGGGATCAAGCGTGGTGGTGGAAACAATGGCAGATTTCCGGCCTGTGAAGACACGCAGGCCCAGATCTGTTGTTTCTGATCGCTCCAGTTCTTCCGTAACCCCGTTACGGACCCCCGCGCCTATGGCGGTGCTGGAGACAAAGACTGCATCGGCAGCATCGGCTCCGGCAGTGCGCGCACGGCGGACAAGATCAGAGATCTTTTCGAGGGTTTGTGCGCTCATGCTGCAAGCTTCTCCGCAATGGTGTTCAGGGGCAGCACATGGCTGACCGGGCCAAGGGCGGCCAAGGTGGGCTGCTGGGTAAAGATACGGCCAGCCACGCGGCAGATATCAGCCGGGGTTACGGCTTCAACCCGTGCAACGGTTTCCGCAACCGGGATGATACGGCCAAAAAGCTGAAGCTGGCGTGCAATCTGCTCACACCGGCTGCCTGTGCTTTCCAGAGACATCAGCAGGGAGGCTTTCAACTGCGCCCGTGCCCGGAGCAATTCATCCTGCCCGACCGAAAGCTGGACCTTGCGGAGTTCTTCCAAGGTTACAGGCACCAACTCGGCACATTGTTTTTCACCCGTGCCCGCGTAAATGCCGAACAGGCCGCCATCAATGAAAGGGGCACTGAAGGAATAGACGGAATAAACCAGCCCACGTTTTTCCCGGATTTCCTGAAACAGGCGGGAGGACATGCCGCCGCCCAGAACCATGGAAAGTAGCAGCGTGGCGTAATAATCCGGGTCATTATACCCTACGGACGGGAAGCCCAGAACCACATGGGCCTGATCCAGATCCTTTTCCTGACGGAATTCGCCTCCACCATAAAGCGAGGGTGGGGTTGGGATCTGTGATGTCAGCGGCAGGTCTGCAAAATGGCGCTGCACGCGTTCTACAACGTCTTCATGGTGCAGGTTGCCAGCAGCCGCCACCACCATGTTTTCAGCCGTATAATGTGTGCGCATGTAGGACATGAGCGTATCACGGCTCATGGACTGGATCAGATCTTCCGTACCCAGCGTGGGGCGCCCCATGGGCTGGTCAGGGAAGGCTGTAGCCTGAAAATGGTCAAACACCACATCATCCGGCGTATCATTTGCCTGACCGATTTCCTGAAGGATCACGCCGCGTTCCCGCTCGATCTCGGTCGGATCAAAGGTGGAGTGGGTAAGGATATCACCAATGATATCAACACCCAGATCCATGTTTTCCTTCAGCAGCTTGACGTAGAAGGCTGTCTGTTCCCGCGCGGTGTAGGCGTTGATATGGCCGCCCACATTTTCAATTTCTTCCGCAATCTGCAGGGCGGAGCGGCTTGTGGTGCCTTTGAACGCCATGTGTTCCAGAAAGTGGGACACACCATTTTCTTCCGCCGTTTCATCGCGCGTGCCGGTGGACACATACGCCCCGAATGAAACGGTTTCCACCCGTTCCATTCGTTCAGTTACAATGGTCAGGCCGGAGGGCAGACGGGTCAGATTGATCGGGTCAGTCATTCTTGTCCTGAAAGGAAAGGCCGCGGGGAGGCGGCCTGAAAAAGAAAGAAATTATGCAGCGTTAGACAGAACAGCGGCGCGCACCGCATCTTTTACGGCATCTGGCGTGGCCGGAACGGTGCGATACCGTTCCTCGCGCGAGAAAAGGTCTTCCAGATGCACGGGCAGGGCGGGATGAATCCCCGTTGCCGCAACCATGGCATCCGGGAATTTGGCCGGGTGAGCGGTTGCCATGGCCACCATAGGAACACCTGGTTCACGGAAGCGTCGGCCCGCGGCAATGCCAATGGCGCTGTGCGGGTCTGCCAGATAGTTGGAACGCTGGTGCAGGGTCCTGATTTCGGTTTCCGTCCCTGCATCGTCAAGGGCCAGACCGGAAAAGAGTTCTCGCGCCGTATTCCATGCTTCAGCCGGGACGTCCATGTGCCCGCTGGTGCGGAAGGTGGTCATGATCCGGGCACAGGCTTCGGCATCACGCCCCAGCAGTTCAAACAGCAGCCGCTCAAAGTTGGAAGAAACCTGAATGTCCATGGAGGGCGAGAGGCTGGGAACAACCTCTTTCATGGTCATGTCATTCGCGTTCAGGAAGCGGGTCAGAATATCGTTGCGGTTGGAGCCTACGCACAGATGGCGCACGGGCAGGCCCATTTTGCGGGCAGTCCATGCGGCCAGAATGTTGCCGAAGTTCCCTGTGGGCACGGCAAAGGAGACTTCCCGTTCCGGCGCGCCGAAGTTCAGGGCGGCATACACATAATAGGGTACCTGCGCGGCGATACGGGCCCAGTTGATGGAATTGACGGCGGAAAGATGCATGTCCTGCCGGAAAGGCGCATCAGCAAAGCAGGCTTTGACCAGATCCTGACAATCATCAAACGTGCCTTCAACGGCCAGATTAGTGATATTGGAGTCCAGAACGGTGGTCATCTGGCGGCGCTGTACCTCGGAGGTACGACCCTTGGGGTGCAGAATGACCACGGAAAGCCGTTTGCGTCCGCGGCAGGCTTCAATAGCAGCCGATCCGGTATCCCCTGACGTTGCACCCACAATGGTGACGTGGCTGTCACGCTGGGTCAGCACATGTTCAAACAACTGGCCCAGCACCTGCATGGCCATGTCTTTGAAGGCCAGCGTGGGGCCATGGAACAGTTCCTGCACAAACAGGCCATCTTCCACCTGTGTCAGTGGCACAATGGCGGGATGGTCAAACCCGGCATAAGCCTGTGCGCACAGGCGGCGCAGGGTGGCTTCATCAATATCGTCCCCCACAAACGGGGCCAGAACACGGGCCGCCAGTTCAGGGTAGGGCAGCCCACGCATGGCCTGCCATTCTGACAGGGAGAATGAGGGCCAGGTTTCCGGTAGATACAGGCCGCCATCTTCGGCCAGACCTGCCAGCAGGACATCGGAAAACGAAAGAGCGGGAGCCTTCCCCCGGGTCGAGATATAGCGCATGCGCGGGTTATACCCTGAATAAAGAGTGGCGCGAAGTAGGCTTCTGCACTGTTTGCGTCACCCTTTTGCGGGCTGGCATGACGCCACACTCTTCCCGATCTCAGGGTAAGGTCTGAACAGAGAGAAGCGCGAGACGGCAGGAGGCGTGAAACCTGCTGTGCTTAGGTGGGTGGCGGGGTGGTGGGCAGCGTCAGTTTGTAAACGGTTACCGGCCATTCGACTGAGGGTTTTCCGTTCTGGAAGGCTGCCGTGTGGTTCAGTTGGGCGGCAGGAACATACAGATGGCCAGTTGTGTCCAGACCAGGTGTGGCGGGCCATTTCAGGCGTGGGTCGGTTATCAAACGCCGTGGAATACGGCCTATTGTATAGCTGAGAATGCTGCCGGTGCTGATATCTGACCAGTATAGTGTGCCGTCCGGCCCGATGGTCATGCCACCCAGAGACGGCGTTTTATACCACTGCGTCACGCTTTCTTCCATGGCGGCAGGGGTGACATCCGGGTCTGTGAAAATGGTTGTTTCCACTCTGGAGAGGTAGCCACCGGGGGGTTGCACCACAATCCATTTTCCGTCCGGGCTGACGGCGATCATGCTGGAATCAATGGCCAGCAGATTTCCGTTTGCCGTGGTAACCGGGCCATCGGGCGTCACGATGGGGCGTGTCGCGCTGATGGCGGGATGCCGATCCAGAAAACGGTGGGCGGAGCCGGAGGGAAGGTCAATCACCAGCACACCCGCAACGCCAGAATCGGCCACATAGGCCGTGTTTTCGTGCACGGCCACGCCTGAGAGAACGCTGTCCTTGTGCAGGGCTGAGGCTTCAATGGGCACAACACGCACCACGGTATTCTGTCTGGTATCAATCTGGATCAGTTTGGCCGGGGCAACAGCAGCGGCTTTATGATTGGGCACGCCACTATCCAGCACCCATAAGGTGCCATCTGCCAGAAGGGTCATGCCCGCAATGGAGACAATGCGTTTGCTGGCATCGCCGTCTTCCGCGTTCCATGCGGCATCAGGATAAGGCGCAAAACTGCCATCTGCAGAGCGCACGGACAACTGCGGTCCGGTATTGCCTACCCAGATTGGGGCTTCCAGCAGCGCACGGCCATCCGGCAACATGACCACGGCATCCCAAACCTGTTTGTCAGATTGCGTGAACGGTTCCAGCGCGGAGGCAGGAAGCTCCGGCACTTTGGGCATATGCACAGCAAGAGCCGGACGTGCCGGCTGCAACAGCGTGAGGCTGACGGTGGCGAGGGCAGCCAGAACGACACGGCCTGCCGTGCGGGATGAGGGCTGAACGGAGCAGAGATCAGGGAGCGCCTTATGGCGTGTCGGCAGAAGCATGAGCGTAGTCTCAGCCTGTTTTGATGTCTCCCACAACCGCATTCTTCGCATGGCGCACGGGAGCGGAGCGAAGAAGCGGCTGGAGACGCAGAGACTCAGGCGTCTGGTGCACGATCCAGATAGCGGCGGCGCACATGTGCCAGATAGGCATCCGCGCTGAGTGGGCCACCCGTTGCTGCCCGGATGATCTCCGGCATGGACGCACTGCTGGCGCGGCTGTGGACATTGGTACGCAGCCATTGCATCAGCGGCGCAAAATTACCCTGCGCGATGGCAGGAGCCAGACTGGCATCCTGCTGATACGCGGCCGTGCGCAACTGTGCGGATGCCAGAGCGCCAAGAGCATAACAGGGGAAGTAACCAAACAGCCCCTCGGGCCAGTGGATATCCTGCAAACAACCTCGCCGGTCATCGGGCACACTCAGGCCCAAGAGACTGTGGATTCCGTCATTGAAAGCGGCAGGCAGATCACGCAGCGCAAGATCTCCCTTTATCATCGCTTTTTCGAGGTCATAGCGGATGAGAATATGGGCCGGGTAGGTCACTTCATCCGCGTCCACCCGGATCAGGCCCGGCTGAACGTGGGTCAGCAGACGGTGCAGATTGTCTGGCTGCCATGCTGGGGTGCTTTCTGCCACCTCAAAAGTCTGACGCAACAGAGGGGCAACCCACTCAACAAACGCGCGGGATCGGCAGACCTGCATTTCAACCATCAGGGACTGGCTTTCATGCACGGTCATGCCAGCGGCCTGCCCTACAGGTTGCGAGAGCCAGTTCTGCGGCAGGCCCTGTTCATACATGGCGTGCCCGGTTTCATGCAGCACACCCATCATGGCTGGAATGAAGTCTTCTTCTTCATACCGGGTGGTCAGGCGGACATCGTGGGTGGCCCCTCCGCAGAAGGGGTGTGCACTCACGTCTAGCCGCCCACGGGTCATGTCAAACCCAAGCTGCTGCATCAGTCTGCGCCCGAGAGCCTCCTGCCGTGCAATGGGGAACGGACCTTCAAGGGGAATGCTGGCAGGCAAGGAAGCCTGTTTTTCCAGCACCGCGGCAATCAGGCCGGGCAGTTCCGTGCGCAGGCGGGCAAAAATGGGGTCAATATCTGTCTGCCGCGTGCCGGGATCAAACGAATCCAGCAAGGCATCGTAGGGGGAAAGGCCCAGAGCAGCCCCCTTGGCCTCTCCTACTTGTCGGGTGAGGTTCAGCACTTCGGTCAGATGCGGCAGAAAACCGGCAAAGTCACTGTTCTGCCGGGCTTCGCGCCACGCCATCTCACTCCGCGTTGTGGCTTGGGTGCAGGCTTCCACCAGATCGCCCGGCAGGGCCGTGGCGTGGGTATGAACGCGGCGCATTTCGGCCAGATTGGCGCGTTGCCATGGGTCCTCACCAGCGTCGGCCTCGGCCAGAAGGTCGGCCATTTCCGGTGCTGTCAGGATTTCGTGACGCAATCCTTCCAGAATGGCCAGATTATCCGCACGGCGGTCTGCCGTGCCGTGGGGCATCATCACTTCCTTGTCCCAGCACAGGATGCCAAGGGCATCGCTCAGGGAGGAAAGACGGGCAAAGTGGCGTTCAAGGCTCTGATAGGCTTTATTCATGGGACCGGATCATAAATCAGGAACCTGCCGGACGGAATGACCTGAACGGGACAAACCGACCAAAAACGCGGCAGGTGCGTTGCGCGCTGCATAGTTACCAAGGAGCCCCACTGCTTATGCCCTCTCGCTCCCAGACCACTACAGAACCCTCCGTTTCTGCTGCTCTGGCTTTGCTAGGTATGGGCAATGCGGAGAAAGCGGCCGAGATGCTGCGTGGCCTGCTGCGTGAAAACAGCACAGATGCCGAAGCATGGCATGCCATGGCTTGCGTTGCGCGGGCAGGGGGAGAAAACCAGTCTGCCGTTGGGCTTGCTGGGCGGGCTATCCAGATCAGTCCCGAGCCGCATTTTTATATTACTTTGGGGCTGGCGTTGCTGGCGCTGGGGCATCAGGAAGCGGCCCGTGCGGCTGTGCATGTTGCTGTATTGGGCACGCCGCGAGACCCCCGTGCGCATCAGGCCATGGCGGAGGTTCTGGAAGCACAGGGGCGCGTGGACGATGCCGGGCAGGCTTTGCGCAATGCCTTGCGGCTTCGGCCCCTGGATGCCGTAAGGCATCTGGAGCTTGCAGCCTTTCTGGCCCGGCATGGGCAGACCGGGGAGGCAGTGAGCGTCTCGGAAAAAGCCGTAGCACTCGCGCCGCAGGATACTTTCACACAAAACCAGCATGCCCTGTTGCTGGAGCGCGCGGGCCGCATGGCGGAAGCGGAGCCTTATTTTGCCGCCGTTGCCGCCGCACTACCGCATGATGCTGCCGCACTTGCCAATTACGGGGCTGCTCTCTTCTCCACCGGGGCGTTTGAGACAGCTCGTTCCGTGCTGGAGGAGGCAATTGCGCTCAGGCCAGACTCTGCAGAAACGCGCGGCAATCTGGGGTTGGTGCTCATGGCGCTGGGGGCACTGCCACAGGCCGCGGAAGAACTGAAGGCCGCTCACAAACTGCGGCCCGAGGATGTGCGGTTGGCTGTGAATTACGGCACCGTTCTGGCTGATCTGGGCAGGCGCGATGAAGCAGAAGAACTGTTCCGGAACGGTATGGCCTCGGCAACCTCAGAGCAGGATAGGGCGCGGGCGGTGTTCAATCTGGGCACGCTTCTGCTGGCGGAAGGGCGCTTTCATGAAGGGTGGCTGCGTTTTGAAGCGCGCAAGCTGATATTGCCTGCGGGCAGGACGGAAAATCTGCCAGCGTGGGATGGCCAACCGCAGCAGGCTCCGGTGCTGATTTATGCCGAACAGGGGCTGGGCGATACACTCCAGTTTCTGCGTTATGTCCTCCCGGCTGCCGCGCGTGCTCCCGTCATTCTGGCTGTGCCGGACGGGTTACAGACTCTGGTGGCCGCAACGGCATATGGGCAGCACCCGAAAGTGACAGTGTTGCCCGTTAGAGCAAAAGCGCAGGGTCTTGGCGCGATTGCTGCGTGTTCGCTGCTGAGCCTGCCTCATGTGCTGGGGCTTGATGCGCCTCTGCCATGGCAGAATGTGTGCGATCCTGAGATTTGGGCAGACACAGGTACCCACAGCGATGACGAAACACCTTTTAAGGTTGGTCTGTGTTGGTCAGGTAACCCCAATTACCGTTTTGATCGTCGTCGTTCACTTACGCCGGATGTGCTTGCTCCTCTGGCGCACGTGGAAGGGCTGAGTTTTCAGTCTCTCCAGAAACAGGGGGCGCTTCCAGATTTTCCCGTAACACCTTTGCCGGAGGGAGACATGCTGGTTACGGCCCGCGTGATAGCCGGGCTGGATGTCGTGATTACGGTTGATACGGTTATCGCTCATCTGGCTGGCATGATAGGAAAACCCGTATGGCTGCTTAACCGTTTTGGTGGAGACTGGCGGTGGGAGGAAGGGTCAAGCCGGAGGGATGCTGAGGGCGAACCTCACAATCTCTGGTATCCGAGTCTTCGGGTTTTCACGCAGCCGGAACCGGGGGAGGGCGCCGCACCCTGGGCTGAGCCGGTAGAGGCGGTGACTCATGCCTTGCGCGCTCTTGTGCGCGAGAGTGCAGGAAGGCGGTTGCTCCGCCAGAAGACGCCCTTATGATAATGGGATGAAACGTTATTCTCCTGAGGGCGCCACCCCCGCCATGGCGCAATGGTTTGCGCTGAAGGCGGAAAATCCTGAAGCCCTGCTGTTTTTTCGCATGGGCGATTTTTACGAACTGTTTTTTGACGATGCGACAGCCGCAGCCGCAGCGTTGGATATCGCGCTGACAGCACGTGGCACCCATGCTGGTGAGCCAATCTCCATGTGTGGTGTGCCGGTTGCAGCGGCTCCGGCCTATCTGGCGCGCCTGATTCGCCGGGGCTTCCGTGTGGCTGTGGCCGAACAGACGGAGGCGCCGCGCAAGGGGAAAGGCGCGGCCAAAGGCCCATTGGCGCGTGCTGTAGTGCGGGTTGTCACCCCCGGCACGTTGACGGAAGATGAACTGCTGGAACCCGGTCGTTCCAATCTGCTGCTGGCGCTGGTGGAAGGTCCGGCCTCCACAGGCCGAGGCCGCAAAGGCAAGGGCGCGGAAAAAGCTCAGAAAGTGCAGGCGGATACGTCGCTTGGGGCTGCGTGGATTGATGTGTCCACAGGTTTGTTTGAAACGGCAAGTGTAACGCAGGCTTCCCTTGCAGGTCTGCTCGGGCGGTTGGACCCGGCGGAAATTCTGGCCCCAGCCGATCTGGCGCTGGGAGATTTTGACGCCTGTCGTGCACCGGAGGTTCTGGTGCCGGGGGTAGAAGCTGCCCGCCAACGGCTGGCGTCCGCATTTGATGTCGCCAGCGTAGATGCGTTTGGCACATTTTCGGATGAGGAAGCCATGGCCGCTGCTGTGGCCGTGGATTATGTGCAGCGCAGTCAGGCCGGAAAGCTGCCCCGGTTGACGCACCCTACACCGCAGACGGATGGCGGTATTCTGGGCATAGATCCGGCCACCCGCGCCAGCCTTGATCTGCTGCGCGCGCGGGATGGCGGGATGGAACACACGCTGTTTTCCGCAGTGAACCAGACCGTAACCGCCGCAGGTGCGCGGCTGATGGCAGAATGGCTTTCGGCTCCCCTGACCGATGTTGTTCGTATTGCAGCCCGTCAGGACGGTTGGTGTTGGCTGCGGGACTCCACCAGTTGCCGCACAGCGTTGCGGGAGGCCCTGAAAAAAGCACCGGATGTTGCGCGTGCCTTAGGGCGGCTGTCTCTGGGGCGCGGGCAACCGCGTGATCTTTCTGCCATTCGGGATGCCCTGCACGCTGCGCGGGCAGCCGCAGCAGCCTTGGGTGATGTTTCTCGCCTGCCGCCCTATCTGTCGAAAGCAGCAGCAAGCCTTGGCGGTGCGCAGAAACTGGAGGCCGAGCTTGTTCGGGCGTTGGCGGAAGATCTCCCGGCCCGGTTGGATGATGGCGGCGTGATTGCAGCGGGCTATGATGGAGAGCTGGATGGTTACCGTGGTCTGCGTGACAATTCCCGCCGTGTTGTGGCCGGGTTACAGACCGAATATGCCAGCCGTTATGGCGTTGCCAGTCTGAAGATCAAACATCATGCCCAGTTGGGTTATGTGATTGAGGTACCCGTAGGGGCAAGCAGCCGCATGAAAGACCGGGAAGATCTGATGTTCCGGCAAGGTACGGCCAGCAATGCCCGTTTTTCCACCGAAGAACTGGCAGGGCTGGACGCGCGTATCGCTGAAGCGGCAGAACGTGCTGCAGCGCGGGAAAAAGCAGTTTTTAACGCATTGGTGGATGCTGTTCTGGCAGAACAGACGCTGCCTGTGCTGGCTAAGGCGCTTGCCGTGCTGGACGTACAGCAATCCTGCGCCATGCTGGCGGCTGGCGGAAGCTGGTGCCGCCCCGATGTAACAGATGATACCGCGTTTGATCTTCAGGCCTGCCGTCATCCGGTCGTGGAATCCGCTCTGCCCAAAGGCACGCGCTTCACGCCCAACGGCTGTGATCTTTCTCCCAATCGTCGCGTGATGTTGCTGACCGGGCCGAACATGGCCGGTAAATCCACCTTTTTGCGGCAGACAGCCCTTGCGGTGATTCTGGCACAGGGCGGTTTTCCTGTGGCGGCGGAAAAAGCCACTATCGGCGTGGTGGACCAGCTTTTCTCTCGTGTTGGGGCATCGGATGATCTGGCGCGGGGCCGCTCCACCTTCATGGTGGAAATGACGGAAACAGCCGCCATTCTCAATCAGGCCGGGCCCAGGTCTCTTGTGGTGGTGGATGAGATCGGGCGCGGCACAGCCACGCTGGATGGACTGGCCATTGCGTGGTCCGTGCTGGAGGCTCTGCATTCAACTGTGCGCTGCCGTGCAATTTTTGCAACGCATTTCCACGAACTGGCCGATCTTGTGGATACCCTGCCACGTTTGGCTCCGCACACCATGGCGGTGCGGGAATGGCGCGGGCAGATCGTTTTTCTGCACGAAGTCCTTGTGGGATCAGCAAAAAAAAGCTGGGGTGTGCATGTGGCGCGGTTGGCGGGTGTGCCTGCATCCGTTGTGGACCGTGCCGGACGACTGCTGAAGGAGCTGGAACGCGAGCATGCCACAGGCCCCAAACCGCTACCCTTGTTCGACACGCAGAAGATATTACCGCATGAAGAAGAAAATACGTTAAGAAAGCGTTTGTCAGAGGTAGATCCGGATACCCTTACACCGCGTGCGGCGCTAGATATTCTGTACGAGCTTCATAAACAGGCCGTTCAGGAAGAAGGCAGTCCCGTTCAGGGGTAATTTGGACTTCCATAAAAAAGACTGTCCTCAGGAGCAGAATCCGACCGCAATGTCGACTTCCCCCGCACCAGCTGCCTTCGGGCAGCCCGATGTCACCGCACTCGCTCTCCTGACCCCGGAGGGGCTGGCGGCTTGCCTTGCCCGGGAATTAAGGGACGCCACACCGGAAGAGGCGGCCATTCCCCCGCGAGATGAGGCTGTCGCCATTTTTCGGCGGTATCTTGGCCGGTATCAGGCAGATGTTCGCAGCCGGTTTGAGCAGCATGTGCTCAAGGGCACAGGTGCTGCCAAGCTGATTGCCGCCTTTACGGATGTGATGCTGCGCAGCATTGTGGATCTGGCTTTAAGAGCCACCGGACAGGCCGATGGGCTTGAGGAGATTGGCGCGGGATACCGGCCTGCTGGGCGTTTGGTGGTAGCGGCTACGGGCGGGTATGGTCGTGGGCTCCTTGCCCCGTTTAGCGATATTGATCTGCTGTTTCTGACAGAAGAAGACAATGTGGAAACTGCCCACCGGCTGGTGGAATATGTTCTCTATTTTCTGTGGGATCTGGGCGTAAAAGTCGGGCACGCCACGCGCACCATCAGCGAATGCATTGAAGAAGCGCGCAAGGATACCACGGTGCGTACCGCCTTGCTGGATGCGCGCCTGCTGGCGGGTGATGCCGCGCTCTTTGCCATGTTTGAAGCCCGCTACATTGTCGCGTGTGTGGAAGCAGGACCGGCAGGATTTATTCAGGATAAACGGCGTGAGCGGCTGGAACGACACCGCCGGTTTGGAGATAGCCCCTATCTGGTTGAGCCCAATATCAAGGAAGGGCGCGGTGGCCTGCGGGATTTGCAAACGCTGTACTGGATGTGCCGCAACACGTTTGGCACGCGCCATGTGACAGACCTGCTGGCCCCGGACTTTATCTGGATGGGGATTCTGACCGAGCAGGAAGCCGCCCGTGCGCGTCGCTCGTGGGATTTCCTGTGGACGGTGCGGTTGCATCTTCACTATGTGGCCGGTCGTGCGGAAGAACGGCTGACCTTTGACATGCAACCCGTTATCGGCGCGCGCATGGGCTATACGCGCCATGGCCGCCAGAACGGCGTTGAGCGCTTCATGCGCCATTACTTCCTGACGGCGCGTGAAGTCATGCGGCTGACCCATGTGCTGGAACCTGCTGTGCTGCGGCAGGCGCAAGGACCGGTAGCTACCGCTGCCAAGCCGGATGAGGCCATGCGGGAAGCAGGCTTTACGTTGCTGGATGGGCAAATTCTGCCCGAACGGGGCATCTCGTTCGATCAGGAACCCATCAAAATGATGCAGTTGCTGGACTGGGCGCGCCTGCGGCGCAGACCGCTGCATCCGCTGGCCCGGCATCAGTTGATCCGCTGGGAGCGTCGGGCTGTTGCGTTGCGTGATGACCCGGAAGCGGCGCGTATTTTTCTGGATTTGCTGTGCGGGGAAACAACTTCTCTCGAACCCCCGCGTCGCCGGAAGGAAGCTGCCGTGCCGGAGGGAGAGGGTGCTGCCGCGGCTGTTCCTTCTTACGAACAGCATACACCACCCGGTCATGCGCACTGGCTTCATATCCTGAATGAAACCGGCATTTTTGGCCGTCTTATCCCGGACTGGGCCCGTATTGTGGGCCAGATGCAGTTTGATACCTATCATGTGTTTACCGTGGATGAGCACACGATAGAGGCCGTCCGCATCATGGATGAAGTGGCCTCAGGCCGCATGGCGGATGAAATTCCGGTTGCGTATGAGTTGGTAAAGGGGCTGCATTCCCGCCGGGCGCTGTATATGGCCGTGCTGCTGCATGACATTGCCAAGGGCCGGGGTGGCGATCATTCGGAGATTGGTTCGGAAATAGCCGCCGATCTCTGCCCTCGGCTGGGGATGTCCGGCGAGGAAACGGAAACGGTTTCCTGGCTTGTACTGCATCATCTGCTGCTGAGCCATACTGCGTTCCAGCGCGATATTGATGACCCCAAAACCATTCTGGACGTTGCGGATATCGTGCAGTCACCGGAACGGCTGCGCCTGCTGTTGCTGCTGACCATTGTGGATATGCGCGCGGTAAGCTCCCGCGTGTGGAATGCGTGGAAAGCCACTCTGCTGCGGGAGCTTTATGTGCGCGTGGCAGAAGTGCTGGCGGGCGGTCTGGCCACAACCGAGCGCGATGTGCGCGTACGCCATGCCAAGGAAATAACGGCTGAAATTCTGGCCGAAGACGGTGTGCCGGAAAGTGACATCAACCGCTTTCTTGATCTGGGCTATGCCGGTTACTGGCTCTCCTTTGATCATGAGACACACAAACGCCATGCCCGTCTGATCCGCGAGGCTGATGCCAAGGATGCGCCGCTGACGGTTGAGGTGCTGCCTCTGCCTGCGCGTGGGGTGACGGAAGTGACCGTCTATACCATTGACGTTCCCGGCCTGTTTTCAAAAATTGCTGGGGCATTGGCGTTGGCCGGCGCGTCCATTGTGGATGCGCGTATTCATACCATGATGCACGGCATGGCACTGGATACCTTCTGGATTCAGGATACGGCGGGCAGTGCGTATGAGGAAACGCATCGGCTTGCGCGTCTGTCTTCCCTTATTGAACAGGCCCTGAGCGGTCAGCTTGATATCGGGACGGAAATTGCCCGGGCCGGGTTTGGCCATATGCCGCTGCGGATGCGGGCCATCCACGTGCCGCCGCGTGTGGTGATCGATAACGGTGCATCCAATACGTACACCGTGATTGAGATTAACGGGCGGGACCGCCCCGGCCTGCTGCATGACGTTACAGCGGCCATGAGCGAGGAAAACCTTCAGATCGCCTCAGCCCATATTACCACTTATGGCGTGCGGGCTGTTGACGTTTTCTATGTGAAAGATCTGTTCGGGCTCAAAATTACAGACAAGAAGCGGCTGGACGAAATCCGTGACCGTTTGCTGTCCTGCATGAAAGCGGCCGAAGCAGAAGCCAAGGCGCTGCTGGACGCGCGCCTGTCCGCCTGAGTGGTAGCATAAGACTGTATAAAAAAGGGCAGTAGCACCCGGATGAGTGCACTGCCCTTTTTCATGAGGTTTGGCTGCCGTTTCAGGCTGGCACAGTGACGTGCTCTTTGCCTGGACTCGCCGGGGAGAGGCCACGCGCCAGCCCGTTCTGCAAGGCACGGCCCTCGGCGGAGTGCGGGTCAATCAGTCCATGGCGTAGGAATAGATCAATCAGCACGAGGTTCACGTTGAATTTGAACTCGTCGGTGTCCCGTACCAGTGCGAACACGTCTTCCAGCTTCATCAGGCTGAAGGATTCCACTTCTCCGTCAGCCGCAACGGGTACAAAACTTTCCGGCAGAAACAGATCATAGCAATACAGGATATCGCGCCGCAGCCCTTCAGGGCGGTTGAGAGCGTAGAGAATCCGCCCCACTTCTTTGGCGTGTGCGGCCAGTTCCGGGCCAATGCTCGCTTCTTCAGCAGCTTCTTTCAGCAAAGCCTCAGCAGGGGAATGGCCCGCCGGTACCCCGCCTGCCACCAGATGGTCCAGCTTGCCGGGGTCCAGCCGCTTGTTGCGGGCACGGCGGCCTGTCCACAGATAAAGTCCGTCCGATTTACGGACCAGCCCGTTCATATGCACACCGATTGCCACCAAACCGAACAGTGGCAGGGCCCCCCGGTCAATACGGGCAATCACAGGCTGGCCCAGATCAGTCATCACATCAAACAGTTCATGATGTGATCGGTAAAACCCTTCCTGAGCCAGTTTTTCTCCCAGCGCTTCCAATTCCGCCGGGTTGGCAAGGGCAAATCCCTTGGTGCGGGAGCCGAGACCTTCCTGCTCAAGCCGATCGGCGATGGCCGGATCGATCCAGCCAGCCGGTTTGCCACCAAGCGAGAAAGGAAAACGGTCTCCGGGCACGACGGCGGTGTTGCACAGCCTGAGATGACGAAGAAAAGGCATATCGTCGGACGGCATTCAGAATCCTGTCGTGCTGGTGAAGAAAAAAGAGGATTACGCAACTTTATATCTGGTCTGCGCGCGGCAGTGGCAAGGTGCAGCGGGGTTGCAAAATACGGAAGGCATGTCACATCCGGCTTATGTCACCACGTCAACGTCGTATTTCCGGGCCGCCAGAACAGTCGGCTTCCGTCACGCTCTCTCGTCTCTTGCCGTATCTCTGGCCCCGTGAAAACCGGAGCCTGCGGTGGCGCGTCATTCTGGTCCTGCTGGTCATGGTGGGGGGGGAACTGGCGACCCTTGCCGTGCCTCTGGCCTACAGCAAGGTGGTGGACCGGCTTTCCCATCCGCAGAGTCTGGCCTTGGCGCCTGTTGCCCTGATTATCGGATACGGGTTGGTCAGGCTGGTTTCGGCCGCCCTGACCAACCTGCGCGATTCCCTTTTTGCCCCTGTGCGCTTCCGCGTGGCACGACAGGCCGCCTTCCGCAGCTTTGAGCATATGCACAAGCTCTCCCTGCGCTTCCATCTTGACCGCCGCACCGGTGGCGTGACCCGTGCCATTGAGCGCGGCACGGAAGGGGTGGAAACCCTGTTGCGCATGGGCATGTCTCTTTCTCCCACCATCTTGCAGGCCCTGTTGGTGGCTGTGGTGATCTGGCGGGTGTTTGACTGGCGCTATGTGGTACTGATCGGGGTGATGATCGCCGCTTATATCGGCTTTACGGTGAAGTTCACCGCATGGCGTCTGGGCATCCGCCGCGAGATGAATGAAACGAATAATGAAGCAACCGGCAAGGCGCTGGACAGCCTGCTGAATTATGAAACCGTCAAGTATTTTGGCAACGAGGCCCATGAGGCAAAACGGTATGATAACGCACAGGCCCGTTATGAGCAGGCGGCCCGCAAGACCCAGTATTCCCTTGGCCTGCTGAACTTTGGGCAGGCCGCGATTATTGCGGTTGCCCTCACGCTTATCATGCTGCTGGCGGGACGGGATGTGGAAGCCGGGCGAATCAGCGTGGGGCAGTTCGTGATGGTGAACACCTATCTGCTGCAGCTTTATGGGCCACTGAATTTTCTGGGGTCTGTCTATTCAGCCATACGCACGGCCATGGTTGATCTGGAGCACATGTTCGGGCTGGTGGAAGAAGATGTGGAGGTCGCTGATCCTCTTCATCCGCTGCCCATTGCCGCGCACCTTCAGGATTCGGACGCCGCGGAAGTGGAATTCCGGGATGTGCGTTTTGGATACGGCCCAGAACGCGAGATTCTGCACGGGGTCAGTTTTGTGGCCCAACCCGGCAAGAAGCTGGCGATTGTGGGTTCCACAGGGGCTGGTAAATCAACCATCAGCCGCTTGCTGTTCCGGTTTTATGATGTCTGGTCCGGCGCGGTGATGGTGGACGGTCATGATGTCCGGGCCTACCGGCAGGCGGATCTGCGCGCGGCCATTGGTGTGGTGCCGCAGGATACCGTCCTGTTTAACGAGACCATAGGCTACAACATTGCCTATGGTCGCCTTGATGCAAGCCCGAGCGCGGTGGAGCAGGCCGCGCGGCTGGCCCAGATTCACGATTTCATCATGTCCCTGCCTGAGGGGTATAATACGCAGGTGGGCGAGCGTGGGTTGAAGCTTTCTGGCGGTGAAAAGCAGCGTGTGGCCATTGCCCGGACGATTTTGAAAGACCCACGCGTTCTTGTGCTTGACGAGGCCACAAGCGCGTTGGACACACATACCGAACAAGAGATTCAGGTTGCTCTAAAAACCGTCTCCGCACGGCGCACCACACTTGTGATTGCTCACCGACTGTCCACCATTGTGGACGCGGATGAGATTCTGGTGATGGGGCAGGGGCGTGTGCTTGAACGTGGCACGCATGAGGCCCTGCTTGCCGCAGGAGGGCACTATGCAGCCATGTGGGCTGCTCAGGGTGCGGAAGGTGTTACAGAGCGTCTGGCAGAGGCTGTGTCCCGCTAGGGAGATGGCCCGCATGGAGACGAATCGCAAGGCGGCGGGAAGGCTCGGCGTATCCTTGCTAGGAAAGAAAAGGATGAAGATTTCATGACGGATACAGCAGGAAATACACCCGCGTCAGGTAATGCTCCCGAAGTGCCTGATGATCTGGCCCGGTGCGCTGTGGTCATTGAAAGTGCGGTTGAGCACCTGATCAAGGAAAAGCAGCCTCCGCTGGCTATTGCCTCAGCCTTGCTGGGTGGTTCGCTGGGTTTGCTTGCGCGCAGCATGGACAAAGATACCATTCTGCGCATTCTTGATTCAGCCGCTCAGAGTGTGCGCTCAGGGGATGTTCATGCTTCCATGGCCGGAGAAAACGGCCCTGAAAGCGAGAAAGCCTGAGGTCAACCCTTGACGGAAGGCCGTGGCTCAGCCATAAGCCGCGCCAATCCTGAATGTGGTCGCCGGGCAAAATCTGTCTCGGCCCTCTGTTTCTATTAGACAAGGATGAGACAATGTCCCGTCGCTGCCAGATTACCGGCAAAGGCGTGCTGACCGGCAATAACGTCAGCCATGCCAACAACAAATCCCGTCGTCGTTTCCTGCCTAACCTGCAGGAAGCGTCCCTGACCTCTGAAACGCTGGGCACTGCTGTGCGTATGCGTGTCAGCACCCGCGGCCTGCGCACCATTGAGCACAATGGTGGCCTTGACGCCTTCCTGACCAGCACGCCTAACCGCAAGCTGCCGGAAGAAGCACAGGTGATCAAACGCCGCGTGCTGCGCGTTCAGGCCAAAAAGCAGGCTGCTGCTGGCGCCTGATTCAGGGGTTCTGCCTAATTCTGCAGTTTCCGGACCTGTCATGATCTGACCGGCCCGGTTTCTGTGGTTCAGGCGTCTGGCAGGGTGTCAGCGCCTTACGTCTATCGGCCGGTTTCCGGCAGCCGGGCTATCTGGGTTTCTCAGGTGCCAGCACGGTGTTCGGCGGCCACAGGCGCGAAGGAAATTCCATCGCGCCTGACCTGTTTTCTGGAGGTTTTCGTGTCCGCCAAATCCGAACTGTCAAAGATCCGCAATATCGGGATCACCGCGCATATTGACGCGGGCAAGACAACCACGACTGAACGTATCCTTTACTACACCGGCGTGTCTCACAAGATTGGTGAAGTACACGAAGGTAACACCACCACTGACTACATGGCCCAGGAACGTGAACGCGGTATCACGATTACCTCCGCTGCCGTGACCTGTGTGTGGAACGACCACCGCATCAACATCATCGATACCCCCGGACACATCGACTTCAACATCGAAGTGAACCGTTCGCTGCGCGTGCTCGATGGTGCCGTGTTCATCATTGAAGGTGTGGCCGGTGTTCAGCCGCAGTCTGAAACCAACTGGCGTCTGGCTGACCGCTACAAGGTGCCGCGCATCATCTTCATCAACAAGCTGGACCGTACCGGTGCAGACTTCTACCGTGCATTCGACACGCTGAAAGAAAAGCTGGATATCGTTGCTATCCCGCTGCAGTTGCCGATTGGTGCGGAAGACCAGTTCCTCGGCGTTGTGGACCTTGTTGAAATGAAGGCCATCGTCTGGGAAGGCGGTGAACTGGGCGCGAAGTTCCATGATGAGGAAATTCCGGCTGATCTGAAGGAAAAGGCTGCTGAAGCCCGCCAGAACCTGCTCGACACCGCTCTGGCTGTCGATGACAAGGCTATGGAAGAGTACTTCGAAAACGGCGATGTTTCTGTTGAAACGCTGAAGCGCTGCATCAAGAAGGGTGCCATCTCCGGCGAATTCCGTCCGGTTCTGTGTGGCACGGCCTTCAAGAACAAAGGCGTTCAGCCGCTTCTTGACGCCATTATCGATTACCTGCCGGCTCCTGATGATGTTGAAGGCATTCGTTGCGCTCCGCCGGAAGGTGAAGAAGAAAACGAAAACGCCCAGCCCATCATCCCGGTTGACCCCGATGGCAAGTTTGCTGGTCTTGCGTTCAAGATCATCAACGACAAATACGGCACACTGACCTTTGTGCGCGTCTATCGTGGCGTTCTGAAAACGGGTGATACCGTGCTGAACACCACAAAAGGCCACAAGGAACGTATCGGCCGTATCTATCAGATGCATGCTGACAAGCGTGAAGAACTGACTGAAGTTCACGCTGGTGATATTGCTGCGTTTGTTGGCCTGAAAGACAGCCAGACGGGTGATACGCTGGCTGATCCGGCAGATCCGGTTGTTCTTGAACGCATGACCTTCCCGGTTCCGGTTATCGACATCTCTGTTGAACCGAAAACCAAGGACGCTGTGGAAAAGATGACGCTGGCCCTGCAGAAGCTGGCTGGTGAAGATCCTTCCCTGCAGTTGAAGACCGATCAGGAAACGGGTCAGACCATTCTGTCCGGTATGGGTGAACTGCACCTCGACATCATCATCGACCGTCTGCGTCGTGAATATGGTGTGGATGCAAACGTTGGTGCGCCGCAGGTGGCGTATCGTGAAACCATCACCAAGCCGCATACTGAAACCTATACCCACAAGAAGCAGTCTGGTGGTTCCGGTCAGTTCGCTGAAGTGAAGATTGCTTTCGAACCGCTTGAACGGAACGAAGACATCCAGTTTGAAAACAAGGTTGTCGGCGGCACCGTGCCGAAGGAATACATTCCTGCGGTTGAAAAAGGTATTCGCGTTCAGTCTTCCACGGGTGTTCTGGCAGGCTTCCAGACGGTGGACTTCAAGTTCACGCTGCTTGACGGTAAGTACCATGACGTTGACTCGTCCGCTCTGGCGTTCGAAATCGCGGCAAAGGCTTGCTTCCGTGAAGGTATGAAGCAGGCTGGTCCGGTTATTCTTGAACCGATCATGGATGTGGAAGTAACCACCCCGAACGATCACGTTGGTGACGTGGTGGGTGATATCAACCGTCGTCGTGGCATGATCCAGAGCCAGGAAACGTCTGGTTCCACAGTTATGGTGCGTGCTCATGTGCCGCTGAAAGAAATGTTCGGTTACATTTCTCACCTGCGTTCCATGACGAAGGGTCGTGCATCCTTTACCATGCAGTTCCACCACTACGATCCAGTGCCGCGCAACGTGGCAGAAGAAATCATGGCTCAGTCCAAGTAATCTTCTTTCTGGTGACAGAGTTTCAGAAAAGCCGCTCCATCCGGGGCGGCTTTTTTTGTATCTGTCCTCCAGCCGTTTTCTCCTGACTGTAAGAACAGGGCGTTCCTGATCGTGAGATTTGCCGTTCCTCAAAAAATCCTCTTCCTCTTTGCCTGGCTCAGCGTCCTTTTGGTGATCGCGCTGTATGCCGGACTGATGCCCTTGGCCCGGTGGCAGGGGGACGAATACGGTTATGGGGTCATGCTGCGTGAACAGGGGCTGGCTGGTGTTCTTGGTCGGATAACATCCTGGAGCCCTCGGCCCGTCGGTGAACTGGTAAGCGCTAGTTACCTCTGGCTGGCTGACGGGCATGGAACGCCACTTGTCGCGCCGTTCCTGGTTGTGGTGTGGGGGAGTGCGCTGGCTCTTCTCTGGTGGGTAGGCAGAGTGACCCATCAGGAAAAAGCCGGGTTTGTGGCGTGTGTTCTTCTGGCCGTTTCCCTGCTGCTATGCGGGCAGGCTGAAATGTTTTACTGGCCCATGGGGGCAGCCAGTTATATGCCTTGCTGGGCAGCTTTGGCATCGGCAAGCCTTGTGCATAGGGCAGATGCAACCAGACATCGGTGGCTGATGGTATTCCTGCTTGTTGTTGCAGCCTGGAGCCAGGAAGCCGGCGCGTTGACCGTGCTGCTTTATACAGGTGCCTGTGTGATTCTGTATGGGGTGCGCAGGTCCCATTATGGACGGGCCATGTGCTTGCCTTTTCTGGCGGCTATGTTTGTCGTGTTGACCAACATCACCCACCGGCTCGGCACCAAAACTGAGATATTTGACCAAACCAGTGGGTCAGGCGGGCATTGGGTGCCTAGTCTGCTGAAAGGTGGGCGTAGCCTCCTTATTGAAAGCCTGCATATTCCCGGCCTGCCGTTTGTAGCTTCTCTCGTGGTTATTGCATTGCTGCTGGTTTTTGCGGTGGGACAGAAACGGTTGTGTCCCCGCAACCGCGCCTGCTGGTTATGGAGCGGCGCTCTGTTAGGGGGGGCTTATAGTACTCTCGTGCTGGGTTATTACGAGTTCGGCACATTATGTTGCACACGCCACCACAACCTGCGTGAGGCCACTTATTTTCTGGTTCTTGTGACATTGGGCGGTGCTGTAGCGGCCTCTTTTGAGAGGCGCGCAGTCGCATATGGAGCGTTAGTGGCTGCTCTGGTCTGCCTTCTGGCTTACAGGTTGCCGGATATCCGGGCAGATTGGCAGATGCGGCAGCAGATCATTGCGGATCGGGCGGATACATGGCAGTCCGGTCACGCGCCCGGTTCGGCGATGACGCTCTATATGCCGCCCACCGGCCACATAACCAATTCAGACTGTCTTATGACCGGTGAATTTGATCTGAAAACGGCTCCATGGTGGGTGGAAGGAATTCTCCATTATTTTCACAAACAGCATCTTACGTTGGTGTGGCGTTAGGGGGCTTTGGAAAATCTCTGTGATGCCAAGCATAATATGCTGAAAGCTCCCATACTTGAGAAGCAACGTCGGAAAACCACTATTTTTGCGTGCAGGGTCTGGGGGCCAATAGGGCGCTCAGTTTTGGGAAACGAATTTCCAAAAAGACCCTGATGAGTGTTCGTAGGAGCAGCAATATCTCAGGCGGTGCTTTTTTCGCCTGAATGGATGGTCTTTTGAGCGATTATTGTCTCAAATGCTTTTGCGCATCCTTTTGCCTCTTTCAGAAAATTTTCCCTCTTTTCTGGTTGCGACGCGTGCCCGTCAGGTGCGTGCCGAAAACAGTTCCAAGCCGTTCTGCGCCTTATGGTTTTCGCAGGGTAGTTATAGCGATTTGATAAAGAGTGGCGCTGATTAAGGTTTTCCCGTCAGAGACGAAAGCTGAAGCACGCATGCAGGGCCATCGGCTTTTAAAGTCGATGGCCCTGCATGTATCAGTGTTCTTTATTTCTTGTTCTTGAGTTTTGCGTCCCATGCCGCCCGGACTTCGGCTGGTGCCATCTGTTTCTGCCCGCTCTTTTTGCTTTGTGGCGATGCGGATTTCTTGCCGCCAGTCGGGCGTGTTTTGGCAGACGACACACTTTGTTTTCCAGTGGAACCGCGTGCATGAGAGAGTGCTCCCGGCGCAATGCCAGCCGCCGGGTTATTGTTGACCTCCTGAACAGCCCGGCTGCAGAGAGATTTATCCCCTACGCCAATCTGAATTGTCGGGAGCAGTGCGAGCGGGGGGAAGACAAACCCCAGTCCGGTCGCCGCGGCCGCCCGGCCCAGAATTTCAGCACCGGGAAGAACGGTCGGGGATTTGATCGGCCCTGTAATGTGAAATGCGCCGGGAAGGGAGGCAACTGTCGGCCCCTGGGAGCGCGTAGTCAGCGCATAATCCAGCTTGTTTGTGCGGAAATTGATGGTGCCTTTACCGAGCGTACGGGCTTCACCCGTTTCAAGCAGTAGGGTGTTGGTTGAAACAATGCCGTTTTTAAGCGGCATATCCGCAATAAAGCAGCGGATATCCGTATGGGAAGGCAGACCCAGCGCACTGAGCACAGCATTGGCCAGTTGCAGACCCAGGACATTTGGCAAAATGGCGGTAATATCGCCCCCCTGATCCAGAACCAGTGTCAGGCCACCATTCCCTGCCGCCATAAGGGAAGCAATGGAATTACCTTTGGCCTTAAGGGTCATGTGGCCACCAATAATACCTTGTGCTTTTGAATCTGCGGTGGCCTGCATGATGCGGGACAGGTCAATCCGGGCAAAATCAATCCGCGCAGTGGTATCAAACAATTTGCCGTCCGGTTTCAGTGTGGCGGAACTGGCGAGCGTACCTTGTCCGACGGCAAAATTCAGGCGTTTGAGATCAATTGCGCCATCCGTGACAAAAAATTCGGCATCAATATTATCAAGGGGCAGCCTCTGGTTTTCAATATGGGCGCCACGATACGTAACATGCGCGTTCACGGCATTCAGCTTGGGAATGTTGATGGGCGTGTCGGGCAATACCGTATTGCTTTTGGCCTCCGCTTTTTCTTCGGCTTTTGTCTTGTTCGGTTTGGCTCCAATAAAGCCGCCCAGATCAACAAGGTTTACCTGTTTGGAGTGGAGATTAGCCTGAACAGACAAAGGTTTTTCATGAGGGTTGACCTCAATGGTGCCGCCAATGTCACTGGTGCCCATCTTGCCTTCAAAGTCTTTGAACACAATGTGTTCGCGTGCGTAATCCAGCATGCCTGAAATGGTGTAAGGCGGCGTGCGGGGAATGGGAACGCCCGTCAGCGGATAAAGCAAAGACATATCGGGGCCTGCAAAATGCAGCTTAAGCTGCGCACCGGCCAATGTAAGCGGGTGGACAACATTCCCTTTCAGCGTCGCCGTGGTGGGACCGTTCTGGACAAACAGATCAACCGGGTAGGGTTCTTTATCGGCAACAAAGGAGAGAACAGCCCCACCTACAAAGCGTGCTGTAATGGGTTGTTGGGCATAACGCCCCTTGCCTGAAATGCGAAGAGTGCCCCGGCTTTTCTCGTCCGGCGGAGTGGTCTCGACCCCCATCTGCATGTCTGCCTGAAGGGGATCATGCCGCACATGTGCCGCCCCATCTGAGATGCGCAGTTCAGTGATGTCAGGAAGAGTGCTGGTTTTGTCAGAACTTTTCTCATCCTGTGGCGCGGGTTTGCCGTCTTCAGTGAATGTGTAGTTATTCTCACCGTTCTTGCGGGCTTGAATGTCCGCTTTCGGTTCAGTCAGCGCTATGAGCGGAATATGGAGCGCACGATGCCACAGGTAGGACCAGACATCGACTGAAACGGCAAGCTCTTTAGCTTCCGCAAACGGGTTTTTCTCGTCTGCAAAGGTCTTGGGCTGTTCAATGCGGAGGTTTTCCACCCGTACAGTTGTGACGCGCCCAAGGGCGACATGCAGATGTTCAATGGTGGTCTTGCGATGGAGCATTGCTGTCGCGCGGGAATTCACCAGTGGCACGAACCAGTCCCATGACCAGAACAGTATCAGCAGGAGAATAGCGAGGAAGAAGGAGCCAAACCCTATCAGCACGGGATGCGATTTTCTGCGTGGCTGAGGGGGTGTTTCAGTCATAGTCGGGGCTCCTTGCTGGCGCGCGGCCGGGAAAAAAGACAAAAAGTTGAAATATATCCGTAAAAGGGAGGTCTCTCCCAGTTTTGCATCTATATGACAAGGCAAACGCTGTGTTTGGCTGACTGGTTCCGGTCAGAGGGCAGTCAAGGCATCTGGTATGCCGAGGGGCCGGAGGAAGTGTTCGTAAAAAAGACACGGGGCCCGAAAAGACACTGGCCCTCAGCGCGGAAGGTCGCTTAATCTTGAACAGAAGAGCCTGTCGGCAAGAGAGGTAGAAAGTGGCGGAAAAAAAAGACCGGTCAGCATATCGGGCAGGAGAGGATAAGAGCAGGTCATTCCCTGCTCTGCCAGGCAGGCAACGCCAGAGCGAGGAAAACATCCGTCTTTTCGACCGCAGACAGGCATTGTGCCGATTTGTGGCCGCAGGCGCTGGGGCGGTGGGTATGCTGGCTGGGCAGCGTGCCTTTGCGCAGCAGATGTCTCTCCCTTTGGCATCCTCTTCTCCAGACAGGTTGCCGCCGATCAATGGTGTGTATGACTGGCACGCCTTGCCCCCAACCCCAACGCCCTTGGAGAGCGAGGCTGGTGGTCAGCAGGTGGATACGGGGTTTGTGCCGGGGCAGGGACGAGCGCAGATCTATTTTGCCTCTGCCGGGCAGGGCGTTCCGGTTATCCTGCTGCATGATGGTTTGGCGAACTCTGATTACATGAGTGACCTTGCGCGTGCTCTGTTGAGGGCGCGATGCCGTGTTGTGGTGATGGACGCACGTGGCCATGGGCGCAGCACCATGGGAACCTTGCCGTTAAGCTATGATCTTCTTGCAGATGATGTGGTCACCTTGATGGCATATTTGCGCCTGCGCAATGCGGCCTTTGTGGGGTGGGGCGATGGTGCGGTGCAGGCCATGAATGTGGCCATGAGACATCCTGGCACAGTTTCACGGGTTTTTGCATTTGCCCCCCGCACAACGCCCGATGGGTTGTTGGCTTCTGGCGAGAATGCACCGACAATCAAATCCTTCATGACGCGAGCAAAAACCGAATATAAGCGTTTGTCCCGTTCTGGCAGTTTTTCAGATTTACGTGACGATATGCGGAACCTGCATCGGCAGGCTCCTGAGTGGAGCAATGCTGACCTTGTGCGGGTTACGGCTCCGTTATGGGCCGTGGCGGCAGACCATGATGAACTGGTGGCACGGATGCAGGTCGAACAGATTGCATCCGCAATTGAAAATGCAGGTCTGGCTATCCTGCCCGCTACCAGCCACTTTGCACTGTTGCAGAATCCTCTTCTGTTCTCTCTATCCGTAGAAAGTTTTCTGGGCGGTCGTTAAGCTCTTAAGGTCATCCTTGCATGAAAAAAGCCCCTGAATTTTTCAGGGGCTTTTTTGTTAAGGTGAAAATAGGTTCGGGGGCGTGTCAGGTTCAGCCAAAAGCGCCGATATCATGCATGACGGCAACACTGATTTCCCGAACAAGTTCGAAAATCTGACGCATGGGAATGAAAATATCCCGATGTTCGTTAATATAGATGCTTTCTTCGCGCGGGCCGCGTGGTTCATGAAAATCAAGGTCTGACGCTGCCGTGCCAGAGGGGAAGATATGGTCCATTTCTTTCAGAACGGCCGGGATTTCCAGACACAGGATCTGCTGCATCATCACATCCCGATTAAAACCACTGCGGGGCATGAAGAAGGGAATGCGGCAGGCCAGCAACCAGATCCGTTCAATCAGAGCAATGCGCACAGCATGAAGAACCCGCAGGCGGTTTGAACCATGCGGAGCATCTTCCCACGCTTCACGCAGTGCGAGGTGATCAGCCTGGATACGGCGGAACATGGCTTGCAGATCTGCTGAAAAATCAAGTTTTTCCAGATCCCGCATAAGGGAAAGGAAAGCGGCCCGTCGCGTTTTTGAAGGTTCAGCGGTCGCGCGGTCCAGCCAGAAACCGGGGTCCAGCAACTGGATGACACATTTCAGTACCCGGTCATCAGAACTGGCAAGCGCGTGCTGTGCAAAATCAAGCGCTCTATGAAAACGCGGGCTGGATGTATTGAATGTTTCAAATGTGTCGGGGTGCCTGCGGGCAGCGGACCCAAGCCCCTGCAAGGTGTTCGCGCACCACCCCAACTGTTGCAGGATGGCGTTGTTCGGTATGGCGCGCAGTTGGCTTGGATGGGTAAGGCGGGAGCCCGTGGCAGCCTCTGCGCTCTGTCGCGCTGGCGGGCGGGAGCCCGTGCGATCAATCAGGGCTGGCCCGAAAGCGCCCAGAAGGGCAGCGTATCCGGGGTCCCCTACCAGAGTGGTCATGCCCTCCGAAATGCTGGAAAAGAAATCGGCGGAGAAATCTGGCTGTTCGTAAACCGGGTCACTTGCTGAGCTGAAGGGCGTGAAAAGATTTTCCGCAATGGAGGCAATAGTTGCGCCAGCAAGCTCTGGTGTGCCGAACAGCAGGTAGCCATCTCCACCCTGAAACGCAGTTTCTTCTCGGCAGACAATGCCGGTTTCAGAAAATTTCTCCCGTACAAAGGGTGGAGAGAGATAATGCAGTCTGTCCGCCATCCGGAAGGGATGCGCGCCACGGCCAATGCTTTCCCCGTGCGTATCAAAGAAAACAACAGTGATATCTGTCAGGTCCCATAAAACAAGCTGTTCATGGATCTTCAGGCGTAACCGCTCGATCAGATTGGTTGCGGCAAGCTGACCAATATAACGGCCAGAATCAGAATACCCGAACTGGAAGCACATGCGTCCCGTGCGGCGTATATAGTCTCGCCAGGAGGGAGAACGCAGCACTTCCTCTACAATGCGTTCACCGTTGGCTAACGCATCCTCTGTTTCAAACAGCGGGGAAATTTCAATCTTGTCGGCAACGCCAAAATACGTGGCCGCCCAGAGCGCAGCCAGCAGGGTGTAACCCGTTTCTGTTTCGGCAATCAGAAAACGCACTGGGGTATCGGCGTCGATATGCTTGATGATCTGGGCAATGGTCATCATCAGGCGGCCAGCCGTGGCCGGGTCGGACAGGAGTGCACCGAAATCCACTGCCACTGGCGTAACCTGTGTCAGGGCTTCATTGACACGGTTTAACAGCGCCCTACGATGTGCCGGGTTGCCGGGATCATCACGAAGATTCAGTTTCTGGCGCACAAAATTATGAATCTGCGTGGCGTTCAGGCGCACATGTGTGTGCGCCAGTGCCAGACCATGCGCCAGAAAACCCGCACGGGCGACGGCCAGAGGCAATTGAGCCTGTGGTTCTGCGGCAGCAATGGCGTCCTGTAGGTCTGTTGCCAGTTCTGAAGCGCTTCGCAGGGCCGTTGCGTGATGGTTGACCAACAGATCTGCAAACCGGGCAACGGCCTGAGGGTCGGGGCAGGTTGGTGTCGCTTCAATCTGCTGTTTGACGGTGCTGATAGCGTGTTTCAGGCGATCCTGAAGAACCGGCACAGAGGCTCCGCTTGCATTTATTTGCTGTTCCAGCCGTTCAAGTTGGAACAATTTCATACGCAAGCGCAGGCGCAACGTGTCCCACCAGCCAATGTCCGTGCGGCCATCCGTATCGTAACCAACCCAACTGGTTGCAATAATGGGTTGCGGGGCGAGTGTGTGCCAGCTTTCGGGCCAGCGCTGCTGTGCAGCGGAAAGAAGTTCGGCGCTCAGGAGATCAATGGCATCCCGCGCGCGGGCAATGGCCTGGGTCGCCAGGTCAAATTCTTCATTAAGAGTAGGCGGCGCGCTTCGCCGGTGTGTTTCAAAATAAGGGGCTTTGTCTGGCAGAACGGGTTGGGAGGCACATTGAGCCAAAGCCGCATACACATCATTATTGACGGCGAATGTGGGGTGGGCGGTAAAGACCGCCGCAAACCGGGTTGGGGAGACTGCCTGGGTAAAGGCTTCCAGGGTGTTGGCTGGCAGGTTTGTCAGAAGCGTATCCACACAGTCTTTCAGCCGCTGATGTGTGGCTTCCTGACCCGCTCCGCCCACGTAGCGGTGCAGGCGGCCTGCCCGGCGTAGAAATGCGGCGTCCCGCAAGGTGCGAACCAGTTCAGCAATGTCATCATGGGCCAATCTGCCGTCTTCAAGCGCCATTCCCACCATGTGCGCCATGGCCATTACCGGGTTGGAGGCATCCTCCGCGTCGTTCCGTATGGTTGTCAGGAGAGAGGCAAGGGCAGGCGGAAGAGTGCTGTAGTCCATGAGGCCGTCCACTGTTTGAATTTATTTATGAGGCAACCGACCTGCTTACATTTTCATGTCTGCTCATTGCCCGCAACCGCCTCACACACTCTTGGGGTGTGGGAGAGGGAGTGCTATCCAGATTGTCATGACGTCATACCCTGAGAGTGATACCGATCTTGCCGCCCGAAAAACCCTGAAACGGTACCAGCGTGCCGCAACAGGGCTGCTGGTTTTCATGGGTGGGCTCACAGTTGTCGGTTATGCCGCGCCTGCTGCCGGATGGGTGGCGGATGGAGTCTGGCTGGAAATGCTGCGTGCCGGGGCGCGGGCAGGCGTGGTTGGTGGTCTGGCGGACTGGTTTGCCGTTGTGGCGCTGTTTCGGCACCCCATGGGGCTGCCTATTCCGCATACCGCGATTCTGCCGGCCCAGAAGGAACGGCTTGGCCGGGCGTTGGGGCGCTTTGTCTCCGGGCAGGTCTTTACAGAAAAAGAAGTCTCCAACGTGCTGGGGCAGGTGGATGTGCCCAGCTTTCTGGCGAACATGCTGGATGATCCGGCGGTAAGGGAGACTATAACGCGGTCACTGCTTTCTTCCATGCCGCAGATGCTGGACCGGCTGGAAGATGGCCGTGCCAGTGGGGCCATTGGCAAGGTGTTTCCCCGTCTGCTGGGCGGCAGCAATCTGGCTCCCATTGTGGCCAAGGCTCTGCGCAGTCTGGTGGATGATGATCGGCATCAGGAAGTGCTGTCTTATCTGCTGGGGCAGATCAAGGATGGTTTGCAGGCAAAGGAAGGCGCTTTGCGCACCATGATTGAAGACAGGGTGCGGGAGCAGGGAGGACGTATTCTCGGGTGGGCCATTGGCGGCTCCATTGCGACCCGTGTGCTGATGGCGGCCAGCAAGGAACTGGAGCGGGTAGACCCCCAGAACTCTACGCTGCGTGAGGGCTTTACTACCTGGGTGCGTGGGCAGATTGACCGTATTGAAACAGACCCGGAGCGCGGGAAGGAAATTTCTCAGGCTGTTCTGGGGGTTCTGTCGCACGAGAGTGTAGTGGTCTGGTGGGCTGATATATGGCAGCGGTTCCGCAGACTGGTGGAAGCCGATGTGGAAGACCCCAATGGCCGTATTGCCTCCATTGTTGAGGAGGCTCTGTCCCGCATGGCCACGCAGGCGCGGCATGATCCGGTGCTGCGCAAACGTATTATGGATGGCGTTGCCAAAGCCACCTTCAAGACGCTCCCTTTTGTAAGGGAGCGCATGGCAGACTTCATCGCGCGTGTGGTGGCTGGCTGGGATGCCGTGCAGATTGCGGAAAAGCTGGAGCTGCGCGTGGGCAAGGACCTTCAATACGTGCGCTTCAATGGAACGTTGGTCGGATTCGGGGTGGGAGCGCTGCTGTTTGCCGTTCTGCGCCTGCTGTTCGGGCTGAATGCACAATAGAGGCATGGATGGCTCATCACGTTCGCGCGCCTTGGATATATGCGTTCGTTTTGGGTTGACGTTTGGTGTCCTTGGCTCCATGTGTCTGAAACAGGACCTGACAGGTCTCCAATCAGGTGATGCAGGATAATGCTGAAACTTTCCCGGCTGGCTGACTATGCGGTCGTTATACTTGTGAACCTTGGTGAGCAGGATGGCGTTGTAACCTCTCCTGCGCTGGCGGCTGAAACCGGCGTGCCGGAACCAACTGTGGCCAAGGTGCTCAAGGTTTTATCGGCCCACAAATTTGTTTTGTCCCAGCGGGGGGCAAAAGGCGGTTATCGGCTGGCGCGTCCGCTGTCCGAGATTTCCGTGGCCAGTGTCATTGCCGCAGTGGATGGCAAGATTGCGCTCACCGCGTGTGTGGATGGTGGAGAATGTGATACCGGCGTGTCCTGCGGGATGTGCGGGACATGGGACACCATCAACCAAGCCATTCGGGACACTCTGGAGGCCATTTCGTTGGAAACGATGCGTCAGAAAAGCGGGTGCGGTTCTACGTTCCTGAAACCGAATGTGCAGACCTGCGCCAATGCAGAACGTGAGGGGGCTTGAGTTATGCCAGCAGTAACCGAAACGCGTGAAGCAGTCGAAAAACTGGGGCAGTCCTCCTATAAATGGGGGTTCGAGACCGACATTGATATGGATCTCGCCCCCAAGGGCCTGAATGAAGACACCATCCGCCTGATCTCCGCCCGCAAGGAAGAACCGGAATGGTTGCTGGAGTGGCGGCTTGCGGCCTTTAGCGCGTGGCAGCAGATGGAAGAGCCCAAATGGGCCAAGGTCGCGTATCCTCCCATTGATTATCAGGATGCGCATTACTACGCCGCACCCCGGAAGAAGCCCGGCCCCAAATCGTTAGAAGAAGTTGATCCGGAACTGCTGCGGACCTACGAAAAACTGGGCATTCCGCTGCATGAACAGGCACTTCTGGCCGGTGTGGAATTGCCGGAAGGTGAAACGGCCCGCCCGCCTGTGGCGGTGGACGCCGTGTTTGACAGTGTTTCCGTGGTCACCACCTTCCGCAAAACGCTTGAAGAAGCCGGTGTGATTTTCTGCCCCATTTCCGAGGCCGTGAAAGAGCACCCGGATCTTGTGCGTAAATACCTGGGCACCGTGGTTCCCGCCGGGGACAATTTCTATGCAGCCCTGAACTCCGCCGTGTTTACGGATGGCTCTTTTGTGTACGTGCCCAAAGGGGTGCGGTGCCCGATGGAGCTTTCCACCTACTTCCGGATCAATGCCCGTAACACCGGGCAGTTTGAACGCACGCTGATTGTGGTGGAAGATGGGGCATCCGTCTCTTACCTGGAAGGCTGTACAGCCCCCATGCGTGACGAGAACCAGCTTCACGCAGCCGTGGTGGAACTGGTGGCCATGGAAGATGCCTCCATCAAATATTCCACGGTGCAGAACTGGTATCCGGGCGATGAAAATGGCCGGGGCGGCATTTATAACTTTGTGACCAAACGTGGAGCATGCCGTGGTGCGCGCTCCAAGATTTCCTGGACACAGGTTGAAACAGGTTCCGCTATCACATGGAAATACCCGTCCTGCATTCTGCAGGGGGAAGGGTCCGTGGGTGAGTTCTATTCAGTTGCGGTTACAAACAACCATCAGCAGGCTGATACGGGCACCAAGATGATCCATATCGGGCGCAATACGCGCTCGACCATCATCGCCAAGACCATCAGTGCCGGGCAGTCTGACAGCACATATCGCGGATTGGTGCGGGTATTGCCCAAGGCGTATGGTGCGCGCAATTTCACGCAGTGTGACAGCCTTCTGATTGGTGACCGCTGTGGTGCGCACACCGTGCCTTATATTGAAAACCGCAACATGGGCGCGCGTATCGAACACGAAGCAACAACCTCCAAGATCTCGGAAGATCAGCTTTTCTACTGCCGTCAGCGTGGCTTGTCGGAAGAAGATGCAGTCGGGCTGATTGTGAACGGGTTCTGCCGGGATGTGCTGAAAGAGCTGCCCATGGAATTTGCGGTTGAAGCTCAGAAATTGTTGCAGATCAGCCTTGAAGGCAGCGTAGGGTAAGGAGGGGCAAGACATGACCCAGTTTTTGGATATTTCCGGTCTGTGTGCCCGGATTGATGCTGACGGGCAGGAAAAGGAAATTCTGCGCGGTGTGGATCTGAGCATCCCGCCGGGTGAGGTCCATGCCATCATGGGGCCGAATGGCTCCGGCAAGTCCACGCTCTCCTACGTGCTTGCTGGCCGTGAAGATTATGAGGTGACTGCGGGCAGCGTGACTTTCCAAGGCAAGGATCTGCTGGAAATGGAGCCCGAAGAGCGGGCTGCAGCCGGTCTGTTCCTGGCGTTTCAGTCTCCCATCGAACTGCCAGGCGTGAATAACGCCAACTTCCTTCGGACTGCGGTTAACGCCGTGCGTCGTGCTCGCGGGCAGGAAGAGCTGGATGCCGTCGCGTTCCTGAAAACGGCGCGTGAGGCGGCAAAGGCTCTTTCCATGGCGCCGGACATGTTGAAGCGGAACGTGAATGTCGGCTTCTCCGGTGGTGAAAAGAAGCGCAATGAAGTCTTGCAGATGACTCTTTTGCAGCCATCTTTCGCCATTCTGGATGAAACAGATAGCGGGCTGGACGTGGACGCCCTGCGTATCGTGGCAGAAGGTGTGAACCGCCTGCGTTCCCCGGATTTTTCTGCACTGGTTATTACCCACCATCAGCGCTTGCTGGATTATCTGGTGCCAGACCGCATTCACGTGATGGCCAAAGGGCGGATTATCCATTCTGGTGGTCCTGAACTGGCCAAGCAGATTGATAGTGAAGGCTATACCCGGTTTCTTGCGGAGGCGGCGTGAACGCAATTATCAAACAGCCCTCAGCAACCCTTGTGCCGTTCAAGGCGCGTCTTGACGCGATAACAGATCCGGCACGGAAAGCTGCTTTGGGCACTCTGCACAGGAGCGGTCTGCCTGATCGCCGTGTTGAGGCATGGAAATACACCAGCCTGCGTTTTCTGAATGAAACCCCGCTTGTTGCTCCGTCAGAAGAGTTTGATGCGGCAAAGGCCCGTGCCGAACTTGATCGGCTGGGCCTGACAGCGGGAGAAGGTGCTGATCTTCCACGGCTGGTCTTTGTGAATGGGCGTTACGCACCTGATCTGTCCGTTCCGCCCCAGAATGTGGGTCTGTCTTTCTTCGGCAAGACGGAAGCGTTTGGAACCTTATCCAGCCCGGATCGGGATGCACTGACAGCCCTGAATGCGGCCTTGGCGACGGATGGTGCTGAAATCACGGTCGCGGCGGGGGTGGATGCGGGCCGGGTGCTTCTGGTCTCGCTGGGGTTGGCTGATGAGCCCGTTTCTTTCCACCCGCGCCATAGCGTGACAATTGAAGAAGGTGCGCGCCTGTCTCTTATCTGTGTTCAGGGTGGGCAGGGGCGTTATCTGCACAATCCGGTCATGGAACTTTCGGTTGCGGCAAATGCCACGCTGAATCATGTCACAATCCAGACCGAAAGTGACGATGCCGCCTGTCTGGCAACGTTGTATGCCCAGATTGAAGAACGAGGCTCTTACGACAGTTTTGTTCTGGGGCTGGGTGCAGCTCTTTCCCGGCACGAAGTCCATGCCCGGCTGAACGCCCCCCATGCGGAAGTGCATGTGAATGGCGCGCAGCGCTTGCTGGGGCGTCAGGTGGGGGATGTGACGAGTGTCATTACCCATGCAGCGCCTGATTGCCGCTCCCGTCAGACGGTGCGGAATGTGCTGGATGGACAGTCTCGCGGTGTGTTTCAGGGGAAAGTGCTGGTTGAGCGTATTGCCCAGAAGACCGATGGCTATCAGATGAATCAGGCGCTTCTGCTTTCCGAGCAGGCCGAGATTGATGCCAAGCCGGAGCTGGAAATTTACGCTGATGATGTCAAATGCAGCCATGGGGCCACCGTTGGCGCGCTGGATGACGAACAGATGTTCTATCTGCGCAGCCGCGGCGTGCCCGAAGCAGAAGCTCGGCAGATCCTGATTCACGCCTTTCTGGCGGAAGCTCTGGCTCTGATTCCGGATGCTGTGGCACAGACCTTGGCGGCGCACATTATGGAAATTCGCTTTCCGGTAACGGGAGAGGAATAACAATGTCTGCGATTTTGGAAAAAGGGCCGGTGCATCAGTTTGATAGTGCTGCCATCCGCCAGCAGTTTCCTATCCTTGCGCAGAAAGTGCATGATCGGCCGCTGGTGTTTCTTGATAGTGCCGCCTCGGCCCAGAAGCCAAACGCAGTTATTGACTGCATGGCTGACACCATGCGGACCCAGTATGCCAACATCCATCGCGGTCTGCATTGGATGAGCGAACGCACGACCGAAGCGTATGAAGGCGTGCGGGATCAGGTGGCGGCATTTTTGAACGCGCCGTCTCGTGAAGAAATTGTTTTTACGCGCAACAGCACTGAAGCCATCAATCTGGTGGCGTATTCCTTCGGTGCGCTGCTCAAGCCTGGTCAGGCTGTTGTGATTTCCGAAATGGAACATCACGCCAATCTGGTGCCATGGCAGATGCTGCGGGACCGCGCTGGCATAGAGCTCCGCATTGCCCCCATTACGGATGAGGGCGATCTGGATCTTGATGCGTTGCAGGACATTCTGTCCGATGGGCAGGTCGCTCTTGTGGCCATTACCCATATGTCCAACGTACTGGGCGGCGTGACACCGGCGCGTCAGATCGCCGATATGGCGCATGCCGCCGGGGCGCAGGTCCTTTTTGATGGCAGCCAGTTTGTGGTCCATCGCAAAACGGACGTTCAGGCTCTAGGCGCTGATTTCTATACCTTCACCGGCCATAAACTCTATGGGCCCACGGGTATTGGCATTTTGTGGGCACGCAAGGCCCTGCTGGATGCCATGCCGCCGTTCATGGGCGGGGGAGACATGATCTCCACGGTCACGTTCGAGCGCTCCACCTGGGCGCATGTGCCGCACAAGTTTGAGGCGGGTACGCCTGCCATTATCGAGGCCATTGGCCTTGGGGCGGCTATTTCCTGGGTTGAAAAAGTCGGCATGGAAGCCATTACGGCTCACGAGGCCGCGTTGACCTCCTATGCCCTGACCCGACTGGCTGATGTACCGGGCCTAAAAGTAATTGGCGCACCAAAGGACCGTGGCGGCGTTATCTCTTTCACCATGGATGATGTTCACCCGCATGATATCGCCACCCTGCTCGACAGGAACGGTGTTGCAGTGCGTGCAGGGCACCATTGTGCGGAGCCGTTAATGCGCCGCCTTGGTTTGACCGCCACCGCACGGGCCAGTTTTGGCATCTATACCGTGCAGGAAGAAATTGACGTGCTGGCGGATACGCTGGTGCGGATCAGGAACTTTTTTGTGTGACCATGCCGGTGGATAGCGGCGCGCTCTATGATCGCCTGATTGTTCAGCGCGCTCGCAAACCTCTTTTTGCCGGACGGCTGGAAAACCCCGAAAAGATCGGGGAAGGCAAAAATCCGCTCTGCGGAGATAAAACGCGGGTGGAACTTCAGCTTGATCAGGACCATATCAGTCTGGTTCGGCATCACACCCGCGGTTGCGCCATCTGTCTGGCGGCAGCGGATCTGATGGCCGAGCGGATAACGGGCCTGAACATTGCTCAGGCTGAAGGGGTTGGGCGTCAGTTTTCCGCCATGCTGGTGGAGAAGGATGGTCAGCCTGCAACAAGTGCAACCGCAGAAACGCCCGCTCTGGAGCAGCTTGAAGCCTTTGCTCCGCTGCGTGCGCATCGGGCTCGTATCCGGTGTGCGGAACTACCGTGGGTCGCTTTAAAGGAGGCGCTTTCTCATGTCGACGTCTGAAAAGCTGCATGCTCCTGACGTGCTGGAAACAAATCATGCCGTGGATTCAGTTTCTCAGGAGGTGCTGGATGAAGACCGGCAGCCGGATGAGGCTGAAAAGCCACGTGTAGAAAGCTGGACCCCGGATGGCGTGGCCCCTGAAGCTGCCAGCTCTCCGGAGGGCGCAGCATCTGAAGACGCCGTTATCGAAGCAATCGCCACGGTGCATGATCCGGAAATTCCGGTGAACATTTATGAACTTGGGCTGATTTACGCCATTGATCTGTATGACGATGGCCGCGTGAAAATTGAAATGACACTTACCGCTCCAAACTGCCCCAGCGCGCAGGAACTGCCAGTGCAGGTAAAGGAAGCGGTGGAGAAGGTTCCCGGCGTGACCTCAGCCGATGTTGAGGTGGTGTGGGACCCACCATGGGACATGTCACGCATGAGTGATGAAGCCCGTCTCGCCTTGAATATGTTCTGAACAGGAAAGGACGGAACGATGTCTCAGACCACAGTTGCGTCACCTGCCAAAAGGGCTCTGCCTCCGCTCATGCGTCTGAGCGATGCAGCGGCACGGCAACTTACCCACCTGTACAAAACAGCCCATGCGGGCCAGTTGCTTCGCATTTCCGTCACCACCAAAGGGTGCTCAGGCAAAGCCTACGATATGGAATTTGTGGATGCGCCAACTGCTGGGGATGAAGTGATCAAGGACAAGGACGTCACCCTGCTGGTAGATCGCAAGGCGACCCTGTTCCTGATCGGGTCGGAAATGGATTTTCAGCAGTCGGACTTTGAAGAAGGGTTTGTGTTTATCAACCCGAACGAGAAAGGCCGCTGCGGCTGCGGCGAGAGCTTTCATGTGTGAAGCCGCATACGGCCTCCACCTCGGCTGACCATAAAAACTGATCAATCACACTGATGCTGCTCAGGCTGTAGCCAGCAGAAAATAGCGCTGTTGCATCTTTTGCCAGTGCGGCCGGGTTACAGCTTACATAGACAACGGATTTGGGCTTGCCTGCGGCAATTTGCGTCATTTGCAATTTGGCGCCAGCGTGGGGTGGGTCCAGCACAACGGCGGCGGCCGTGTTGAGCGTTTTCCCCATGATGGGCCGCCGGTTCAGATCCCGACATTCCGCAGTTACGCGTGTGCTGCCTGTGGCCGCTTGCAGGCATGAGGCTGCGGCTGCGTGCCCTTCATAGGCGAGGACGCGTGCACGGCTGGCTAAGGGAAAGCTGAGCGTTCCACACCCTGCATACAGCTCAATAAGAGTATCGCGTTTACCCAATTTTTTGGGGAGAGCCGCTATTACGCTCTCCTGAATCCATGCCTCACTCTCTGCGGTGGCCTGTAGAAAGGCACCGGCAGGAGGAGCAACCGTTGCTGAGCCAAAGCTGTGGCGCACGCTACCGCGTTGGGCCACGTTTTCAGGTTCCGCATTGCTGGATACGGACCGCCAACTGATGCGGGGGATGGAAAGCGAATCGGCAAATGCCGCCAGCCGGGTTCGATCGCCTGTAGAAAGCGGCCCATCAGTGGCGAGAAGCACGTCCATCCCCGATTCCAGAAGATTGATGTGCAGATCTCCGGCCTGCCGCAAGCCCTCAAGGCTACGCAGCACCTGACGGAAAGCGGGAAGGGCGCTCACCACTGTTGGATGCAGCACGGAGCACTCGGTCAAATCCACCACGGCGTGGCTACTGCGCGTATGAAGGCCCAGAAGAATATCCTTCCCATTCCGGCGGATGGCCAGATCAGCCCGCCGTCGGGAATGGGATTTCACCTGATGCTGTTCTGCTGTGGGAAGCGTCTGGAAGCCGGCTTTTTTTAGCGCGGCGTGAACACGCTCACTCTTCCATGCCAGCAAAGCAGGAAGTGCCATATGCTGAAGTGTACACCCTCCACAATTGCCAAAAAGAGAGCAAGGTGGGTCAACACGGTCAGGAGACTGCGTCAGGATTTCTTTGAGTGTCCAGCGACCCCCCTTATCCTGCGTCAGACGAACCAGTTCTCCTGGCAGGGTATAGGGTACATGCACCGCGCTGCCATCGGGCAGAGAGGCAACCCCATCCCCCTGAGCCCCCAGAGACCGAATGGAGACATCAAGGGTTGTAGGCTCATCATGAGCCGCTGTTGATTGGGTCACGAGTTAATGCAGCTTTACAGCTTCTTCCTCGGTGACAGAGACATCACCCGTCGGTGCTGGCAGATCAGCCAGCACGGTGGTACGGCGTGGCAGAAGCATGAAAGATGGCACATCCTTACCAAAGCCGACCACTTCACCGGCAGGCATGGGGGGCGCTTCATCACGCACACGGCGTTCCCGCTGTGGTTTGGGGGTATTGGCGCGCGGAGCCTGTTCTGCGGGAGGAGTTGGCCGGTTGCTGGCCCGTTCCTGTTCCGGAGCGGCGTCACGCGCCGCGGGAGCCCGATTGCGGTTCCGGTTGCCAGACTGGCTTTCTGCCCGACCTTCACGGCCCTGCCGGTCTTTGTCCCGCCGGGTGTTATTGCGGGGAGGACGTTTTTCCTCAGACCATTCCAACTGTTCAATTCCGTCCAGTTCAAGGCGCGGAATCGGTTTGCCTGTCAGGGTTTCAATGGCTTCAGCCAGAGCTTTGTCATAGGGCGTGGCTAAGCTGTAGGCGTGGCCTTCCCGCCCGGCGCGTCCGGTGCGGCCAATACGGTGCACGTAATCTTCCGCATGGAACGGCAGATCAAAGTTGAACACGTGGGACAGGCCACCAATGTCAATGCCGCGTGCCGCAACATCGGAGCAGACCAGAACCTTCAGTTCGCCACTTTTGAATTTTTCCAGCGTTGCAAAGCGTACGGACTGGGGCAGATCCCCATGCAGAGCGCCCACGGCAAAACCATGTTTGGTGAGCGACCGCGTCAGAACATCCACATCCCGCTTGCGGTTACAGAACACAATAGCGTTCTGCATTCCCGGGTCACGCAGCAGGCGGCGCAGGGTTTCACGCTTGTTGTATTCATCCACAATCACCAGACCAGCTTCAATGGTCGTGGCAACAGAAGAGGCGCGGGAAACCGTTATCTCTTTTGGCGTATGCAGGAACGCATCAGCCAACTGCCGAATGGCCGGTGCCATGGTGGCGGAGAAGAACAGCGTCTGCCTATTGGCAGGCAGCAGCCCCACAATTTTCTCAATGTCGGGAATGAAGCCCATGTCCAGCATGCGGTCGGCTTCATCAATCACCAGAATCCGTGTCTGGTTCAGTAGAAGGCCACCACGCTCAAACAGGTCAAGCAGGCGGCCCGGCGTTGCAATCAGAACATCCACGCCACGGTTCAGTACTTCTTTCTGATCCGCCATGCTTTCACCGCCAATTAGCAGCGCATGGGTCAGCTTAAGATATTTGCCGTACTGAACAAAATTTTCTGCAACCTGCAGGGCCAGTTCGCGGGTGGGCTCCAGAATCAGGGAGCGCGGCATGCGGGCGCGGGCTCTCGAGTCGGAGAGGATTTCAAGCATCGGCAGCGTGAAGGATGCCGTTTTCCCGGTGCCTGTCTGCGCGACACCCAGTACGTCCCTCGCCATCAGAATGGCGGGGATCGCCTGTTCCTGAATGGGGGTGGGATGCGTGTATCCCATATCTGCAATGGCCTGCAGGATAGGCTGGGAGAGTTCCAGATCAGCAAAAGTCGTTTTTTTGTCAGCCTCAGCCTCAGCCTCAGCCTCAGCCTCAGCCTCAGCCTCAGCCTCAGCCTCAGATGGCGCTATTTCCGCCACAATTGTGGGCTCAGCTACCACAGGTTCGGCAGCTACAACCGGAACATCAGGCTCGGCCAACAATTCACTCTGAACGGGCTCTTCTGGAGCTGGTTCAGCAGCAGGGGCTTTTTTCGCCCGAGTTGAACGGGTTGTCGTTGTTTTGCGGCGTGTGCGGCGCGGCTTGGGCTCTGCGGGTTTAGCCGCCGATTCACCGGTCGCCTCTGCTTCAGTGGCAACGGGTTCGGCTGCGCCAAGAGCGTCGGTTTCGCTCACCTCTGCCGCTGCTGCCTTGGTCTTTGTCGTGCGGCGTCGGCGGACGGTTTTTTTGACAGGTTCAGCCTCCACGGGCGCTTCCGCGGCGGTTTCAGAGACATCAGCCCCGGTTTCTGCGGGTACGTCAGAGGCTGCCGCAGTCACCGTCTTGCGGCTGCGTGTCGTTGTTCTGCGGGGGCGGGCGGGTGTTTTTGCTGTCAATATGCTCTCGGGGATGCTTCAGTCGTTTACTTAGCATGGACCGACTGGCCCTTGGTTCTTGCCCGCCCCCTGTGTGGTGGACGGTTACAAACTGAAGCCGGTCAGGCGCATGCTCCGATAAAGGGATTCCGTAAGAGAATCAAGTTTTCCTGAAGTTCTACCTGTTTTTACAGGAACGGGTGGCCCAGTGACGCGACCAGGATAGTCAGAAGCCCAAGCGCCATGATGATCAGAATCTGATTGCGGATCGAGTCGAAGGTGGCGGGCTGGGGGCGGATGGCCCGGCGTACTTTCTGGTAAGGCCCCATCTGCAACCGAACAAACAGGCCAGCCATGATCAGGCCCATCAGTTGCATGGCGTTGGTGGTCCATGGTGCGTTGGCAAACCCGCCTTCATGAATGATCATCAACCACCCCGTAATCAGCACGGTAGGGATGACATGCATCAGCATGCGGAAGAAGCGGCCAAGCGTTTGCAGATGCACGGAATTGCGCTGCGTGGTGTCCAGCAGGTTCAGGCTGGGGCGCAGAATGATGGTCGCGTAAGCAGCACCGCCAACCCATACGACAATGCTGATGATGTGGAGTGCGAGAATTAGGCTCCACAGAATGGAATGAGGCATGCAGACTCCGCTCACAGAAAATGAAAGATGGCTTTCAAAACGCACTATGCCTCAAGGCCAGCGAATGGTCATGGGCGTGCAACTGGGAGCCTGATTGCCAAGGGGGTGGCCGAGGTGCAAGTCAGTATTCCGGCTTTGGCTTCCCGTTCATGCCGCACAGGAGGGCTTTATGGCGTTCACTTCTCATTCCTCTCTCGCTCTTTATACCCCCGAAGAGATGGGACAGATTGACCGCCTGGCGTCTGCTTCCGTGCCGGTGGCCGTGTTGATGGACGCCGCAGGGCGTGCCGTTGCGCGTGCCGTGCGGCGTTTTTTTAAGCCGTGCAGGGTCTTGGTGCTGTGCGGGCCCGGCAATAACGGGGGCGATGGTTATGTGGCCGCTCGTTATCTTTATGATGCAGGGTGGCCAGTAACTGTGGCTGAGATGTCGTCCCCACATGCAGACTCGCCCGCCGGTCAGGCTTCCGCGCTTTTTGGCGGGATACGGGTGCCGTTTACCGCAGAGGAAGCGCAGCGCGCAGATCTGGTTATAGATGCGGTGTTTGGTGCGGGGTTGAGCCGGGATGTGACTGGCCTCCCTGCGGAAGTGCTGGCTGCCGCGCGCAAAGTGGTGGCGGTGGATATCCCCTCCGGTATTGATGGTGAAACGGGGCAGGTGCGAGGCCATGCCCCCTACGCGCAGATGACCGTTACCTTCGTGCGCTTCAAGCCGGGGCATCTGATGTATCCTGGGCGTGCCCATATGGGGCGGCTGGTGCTGGCTGACATCGGTATGCCTGCTTCCGCGCTTGATCAGGTCGCGCCACAGGCGTGGCAGAACGCTCCAAGTTTGTGGACTCTGCCGGTTCCGGGGCCGGAAAGCCATAAATATAGCCGCGGGGTGGTCAGTATCTGTGCGGGTGAGACCATGCCTGGAGCAGCACGCTTATGTGCGGGTGGGGCACGGGCGGCAGGTGCAGGGCTGGTGCGGGTTGCCGCAGGACCTGGCGCACCGGCTTACAGGCTCGGGGCACCGGGGCTGGTGGTGGATGATGGCCCCTTGCCGGAACTTCTGGAAGATAAGCGGCGCGCTGTCTGGGTTTGTGGGCCGGGGCTGACAGAGCAGGAAGTAAGCAAAGCCCTGCCTGTATTGCTCGGGGCGAAAAAAACTGTTCTGGCCGACGCGGGTGCGCTTTCTGCTTTTGCGGGCAAGCCTGAGATGCTGCGTGGTGTTGCAGTCATTACGCCGCATATCGGAGAGTTCACAAAACTGTTTGGCGCCCCCGGAGATAATCCTTCAGCAGCCGTGCGAGCGGCCGCGCAGCGGCTTAATGCGGTTGTTGTCCTGAAGGGGGCGTCAACCCTTGTGGCTGCCCCGGATGGTCGTCTGGTGATCAATGATCACGCGAGTCCGGCGTTGGGAACGGCGGGCTCCGGTGATACGCTTTCTGGGGTGATTGCCGCCTTGCTGGCGGCAGGCATGCCCGCGTGGGACGCTGCCTGTGCGGGTGTCTGGCTGCATGGAGAAGCCGGTTTGGAGGCAGGAACATGGCCCATAGCCGAGGATCTGGACCGTTATCTGGGCCCTGCGCGGGAAAAAGCGACCAGATTGCAGTCTCAGGACAAGAGATATGCATCGGGCATCTTGCCGTGAGCCACGCTCTGGGCTAAGTGCTCGCAACTCACGACGGGGTTTTGACCGTGCGGGTGTGGTGGAATTGGTAGACACGCCAGATTTAGGTTCTGGTGGCGCAAGCCGTGGGGGTTCAAGTCCCTCCACCCGTACCAATTATTTGGTGCCCCCGTCCTGTTTCGCAGCAGCTTCCGCAGCAGCCTTTCGGCACGATGCGGGGTGTTTAAGTTTGTACCGAAAGGAAGGCCTGGCCGATGCAGGTTACCGAGACCCTTTCCGAAGGGCTGAAGCGTGGTTTTACCATTACGATTCCGGCAGCGGATCTTAAGACGAAGCAGGATGCTCGTCTTAAGGAAGTGGCCGCCAGCCTGAAGCTTCCGGGCTTCCGTCCGGGTAAGGTTCCCGTCTCCATTGCGCGCCAGCGTTATGGTGAAGGCGTTCGCGCTGAAGTGCTTGAACAGGCTGTGTCTGAAGCGCTCCGCACCACGCTGGATGAGCGTGGCCTGCGCCCGGCTGGTCAGCCGCAGGTTGATCTGGTTTCCGGTCAGGAAGATGCTGACAAGGACCTGGAATTCAAGGTGGAAACCGAGATCCTGCCTGACATCACGGTTCCGGATCTCTCCGATCTCAGCTTGACGCGCCTGAAGGCGACCGCCAGCGATGAAGCCATTGACAAGATCGTGGCAGACATCGCCAAGCGTCAGCGCACGTTTGAAACGCTTGAGGAAGATCGCCCCGCAGTAAAGGGTGATGTTGTCAGCGTTGATTTTGTTGGTAAGCGTGACGGTGTGCCCTTTGACGGTGGCACGGCTGAAGATGTGAACGTTGAAATCGGTGGTGAAGGCTTTATCCCCGGTTTTGCCGAGCAGATTGAAGGCATGAAGCCCGGTGAAGAAAAAGTCATCACCGTGACCTTCCCGGAAAATTACGGCGCTGAAGAACTTGCTGGCAAGGAAGCGACGTTCGACATCAAGGTGCGTGAGCTGAAAAAAGCTGTTGATGCGCCGATTGATGATGAACTGGCCAAGAAGCTGGGCTTTGAAACGCTCGAACAGCTTCGTGATCTGGTGCGTAAGCAGGTTGAAGGCGAGTACGATCAGCTTTCCCGTCTGCGTATCAAACGTGAACTGCTGGACGCTCTGGCTGCAAAAACCGATTTCCCCGCTCCGGAGGGAATGGTTGATGCGGAATTCAACCAGATCTGGCAGCGCGTTGATGCAGACCGCAAGGCCGGTGAGCTTGACGACGAAGATAAAGATAAGGACGAAGAAACCCTTCGTTCCGACTATCGCAAGATTGCGGAACGCCGGGTGAAGCTGGGTCTGCTTCTGGCAGAAATTGGCCGTAAGAACGCCATTACCGTCACGCAGGATGAACTGGCACGGGCAATGCGGGCAGAAGCCATGCGTTACCAGGGGCAGGAACAGCAGGTGTTCCAGTTCTTCCAGAACAATCCGCAGGCCATAGAATCCCTTCGCGGTCCGATTTTCGAGAACAAGGTTGTCGATTATCTGATTGAACTCGCGAAAGTGGAGGATAAGGAAGTTACTCCAGAAGAGCTGTCGGACATTCCTCCGGCTGATATCTGAGACCTTTCTGTCCCGCCAGTGTGAACTGGCGGGACACTCTTTTTCAGACTGTTTTTCTTTTCCGGGGTGGCATCTTGCCACTTTATCTCTATCTTGAGTGAGAGTGCCTGAACCGACTTCCTGGGTTTTGATGGAAGGAGGCAAGGGCTGGTGCAGGTTTTTTACGGGAATGACTAACATGAGGGATCGTGATCCCGTTGAGATTTTCAGCAACGCTTTGGTGCCCATGGTGGTCGAGCAGACCTCACGGGGGGAGCGGGCATTCGATATCTATTCCCGCCTGCTTCAGGAGCGGATTATTTTTCTGACAGGCCCTGTCTATGATCAGGTGGCCTCTCTTATTTCCGCACAGCTTCTCTATCTTGAAAGTGTGAACCCCACGAAGGAAATCTCCTTCTATATCAACAGCCCTGGCGGCGTTGTGTCTGCTGGCTTGGCAATTTATGACACCATGCAGTACATCCGCAGCCCCGTTAGCACCGTGTGCATCGGTCAGGCAGCTTCCATGGGGTCTTTATTGCTGGCTGGGGGCGAGAAGGGGCACCGTTATGCGCTGCCTAATGCTCGCGTCATGGTGCATCAGCCTTCTGGCGGTGCACAGGGACAGGCCAGCGATATTGAAATTCAGGCCAAGGAAATCCTTATTATCCGTCAGCGCCTGAATGAGATCTATCGCGAACATACCGGCCAGACGCTTGAGGATATCGAGCAGAAGCTGGAACGTGATAGCTATATGTCTGCCGAGGAAGCACAGTCTTTCGGTATTGTTGACAAGGTAATCAGTCATCACAAGGCAGCAGAAGAAACTGGAAAGAAGGATAAAGACCATCCTTAATCTGGTGAACACCAACACCCCCGTTACAGTGCGGGGGTGGTCTGTCGTAAGGAAGGCAGATAAAGTCTGGAATACGGCTCTCGGGAGTCTGAGGCCTGGGATGATCGAGGGAGTGGGCTCATGAACGCGAAGTCCGGTGATTCCAAAAATACGCTTTACTGCTCATTCTGCGGCAAATCGCAGCATGAAGTGCGGAAGCTTATTGCTGGTCCAACCGTTTTCATCTGCGATGAATGCGTAGAACTCTGCATGGATATCATCCGTGAAGAGCACAAGACCACGCTTGTCAAATCGCGTGAAGGCGTGCCCACGCCCAAAGAGATCTGCAAAGTTCTTGATGATTATGTGATCGGGCAGTTTGAGGCCAAGAAGGTTCTCTCTGTTGCCGTGCATAACCATTACAAACGTCTGACCCAGTCAGCCAAGAACAATGATGTCGAGATTGCAAAGTCCAACATCCTGCTGATTGGCCCGACAGGCTCTGGTAAGACCCTGCTGGCGCAGACTTTGGCGCGTATTCTGGATGTTCCGTTCACCATGGCGGACGCCACCACGCTGACAGAAGCCGGATATGTGGGGGAAGATGTTGAAAACATCATCCTCAAACTGTTGCAGGCTTCTGATTATAATGTGGAACGGGCGCAGCGTGGCATCGTTTACATTGACGAGATCGATAAAATCTCACGCAAGTCAGACAATCCTTCCATCACACGTGACGTAAGTGGGGAAGGTGTTCAGCAGGCTCTGCTGAAACTGATGGAAGGGACTGTGGCATCTGTTCCGCCGCAGGGTGGCCGTAAGCATCCGCAGCAGGAATTCCTGCAGGTGGATACCACCAATATGCTGTTCATCTGCGGTGGTGCTTTCGCCGGGTTGGACAAAATTATTGCCGCTCGCGGTAAGGGTACGGGGATTGGCTTCGGCGCCGATGTTCGTTCTCCGGATGATCGTCGGATGGGAGAAATCCTGCACGATGTAGAGCCGGAAGATCTGATGAAATTCGGGTTGATCCCCGAATTTATTGGTCGTCTGCCAGTGCTGGCTACTCTGGGTGATCTGGATGAAGCGGCGTTGATCCGTATTCTGACAGAACCCAAGAATGCGCTGGTTAAGCAGTATCAGCGCCTGTTCCAGATGGAAGATGTGCAGCTTTCCTTTACGGATGATGCACTGAAAGCCATTGCGGACCGCGCCATCAAACGCAAGACCGGTGCCCGTGGGCTACGCTCCATTATGGAGAGCATCCTGATGTCCACAATGTTTGACCTTCCAGGTCTGGACAATGTGGAAGAAGTGGTTGTGAACCGTGATGTGGCGGAGGAAAAAACCAGTCCGGTTTACGTCTACGGCAAACGGAAAGAGATCCCGGCTGAGCAATCAGCCTGAAAAACGGGGTAAGACATTATAGGGGCGGCGGATCGGAAAGGTCTGTCGCCTCTCTTTTCTGGTTAACCCATTGTGAAATGGGACATTCGTAACGACATAGTAGAGGCAGGGACTGTTTGGTGTCTCTACGGGCCCAGGGGCATGCCGCAGGGCGGGTGTCCGGCCTGGATCGTCCTTGAAGGAGGTCATGGTTATGGCTGATAATGAAAAACCACCAGTAAAACGTAAACGGAAGTCACCAGCCAAAACGCAGGCGGCAACTCCTGAATCTGTTGTGCCAGCGAACGTTTCCCCCGCAGAAGAGGGAACGGCTGTTCAGCAGAAACCGCAAAGCGAGAACCGCGTGGCCGTTCTGCCGCTGCGTGATATTGTTGTCTTCCCGCATATGATCGTGCCGTTGTTTGTCGGTCGTGAAAAATCCGTCAAGGCACTTGAATCCGTTACGCGTGATGACCGGCAGATCCTGCTGATTGCGCAGAAAGATGCCGCACAGGATGATCCGGGCATTGATGACGTTTACCGTTTTGGCACGGTATCCACCATTCTGCAGTTGCTGAAATTGCCGGATGGCACCGTCAAGGTGTTGGTGGAAGGTGTCCGTCGCGCCAAGGTAAAAGCGCTGCACGATGTTGACGGACATTTTGAAGCTGAAATTGAAGATGTGGTGGAAACTGCTGCGGTTGGCCCGGATGCCGAAGCGCTTGGCCGTTCCATTATTTCGCAGTTTGAGCAGTATATAAAACTCAATAAGAAAATTGCGTCTGAAGTCCTGGTTTCCCTGAACCAGATTACGGATCTGTCCAAGCTGGTGGATACGGTGGCGAGTCACCTGAACCTCAAGATTTCCGAAAAACAGGAAATTCTTGAAGCTCCTTCTGTCATGCTTCAGCTTGAAAAGGTTTTTGCCCACATTGAGGCGGAAATCGGTGTGCTGCAGGTTGAGAAGAAAATTCGCAACCGCGTAAAGCGCCAGATGGAGAAAACCCAGCGCGAGTACTATCTGAACGAGCAACTGAAAGCCATTCAGAAAGAACTGGGTGAAGGCGAAGACGGTAAGGACGAAACCACCGAGATTGAGGAGCGCATCGCTAAAACCAAGCTTTCAAAAGAAGCGCGGGAAAAGGCGGTAGCGGAACTCAAAAAGCTGCGTGGCATGAGCGCCATGTCAGCCGAGTCGACCGTGGTGCGTAATTATCTGGATTGGCTGCTGGGTATTCCGTGGAAGAAGCGGACCAAGGTCCGTCATGATCTGGCAGAAGCGGAAAAAATTCTGGATACCGATCACTACGCGCTGGATAAGGTCAAGGAGCGTATCCTTGAATATCTGGCGGTGCAGAGCCGTTCCCAGAAACTGAAAGGCCCGATCCTGTGTCTGGTGGGGCCGCCGGGTGTTGGTAAAACGTCTCTGGCTCGGTCTATTGCCAAGGCAACAGGTCGCCATTACGTGCGGATGTCGCTGGGTGGCGTGCGGGATGAAGCCGAAATTCGCGGGCATCGCCGCACGTATATCGGTTCCATGCCAGGCAAGATCATTCAGGGCATGAAGAAGGCGAAGGTGTCCAACCCGCTCTTCCTGCTGGATGAAATTGACAAGCTGGGCGCGGATTGGCGTGGTGATCCGGCTTCGGCATTGTTGGAAGTGCTGGACCCGGAACAGAACAGCACATTCGCTGATCATTATCTGGAAGTAGATTATGATCTGTCCGATGTGATGTTTGTCACGACGGCGAATAGCCTCAACATGCCGCAGCCGCTGCTGGACCGGATGGAGATCATCCGTCTGTCTGGCTACACGGAAGATGAGAAGGTGGAAATCAGCCGCCGTCATCTGATTGCCAAGCAGGGTGAGGCCCATAACCTCAAGCCGGATGAATGGTCCATCAGTGATGACGCCCTGCGGGATCTGATCCGTTATTACACGCGTGAAGCGGGCGTACGTAGTCTTGAGCGCGAGATTGCCAATCTGGCGCGTAAGGTTGTGAAAGAGATTGTGACCGGCAAAGCCAAGAAAGTGGCCATTACCGTCCGCAACCTCGAAAAACTGGCTGGCGTGAAGCGCTTCCGTTACGGCGAGACCGAAGCGGAAGATATGGTGGGCATTGTCACCGGGTTGGCATGGACCGAAGTGGGCGGAGAAATTCTGACCATTGAAAGTGTCATGGTGCCGGGTAAAGGCGGCATTGTGGAAACTGGCAAGCTGGGTGACGTCATGAAGGAAAGCGTCTCTGCTGCGTTTTCCTACGTGCGGAGCCGGGCAACCACCTTTGGTGTGGCGCCGACTCTGTTTGATAAGCGGAGCTTCCACGTGCACGTTCCCGAAGGCGCGACTCCGAAAGATGGGCCTTCTGCGGGCGTTGCCATGGCGACATCTCTGGTGAGTGTGCTGACTGGTATTCCGATCCGGCGGGATGTTGCCATGACAGGCGAGATCACGTTGCGCGGGCGTGTGCTGCCCATTGGTGGCCTGAAAGAGAAGCTGCTGGCAGCAGTGCGGGCCGGTATTCGCACGGTCTTTATCCCCAAGGATAATGAAAAGGATCTGGCGGAAATTCCTGAATCTGTGAAGAAAGATCTGGAAATCGTACCCGTTTCGCATGTGGATGAAGTGCTGGCGCGTGCGCTGGTGCGGCAGCCGCAGCCAATCCATTGGGAAGAAGTGCCGGAAGCCGTTCCGGGAGCGGAAGGGGCGGCCCACGTTTCCGTGCTGCCGCACTGATATAAAAAACGCTCTGAAGCCGAAGTTTGCTGTTGGTCGGTTGACGTGGCAAAAAACGGCTTCATAGTGCGAGCGGGAAGCGGAGAGGCGGACGCAATGCCGCCCGCCGCTCCACCAAAGTTATATATTATTGAGAAAGGCGTAATATGGAGAAGCCGCTTAACAAGCAGGAACTCGTGGCGGCAGTGGCCGACGAGGCTGCTCTGCCCAAGGCTAAGGCTGGAGAAGTGGTCGACGCCGTATTCGGTGCTATCGAGAAGGCTCTGTCTCGTAAGCAGGAAGTTCGTCTGGTTGGGTTCGGTACGTTTGTAACCGCAACACGTAAGGCGGCTAAGGGTCGTAACCCGCGCACGGGTGAAGAAATCGACATTCCGGCTTCTACCTCTGTCCGTTTCAAACCGGGCAAGGCACTGAAGGACGCCGTAAGCTAAATCCCTGCGGGAAATAGTTTTTCGGCTTTCGGGCGGCAAATCCCAAAAAGGGGGTTGCCGCCCGTTTTTATTTGTGACACATAAGCGGCGGGCGATTAGCTCAGCGGTAGAGCGTCTCGTTTACACCGAGATGGTCGGGGGTTCGATCCCCTCATCGCCCACCAAACCATTATACTTTCAGGTAAAATGGTTTCCCAGAGCGCTAAGCGCTCTCGATTTTCTGATAAAAGAAAAAACACCGGTTTTCTCCTGTAAGAACCGGTCGTCCCAAGTAATCACGTGAAAGTGGCCGTGGCAGGCTGCCTGTAGCCATGGTTGTTCGCCACGCTTGGGGGTAGGTTGTCTGCATGATGTTTGGTTTACGCGACCTTTCTCGTGCAGGAGCCCCCCGATGCAATCTGTCCTTGGTGATTACGCGCCAGTTCTTATATTCGGTGCCCTCTCCGTGGTCATTGCCGCTGCGATGCTGGGTATGGCGCTGATAAGTGGACACCAGAAGCCTTATCCTGAAAAAACAACAGCATATGAATGTGGTTTTGAGGCATTTGATGATGCCCGCCGCCGCTTTGATGTGCGGTTTTATCTGGTGGCTATCCTCTTCATTATTTTCGATCTTGAAGTCGCATTCCTGTTCCCGTGGGCAGTCAGTCTCTCCCGCATAGGGTTGTTCGGCTTTCTTTCCATGCTGGGGTTCCTGAGCGTGCTGGGGATCGGTTTTCTGTATGAGTGGCGCAAAGGCGCGCTGGACTGGGATTAAGGGGAAAGCGCCTATGTCTACGAATTCACAAGAAGATGCTGTTCTCTGGAACAGAGAGGCTCTGCCGCCGGGGCCGGAGCAGGATGCCGTTGTGCGCGGTATTACAGGCGCCATTGCCGAGAAAGGCTTTGTGGTCGCCAATCTGGACAAGTTGGTGAACTGGGGACGCACAGGGAGTCTATGGCCCATGTCTTTCGGCTTGGCATGCTGCGCCGTGGAAATGATCCATGCGTACATGCCCCGATACGATCTGGACCGTATGGGGATTATTCCCCGCGGTTCTCCGCGTCAGTCTGATGTCATGATTGTTGCAGGCACGCTGACCAACAAGATGGCCCCTGTGCTGCGCCGTTTGTATGAGCAGATGGCAGAACCCCGCTGGGTTATCTCCATGGGCTCCTGCGCCAATGGTGGGGGGTATTACCACTATTCCTATTCCGTGGTGCGCGGCTGCGACCGCATTGTGCCGGTTGATGTGTACGTGCCCGGCTGTCCGCCCACTGCAGAAGCGTTGATTTACGGCATCATGCTTTTGCAGAAGAAAATTCGCCGCACGGGGACCATTCTTCGTGGCTGAGCTTCCTGTTAATCCACAGCAGAACCGTCTGCAGGGGCAAGTGGGCTCCATGGCGTTTACGCTTGCCACGTCTCTGCCTGGCATTCATTCGGCCGCGGTTGAAAAGGGCGAACTGGTGGTGCGTACGGTGCGTGACCAGCTTCTCCCCCTCATGACGTTGCTTCGTGATGATCCTCGGTATCGTTTTGAACAATTGATGGATCTGTGCGGTGTTGATTTCCCGGGAAGGGAAGAGCGGTTTGAGGTCGTCTATAACCTTCTTTCCGTCTCCCATAACCACCGCATCCGCGTGATTGTCACAACAGATGAGACAACGCCGGTTCCGTCCGTGCATCACCTCTGGCCGTGCGCCACGTGGTGGGAACGTGAATGCTATGATCTGTTTGGCGTTCTCTTTTCCGGACAGCCGGATTTGCGCCGGATTTTGACTGACATCGGTTTTGAAGGCTTCCCGTTGCGCAAGGATTTCCCCCTGACGGGTTACGAAGAAGTCCGATACGATGTTGAGCTGCGCAAGGTTGTAAAAGAACCTGTTTCCCTGACACAGGATTTTCGGGATTTTGATTTTGTTTCTCCGTGGGAAGGGATGTTGACCTTGCCTGGAGACGAAAAGGCGCATGAAGTCAGGCAAGGTATCAAGAGGTCCCGCGGATGACCGACATGAAACAGCCCCGTGCCGTGGATGTTGAAGAAACATTCCTGAAAAACGATATTCCTGAAAGCCTTTTGCCTGAACAGAAGCTTCAGGAAACTGAGCGGCGAACGGTTGAAATTGATTCCCATGCCCTGAATTTCGGGCCTCAGCATCCATCAGCTCATGGTGTGTTGCGTCTTGTGCTGGAAATGGAAGGCGAGGTTGTGGCGCGGGCCGTGCCACATATCGGCCTTTTACATCGTGGCACGGAAAAGCTGATAGAATACAAAACCTATCATAAAGCGCTGCCGTATTTTGACCGGCTGGATTATGTTTCTCCCATGTGTGAGGAGCAGGCGTTTGCACTGGCCACGGAAAAGCTTCTGGGCATAGACATTCCCGAACGGGCTAAATGGCTGCGGGTTATGTTTGCGGAAATTACCCGTATTTTAAATCATATCCTCAATATTACCGCCATGGGGTTGGACTGCGGAGCGGTAACGCCCGCATTGTGGGGATATGAGGAACGGGAAAAACTGTTGGAATTTTATGAAGCAGCGTCTGGCGCGCGGTTTCATGCCAACTATTTTCGCCCTGGCGGTGTGGCGCGCGATATTCCAGCTGAATTGGAAGATCGGATTGGCGCGTGGGCCAAGGAATTTCCGGCGTGGATTGATGATCTTGAAGGTCTGCTGACGGAAAACCGTATCTGGAAACAGCGTACGGTTGGCATTGGCATTTTCACAACCGAGCAGGCTCTGGCATGGGGGTTCAGTGGCCCGTGCCTTCGGGCTTCCGGTGTGCCGTGGGATCTTCGGCGCAGTCAGCCGTATGACAATTACCACAAAGTTGACTTCAAGGTGCCTGTTACCCGGCAGGGCGACTGTTATGATCGGTATCTCGTACGCATGGAAGAAATGCGCGAGAGTGTGAAGATTATCGAACAGTGCCTGGCGCAGATTCAGCCCGGAGATGTGAAAGTGCAGGACCCAAAGTTTACGCCGCCACGGCGTGCAGACATGAAGCGGTCCATGGAAGCACTGATCCATCACTTCAAGCTGTTCAGTGAAGGGTATCATGTGCCGCCGGGAGCCACTTATACAGCCGTTGAAAGTCCGAAGGGTGAATTTGGCGTGTATCTTGTGGCAGACGGCAGCAACCGCCCGTATCGCTGCAAAATACGGCCTACGGGTTTTTCCCATTTGCAGGCCATAGATGAACTGTCACGCCGGGCTATGCTGGCAGATATGGTGGCGGTCATTGGCTCTCTTGATCTTGTGTTTGGGGAGGTGGACCGTTGAACACCCCATGGAAACCGGCAGAGCAGCCGGACAAATTTTCATTTGATGCAGCATCTGAAGCGGAAATCGCAAAAGTGCTCGTCAAATATCCGGAAGCGCGTAAGGCCAGTGCCGTCATGCCCATGCTTTATATTGCCCAGCGGCAGATGGGGCGGGAAACGGGGAGTGCATGGGTGCCTGTTGCCGCCATGGATGAAATTGCGCGGCGGTTGGACATGGCGCCCATCCGTGTGTACGAGGTCGCATCCTTTTATACCATGTTCAACACGCGCCCGATCGGGCGGTATCATCTTCAGGTTTGCACGACGACATCCTGCTGGCTTCGCGGTTCAGATGATGTTGTGCATGCCTGCAAAAAAGCAGCCGGCGTCGGTGGCTTTGGTGAGACAAGCGAAGATGGTCTGTTCACCTTGACACAGGTTGAATGTCTGGGAGCATGCGCCAACGCTCCCATTCTGCAGGTGGATGATGATTTTTATGAAGATATGGATGGTCCACGCACGGAAGCCCTGATTGCAGCGCTCCGTGCAGGAGAAAGACCTCCGGCAGGACCGACCGTAAACCGGTGCGGGTCCGCCCCCGAAGGGGGACGCAAGACCCTGCTTGTAACGCCGGAAGCGGCGTCTGAAAACCAATAGGAGAGACGGCCATGTTGCAGGACAAAGACCGGATCTTCACCAATCTTTATGGTCAGGATGATTGGAAGCTGGAGGGAGCCCGCAAGCGCGGAGACTGGGATAATACGGCAGCGATCCTCGCCAAGGGGCGGGATGGTGTTGTGGCGGAAATGAAAGCGTCCGGTCTGCGCGGGCGCGGTGGGGCAGGCTTCCCCACCGGGCTGAAATGGTCCTTCATGCCCAAGCAGTCAGATGGTCGGCCACATTATCTGGTGATTAACGGCGATGAATCCGAACCGGGCACATGCAAGGACCGCGAAGTCATGCGGCATGAGCCGCATAAGCTGATTGAAAGTGCGCTGATCGCTTCGTTCGCCATGGGGGCCCATGCTGCTTATATCTACATTCGCGGCGAGTTCTTTCGTGAAGCCGAACATCTCCAGTATGCAGTCGATGAAGCTTACGCGGCCGGGTTGCTTGGAAAAAATGCAGCCGGGACCGGATGGGATTTTGATTTCTACATTCATCGTGGCGCAGGGGCTTATATCTGCGGGGAAGAAACAGCCCTGCTGGAAAGCCTGGAAGGCAAAAAAGGCCAGCCGCGTATGAAACCGCCTTTCCCTGCCGGGGTAGGGTTGTATGGCTGCCCGACCACGGTGAACAACGTGGAAAGCATTTCAGTTGCCTCTACGATCATGCGGCGTGGGGCAAGCTGGTTTGCCGGGCTTGGGCGGCCCAATAATGCGGGTAGCAAACTCATGGCAATTTCCGGTCATGTGAATACGCCCTGTGTGTTTGAAGAAGAACTTGGCGTTCCGCTGAAGGACATTATCGAAAAGCATGGCGGTGGCGTACGGGGCGGCTGGGATAACCTGCTGGCCGTTATTCCTGGTGGCTGCTCCGTTCCGGTCCTGCCGAAATCCATCTGCGAAACAGTGTTGATGGATTATGACAGTTTACGCGCTGAGCGCTCTGGTTTGGGGACAGCGTGCATGATTGTCATGGATAAATCGACAGACATTATTGAGGCCATTGCCCGCTTCTCCCGCTTTTTCAAACATGAAAGCTGCGGACAGTGCACACCGTGCCGCGAAGGTACCGGGTGGATGATGCGCATGATGGACCGGATGGTGCAGGGGCGTGCCGAGCTTGAAGAAATTGATCTGCTTGAACAGGTCACGCGGCAGGTTGAAGGGCACACCATCTGCGCGCTGGGTGATGCGGCGGCATGGCCTATTCAAGGGTTGATCCGTCATTTCCGCCCTGAAATGGAAGCCCGTATTCGTCAGTACAAAGCCGCACTTGGCGGAACCGGTCTGGTGCAGGTGCCCGCGCACGGCGTGCCAGTGGCAGCGGAGTAAAAGCCATGGTGAGGGTTATTGTTGATGGAACGCCGGTTGATGTTGCTCCCGGTTCTTCCGCTCTTCAGGCGTGTGAAGCCGCAGGGAAGGAAATTCCCCGCTTCTGCTATCATGAACGCCTTTCCGTAGCAGGTAACTGCCGTATGTGCCTGGTGCAGGTTGTACGTGCGCCAAAGCCAGTTGCATCCTGTGGTTTTCCGGTTTCGGAAGGCATGGAAATTCTGACGGATACGGATGTGGTGCGCCGCGCCCGTCGGGCCGTAATGGAATTCCTGCTGATCAATCATCCGCTTGATTGCCCGATCTGTGATCAGGGTGGTGAATGTGATTTGCAGGACCAAGCTTATGGTTACGGCACCGGTATCTCCCGCTACCATGAAGACAAGCGTGCGGTAACGGACAAGAACCTCGGTCCGTTGGTGAAAACGGTAATGACGCGCTGCATTCAATGCACACGGTGCGTTCGTTTCACAACGGAAGTGGCGGGCACTCCTGAACTTGGCATGGTGTCACGCGGTGAAAACGCGGAAATTACCACTTATGTGGAAAAGGCCCTGACATCCGAGCTTTCAGGCAATCTGATTGATATCTGTCCTGTTGGTGCGCTGACAGCCAAACCCACGGCGTTTCATGCACGGTCCTGGGAATACAAAAAGACGGACAGCATTGATGTGCTGGATGCGCTGGGTACCAACATTCAGGTTCAGGCGCGCGGCGGCGAAGTGATGCGCATCGTGCCCCGTGTGAATGATGAAGTGAATGAAGAATGGCTGTCAGACAAAGCCCGTTTTTCAGTTGATGGCCTGAAGCGCCGGCGGCTTGATAAGCCGTGGGTGCGAGTGCATGGCAAACTTCATGCAGCCTCATGGCAGGATGCTTTTGTCTCTCTGGCTCGCAGGCTGGATGGTGTGTCTGGAGACAGGATTGGCGCGGTAGCGGGTGATCTGTGTGACGCAGAAAGCCTGTGCGCTTTAAAAGATCTTATGTCTGCACTGGGGTCATCCAACATAGACTGCCGTCAGGATGGGGCCTGGTATGATACCAGTGCCCGTGAAGGCTATCTGTTCAATAGTGATATTGTCGGAATTGACGAGGCAGACGCGCTCCTGATTGTGGGCTCAGTGCCCCGTCATGAAGCGCCTGTGTTGAACGCCCGTATCCGCAAGCGGTTTCTGCGGGCAGGGCGGGGCGGCTTCCCGATTGCGATGATCGGCGCATCCTCCGCTGACCCCACTTATGATGTCACGTTCCTTGGGGACGGGCCGGATGTTCTGACTTCTCTGCTTGATGGTAGCATTCCTTTTGCAGAAACACTGAAGTCAGCAAAGCGCCCCATGATCATTCTGGGGCATGGCGCGCTGACGCGGCGGGATGCTCAGGCGGTTTATGAAGCCTGTCGCACCTTGGCCGAACAGAGCGGTGCTATTGCAGATGGATGGAACGGGTTCAACATTCTGCACACCGCGGCTTCTCGAGTAGGGGCGCTTGATCTTGGTTTCCTGCCGGGGCCACGTGGTCTGGCCGCAGCCAATATGCTGCGGGGCGGGGTGGATGTTCTCTGGCTGATGGGCGCCGACGAATTCCCGATCGATAAAATCGCTCCCGAGACATTTGTGGTCTATCAGGGGCACCACGGAGACGCTGCCGCCGCCCGTGCTGACATTATCCTGCCGGGAGCGGCTTATACCGAAAAACCGGGCACGTATGTCAATATGGCAGGGCGTGTTCAACGGGCGTTCCGCGCTGTGTTCCCTCCGGGTGATGCGCGGGAAGACTGGCGTATTCTTCGGGCCTTTTCAGAAGTGGTCGGGCACACATTGCCGTATGACACACTGGAGGCTTTGCGCGCCAGAATGGTGGAGGTGAACCCCGTGTTTGCGTCCATTGGTTCTGTGGCGACACCACAGGCCCGCCTTCCGGCACAGGCCGAGGGGACTGCACAAAAAACAATAGCCGAGTTCAGTGCTGGTGCGTTCCGTCCGGCTATTGATGATTATTACCAGACAAACCCCATAAGCCGGGCTAGCCCGACCATGGCGGAATGTTCGCGCATTTACGCACCAGTGCGCGCAGTGGCGGCGGAGTAAGGGCTGATGGCGCAGTTTTTTTATCATACGCTGATAGGCCAGATTATTCTGATGGTTCTGGAAACGCTGGCCGTTCTGGTTCCGCTGCTGATTGGTGTAGCGTACCTCACATTGATGGAACGCAAGGTGATGGCCGCAATGCAGATGCGGCGCGGCCCGAACGTGAATGGTCTTTTTGGGCTGCTTCAGGCTTTTGCTGATGCCATCAAGATGATTTTCAAGGAAACGGTTATTCCCGCAGGGGCCAATAGGGCACTGTTTCTGTTTGCTCCGTTTCTAACATTCTCTCTGGCCATGCTGGCATGGGCGGTTATTCCCACGGGGAATGGTCTGGCCGTTGCGAATATCAATGTTGGTATTCTGTATCTGCTGGCTATTTCTTCATTGGGTGTTTACGGTATGCTCATTGCCGGGTGGGCGTCCAATTCAAAATACGCCTTTCTCGGTGGTCTGCGGTCCGCAGCGCAGATGGTCTCCTACGAAGTGTCGATCGGGCTTGTCATCGTCTCTGTTCTGTTGGCGGTGGGCAGCCTGAACCTGAACGACATTGTGCTGGCGCAACGGCATGTGTGGTTCTGCCTGCCCATGTTCCCGATGTTCATCGTGTTTTTTATCTCGGCGCTGGCGGAAACCAACCGGGCACCATTTGATCTTCCTGAAGGGGAAAGTGAACTGGTAGCCGGGTTCTTTGTTGAATATTCCTCGCTGGCATTTGGTCTCTTCTTCCTTGGCGAATATGCCAACATGATCCTGATGTCGGCCATGGTCAGCATTCTTTTTCTTGGCGGCTGGATGCCTCCGCTGGGTATTGCGCCGTTCACATGGGTACCTGGCCCCCTGTGGCTGATTTGCAAAATCCTGTTCTGCCTGTTCGTGTTTATCTGGGTGCGGGCCACATTCCCCCGTTATCGGTATGACCAGCTTATGCGGTTGGGTTGGAAGATTTTCCTACCGTTCTCCCTACTGTGGATGATTGGAACCGCAGGCTTCCTTATGGCTACGGGCCTGCTGCCTCAGGCTGGAGGTGTAAACTGATGAGTACTCTTGGAAAAACCTTCCGGTCCTTTCTGTTGGCCGAACTGGCGGCAGGCATGGCGTCCACTTTCAAGATGATGTTCAAGCCGAAAGTCACGCTGAACTATCCTTATGAAAAAGGGCCGCTGTCTCCGCGTTTTCGCGGTGAGCATGCATTGCGCCGTTATCCCAATGGGGAAGAACGCTGCATTGCCTGCAAGCTGTGCGAAGCCACATGCCCCGCTGAAGCCATTACAATTGAGGCTGAAGAACGGGACGATGGTTCCCGCCGCACCACACGCTATGACATTGACATGACCAAATGCATCTATTGCGGTCTGTGCGAGGAAGCGTGCCCGGTTGACGCCATTGTTGAAGGCCCGAACTACGAATTTGCAACCGAAACGCGTGAAGAGCTGATGTACAACAAGGACAAGCTGCTCGCGAATGGAGACCGTTGGGAGGCTCTGCTGGCCCGACGGTTGGAACTTGATGCGCCTTATCGCTGAGATGATGCAGGCCATGTCCTGGCAGGAGGTAAGCTGATGATACCGCAGCTTGTATTTTACGTTTTTGCGACGGTGCTGCTTGTATCCGCCACAATGGTTATTACGGCGCGCAACCCGGTGCATTCGGTGCTGTTTCTCATTCTCGCGTTTTTCAATGCGGCGGGCCTGTTTCTGGTGGCCGGGGCCGAATTCCTGGCGATGCTGCTGGTGATTGTCTATGTGGGCGCGGTCGCTGTTCTGTTCCTGTTTGTGGTCATGATGCTGGATATTGATTTCACGCAGATGCGGGAAGGCTTTCAGCGTCATGCCCCGATCGGCGCGTGCGTGGGCGGCATCTTGTTTGTTGAGCTCATCATGGCGCTGGGGAACTGGAAAATGGCCCCCGATACGGGCATCGCCCCGCTGAGCGGCGCACCGGGCCTGACGAACACAGCCGCCTTGGGCACGTTGATTTACACCCATTATGTTCTGCTGTTCCAATCCTGCGGTCTTGTGCTGCTGGTGGCCATGATCGGGGCCATTGTGCTCACACTGCGCCAGACCAATACAGGCCGCCGTCAGGACATCAGCAAACAGCATGCACGCACACGTGAAGACACGCTGGTGCTTGTAGATCTGCCACTTGGCGAAAATGTGTTGGGTAACGGTGGTTTCCTCCGTCCCCACACATCCTATTACGAAAATGCAGTCCCCGGATCATACGGATCAGGAGGGCAGGCGGAGGCAGACAAAAGGGAGACCGGCGCATGACGCCCGCAATCGCCCCCATTGGGCTTGGCCCTTATCTGATTGTCAGCGCAGCATTGCTGGTGCTGGGTGTGTTTGGCATTTTCCTGAACCGGAAAAACGTCATCATCATCCTGATGTCCATGGAATTGATCCTGCTGTCTGCAAACCTCAATTTTGTTGCGTTTTCTTCCGCCCATGCAGATCTTTCTGGGCAGATCATGGTGCTGTTTGTGCTGACCATTGCAGCAGCAGAAGCAGCAATTGGTCTGGCTATTGTCACGGTCTATTTCCGCAACCGTGGATCCATCCAGGTTGAAGACGTTACGATGATGAAGGGATGAGCGGACTCATGCAGACCGATCTTCACCTGTTTGCCACGGCTATCCTCCTGCCTTTGGCAGGGGCGGTTGTTGCGGGGCTGGGTGGTCGCCTTTTGGGCGATGCCATGGCCAAGATTATAACCATTGGCTGCATGGGCGTTGCAGCGCTGTGTGGTGTTGGTGCTCTTTATGGCGGCTGGTCCGCCGGTTTTGCGCTGCAGACTGTGCCATTGGCCGATTGGGTGAACGCAGGCGGTTTTCACGCCACCTGGACCCTACGGTTTGATACGCTTTCTGTGACCATGACGGCCATGGTGCTGTGTGTGTCTCTGCTGGTGCATTGTTACAGCCTTGGCTACATGAGCCACGAAACCATGCCGACTTATCGGTTTTTTTCGTATCTCTCACTGTTTACCTTCGCCATGCTCATGCTGGTGTCCTCGAATGATCTCATCCAGTTGTTCTTCGGGTGGGAAGGGGTTGGTCTGGCCAGCTATCTGCTGATTGGCTACTGGTATGATCGGCCTTCCGCCACAGCAGCGGCGATCAAAGCATTTGTGGTCAACCGCGTGGCTGACCTGTTCTTCCTCGTCGGGATCGGGCTGGTGTATGTTCTGTTTCATACCGTTCAGTATGATCAGATTTTTGCAACGGTTCCTCAGGTTCTTGGTGCGTCCTATTCCCTGTTTGGCACCACGTTCAACATGATGGAAGTGATCTGCTTCCTGCTGTTTGTGGGGGCCATGGGCAAATCCGCCCAGCTTTTCCTCCATACGTGGTTGCCGGACGCCATGGAGGGGCCAACGCCAGTTTCTGCCCTTATTCATGCAGCAACAATGGTCACGGCTGGCGTGTTCCTGATGGCGCGTATGTCTCCCTTGCTGGAGTTCGCACCCGGCACGCGGATGTTTGTGATCTTTATTGGGGCCACCACCTGTTTCTTTGCCGCTACGGTCGGCATGGTGCAGCCAGATATCAAACGCACCATCGCGTATTCCACCTGTTCACAGCTTGGCTACATGTTTGCGGCTGTGGGCGTGGGGGCGTATCAGGCATCTGTTTTCCATCTGACCACGCATGCCTTTTTCAAAGCACTTCTGTTTCTTGGCGCAGGCTCTGTCATTCACGCTGTGCATGATGAGCAGAACATGTTCCGTATGGGCGGTTTGTGGAAAAAACTGCCGCTGACATACGCTGTTATGTGGATTGGTAGCCTTGCGCTGGCCGGTGTGTTTCCGTTCGCGGGATATTGGTCCAAGGATGCCATTCTGAACGCCTTGTGGGCCAGTGGCAGCAGCATGAGCCATTATGCCTGGACACTTGGCACCATTACGGCGTTCATCACGGCCTTTTATAGCTGGCGCCTGCTGTTTCTTGTGTTCCATGGCGCACCGGCAGACGAGCATGTGCGTGATGCCGCGCATGAAAGCCCTGCGGTTATGACCATACCTCTGGTGCTGTTGGCTATTGGTGCCGTGGTGGCAGGCGTTGCTCTGGCACCGTATTATATCGGCGCAAAGCAGGATCTGTTCTGGAACGGGGCCATTTTCAACGCGCCGGGCAACAGCATTATGGAAACATTTGAGCATGTTCCCGCGCTGATCGGCCTGTTGCCTTCCATTGCCGGGCTGGCAGGGATTGCTCTGGCGTATGTGTTCTATGTGGCGTCTCCCGCATTGCCTGCCTCCATGGCGCGGTCTTTTGGTCCGGTTTATCGCTTTCTGCTCAACAAATGGTATTTTGACGAACTCTACACAGTTATTTTTGTCCGTCCCTATGCCGCCATTGCGCGCGTGCTGTGGAAAGAGGGGGATGAAGGCGCTGTGGAAGGGCTGCCACGTGATCTGGTGCGTGCAACCGTTACGGGCGCATCGGAGGCCGTCAAACTCCAGACCGGCTCCATTGCCATTTATGCCTTCACCATGCTGGCGGGCCTTGTGGTGCTGCTGACCGTCGCCCTGTGCGGATGAGGGGTGGATGATGTCGTTTTTTTTCCTTTTTGATATCTGTAGTGAACGGAGTGCAGTGCGATGAGTGCGACCTCGGTCAACTGGGCGCTGGCTCTGCCGGAAATCACACTTGCACTTTCCGGCTTGATCATTCTGGTTGTGGGCGTGTTGCAGCGACGGGGGGAAGGGTTCTTTCCTTGCTCCATGCTGACGGTTGCCGCCTTTGTGGGGTGTGGGTTTCTGGTGGCCCTTTCGCCCGACGGCGCGGGTTATGCCGGTACCTTTGTGAATGACAGCTTTGCACGCTTCATGAAAATTCTGGCACTGGTGGGTGGCCTTCTGGCAACTATTGTCACCGTAGGGTACCGTGGTGAGGACCGGCATGATCCGGGAGCGTTACCGTTTGAAACGCCTATCCTCATGCTGTTTTCAACCCTCGGTGCCATGATCATGGCATCCTCCGCCAATCTCATGACCCTGTTTGTCGGATTGGAACTATCTTCTCTCTCCATCTACATTCTCTGTGCTCTGGAGCGGGACCGGGTTACGTCTTCTGAAGCCGGATTGAAATATTTTGTTCTGGGCTCCCTGGCTTCCGGGCTGCTGCTGTATGGCATGTCTCTGGTCTATGGTTACGCAGGCACCATGGAATATACGGGGCTGATTGCCGCCATCCATGCGTCAGGAACACTGCCACCAGGGTTGATTGTTGGCATTGTGTTCGTGGTGGTGGGGCTGTGTTTCAAGCTTTCCGCCGTTCCCTTCCATATGTGGACGCCTGATGTCTATCAGGGGGCACCAACGCCGGTAACAGCCTATATGGCGGGTGCGCCCAAATTTGCCGCCTTCGCTCTGTTTCTGCGTGTCATGGTCGGGCCGTTCGGTGCGGTTGCGCCTCGCTGGCAGATCCTGATTGAAACCGCTTCCATGCTCTCCATGGTTTATGGGGCTTTCGCGGCCATACCGCAGACGGATATCAAGCGTCTTATGGCGTATTCTTCCATTGGTCACATGGGGTACGCCATGATGGGGCTGGCATCGGCTTCAGCAGCAGGGGTAAGGGCAACCCTGATTTATCTTGCAGCCTATCTGGTCATGAATGCAGGGGTTTTTGCCGGAATTGCGGCAATGCGTCGCAAAGGGCGTGAAGTGACGGCCATTTCCGATCTTGCCGGGCTGAGCAAGACCGACCCCGGCATGGCGGCAGCACTAGCTATCTTCATGTTCAGCATGGTCGGCGCACCGCCACTGGCCGGGTTCTTCGGCAAGTTCATGGTATTTGCGGCCGCGTGGCAGGCTGGCCTTTATGTGCTGGTCGTTGTAGGGGCTGTCTCCAGTATTGTGGGCGCTTACTATTACCTGCGTGTTGTAAAGGTGATGTATTTTGATGCGCCAGCAGAAGGGCTGGACCGGCCCGCACCCAGCCTGCTGTTTGTTTCGGGCGGCATGGGGCTGGCCACGGTGTTCTTCATTCTGGTTCTCGGACCACTGATGAACATGGCACAGCAGGCGGCCCTGGCTCTGGCTGGCTGAAGGAGATGGAATGAAGGCAGTTTGTCCGCCTTGGCGGCTGGAATGTCATGATGAACTGACTTCAACCTCGGATGTATGCCTTGAACGGGCCAGAGCGGGTGAAAAGCCTGGTCTGGCCCTTCTGGCTTTGCGCCAGACAAAGGGGCGGGGCAGCCGGGGGCGGAACTGGGTTGATGCAGGGCAAAGCCTCGCTCTTTCCATGCTTCTTGATGGCCAGCAGGCGGGGCAGGATGCTCTGGGCGGTTGGCCCTTTCTTGCGTCCCTTGCTTTTTTTGAAGGCTTGGCAGAGACCATGCCCGCCGCCCGTGATCATCTGATGATCAAATGGCCCAATGATATTCTGCTGGATGGGCAGAAACTGGGCGGCATTCTGATCGAGCGGGAAGGGCGATGCCTCATTATCGGTATGGGTGCCAATCTGGCGCGGTCTCCGGCAACGGACGCCATAGGGCGGGAGGCAGCTTTTCTGGGGCGATACGGAGAGCCTCCTCATCCGCGTGCTGTGGCGGAGGCCATTCTGGCACAGATCACACACTGGCGGGATGTCTGGGAGCACCAGGGGTTTGGTATTCTGTGTGCGGAATGGATGAAACGGGCGCATCCCGTGGGCACGCCTCTTGTGGTAAACGGCGGGACTACTTATGAAAAGGGGCGGTTTGCAGGGCTGGCCGCAGATGGTCGGCTGCTGCTTGAAACGGAAAACGGGATGAAAACGGTCGCAACAGGAGATATCCTGCTGGCATCACAGGGGGCAGGACGTGCTGCTCGTCATTGATGCAGGCAACACAAATGTGGTGTTTGCCGTGCATGATGGTGCAAAGTGGCGGGGTACGTGGCGTATTACCATGCAGGCGCAGCGTACGTCTGATGAATATGCTGTCTGGCTGCTGGCGCTTCTGCGGATGCAGGGGATCTCTGCTGATGATGTTGAGGGCGCTGTTATTGGCACGGTGGTGCCTGCCGCCCTTTATCATCTGCGTACGCTTTGCCGCCAGTGGTTTGCGGTTGAACCTCTTCTGGCATCAGCCCGGTTGGACTGGGGCTTTGTAATCAAGACGGATAACCCCGATGAAGTTGGGGTGGACCGTCTTTTAAATGGTCTGGCGGCACACCATCTGTATGGTGGACCGTTAACAGTTATTGATTTTGGCACGGCCACCACGTTTGATGTGGTGGATAGTGAAGGCAGTTATTGCGGTGGTGTGATTGCGCCGGGGATCAATCTGTCTGTTGAAGCCTTGCATCAGGCTGCGGCACGTCTGCCGCGTATTGGTGTGGGGCGCCCGGCAGTTGATTCCGTTATCGGGCGTAATACCGTTACGGCTATGCGCTCAGGGGTGTTCTGGGGGTATGTGGGTTTGATCGAGGGGATCGTCGAGAGGATCAGGCGGGAAGTCGGGCAGGATATGAAAGTGCTCGCAACCGGCGGTCTGGCTCCGCTCTTCTCGGAAGGAACAACGGTGTTTGACCACGTGGATTCAATGCTGACCCTGAACGGGCTGCGGATATTGGCGGGGCGGAATCCCTTGCCGCGTCTTACAATCGAAAAAGATGTTTTGACAGAAGGATAGTACATCTAATGACAGACCAGAACGGCGATTTCGCCTTTCTGCCCTTGGGCGGAACGGGCGAGATTGGCATGAATCTTAATCTCTATCGCCTGGGGGAAACCTGGCTGGCGATAGATTGCGGTATTGGTTTTAGCGGAAACGACACACCGGAAGCTGAAATTCTGGTGCCTGATCCCACCTTTATTGCAGAACGTCGGGACCAGTTGGCAGGGTTGGTGATTACCCACGCCCATGAAGACCATATTGGCGCGGTGGCTCATCTGTGGCCGCTTCTGCAGTGCCCCGTTTACGTGACCCCTTTTGCTGGGGCCGTGCTGCGCCGCAAACTGGGTGAAGCCCGCCTGCTTCAGGAAGTGCCGATTCACGTCATCCCTTGTGGTGGCACGTTTGATGTCGGGCCTTTCAATCTTGAGTTCATTCCCGTTACCCATTCCGTGCCAGAAGCGCAGAGCGTTGTTCTGCGCACGCCCGCAGGGATTGTGGTGCATACCGGGGACTGGAAACTTGATCCGGACCCGCTTGTTGGCCCGCCAACGGATATCAAACGCCTGAAGGAAGTGGGTGAGGAAGGGGTTCTGGCTCTGGTGTGTGACAGCACCAACGTGATGAAGCCCGGTGCCTCCCAGTCCGAATCGGAAGTGCGTCGGAGCATGACGGACCTGATCGGCAGCCTTAAAGGCCGTATCGCCGTTACCTGCTTTGCGTCCAACGTAGCCCGCGTTGAAACCATTGCCATGGCTGCACAGGCGGCCGGCCGCACGGTGGTTCTGGTTGGCCGCTCCCTGCGCAATCTGGATGTTGCCGCGCGTGAATGCGGATATCTGTCTGGTGTTCTGCCGTTCCTGAACGAGCAGGATGCGAATGATGTGCCGGATGATCAGACGGTCATGATCATTACCGGGAGCCAGGGTGAGCCGCGCTCTGCCTTGTCCCGCATCTCACTGGATATTCACCCCAACATTTCTCTGGGTGAGGGTGATACGGTCATCTATTCCAGCCGTATGATTCCGGGTAACGAGCGCGCCATTATGGCGGTGCAGGACAATCTGTCCCGTCGTGGCGTGCGCGTGATTACGGATAAAGACCATTTTGTGCATGTATCGGGTCACGCCACGGGCGGTGACGTGAGCACCATGTATGATCTGATCAAGCCGCAATATGCTGTGCCGGTTCACGGCGAATGGCGTCACCTCACGGCACATGCCGCATTGGCGCAGGATAAGGGTATTGCCCCCATTCTGCTTGAAGATGGCGATATTCTGCGTCTTGCTCCGGGCAAGGCCGAAGTGGTGGATACTGCACCCAGCGGCCGTCTGGCGCTGGATGGTGGCCGTCTGCTGCCAATGAATGGTGGCGTTCTGGCGGCGCGTCGCAAGATGCTGTTCAACGGTGTGGTAATTGCCAGCTTTGCGGTGGATGACGAAGGGTTTGTTATCGGCGAGCCCAAACTGAGCGCGCCCGGCCTGCTGGACCCGGATGATCTGGAAAGCGTGCGCGTGCGTGAAGAATTCGCCAACGCGCTGGATGTTATTCCCGATGAACTGCGGAATGATGATCAGGCGTTCCGTGATGCCGCCAAGACGGCACTGCGCCGGGCTCTGGGGCGTAAGCTTCAGAAGCGCCCGCTGGTGGATGTGCACGTTCTGCGTGTCTGAAGCCTTTGCCTGCATGATAGGCACATAAGCCGTGGAAGGAAGCCCGCATGATGCGGGTTTTCTTTATGGGCACAGTGCTTTACAGCAGAAGATGTTCAGGAATTTTTCGGGTAGACCCTGCTGTGGTCTGCCTTACAGACAAGGTTGAGTACGACCATGCGTCTTTCGCGCAGTTTTCTCCCTACCCTTAAAGAAAACCCGGCAGAGGCGCAGATCGTCTCTCACCGGCTGATGCTTCGTGCAGGGCTGGTCCGGCAGACGGCGTCCGGTATCTATGCGTGGTTGCCAGCGGGGCTGAAGGTGCTGCGCAACATCAGCCAGATTGTGCGTGAAGAGCAGGATAGCATTGGCGCGCAGGAAGTGCTGATGCCCACCCTTCAGTCTGCTGATCTGTGGAAGCGTTCGGGCCGGTATGATGCTTACGGGCCGGAAATGCTGCGCATTCAGGACCGGCACAAGCGGGAATTGCTGTATGGGCCGACTAATGAGGAAATGATTACAGATCTGTTCGGGCAGACTGTTAAATCCTACAAGGAACTGCCGCAGGTTCTGTATCATATCCAGTGGAAATTCCGTGACGAAATGCGCCCCCGGTTTGGTGTGATGCGCGGCCGTGAATTTCTGATGAAAGACGCCTACAGCTTTGATTTGGATTATGCCTCCGCCGTTGCAAGTTACCAGCGGATGATGTTGGCGTATCTGCGTACGTTCCAGCGGTTGGGCGTGCGGGCCGTGCCCATGCGGGCTGATACTGGTCCCATTGGCGGGGAGCTCAGTCATGAATTCCTTATCCTGGCCCCCACGGGTGAGAGCGGCGTGTTCTATGATGCCGCGCTGGAAGATCAGGACTGGCTGGATGAACCTGTCGATGTAAACAGCCCGTTGGCGCTGGAAACCTTCTATAAGCGGGTGACCACGCCGTATGCCGCCACCGATGAAATGCATGACACCACGGCGTGGGACGCCGTGCCGGAAGAGCGTCGGCGTGAAGGCCGTGGCGTTGAAGTGGGACACATTTTCCACTTCGGTACCAAATACACCAAGGCCATGGATATCAGCGTAAGCGCGCCTGATGGTTCTCAGATCTACCCGGAAATGGGGTCATACGGCATTGGTGTCTCCCGCTTGGCCGGAGCAATTATCGAGGCCAGCCATGATGAAAACGGGATCATCTGGCCAGATGCCGTAGCACCCTTCAAGGCCGCAATTCTGAACCTGAAAGTGGGGGATGAAACGTGCGATGCCGTGTGTGAACGCATCTATAATGTGGATACGGAAGCCTTCCTGTATGACGACCGCACGGATCGGGCTGGCGCCAAATTTGCTGATGCGGATCTGATGGGGCATCCGTGGCAGATTGTGGTCGGGCCACGGAGCGCAAAGGAAGGGCGTGTCGAACTCAAGCGCCGTGCGACAGGCGAGCGGCATGATTTGAGCGTGGATGACGCTCTGGCACTGGTTCTGGCAGGCTGAGCATGTTTGGTCCCTTCGAGCGGGCAATAGCCGGGCGGTACCTCCGGGCGCGCCGTGGTGAGCGGTTTGTGTCTGTCATCGCCATTTTCTCGCTGGTGGGGATCGCACTTGGTGTGGCCACGCTCATTATCGTCATGGCGGTAATGAACGGGTTCCAGGCAGATCTGATGGACCGCATTCTTGGTCTGAATGGTGATCTGAGCATTTATGGATCAGGCCGGACCATCTCCCATTATGAAGAGGTAACAGACCGGGTGCGCAAGGTGCCCGGCGTTATCAGTGCAACCCCGCTGGTGGAAGGGCAGGTGCTTCTGAGCGCTGGCTCTTTCAATTCTGGCGGCGTGGTGCACGGCATGACCAAACAGGGACTGCTGGACCTTAAAGGGGTAAGCTCCTCTCTGGTGGCCGGGTCTCTGGATGATTTTGAAGGGGATGATGCTGTGGCCGTTGGGGTCACGCTTGCGTCCCGTGCAGGCCTCTCCATCGGGTCGCGTATTACGCTGATTTCACCGGAGGGCGCGGCAACGGCTTTTGGTACCGTACCGCGTGTGCGGGCCTACCATATTGTTGCGATTTTTGATGCTGGCGTGAATGACTACAATGCCAGCTACGTGTTCCTGCCCATGCATGCCGCGCAGGTTTACTTTCAGATGCCGGACAAGGTCACGCAGATTCAGGTCATGGTGCAGGACGCCCAGAATGTCCGGCCCGTAACCATGCGGATCATCAATGCGGTGGGTGATCCCGGCCTGCGTGTGTTGGACTGGACAAACGCCAACAATGCTCTGTTTGGCGCGGTGCAGGTGGAACAGAACGTCATGTTCCTGATCCTGACACTTATTATTCTTGTGGCAGCCTTCAATGTGATCTCGTCGCTGATCATGATGGTCAAAGACAAGACAGGGGATATTGCCGTGTTGCGCACCATTGGGGCCAGCCGGGGCGCCATCATGCGCATTTTTCTGATGTGTGGTGCCTCCGTAGGCGTAACAGGCACGGTGGCTGGTACAGTTCTGGGCGTGGTGTTCTGCATGAATATCGAGCGTATCAGGCAGGCCCTACAATCCCTGACAGGCACCAATCTCTTTAATCCCGAAGTTTATTACCTTACGCACCTTCCCGCCAAACTGGTGTGGGGGCAGGTGGGAGAAGTGATTGCCATGGCGCTTACACTGTCTCTGCTGGCGACACTTTATCCGTCCTGGCGTGCCGCACGAACGGATCCGGTCGAGGCTCTGCGTCATGAATAAGGTGGTTCTACGTCTGCAGGGCGTCAAAAAGACCTACCGTAGCGGGGAGGACGGATCTCTCCCGGTTTTGCAGGGCGCGGATTTTGTCCTGCATACGGGAGAACTTGTGGCCCTTGTCGCCCCTTCGGGCACGGGGAAATCAACGCTTCTGCATCTGGCGGGATTGCTTGATACGCCTGATGAGGGTGAGATTGAAATCTGTGGCCAGAGCACGCGCGGATTGGCAGATGCCGGACGCACGGCTCTGCGGCGTGATGAAATCGGGTTTGTGTACCAGTTTCATCACCTGTTGGCTGAATTCACGGCGCAGGAAAATGTGATGTTGCCGCAGATGATTGCTGGCACCCGGAAGGCTGATGCTCGTGCACGGGCGGATGAACTGCTGGATATGTTCGGCCTGAAGCATCGGCTGAAGCATCTGCCGGGCAAGTTGTCGGGCGGTGAGCAACAGCGTGTGGCGATAGCCCGCGCTTTGGCCAACCGGCCAGCCTTGCTTCTGGCGGATGAACCGACAGGCAATCTGGATGTGCGTACGGCGGATGCTGTTTTTACAGAACTGATGGCTGCAGTGAGGGATCAGGGGCTGGCTGCTTTGGTGGCCACCCATAATGAAGAACTCCTGAGCCGGATGGATCGCGTGATCACCCTTCGGGACGGGCACGTGGTGGCGCGCTGAGATCAGCCACCACCACCGTTATTTTCAGCCGTTCAGCAGAGTCCGTTCAATTGCATCCCGCACACGGGGGGATGTCGGGGGCGTGAGGCTGCTGAACCATGCTGCAGGCTGACCGGAGCGGTTGATCAGATATTTATAGAAATTCCATCGGGGATGGCCCAGAAAACCGCATTCCTTGTTCAGCCACTGGAACAATGGAATGGCATTTGCTCCCTTTACGGAACCGCGTGCCGCCATGGGAAAGCTGACGCCATAATTCCGGTGGCAGAAATCGGCAATTTCCGATGCTGTGCCGGGTTCCTGCTTTCCGAAATCATTGCTGGGCACGCCTATCACAACCAGTCCGGCTTTTTTGAATTGGCACCAGGTGGCCTGCAACCCCTCATATTGTGGCGTAAAACCGCATTTGGACGCGGTATTGACAATAAGGAGCGGTCTGCCCCGATAGTCGTTGAGATTGATTGTGCCGCCTTCCAGGCCAGGGAGCGTGAAATCGTAAGCCGTGGTCATGGCGTGGTGCCTCTTTTGTTGCGAACGTCTCAGGGGTAATAAACCCTGTCTAGCGCAAGAAAAGAGAAGGGGCGAGAGGAGAGAGGGAGGGGGAAGCCTGCTGCCCAGTTGCGGGTTCTTGTCAGGCTTCCACCAATTTTTTGCGTTGGAGATCGTGTTCGTTTATTATTGTTCATTATGTTGAACACGATCCCGTATTTGGAATAATGAGGATATCGCCTCCTCTTGTCAACAAGGAAAATAAGATCGGCATGTCCAAACCTCAGGATTCTGTCCCGGCGCTCCGTCGGGCCGTGCGTATTCTCGATCTGGTCAAGGCTGCGCAGCGGCCCCCACTGGCGGCGGATGTGGCCCGGCAGCTTGATCTGCCAAGGAGCACCGTGCATGGGCTGCTGGCGGTTATGGTTGAACTGGGGTTGCTGGAAAAAACAGCCACACAGGGTTACAGGCTGGGCACCCGCCTTCTGGACTGGGTGGGTGGCGTGACAGAAAAGCGGGATCTGGTGACGGAGTTCTATCAGTCCCTTGATGGCTTTTCTGATCTCGACACCTTTACGGTGACACTGACCCTGCTTGAAGGGATGGAAGTGGTGTACGTGGCCTGTCGCAACAGCGCCACGGTGTTAGGGGCCTCCTTCCGTGTAGGCATGCGCCTGCCCGCCATTTTCACGGCAACGGGGAATGCCATGCTGGCCGAGATGGATGATACATCCTTCCGCGAATGGCTGACATTACACCCGGCCTCCACATGGCCCGAGCCCATGACTCCCAATGGAATCCGTTCCGTCACGACTCTGGTGCGGGAAATTGCCGAGATTCGCGAACGCGGCTACGCGGTGGATGATGAGCAGATTCATGATGGTCTGTGGTGCTTTGGTGCCGGCGTGAAAGATTATTCCGGCCGTATGGTGGCAGGTGTGGGCGTCAGCCTGCCCCAGACAGAACTGGGCCGATATGACGTAGGAGAACTAGGGAACAGAGCTGTGGCTCTTGCTCAGGCTGTTTCCGGACGGCTGGGTTATAGAAACAACATGACCGAAGAGGTAGAAAACCAGCGTTAAAGTGAGAGCCGGACTCTGATACCCGTCGGGCGGTACAATCAGATCAGGATCATCGGATTGAAAAGGAAGACTATGCCTCGGTCCTGTTGGGTAGCGGTGCGCCGCGTGACATCGGTTTTATGTGCGGGTCTGGCGTTGGCCACATTTTCTGCGGCATCGTGCCGGGCAGAAGAACAGACGCCACAGACAGAAGTAAAATATCTGGTGTTCGTGCACGGCCTGCATGTGATGGACATTCAGGCGTCCTACCGGCTTGATAATGCCCAATATGGGATTGGGGCGCATGTCAAAACGGCGGGTCTGTTTAATATGTTCATGAAAACAGACTTGACTCTTACCGCTCAGGGACGGTTCGCCGGGCAGGTCGTGGCCCCGGAAACGTTTGACAGCAAAGGCTGGTCGCGTCGCACAAACCGGCATATCACCCTTACCTATAAGGACAACCTGCCACAGGTCACCCAACTTGATCCGCCGGAGACAAACCGGGAGGCGGTGACAGAAGCTGAGCGGCAAGGTGCGGTTGATACGCTGGCCATGTTGATGGGTTTGCTACGGCAGGTAAGAGAGACACAGAACTGTGCCATGCAGGAAAAAGTTTTTGACGGATTGCGGCTGACAACGCTTTCCGTGCAGCCGGGAAGCGAACAGAAACTTCCCTCAAGCGGACCATTGGACTGGGGCGAGGCAGCCTTGCGCTGCAATTTTGTGGGGCAGCAGATCAAGGGGTTCAAGCTCAGCAACGAGCAAAGCAAACTGCGTAACCCGCAGCCGGGCCGGGCCTGGTTTGAACGGATTGGGGCCGCAGGCTTTGTGGCCGTCCGGTTGGAACTGGATCACCCCAAACTGGGCCACATCACGGTTCTGCTGGATGGCGCCCCACGTCAGTTCCCGTAACGGGCAAGGCTCTTCTGAAAACAGAGCCAATAAAAAGCCCGAGTGAAAGAGAAACTCTCACTCGGGCGATATAGAGACGCTTATTGCGTCTAGTGTGATGAGTTCGCGGTTTTATTCAACCGTTACGGACTTTGCCAGATTGCGGGGCTGGTCCACATCCGTTCCCTTCAGAACGGCAACTTCATAAGCCAGCATCTGCACGGGAATAGTTTGCAGGATGGGGGCAACAAAATCATGCACATGCGGCAGAACCACCATGTCTTCCGCAATGGCGGAAACACGGTCCGCGCCCTTGGTATCTGTAAAGACGAGCAGACGCCCGCCACGAGCCTTGGCTTCCTGAAGGTTGGATAGCGTTTTATCAAACAGGGGCGTGTAAGGCACGCTGGCGACAATCGGCACGGTGCGATCAATCAGGGAGATCGGACCATGCTTCATTTCCCCTGCTGCATAGGCTTCCGCATGGATGTAGGAAATTTCCTTGAGCTTCAACGCACCTTCCATGGCAATCGGGAACATGCTGCCGCGGCCCAAATACAGAACGTCAAGGGCCTCGGCTACAACGCCTGCAAGCCGCCGTATGGCTGCACCTTGCGTAAAGACCTCTGCCGCGCGGCTTGGCAGATCAAGCAGGGCTGCTACCAGCTCTTCTTCCGCAAGCGCATCTAACGTGCCGCGTGCGCGGGCCGTGGCAATGGTCAGGCAGGCAAGCACTGTCAGTTGAGCCGTGAAGGCCTTGGTGGAGGCCACGGAAATTTCCGGGCCAGCCACAGTTCCCAGAACACTGTCACTTTCACGCGCCATGGTGCTGTGCTCAACATTCAGCACGGAAAGAATATGGATGGCTTTCTGGCGCAAGCTGCGCAGAGCCGCCAATGTATCGGCCGTTTCTCCTGATTGGGAAATCAGCAGCCCGAGAGAGCCTTCCGTTAGTGGCGGGTTGCGGTACCGCATCTCACTGGCAACGTCGATATCCACCGGCAGCCGCGCAATAGCTTCCAGCCAGTAGCGGCCAACCATGCCAGCATAGAATGCTGAACCGCAGGCGGTGATTACCGCACGGGGCACCGTGGCCAGATCAAAAGGCATGTCCGGCAAAAATACGCGGCGGCTGGCAGGGTCAACCATGCGCTGCAGGGTCTGGCCAATCACCAGCGGGTGCTCATGCAGCTCTTTTTCCATGAAATGACGGTAGCCGTCCTTGCCAATGGAACCTGCGGCCAGAGCCGTGGTCTGCTCCTTGCGCTGAACAGGCGTGCCGTCAAACGTCATGAACTCCGCTTTTTGCGGAGTAATCACCACGCAGTCCCCATCTTCCATGTAGGTGATGCGGTTGGTCAGCGGTGCAAGGGCGAGGGAGTCAGATCCAAGGAACATTTCATCCTTGCCATACCCAACAGCCAGCGGGGCGCTATGGCAGGCGCCAATCATCAGCCCTTCATGACCGGCAAAGATCATGGCGATGGCATAAGCCCCTTCCAGACGGTTGAGGGCTTTTAACGCGGCATCCTTGGGGGCAAGGCCCTGCCCAAGATGGTAATCCACAAGTTGGGCTATGGTTTCGCTATCCGTTTCCGTGCTGAAAACCTGTCCGGCTTCTTCCAGCTCACGGCGGAGGTCTTCAAAGTTCTCAATAATACCATTGTGAACAATGGCGACGCGCTCCGTGCCGTGCGGATGTGCATTGCAGGTTGTGGGGGCGCCATGAGTTGCCCACCGTGTGTGGCCAATACCCGTTGTGCCCGGAAGCGGGTCCTGCTCAAGAAGTGCGCCCAGATTATCCAGCTTACCGGCAGCGCGGCGGCGTTCTACCCGGCCGTCCACCAACGTGGCGATACCGGCGGAATCATATCCGCGATATTCCAGACGGCGCAGTCCTTCAAAGACGATGGGCGTGGCATGTCGCAGACCGACAACACCGCATATTCCGCACATCAGCCGTTTTCCTTTCGGGCTTTGAGTGTTTCCTTGAAGTGCCTGCCCAGTTCGGGTTTGCTCACCTGACGGGAGCGGCCAAAGGCAAGGGCATTTTCAGGCACGTCCTTGGTAATGGTGCTGCCAGCAGCAATCATGGCGTTGGTGCCAATACTGACCGGGGCCACCAGAATGGCGTTTGAGCCGACAAACACGTTGTCACCAATTAGGGTGCGGTGCTTGAAGAAGCCGTCATAATTGCAGGTAATGGTACCGGCCCCCACGTTGGTCCGGGCGCCAATATCGGCATCGCCCAGATAGGTCAGGTGGTTGGCTTTGGCACCGTCTCCTACCGTGGTGTTCTTGACCTCAACAAAATTGCCAATGTGGGCTCCCACACCAATATCCGCTCCGGGGCGCAGGCGGGCATAGGGGCCAATCAGCGCATTGGCCTGCACCTCACACCCTTCCAGATGACTGAAAGCACGGATTTCTGCGCCGCTTCGCACGGTAACACCGGGGCCGAACACCACATGCGGTTCAACCAGCACATCGGGTTCAAGTTCGGTATCAGCGCACAGGAAGACTGTTTCCGGCGCGACCAGCGTTACGCCGTTTTCCATGGCTTTCGTGCGCAGGCGGTTCTGGAGGGCGGCTTCAGCCTCGGCCAGTTCCACGCGGGAATTGATGCCACGCAGTTCATCTTCTGCAGCTTCCACGGCGCGTACACGTACGCCGTCCGCTACCGCCAGATCGACCACGTCCGTCAGGTAATATTCACCTTTGGCGTTTTCATTTTTCACAGCCTTCAACCACGTGCGGAAGGTGTCTGCATCCGCGCACAGAACGCCTGCATTGCATAGATCAATGGCGCGTTCCTCCGGTGTGGCGTCCGCCCATTCCACAATGCGGTCCACATTGCCGTCCTGTGCAACCACCCGGCCATATCGTCCCGGTTCCTTGGGGCGCATGGCCAGCAGCGCGAGCCCAACATCGGGCGAGCGGCGTTCTTCCAGAAGGCGGTTCAGAGTTTCAGCCGAAATCAACGGATTATCCGCATAGAGTACGGCTACATCCCCTTCGCCAAAATATGCTTCAGCCTGCAGGGCCGCGTGGGCGGTGCCCAGCCGTTCATGCTGTACTACCACCGGGTAAGGGGCTGCCAGTTCGGCAACATCTTCCATTTCAGGACCAATGACCACCACCAGCCGATCAAACACATCTGCCGCATTGGCGATCAGATGTGCCAGCATGGGGCGGCCGGCCAGACGTTGCATGGCTTTGGGGCGGGAGGACTTCATGCGGGTGCCCAGCCCGGCGGCCAGCAGGACCGCAGTGGCAGGACGGGAAGGGAGAGGAGATGTCATGATTGAATTGCGGTAAGCCAACCTCACGCCCCTGTCAAACGCCGGGCTGGAGGAAACCTGAAATCTGGATATCATAAAATTTTTCAGGACTTTACTGAAGAAGGCAAAAGCGGTGATGAAACAGAAACTCGCAGTGTTTGACATGGATGGCACATTGCTGGACTCCCTGCCTGATCTGGCGGAATGCGGGCGGGAACTGCTGGCCAGCTATGCTCTGCCGCCCGTATCAGACGCAGAAGTGCGCCGCATGATTGGCAACGGGGTGCCCATGCTGGTTGAACGCCTGCTTCAGGCTGGGGCAGAAAAAGGAGCGGGTGCGCAGGTGGCGGACATAGATCACGCTCAGGCCTGCCGCCGCTTTATGGAGTTCTACACCCCACGGGCCACCCGGCTATCCCGATTGTTTCCGGGCACAGAAGACACGCTTCATACGCTTCAGGCGCAGGGATGGCTGCTTGCAGTCTGTACCAACAAGCCGGAAGTCGCGGCACTGGCCATTCTGGAACGGTTTGGCCTTTCTCCCTTGTTCGCCTGTGTGGGGGGAGGAGACAGCTTTGCCGTTAGAAAGCCGGACCCCGGCCATCTTCTGGGAACAATTGCCAAGGCCGGAGCGCAACCGGAGAGCAGTGTGATGATCGGGGATATGTCTCCGGATCTTCTGGCTGCGCAGGGGGCAGGCTGTCCGGCTTTATTTGCAGCGTGGGGGTATGGTGATGGCAATCTGGCGGAACTGGCGCAGGCCGAAGCGGCAAGCATGGTCGATGTGCCCGAGAAAGCAGACTGGCTACTGCAGAACGTATCCAGGGCTCTATGAGAACGTAGGGAGAGGCAGGATAGTACAGGCTTCTTCAAGAGGCTGGTTCCAAGAAACCGGAAAGCGAGGGCTGGCAAGGGACTGAAAGCTGACCGAAAGGCTTGGTGCAGGCTCACCACTGCGACGGAAACATCACTGATCCGCAAAACGCCTTCCAGACCCGCCCTGTCAGTTTTTGCAGGCAGTCAGACCAGATATCTGGCTGTCCCTGTCTTTAGGGGGCGATCTGAGCCAACCGTGCAAGAACAGTCTGTCCGGCTTTGGTAAAAGCGTCTTCATTGAAATGGGAGAAGACATAGCTTCGGGCAGCCTGTCCCATCTGATGGAGCGTTTCAGGGCGTGCGAGCGCCTGTGCGAGGCAGGCCGAGAGCGCCTCTGTATTGCGTGGAGGCACAGTCCATCCTGTTACGCCGGGTTGGACAGAGCGGGTCAGTTCTCCCACTGCTGATGAAATAACCGGAAGACCTGCCTGCATGGCTTCATGCGCGGCCATGCAGAATCCCTCCCAGTGAGAGGGTTGGAGATACAGATGCTGGTCCGCCAGAAACGCACCGGTGTCTGAGCAGAATCCCGGCAGGGAGACCTCATTTTGCAGTCCATGAAGCTGCACGAGCGCTTCCAGTTTCGCCCGTTCTTCGCCTTCTCCGGCAATAGTAAGGTGAAACGGAGGGAGCGCATCTTTTTGTTTAAGCTGTGCCAGAGCAAGGCAAAGCGTGTCATACCCCTTGACCGGATGAAGTCTGCCCACTGAACCCAGCCGGATGGTCTCGCCTGCCTGCCATGGGTGGCTTTGGGGGGCGGAAGCCCGCGCATGAAAAATGGGCCAACACATCAGCCTGTCCGCCGGAATGCCCAACTGGGTGCGGGTAACCTGTGTCACGTAATCGGAATCGCCTATCCATAGGCAGGACGCGTTACGCCGCAGGCGAAGCAAGGTATCATTCGGCGGACGGAGTTTGGCCGAATGTTGCCAGCTTATGACAGGAATACCACGTTTCTGCCCCACGCTCTGCCCAAGAAGCGTTGCCCGCGTCAGGGAGGTCCAGATATGGGTGGGGCGCCACAGTGCGATCTGCTTTTGCAGCCAGAAAAAGGCGGCCAGATGGTCTTTTCGGCCACCCTCGCGGATAAAAACCTCCAACCCGGCATCGCGCATCGGTTTTTCGGCGCGTCCATCGCGCCGGGTCAGGGCGAAAACAGCGACTTCATGACCAGCCTGCCGGAGCACCCGCGTAATGGCTGGAACAGGAAAGGCCGCACCACCGCCTTCCGTGGAGTTGATGACGTAAGCAATACGCATGGAAATTCAGTTTCAGGCTGGCGCTTCAGCCGCAATCAGTTTTTCTGTCAAAGCCAGATCGGCAGGCTTATCGACATCCACGGCAGCGCGACCATCCGAAAGGCAGATCAGTTCAGCTCGGGCACCTGTCAGCTTGCCAATCCGAGCGCACAAAGCTGCACGGCTTAATTTTTTGCAGAGCGCTTTCAGCAGCACCATTGGCCCCAGAAGCCAGGCAATGCGGAGAGGGTGTTTGCGGTTTTTCTCCACCTTCAGCCAGAGCGTCGCCACGTTTACGGCGGCAGGGGAGTTGAAGAGGAACAGATTGCAGCCAGAGAACGCCAGATCAGAAAGCCGGATAAAGGTGCGTTTGGTGCCCGGCACATCTCGCAGCACAACGGCTTCAGGGGCAACTGCGGCGGCGACATCACATTGCGGGCCGCATTTTTCCAGAAATTCCGTAATCCAGTTGGGGCGCAGTAAAGCACTGTCGGCCGTGGTGACAAGCAACGGCGTGCCGAGCTGCGCCAACCCCGCCAGAACGCTGGCGCTTGGCCCTTCCGGGCGAGAAGGGATGATGCCGACATCAGGTGGTAAAATACCATTCAGAACAGTCGGATCATCAATGCAGACAGCAATCCGTCCAACTGCTGGGGTGGCGCGGAGGGCAGCCAGAACCCGCAAAATCATGGGAGTGCCTGCTACGGGCAGAATGGCTTTATGAGAAACCCCGGCTGCCTGCGCCATGGGGTCTGGCGCCCCGGGCCGTGTACCGGCCAGAACCAGAACGTTCAGACCCTTGGAAGGAATGTTCATGCGGCGTGCCGGGTGCCACGCGCTGCTTTGGCGTCCGGCCGGGCACCGTCCGGACGGTCACGCGGGGGGGAGCCTGTCAGATCCATCACCCACGGGTAGATTTTGGCTTCCTTGATATCATAGCCCAGATTGAAAACGGTCGGACTACGGGGGCGTGCTTTGGCGTCCTTGTAATAGCTGCCGAACAGGCGATCGACCACAAAGCTGGTGATACCGAAATTGCCGTCTTCATCATGGAAATGATGCAGAACGTGGCGGGCTTTCATGCGCTGGACCCAGGCGGAACGCGGTTTATAGTTCAGGTGCTGGATGCAGTGGAAAAATTCATAAATGCACGTAATGGTAACGCCTGTGCCAAATGCCGTGGCAGATGCCCCAATACCCCCGATCAGATAGCCGATGGGGCAGGTGATGATGGCGATTGTTGGCAGCGTGGTGACGGGCGCACCAAACAGCACATCCAGCAGATGCGGGTCCTGATGGTGGTCAAAGTGGATCCGTTTCCACAAGGATGCGGTCCACTTCATTTTATACAGAACGCGACCATGCAGCACATAGCGGTGCAGCAGATACCACACCAGCGGATAGACCAGAATAACGGCAACGATGGAAACAAGCGTTGCGCCCCATCCTGCAAAAAAATGCGTGGCGACGGCAATGCTGGCAACAATCAGAGCAAAATAGAGCAGAATGGTCGGGTAGGTGAGATACGCAACCCAAAGCTGTCTGAGGTTCATTTTGCCCAGATCAAAGCTCCGGCCTGTTTTCAGGCTCGCATTGTTCAGCGTTCCACTCATTTTGCTTCATTCCTCAAAAGCACTGTTGCGGCCCCCAGCGTGAAGATAATCAGGCCAGGAACAGTTGCAACGGGCGGTGGCAGAAGGCCCGCATTGCCCATGGCGCGTAGAAGACCTTGCGCCACAATAAACAGCAGACCTGCCCCCAGACACCAGACCGGAAGCCAGCTACGGGTGCCCGTGCGAGGAGGGATATAGATCACCGGCATGGCAATTAACAGGAGTACCAGCATTGCAGCCGGGCGCAGAAAGCGCTCAAGCAGCCCGGCCTGTAGAAAACCCGGACTGGAATCAGAAGGCAGATGCCCCCGCAACATGCCGATGATGGTGCCGGATGAAAGGGGCGGATTTTCTGTGGAAAGGCGGATAAAATCCCACGGATGCAAGGTTGTCTGCCAGTTTCGCTGCTCTTCTGACGGCAGGCGCGTTGCCGTTGGATCATTGATCTGAATGCGTTTGACGGTGTGAAGAACCCACCCATTGGCATGGGTATAATCAGCGCGATCAGCGTGGATCACTTCTTGCAACAAACCTTTTTCATCGCGTGAGTAGATATCCAGACCGGAGAGCATGTTGCCCCCGTCCGCCACATACGTCACGCGGGCAACCTGTCGCCCTTCATGAAACCAGAAGGCATGGCCTTTTTCCGGGTGGGGATCTGTTCGGTTCCACCAGGCGGCCAACGCCTGTTCCGATCGTGGCGTTACCTGATCATCAAGAACGACTCCCAGCGCACCAATAATCAGCGTGGCCGGGATCAGGCGTTTATACAGGCCGAGCATGGAAAGGCCCGATGCCTGCAGGATGGCCATCTCACTCGCCAATGTCATTTGGGAGAGCATGACCAGCGCCCCGATCAGCAGACTGAGAGGGAGTGCCCCCGCCATAAGAAAGGGTAGGCGCATGCCAGCATAGGTAAAGATGCCCGCCACCCCCAGATGGCGCTGGAGAATGGGGGTTGTCTGTTCCAGCAGGGCCAAAATTTCCAGAAGCCCCACCAGCACAGCGCAACTGAAGAGAACGCGGTTCAGCAGAACACCGGAAAGATAACGGAGCAGCACTAACCGCGGAGGGCGAGAGGTTTTACTCACGAGACAGCCCTTTCCCCTGCGCTATGAGACCGGCGGTTGGCAGCCCATTGCGCTTTGAGGGCTTGAAACACGCCTGCCTTATAAAGAAGCAGAAGCGAACAGCCGATCACAAAGACCCACGCGGGGCCCCATATAATAAGGAGAGGAGCCTTCTTGGTGGCGACCATGCTGTGCCCGAACTGGAGCAGGTGATCAAAACCCACCATGACAATAAAAGCCACTACGAGCCCAGCACTGCTTCGTTGCCGCTTGCGCATGATGGCAAGGGCCGCCGCCAGCACGGGAATGAAGGGGATGGTCAGGCTGCGCGCCAGCCGGAAATGGACTTCCGAACGCATATGGGGGCGGGAGATAGCGGGGTCGCGCTGTATCAGACGGCTGACCAGTTCGGGAGACGTCAGTTCCCGTTCATCTTCTCCGCGTTTGCGGAAGGGTGACAGGTGAGAGGCTTCAGTCAACGTTTTGGTTGCGTGGTCGAAAGTGGTGAGGGACGGGACATTCTTCCTGTTGTCTGTCAGGATGGTGCCGTCTTCCAGATCAATTTCCACGGCGGAATTGTCAGACGCCAGCCGGATGTGCCCGCGTGCAGCAGTAATATCGCGTTCCTGATGGTCAGACGTATCCCGAATGAAGACCTTTTCCAGATGCGAACCTGCGTGGTCCACATGGTCTGCCACAAGTGTCAGATGGTTGGACGGGCTGGCAAACATGCGTGATTGCAGGCGCGGAGCCCAGCCAGTGTGGCTGGCTACGTAGAACGCTTCCCGGAAGTCGTAACGCGCGTGGGGCTGGACAAATCCGTATAGCAGAAAGGACAGGAAGCCCAGAAACGCACCCAGCAGGATAAAAGGGCGGGTAATGCGCACAAGAGAAACGCCGCTGCTGGTTATGGCGTCAATTTCTTCATTCTGGCTCATGCGCCGGATAACGGAGAATACACTCACGCACAGCGCAGCAGGAATGGCGAGCCCCAGATAGTGCGGCAGCAATGTGCCCAGCAGTTCCAGAAATGTGCCCAGATGATTGTTGCCTGCGGCCAGCAGGTTGAACAGCACCAGCAGTCGTTCCAGCAGCAACGCGGCCATGACAACCGAAAGAGCAACCAAAAAAGGTGGAATGACCTGCGCAATCAGGTAACGGTCCAGCGTTCCGGGCGTGAAGAACACTTTCACCCTGCGCAAGAGAGGCTCGTGCTGCATGGCGGTTTCATAGCGCCTTTGCGTCAGAAAGGCGATGGGGAGAGAAATGGTGCAAAAATCCGTCCTGCATTCTGCCGTTAGAACCCAGCTCTCGCCTTTGAACGCTTATGCGCCATTGCGCAGCCTCAGCGCGGACAGAAATACAGTTCCATCCTGCGGCCTGATCCGGGGTGCCCGCACTATGTGAGGCAGATGTCGTGCCGACAACAGGAATATCCGTGTGCGGAATGCAGGAGAGAGTCGCACGGTGCGAGTGGCCATGCAGAACCAGCTCGGCTCCCTCACGTTTCAGGATCGCCTGCAAGCGCTCCATCCCGTCCAGTCCCTTGCGCTTGCTCACCAATCCTTGCACGGGAGGGTGATGGATCAGCACTATTCTGCACAGCCCTTCCTCTGCCGTCTGGCGTAAAAGAGGGCCAAGCGCTGCAAGCTGGCTGTCTGAAACCCGGCCGGACGCAAAGAAAGGGGGAGTAGGAATAGCACTGTTCAGCCCGATCAGAGCGACAGGTCCTTTTTTCAAAAGGGAAGGCGATCCTGCCTCGCTGTGTAGCCACGGGTTCCATAAGGCGCTTTTGGTTTCAGCGGCCTCGCGGATCAGCGCATCATGATTTCCGGGCACAAGCAGGGTTTCCGGCAGTTCCTGTTCGTTCAGCCATCGGGCGGCGGCTTGAAACTCCTTGGCCAGACCCAGATTGGTCAGGTCCCCGGTCAGGGCGACCAGATCTGGTTGGTATTGACGGATATCCCGCATGACGGCGGCCAGAGGTGCTGCCAGATGCACATGACGGCGTTTCAGCCGCCAGGACAGAAGAGACAGCAGACGTTTGATGCGAATGTCACTGAGCGCCGGGAGCCCGACCAACGGCAGATGCGGGTCAGAAAAATGCGCAATTTCAAGAGAGGACAAAAACAGGAGACTCCGGCACAGGAGGGTCTGACAGGACAGCATGTGACAAGTTCAAGAAGTCCCACTATACCACCGGCATATGCCGGGGCAAAAGGCGCTGGCGCATTATCTGCAAACGCATGAGTGTCTGAGTGCCAGATCGTTTCGCCTTAATTCATAATTCCCGTAGCCGACGTAATCTCAAGGCGGATCGTCAATACCTTGCAACCGCGCGAGACATGCTCGGTCCGATGTTTTACGCCCCGGATACATCCTTGGCATTGCAAGAAACAATCGAAGATCTTGCGCGCCAGCAGGTCGAATGTCTTGTGGTAGATGGCGGGGATGGAACAGTCGGCAAAGTGCTGAGTGTTCTGTATGCGTCCTCTTATCCCAACCATCGGCTGCCCAAGATTGCGGTCTTGCCGTCCGGCAACACGAATCTGATTGCGGCGGATGTCGGGTTTGGCTTGCGCGGGGTGGAAGCCTTGCAGCGTTTGCAGGATCTGGCCCGTACCCAACAACTGCAATGTGAGGTCAAGGAGCGTCAGCCTCTTGTCCTTTCCTGGCCAGGCCAGGACCGGGCTGCCGAACTTGGTTTTTTTGGCGGTTTAGGTGCCTTTACGCGTGCGATTGAGATCGCGCATCAGCCTGCTATCCTGAAAAACTACGCGCACGATGCGGCCGTGCTCGCCACCTTCGCGCTTACGGCGCGCCAGTTGCTTACGCCCCGTTTACGGCAGGGGTGGTTGAATGGGACGCCGTTGGGGGTAGGGCTGGAAGGAAATGCGGCAGAAATGCACGATTGTTTCCTGTTCCTCTGCACAGGCTTGCAGTGTCTCCCTCATGGAATCTGGCCATTCTGGAAGCCGGAGGGAGAAGCTGATCGGGGTATCAGCTATCTGGATGTAGCAGCCCGTCCAGAACGGTTGACCAAAGCCATCTGGAATCTTGTGCGCGGCCGTGCTCCGGCCTGGATACAGAATAGCTCATCCTACCATAGCGGGTCTTCCGAGCGTATCCGGCTGCGGACGGAGCAGTCTTTTGTGCTGGATGGAGAGGTTCTGGATACCGGGCCAGATCATTGTCTGGACATAACGGCTGGGCCAGTTGTGTCTTTCCTTCAGGCATAAAAGGCGAGGGTGATGGCAGCGTTCTCCTCTTATGAACAGGCTGATGCGCATAAGGTCTTGCAAGCACAAATACAGCAGGAACTAAACACACCCGTTGCCCCTGAAATCACGGATTTTGTCTGGGACATGATTGGATCAGCCCGTCCTTTAGGCGTGCTGTTTTATGGTTCAGGCCTGCGTGGTGGCCTGCAGGACGATACATTACTTGATTTTTATGTCATTTTGCGGCGCCAGTCTGACTGGCCACGGCCTTTTCTGGCACGGGTGGGGAATACGCTTTTACCACCGAACGTAGAATATCATGAGATCGAAGTGGAGGGACGCCTGCTTCGGGCCAAAGTGGCTCTTCTGTCTTTGGCTCAGTTTCGCACCCTGACCGGCTTGCAGACGTGGGATACCACGGTATGGGCCCGTTTTTCCCAGCCTGTTCGGCTTGTATGGGCCGCAAACCACAAAGCTGAAGAGGCTTTGCAGCGGTGCGTCATGCGGGCAACCATAACGGCTGCGGTGTGGGCAGCATGGCTGGGGCCGGAAAAAGGGCAGCCGGAAGCGTTCTGGAACGCGCTTTACCGTCGCACCTATCAGACTGAATTACGTGTGGAAAAAGCGGGAAGGGGGGCTGGCATCGTTGCCAGCTATCAGGAGCGCTATGCGCGCCTTCTGCATCCATGTTGGCGGATAGCAGGGCTTGCCGTGCGGGAAAGTGATACGGAGCTTGAGCCGATATTGTCGCCTGCCCAAAAAAAGAAGCAGGAAAAAGCATGGGGCTTGAGAACAACCCTAGGCAAACCCCTGAACATTGTCCGGCTCATGAAAGCGGCTTTTACCTTTTCAGGCGGAGCCCGCTATGCCGTATGGAAAATTGAACGCCATAGCGGAATAGCCGTGCCTCTGACCCCGTTTGCAGAAAAACACCCCCTCATTGCCGGGCCGCCCTTGTTGTGGCGTTTGTGGCGTAAGGGGGCGTTTCAGAAAAGCCGTTAAAGAGCAGCGGGTTCTGCAATGGCGCCAGCTTCCAGACCAGCCTGACGGAAAATTTCGATTGCCTGATCAATCTGGGCGGGTGTGTGGGTTGCCATCACGGAACACCGCAGCAGGGGGCGATGGTCTGGGGTGGCAGGGGGCAGACTCAGGTTGACGTACACCCCAAGGTCAAGCAGCCGGTTCCACATGGGAATGGCCTGTTCCAAGGATTCCAGAGTAACAGCAATAACCGGGCTTACCTGTCGGCTGGCGTTCAGACCAATCCGGTGGAAGCCTGCATGCAGATGGGCCGCATTGGCCATCAGATGCGTCCGCAGTTCAGGGTGTTCCTGCATGTCCTCCAGCGCGGCCATGGTGGCGGCAATCACTTCTGGCGGCAATGATGCCGTAAACATGTAGGGGCGGCAGTTCAGACGCACCATTTCCAGTTCAGGGTGATCGGAAACGCAATAACCGCCAACAGTACCAAGGCTTTTGGAGAAGGTGCCAACCACAAAGTCCACATCGGCTTCAACGCCGGCTTCTTCTGCAACGCCCAGCCCTTTTTCTCCCATCACGCCAAAGGAGTGGGCTTCATCAACCAGAAGATACGCGCCTGTTTCCCGTTTGACGGCCGCCATTTCCGCAATGGGTGCCACATTGCCGGTCATGGAATAAATGCCTTCCACAACAATCAGCTTTGCGCCCGGTGTTCCGTCCAGTCGCTTAAGGCGTTTGTGCAGATCTTCGGCATCATTGTGGCGGAAGCGGATCACCTGTGCAGGGCTCAGACGGCTGCCATCATAAATGCTGGCGTGGCTGTCTGCATCCAGAATCAGATAATCGTCTTTTCCCACCAAGGTGGAGATCATTCCCAGATTGGCCTGATACCCGGTGGAAAAAACCATGGCGTCCCGGCGGCCAAAATAGGCGGCAATACGCTGTTCCAATTGACGGTGCAGGGACTGCGTGCCGTTGGCAATGCGTGACCCTGTTGTGCCAACGCCATATTTGCCCACCGCGTCCTGCGCAGCCTTGATGGCACGCTCGGACTGGCTGAGGCCAAGATAGTTATTGGTGCCGAAAAGCAGTGTTTCCCGGCCCTCAATCACGCCAACTGTCGAAGAAATCGGCTTTTCAATGACAACAGCAAAGGGGTTGCGTCCGCCTGCCTGGACCAGAGCGCCAAGTGCACTGGCCGTGCCGTCAAACTTGGAAAAAAGTGACGTCATACGCACTCAGCCTTTGTTTTTCAGGTCAACAATGCAGGTTGCAAGATCATTGATGGTACGGATGTCAGCCAGCTTGTCCAACGGAACGGAGACATCCAACGTATCTTCAACTTCCATGACAAAGTTCATGACTGCCAGAGAATCAAAGGCAAGATCTTCCATGATCTTGCAGTTTCCATCGATATCGCGAGGCACCTTCGGGTTGGCGAGAAGCTTCTGGATGATCAGCGCAGAAACGCTTTCAACGGTTTCGCTCATATCGGATCCCTTCATCCTTATGCGTGTTTAAACAAAATGAGCTTCCGCCCAATGGCGCGACCTTATGGGAGAAAAACAAGGGTTTGACCAGTGTCCAGCCTACCTAAGATCGCAGGGTGGGCTTAGCAGGCTGAGGCTATATCGGGCTGCGGTTCAAACATGCCGCTCAAAAACATGTTGCGCGCCTTGGCCCGTGTCAGTTTGCCAGAAGATGTCTGCGGCAGCGCATGGGGCGGCACAAGCACAACGGAGACATCAACACCGTGCAGACGCCGGAACAGGTTGGCAGCTTCACTACGCAGAGTTTCACGCATTTGCGGATCAGTTGCGCGGCACTGAATCAGAGCCACAACTTCTTCCTGCTCGCCTTTTTCAAGAGAGAATACAGCGACATCACGACTGCGGAGGGTAGGAATATTGGTTTCAGCTGACCATTCCAGATCCTGCGGCCAGATATTCCGTCCATTGATGATAATCAGATCTTTTGCGCGGCCTGTTACCACAATCTGGCCGTTCAGCATGTAACCCAGATCACCGGTGTTCAGCCATTTCTGCCCATCAAGCACTTGGCGCGTTTCGTCAGGGCGGCGGAAGTAACCATCCATCAGGCTGGGGCCACGTACAAAAATGGTACCCACCTGCCGGTCACCCAATATGTTGCCATGTGCATCACGCACTTCCAGCCCATGATGCGGCAGAACCTTCCCGCATAGAACAAAGGTGCGCGTCGGGGCATCAGGATGGGTTGGTGCACAAGCAATTCCCTGGCTTTCCAGCACAGCCAGATCAACCGTGTCCGTCTGAATCCCAGTATTTAGCGGGGCAAAGCTGATCGCCAGTGTGGCTTCGGCCATCCCGTAGCTGGCTTCAAACGCCTTTGAGCTGAACCCGGCGCTCGCAAAGCGTTCCGAAAACTCTTCCAGAATATGCGGGCGGATCATGTCGCCCCCAATTCCGGCCACCCGCCAGCTTGAAAGGTCCAGCCCAGCAGAGGCAGGGCGGCGTGCGCACAGTTCATAACCGAAGGATGGGCTGTAGGCGATTGTTCCGCGATTGCGGCTGATCAGGTCCAACCAGACATGTGGGCGGCGAGCAAATTCCCGCGTGGGAAGCATATCTACCGTCAACTGACAGGTCATGGGGGTAAGAAAGAAACCCACAAGCCCCATGTCATGGTAGAGCGGCAGCCAGGAAACACACCTGTCTCCGGTTTCACGTACTTGCAAGCCGTCATGAGCAATGGCTGCTACGTTTGCCATTCCAGAACGCTGGCTGACACAGACACCCATTGGGAAACGCGTGCTACCAGAAGAAAACTGGAGGTAGGACAGGGCGTCTGGTTGAATTTCCGGCAAAGACATGTCCGGCACAGGACGGGCCATCAGATCAGCAGGAGAGCCGGCGAAGACCAGCCCCAAGCCGCTGACAATATCATCAGTCCAGCCTTCAATAATCTGCGGGATAATAACGGCGCTTGCGCCAGCACTGCTGATCATTCCCCGCAAGGTGGACAGATAGGCGTCTTTCCCTGCAAAGGCGACAGGAAGGGGGAGTGGCGCAGTAACAAGGCCAGCGTACTGGCACCCGAAGAAGATACGCGCAAAGTCCCCATCGCTTTCGGCAACAATCGCCACGCGGTCACCGGGCTGCAGGCCCATGCCCAGCAGGCGCAGGCCGGTTTCAATCGCCTGCTCACGCAGTTTTTTATATGGCAGGGCTTCCAGCAGAACACCTTTGCCGGAATAGATATTGAAGCCAGCACTTCCTTGGGCCGCGTAATCCAGCGCTTCAGGGAAGGTGGCAAAATCACCGTAACGGCGCGGCTGACCGGACTGTGTTGGAACCGGCTGCAAGGTCTCTTCGTTTGAAGGTAAAGAGGCAGAGTTCATAACGTTCATCAGCTGGCCATTCGAAGAAAATCAACAATTGCATCGGCGCCTACGGGCGCAGTGGGTTCGTCTCCGCTGAGATCGAACGTGTCGCGTATATAATCTTTTTGTAGATTTACGAAAGCATCATGTGAACAAAATGCGTCGTCCACGGCTTCGCCAAGATAGTCGACCGTGTTCACAACTGGCCCAAGTGTCCAGAATCTATAGTTTTCGTCCCCTTCCCACGTCACATTATGGGCGTTGAGAAAGAGACAGGCGCGGGGTTGGACCAGGAACTCCGCTATCTGAGAGCTCGCGTCTCCCAGATACAGATCCGCAGCCGACGTATAAGTCATGTCGATACTACGCGTGCTGCCGGTGTCGATAATCATATGGGAATGCCCGCCAAAGGCTCTTTCAAGCTGGCGTGCTTCAGTGCGCCGATTATCGAACAGCCGGTAATGAGGCGCAAAGATCAGATTATAACGGTCCTGATTGGCGAAATGAGAAAGAACATTTAGCCCCATTTTAGGCCAGGATGACAGCCGCGCGTTGAAATGCGGATTGTAGAGGATCGTCGGCCGGTTGTTATTGAACAGGCGGGTGCTCGTGCTGCGCATGCGGCGCACCATGTCAAATTTGGCATAAACACCAGTATGATAACAGCCGGGGCGGATGGCTCCCTGAGCCAGCAGGCGCTGCTCCACCTTGCGCCCGGCCATCAGAACGTAATCAAAATTCTTTACGTCCCGTGCAAAACCGATAGCACGATCACCTGCGCCATGGCGGGTCCAGATCAGGCGTGGTTTGCGTACGCCAAACTTCCGCAAATAGAGCGATGTCCGTTCCGGAACGACGATGCCCTGAAATGTTGAGAAATATTTCTTGTTTAAAAACAAGCTCGCAAGACGGGAAAAAACGGTGTGGCCGTGCCGTTCCACATGCTCACGCAAAACGCTTGGCAGGTGAAGAAGTTCAAAACTCGCACGCGATTCCGGATAGTAGGAGGCCAGTGAGCGGGCATAATCAAGATGCGCCTGCGTTGTGCATGCAACATGGACTTCCGCCTCAGGGTGGCGGCTGGCCATTTCCATTGCAATCGGCAGGGAATGCAAGGTTTGGTGCGGTTGAGCGATATAAGGGAAAAGAACGCGCATCAGTAGAATGGTACCTCTTTGACTGAAGCTTCATGCCTGCAAACCGGGTGCTTCATGACCGCCTCATCATGTCCTTGCTGCGGTGGCCTCTCTAAACCACGTTCATGCACAAATCGCCTCAGCGGCGGGATAGTCAAGATGTCTCACTTGCATGCACTTGCAGAGAGCGCCGAGGTTTCGTGATCAGGGGAGGGGACGGACAGAGAGACCCCCTCACACACCGAATGAAATATTTTCGTCATTTTGTGTCATTTGTCTGTTGACGGTGTGTTGGTGTTAGCTTAGA
>NZ_LHZU01000142.1 GCF_001580995.1 Acetobacter senegalensis
GCGCTGTGCTCAATTCGTATCGCTTGATCCCCATCGCCCGTTCCCCCATCAACACGGAGACCTATGAAGCAGCGATTAGCCTATTTGGAAATCCTGAATGTCGATTGGCCCTAGAATTCCTCTAAAATCACCTTCATAATCAAGATGCGTTTATAAGAGTGTTGCTTCCACCAACAAGATAAATACTTTCCCACATATGATGACGCCGTTGTGTTGGTGATAGGACGCGCGTCAACTTTCGAAGTGAGATGCCACACCATGAAAGCGCTTCCCTTAATGTCCATTCAAAAGAAATGTCGTGATAATCTGCTTTCTGAAGGGAAGAAAATAGAATAGGCACTGAACAATCAAACTCTCTCTGACATTGCTGTTATGAGCACCCTCAGGCGGAGGAGTATACTTTCTTCTGCCATTCGAGCTTTAGATAGTCTGCCTCAAGGCTATTGCCGGCGAACGGATAGCTGCTCGTAAAGTCTGCCCCAGGACAGTCACAACCGCAATAGCAAGGGCTCCCAACGTCACAATGATAAACGGCAGTGGTGTCAGAGCGATCCGTTCATCAAAGCCTGCCAGCCATACCTGCATCAATAGATAGGCCGCTGGCCACGCCACGAAGCTGGCGATCATGACCGGACGTAGAAACTGCATCACCAACAGCCAAAGAACGTCCCGCGTCTGTGCTCCCAGGACCTTTCGAATACCAATTTCCTGCATTCTGCGTGAAACATTGAAGGCAGAAAGTCCATACAGGCCAAGGCAGGCTATTCCGACAGCAACCGCAGACCCGATACCGAAAAGCACGCTATGGCTGGCATCTGAACGATAATCCTCTGCAAAAATGTCGGATGCGCTTTCAGCCGAGAAAGCGACGTCCGGCGCGATTTCTGCCCATGCTTTTGCCAGACGGTCCATCTCAACATGTTCTGACGCACCGCTATATCGCACAAGCGCCCCCACATAGGAGACAGGTCCAGATGTTCCAAAATATAGAAGAGGTGCCATGCGGCTTTTCGCGCCCCGAAAACGGATATCATCAATAACCCCAATGACCCGATATGTTTGGGGGAGTCCCACCTCCCGAAGCTCCTGACCAATGGCGTCTTGGGGCGAAGAAAATCCGAACTGCTCTGCCGCCAGACGCGACAGAATAATACTGGCCCCATTCTCTGCTCCACGATCGTTTAAAACATAGTCTTGTCCATGCTGCGTATCAAAGAAACGTCCAGCGATAAGCCGCGCGCCAATGGCATCAAAATAACCCGGCGTTGCCTTCCCCCAATGCATGGCATGCTTTTGCGTTTGCCCCACGCGGGTCCAGTCATCGTTATTCAGAAGGTGATGAGGGAAAATATCGGAACGTGTGGCAATCTTCACTCCCGGGACACTGGCCAAACGGGCTACAATTTCTTTCTGCCGCGTTGCAAGGGAGGCATCGTTAAGAGCACTGATGACAATGAGTCCGTTCTGTTTCATCCCGCGATTGAGAGTGCGTACATACGCCGCCTGATTGCTCATGACCAAAGTGCAGAGGGCCAAAGTCATAGCAAAACTGAACTGTAGGACAACAAGTACAGAACGCAGCGTAGATTCCACCCGGCCACCAGCAGGTGTCTTGCTTGCCGCAAGAACAGCAGCAGGCTGAAAAGACGAAATTACCAGAGCTGGATAAATTCCGGCAAGGCTTCCCGTTAGCAGGATAACGACAATGCTGGTGCAAAGCACGAAGCCCCAATCCAGCGAAAGCCTCCATCCGCCCCATGTATTGACCCAGTGCAGAGAGAGTTCCGTCAGGGCAACGCCAAATGCGGCGGCAAATGCAACCAGTATGAAAGCTTCTGCCATAAACTGGATGATCAGATTATACCGCGTTGCCCCGAGTACCTTTCGTACCGCGACTTCACGCGCGCGTAATGCGGAGCGTGCCGTTGCCAAGTTAACGTAGTTGATGACTGCCGTGGCTAATGCGGCCAAGCCAATAAATCCCAGAATGCTGACAAGAGCCAGACTGTTACCCCCTTCCCCAATCGCAGCATTATGAAAATGAACAGCAGGCAACGGGATCAGTTTCATGCCTCCATTGCCGAATACCTCCCGAATCATCTCTTTACTCCAGTTTCCTGGATGAAGAACTGGATAACGGGCAAGCTCTTGATTGATACGTGGAACCGCCTGCGGATTGTCAATCCGAGCCCATATTGTTCCCCAGTTTGATCCCCAATTTGTGAACGCTGGCTTGGAGAACCAGTTACTGGGAATCACTTCCACAATATCAAACTGCATTGTCTGGTTCGGGGGTGCTGGTGCCAGCACACCAGTTACCATGGCTTCACTCTGGCTATTGTCGACCCGGAGTTTTTTGCCAAGTGCCTCCTCGGTACCGAAATATTTGCGCGCTATCTCAGCCGAAATCACGATTTTTCCGGGACCATCCAAAGCCGTAGTCTTGTCTCCGGCAAGAAGAGGTAGGTCAAAAACCGAGAAGAACTCCCGGTCTGTCATCGTCACCTGTTCCTGTGCCAGCTTGCTTCCAACGCGCACCACGAGAGGTATCTGCATCACTCTTATGGCAGCATCAATCTCTGGAAAGTCCTGTTTGATGAAGGGAAACGGCACGAAACTGACTGCTTTATTTTCCGTGGGCTTATGGCCAGACGGATGAAAAAACTCGTCGATCTGGAAAATCTGACTGGCATGCGGAACGGTGGCATCGTAACTATTCTCATAACGAACGATCAGCGCCATCGTGAGAAATACCGAGATCCCGAGCGCCAAGCCCAAAACATTGAGAAATGTATAGCGTTTGTGCCGCGAAAGAGTACGAAGTGTGGACGTAAAAATATTTACCAACATAACTCGATCTCTCGTCTTTACCAGCCTGTACGGTCGAGTGCTGAAACAGGGGCTTGAAGTGGATCCCAACCACGGGTTCGAGCGTGCTGAAATTTTGCCTCAGCATCGTAATGACGCATGGTTGGGAGAAGATCCGCTGCCTGAAGATGACCTATGGCCGAGAGAAGATTGGCTTCTGCTACGATTGTGTCGTGGCGGCTGGAGGCCAGTTCCACTTGGGCAGAACGAAGATTTTCATCGGCATAGAGCACATCTGTCGTGCTGCGCAATCCATAGCCATATTCGAGTTGATAGCCCTTTAAAGTCATCTCGCCTGATTGTACTTCGGCCATCCCGGATTTAATTGCCTGAAGGCCGTTTTCGACAGCTTTCCAGTTCGTAACCACGTTTTGAAGAGCATTACGCCGCGCAGCTTCGACATTCTGTCGCGCCTGCTCATCCTTATCGCGAGCCTGCCTGATCTGGGAGTTGTATAAATCCCCATTGTACAGAGGTTGGACGAGGGAAACCGTACCCGCAAGTTGCTCGCCATAGTCTCGCCCGCGAAACGGGGATGCCGGTCCAATAGTGCCAAAAGTGCCCTGAACCTCGATTTGCGGCCCCCATTGGGAACGTGCAGTATCAATATCTGCGCGGGTCGCGGCTCGGGTTTCTTTCATCTGGGCCAGTTGCGGATTGAATGTGATCGCCATTTTCAAGGATTGATCGATATTCGTAGGCAGGCCGGGCAGCCCATCGGGCATTGTCAGTTTCTTCGGGGGCACACCAATAACGGCTTCAAAAAGAGCTTCAGATGCTGCCAGTGTGGCACGCGCCTGTGTCAGCGCGACTTCCGCCGAACGACGACGTGTTTCGGCTTGCTCCACGTCTGTTTTTGTCACTTGTTCACTGGGTGCGCCGCCAAGATTGTACCGTGATGTGGTAAGTTGGACCTGCCGTTGGAGCATATTCAGATCCGCCTGCCGGACATCCCGCACGTAACGGTCACGAAGAACATCCATGTAAGCACTGATTGCACGGGTAAAGACCTGTGCTTCCGTCAGCCGGAGAGCATGCCCTTCGGCCCGGGAACGTGCGTCAGCCGCTCGAACCTGATTAGCCACATGCCCGAACGAATAGAGCGTCTGCCTTGCCGAAAGATAACCCTCGGCAGCGTTAGATGTCACGGAACCAAGGCCATAGGCGGAACTATACGGCCCTTGTTGATAGCTGGCGTCCATGTTGATTGAGACAGTGGGGCGCCAGCCTGACCGCGCTTGAGCAGAGTTTTCCGTCACGGCACGCTGGTTGGCCTGCTCTCCCATAAGGGTTGGATTGCTCCGGTAAGCCAGTGCCAGAGCCTCCTGAAGGCTTTGGGCCTGAGCTGCCGAGACAGGGGCTGATAACAGGACAGATAAAGCGATCAACGGTCGCATGATCATCCCTCCGCCCTCAACGCACGCGCCGGCTCTACTCGGGCAAGGCGCAGGGTCTGCCCGAGAACAGTCAGTACGGCGATGATGACTGCCCCGCTTATGCCGATCAGGAAATATGCTGGGTTAAGAGCAATCCGTTCATCAAATTCGCTCAGCCATTGCCGCATGAGAACCCACGCCACAGGGCAGGCAATCAGGCACGCCAACAGCACCGGCCTAAGAAAATCGTGCACAAGCAGCCGGATAATTTGGGGGGCTGTGGCTCCTAATGTTTTGCGAATACCAATTTCGTGAAAGCGACGCGCTGCGGCAAAGGCTGCCAGGCCGTAAAGGCCAAGACAGGCGATAAAAAGGGCCGCTACAGCTCCCATCGTAAAAAGGTGCCCTCGCCTTTCATCTCCGGCGTAGTAAGGTTCCATCAATTCATCGGCGGGCACAAAGTTGCTGGCAATGTCGGGCCGGAGCGTCCGCCAGGCCCGATTGAGCCGTTCGGCCATGACAGAGCGCGGCACACCTTTGAACTGCACGGCAGGAACAGGGTTATCAAAACCACGGTGCGTCAGCGTTGAAAAAGTCAGTATTTCCGGTGGAACAGTCTCACGAGGCGAACCGAAACGAATATCACTGATCACGCCAATGATTTCGTACTGTGTCTTGTCCATATGCAAAACTTTGCCAATCGCCTCGGCTGGACTGCTAAATCCGTAAGCTCGCACGGCTTTTTCGTTCAAAATGACATTTCGCGTGGTGTTTGCACTCTCTCCCGGTAATGGAGAATCATCCTGCCCATGCGCAGAATCAAACCATCGACCGGCAAGCACACGAGGACGATACGTTTCCCTGTAGCCAGGCGATATCCGGTCTTGCAGTAACTGGGCTTCCACAGCACCACCCGGACTATTATAGGCGAAGTTGGTCCGCGTCTGGCTATGAGGGTCTGGTTCCAACTCTCCGAACGCAATGGATGTCACGCCGGGCACAGCCCGCAGCGTATCGAACATTCGTCTTTGAAGTCCGATATCTTCAGTCTCCATTGGCTGACCGACCAACAAACCGGATTTGACATAACCTCGGTCAGCAGTGCGGAGAAAACGTGTTTGTTGGTCTATGACGAGTGTACAAATCACGATGCAGACGGCGATTGAGAATTGTCCGGCAACCAGAGCATTTCGTAACATTACGGCCCTGCGCCCGCCCGATGGCATTCTTGTGGCAGCCAGAATTGTTGCTGGCTGATAACCGGACAGAACTAACGCCGGGTACACGCCTGAAGCGACGCCACACCCAATAACAATAAGTGGGAGAGCCCATAAGATGAAACCGTAATCCACGTGGATAGCTTCACCCGTCATACTGGCCATGATGGGAACCAGCACTTCGCAAACGGCCATACCGACAACGCCTGCTATCAGGGATATCAGAAGGGCCTCTCCCATAAACTGGGTGAAAAGTGCCGAACGTGAAGCCCCGAGCGTTTTACGTAGTGCAACCTCCCGAGCGCGCATACCAGCGCGTGCCGTTGCCAGATTAACGGTATTGGCACAGGCAAGGAGCAATGCCAGCAAACCAATCAGACCAATGCTGTCAACAACGTTCTGGTTGACACCATCATCTGCGTCCTGAACGGTTGCATCGTGAAAATGCAGATCACGAAGAGGGATTGCTGAAAGTGCATAGACCTTTTCAGGATGGGGTCCGAGCGAGATACGGTCATCTGCGCCACCACTGGCCCGGCGTTCGACAAAATTTGGCAGACCGTCACGAAGCGCGTTGATATCTTTCTTGTTTTTCAGCTTCAAAAAAACGTTGCTGCAACTACTTCCCCAGAAAAGAAAACAGGATCTTTTCTCTTTCATCTGCTGTGGTATCGGAAGGATCATCTCCACACCATCAAGAAGCCCGGGTCCGGAGATTGCTGTCAGAACTCCCGTAACAACATGGGTGCTTTTCTCGCCGCTCTGATTAATGGTAACTGTTTTGCCAATCGCGTCGATGGTTCCGAAGAGGCTTAGTGCTGCACTTTTTGAGAGAACCAGACTATCCGGCTCTGTCAGACTCTTTCCCGTGTTTTCGTGCAACAATGGGAGCGGGAAAATACGAAAGAATGCAGGGTCCGTCATCTTCCCGGTGAATGTGATAAAATGCCCTTCCCGCTCTACCCGCACCGTCGTGCCCATTAACGGAATTGCCTCTTCAATCTGTGGGAAGTCCTGTTTGAGAAATGGAATGGCGCGGAAAGTTGTATCAGCGCTCTCATATGGCGTTGTACCGGGCTCTGACCAACGTTCGTCTATCCGCACAATCCGGTCCGCATCGGAAAAATTGGTGTTGAAGCTGTATTCAAACCGGACAAGCTGGACGAGTGTCAGAAAGGCGCCAATTCCGAGTGCAAGCCCGAACACATTGAGACCGACATACAGCGGATGGCGGTACGCCTGCCGTAAAACGCTTTTTGTGACCGTGCTCAACATGATTTTGCCCTTTCAGATGGCGTTCCGCACGGAAACAACAACCTGCCCATCAAGCATGTCGATCCGCCGCTTCGCGAGATCAGCGTGGCTGGGCGAGTGCGTGACCATGATAATGGTCGCGCCTTCGTCATTAAGGCCCTGAAGAATATCCATGACCTGTGCACCGTTTTCTGTATCGAGGTTGCCGGTCGGTTCATCGGCCAGAATAAGGCGCGGTTCACCCACCACCGCGCGCGCGATGGCTGCACGCTGCTGTTGGCCGCCGGACAACTGTGATGGGTAATGCCGCGCCCGGTGCGCAATGCCGACACGATCCATAGCCTGTGCGACACGCGTGCGACGTTCTGCTTTTGGCATATTACGATAGATTAAAGCGAGCTCGATATTTTCCTCAATCGTCAACTCGTCAATCAAATTGAAACTCTGGAAGACATACCCTAGATGCTCGCGCCGGAATTTAGCGAGGGAAGCCTCATTCAATGCTGTCAGTTCATACTCGCCAAAACGATAGGAGCCACCTGTTGGGCGATCAATTGTCCCGAGAATGTTCAGAAGTGTCGATTTTCCGCAGCCAGACGGCCCCATGATTGCGACGAATTCCCCCGCATCAATCCGCAGATCGATATCCTGCAAAGCTGTGGTTTCCACTTCATCGGACCGATAAAGACGCTGGATGTGCGAAAGTTCAATCAGCATATCTGTGCTCCTGCACTTATTTAATCGCGAGATGGTTGAAATTTTTGTAAGAATTGTAAGAAGAAACGATCACCTGATCGCCTTCATGCAGACCGTCGGTTATCTCGACCTGATCAGGATTGCGTCGCCCTGAGGTAATGCTCACCCGATCCGCCGTACGGCCGTTCAAAGCAACCACAAAAGCTGAAGAGCCACCGCTCGCTTCCAGCCACGCACTATTAGGGAGCACGAGCGCACGATGTGTTTCGCCAAGTGTGATGCGCAGATCAACGCTCTCACCACGCCGCAAGCCTGTTGGCGGCGGCTTGTCAAAGGTTAGCTCCGCACGGAACTGACCGTTTGTCACCTGTGGGTGAACGCGCGAGACGGTCAGGGCAATTTTTGTGTCACCAAGATCAGCGTCAGCTCGTTCTCCCACGGCAACACGGCCGAGATAAAACTCATCAATATCCGCGTCGAGGCGATACAGTCCTTCGCTATCAATCTGACCGATTTTGTCACCTGCCTTGAGGGACTGCCCCGGCTGAAGTTCGAAGTTGGTCAACCGTCCCGACAACGGTGCGCGTAGTACGAGCGCATCAAGGCTCGCTTCCACAACGTCCAGATTGGAGCGCAAACGCTGCGCTTCTTCATCTATTTCCAGCCCCTGACGATCAGCAACCTTAACATCCTGCACCAACGCTCCTTCAAGCCGCTTGAGACGCTGGGCATAATAATCAGCCTCGTCACGGTAAGATTGAACGTTGGCATCAGACTCAAACCCTTGTCCGCGCAACTGTTCTCTGATGGAAAGCTCACGCCGGGCCTTAAGGAGATTGTACCGGGCTTCGGCGAGTTGTGTTTCTTCCGTTGTGCGTGTCTGTTGCAAAGTAAGGCGCTGAGCACTCACAGCGCCAAGCTGGCTGGCTATCTGTGCCTTGCGGGAAGTGACATCCAGTTGGAGTTGTGGATTTGTGAGCCGCGCCAGCACATTGCCCTTTTCCAGCAATGCGCCGTCTTTTGCGACAACTTCCAAGACCTCACCCCCCTGTATGGCATCAATAAAGGTAACATTCAGTGGAGCGACCGTTGCTCGGACGGGCAGATAATCCAGGAAGGGCGCAGAGTGAACGGTTGCGATGGAAAGCTGCGTCTGCGGAACGGAAAGCGTGCCTGACGCAGGGATCAGCCGCCATCCCCCCCAAACGAACAGCGCCATGGCAATAGGGGTGCCATATCGTAACGCACGCCGGAACAGGAGCTTTTGCCGCGAGGGACGCACAGCCCGATCCATCCCAGCCCCCGGGATAGCGCGTGGTGTTTCGGCAGTTACTGGATTGTCAGGGATCGATTGATCCATACACTGTTTCTCCTCTTGAAAAACAGTGTATCATGAGGGATATGAACACTATCTAATTGTAAAATAAGAATAATTTTTCGTCATTACAACGCGCCCGTTCGAAATCGGACACACTGTCCGGATACGGACACCCTTTAGCAGTCTGTCAAGAGGACAATGAATACATTTCACAACGAATCAGCGGAGGACATCCTGCAGCAAAATAGCTCAAATCCATCTCTGCTGTTCGTGGATGATGATCAGGATGTTCAGGCCGCCGCTCGTCTCCTTTTCCGTCGGCGCGGGATCAAAATGCTGTCAGCCTATGATACGCAAGAGGCCCTGACACAACTTGCTGTCCACTCCTTTGATCTTGTGTTGTTGGATCTCAATTATAGCAAAGGCGCGACAAATGGTGCCGAAGGGCTCGCGCTGCTGAAGGATATCCTCATTCTTAGGCCAGATCTGCCTGTTGTGGTTGTGACGGGCCACAGCGGGGTTACAATCGCTGTTGAGGCAATGCGCGCCGGGGCATGCGACTTCGTTATGAAGCCTTGGAACAATGACCGCCTTGGAGATCTAGTTCACAAGATCCTTGATGGTCGCAAGAGCGAAACGATGGCGGAATCCGAATCAATCCTGATTATCGCGTCCCCAGACATGAAGCGGATCGTTGCGGAGGCTGATCGGTTGGCACCGACCCGCGCACCGCTCATCATTTGCGGACCGGCGGGTTCGGGTAAAACGGTGTTGGCACAGCGCATCCATGCATTGTCCCGCAATACCGGTCCAATACGGATGATCTATGCTGAGGAATGCAACAGGCTGCCAGAAGGTGGCGGCACCTGGCTTTTTCGTGATATCGCAGCATTGGCTCCTTCATTGCAACGTCAACTGGCTGATCGTCTTGATGGGGGTGAGGCTGTTCGTGTTATCGCCTTGACCTCGCAGGATCGAAAAACGCTCGAGGCGCAACTTGAGCCTCGGCTGATGCTCCTCTTGGGAATGGTTACGCTTGTCATTCCACCCTTGAATGAAAGGCCAGGTGATATCCCTGCGTTGGCCATGCATTTCCTGCGCTATTTTGCTTCCCGTCATGGCCTACCCGAACCCGTCATGGAGCCGAGGCATCTTGCAGCGTTACAAGCGGGACTGTGGCCTCAAAACGTCAGGTCCTTACGGGCCATGATTGAACGGGCGGTGTTGATGGGGACATGGGAGACGCCATCGGAATCCCCAAATGCCTCTGGCGACGGCACACCAACATTACGCGACGCGGAACGCTCCCTTATCGAGACAGCACTCCGCAACCACAGCTTCAACGTGACAAAAGCTGCCCGAGAATTGGGGCTGACACGTCCTGCGCTCTATCGCCGTATGGCGCGATACGGGCTGTAAATGCGTAATGCACTAAGCGTAATGGGGCGGCTGGTTGGCATTATCCTCGCCTGCCTCCTGATCGGACCTATATGGCAAGAGGGATTTTTTGCAACGGCCGTCCTTTTGGTTTGTATTGCCGTCTTTTGTGCAACTTCGCTGGTTGTCACTCACCTCGAAATGTTACGTCGTGTTCAACGTCGTGAGCCGTCGATAGTACACCCGACGGATCGTGAGAAACTCCGCAACCGGGCGCTCCTTGACCACGCGCCGGTACCATTACTATTCCAGCGCGCGGATGGCACGTTGCATGCCGCCAATCGCGCTGCACGTCGCTTGTTTGAAACTGACGGTCCCATTCTCGTACCACCAGAACCACTTCTGGCGGCTCTTGAGAATAACATGTCAGGGCCAGAAAAAAAGATGATCCGTCTGACGCCTCCATCAGGCGGAAAGCCTCATGTTTATGCATTATCCATTGGTCAGGGGGGTGGCGCGGTTGGTATCGTGACCTATATCGCTCTGACAGACGTGGAGGCGGGCCTCAATGCTGCTGAGGCTCAGGCTCTGCGCGATCTTCTTCAGATTCTCAGTCATGAAATCATGAATTCCCTGACGCCGATTGTTTCACTTTCAGCAACGGCAGAAGAGCTATTTTCTGAAGACGCGACGGAAGACACGAAACCGCTTATATCTGAAGCGCTTGCGACGATCCGTCGGCGCGCGAATGGTTTGGATCGGTTCGTGCGGGGATACCGAGATCTTGCCCGGCTGCCTGCACCCGAACTAAAACCTGTCAATCTTGGCGAACTCCTGCAAGAAACAGCAAGACTTTTCAGAGCGCGATGGACCGGGCGTGTCGAGCTCCAGTTAGATCTGCCATCTGTCCGGACAATAGTCAGACTGGATAAAGCGCAAATGGAGCAGGCGCTGCTCAACCTGCTGAATAACGGCGCTGAAGCCGCTCTTGCGCAGCCCTCTCCGTCCGTACAGATTGCCGTAGAAGAACGTTCCGGTTCAATCAGCATTGTTGTGCGTGATAATGGTCACGGCGTTACTCCAGAACAGCGGGGGCGTATCTTCCAACCGTTCGTGTCGTTTAAACCAAACGGTAACGGTATCGGTCTCAGTCTCGCCCGGCAGATTGTACTGGGGCATGGAGGAACATTGATTCTTGACGAGGTAAAGCTCGAAATAAATTCTCCTTGGTCAACCTCGTTCCGCTGCCAATTTTGATATTTTCCAGTAATGGCAAGCAGCTACTTACGTCCGAGAGCTATCCATCTCATTTGTCTCTCTCTACCACTCTGCGCGTCTTCAGAGATGATTGCTCCATCCCCGTTGGACAACAGATAAGGCAGTTACAGTTCTTTACGTAGAATCTAAGAACGCAGCATCCATCGTTCCTTTATAGGTCTATCTTCCGTTTTTTGTACTATTCATGTATTTCTGAAATATTATCAAATGATCCTATGATGTATTTCTCTTTTACAATGCAAACAGGGTTTCACTTTTCTGAACCTCATTCCGTATGAAGCTACATACCTGCTCAATGCGAGCAGTTTTTTGCTCTTCCGCGCGGGTAATCAGCCAGTAATGGCGTTCAAGCCTTACCTGATGGGGCAAGACGGCTATTAACTCAGGCCGCGTTGCAGCAACAAAGGTAGGCAGGACTGCCATACATAAACCGGAGCAAGCGGCTTCCATTTGCGCCTGCACACTTGAGTTCTGAATTCGCACCATCTTGCGCGAGACGCCAAGATGCCCCAGATAGTCCAGCTCCCGCATAAAAATCATTTCATCTACATAGCCTGCAAACAGGTGTGATGAAAAATCATCCGGCCTTCTGATGGTTTTTTCCCGATCAAGATATGCACGAGTAGCATAAACGCGCAAATAATAGGGTGTCAGCTTTTCGCAGACAAATCGATCATCCACTGAAGGCATCACGGTAATGGCTATATCGGCATGCCTACGCGAGAGCGCGACAATCTGCTGTATAGTCAGAATTTCAATCGTCAGGGCAGGATTATCCGTCATCAGCGGACCAATGCGGGAAGCCAGAAAGAAATTAGCAAACCCCTCAAGCGCGTTGATCCGCACAATGCCTGTCAACCCATGAGCCGGATTGGTCGCCTGTGCCACCTGTGTTGCCTCGCGGTCCATGGCTTCCGCTGTGGTTAACAGGTCCTGCCCGTAGCGTGTCAGTGCATAACCGCGCAGATGCCGTTCGAACAGAGTTTTGCCGACCGATGTTTCCAAAGAAACAATGTGTCGGCCCACAGTTGCGTGATCAACGCCCAATAAACGTCCCGCTTCTGAAAGTGAACCCGAGCGCGCCACAGCGAGAAAAAACTGCAGATTTCTCCAGTCCAGGCTGCGTTTCATGGGATAAGAATCCTTGATTATCGGTGCTTATGTGCAGATTTGCACACCAATTGGGCGAAATCTCCTGATTTTCTAGTGATGCCTTTTGCGCGTTCACTACTCAGACAAGAACAACAGCCGGAAAGGAACGGCTCACGCCGTAACCATTCCCAGGAGAAAAGGCTATGACAGCACTTTATCTGCCCTCTCTGGTACGTATTGGAGGCGGTGCGCTGAACGAACTTCCCACCGCATTGAAGCAGGTCGGGCTTTCCGCCCCCTTTATTATTACCGATGGATTCATGGCCAAATCCGGCCTTCTGGATAGGGTGCAAGCGCTGCTGGCTGAAGCGGATATTCAGTCTGGCGCTTTCCCGGATGCAGTGCCGGACCCCACGGTCACATCAGTTGACGCCGCGCTCGCTGCGTTAAAGCGTGGTGTTTATGACTGTGTGATCGGCCTTGGCGGGGGCAGCCCAATTGACACCGCCAAAATGGTAGCGGTGCTCGCCAAGCACGGTGGCACGCCTTCACAATTGAAAGTGCCACACGTGCAGGATGAGGCAGGCCTACCCATTATCGCCATTCCCACCACTGCTGGCACGGGATCTGAAGCCACACGCGTCACGGTCATTACTGACGAAAAAACCGACGAGAAAATGCTGTGTACAGGCTATGCCTATCTGCCACACATTGCCATTGTCGACTATGAACTGACCCTGACCATGCCACGCCGTCTCACGGCTGATACCGGCATTGATGCGCTAACCCATGCACTTGAAGCCTATGTGTCCAAACGTGCGTCCCCTTTTACCGAGGCTCTGGCTCTGGCAGCCATGAAGCGTATCTGGTACGCCCTACCCATCGCCTGCGCAGAACCCTCCAACCGTGAAGCGCGCGAGCAGGTGATGCAGGGTGCGTTCGAAGCGGGCATGGCGTTCTCCAACGCATCGGTCGCGCTTGTGCATGGTATGAGCCGCCCTATCGGCGCGCATTTCCATGTCGCGCACGGGCTTTCAAACGCCATGTTGTTGCCGGAAATAACGGCATGGTCTGTTACCGGCGCACAAGCACGTTATGCCACCTGTGCCCGCGTGATGGGTATTGTGCCATCGGGCACGGAGGACGGTGCTGCCTGCGCTGCACTTGTCGCAGCACTTCGTGAACGCAATCGACAGTTGGATGTCCCCTCCCCCGCCGCCTACGGGCTTGAGGAAGGCCGCTGGAACAGCCTGCTGCCCCTGATGGCTGAACAGGCTCTCGCTTCTGGCTCTCCAGACAACAACCCGCGTGTGCCAAATCACAGCGAAATTATTGATCTATACCGGAAAGTCTGGGCCTGACGACAAACGGCTGCGTATAAAAAACAGTAAAGCTCCTGATAGGAGACCAAAATAATGATATTCCATGAAAAAGAAGAACGCTCCATGCGTTCTCTGGTGCTTGCCTCAAGTGTTGGCACCGTTATTGAATGGTATGATTTTTTTCTCTACGGCAGTCTGGCCATTTTCTTTGCCCGCCTGTTTTATCCGCCAGGCGATGACGTTGCTGCAACCCTCATCAGTGTCGCTACCTTTGCAACCGGGTTTGCCGTGCGCCCGCTGGGCAGCCTGATATTTGGATATATGGGCGATAGTGTCGGGCGAAAAACTACTTTTCTGATCACGCTCCTTATCATGGGCTGTTCCACAGCGGCTATTGGCTTGCTGCCTACATTTGCAACAGCCGGTTATGCAGCGCCTGTTCTGCTTATTCTATTACGCATTGTGCAGGGACTGGCTCTAGGCGGTGAATATGGTGGGGCAGCAACCTATGTGGCAGAACACTCCCCGCCCGGTGAACGCGGGAAATGGGCCAGCTACATTCAGGCCATGGCCTCCGGCGGTTTTGTACTGTCTCTGGGGATGGTGCTCACCCTGCGTCTGTGGTTGGGCGAGGATGCGTTTGGCACATGGGGCTGGCGAGCACCATTTCTGGTATCATTTGTTCTGGTTGCAGTCTCTTTGCGTATTCGCCTTCGGCTTTCCGAATCTCCTGTTTTTGTGGAAATGCACAAACAGGGCAAACTGTCCAAATCACCAGTGCGCGATGCCTTCCGTATTCCGGGTAATGCACGGCGTATTATCCTGTTCCTCTTTGGGGTCGCCTGTGCACAGGCCGTTACATTCTACACGGCTCAGTTCTATGCCCTGTATTACATCCAGACATTTATGAAAATGCCGTTCCTGCCAGCCACCTTGTCTGTCGCAGTCGGTGCGTTTCTGGGAGTACCGTTCTTCGTGCTATTTGGTGCACTGTCGGACCGAATTGGACGTAAACGTCTGTCGCTTGCGGGTATGGCAGCGGCTGTACTGTTCTATATCCCTATCTTTTCCATTATTCGCCACGCCATAACACCAGAAAACACGAGTTACGCTACAATTTCAGCCTGCGTGTTTGTTCTGGTTATCATTGCTGCCGCTGTTTACGGCCCCTATGGCGCATTCATTGTTGAAAGCTTTCCCGCCAATGTGCGCTACACTTCCATTTCCGTTCCTTACCATATCGGGAATGGCATTTTCGGTGGTTTTCTACCACTGGTTAGTCTCTGGCTGGTTACACAGACAGGTAATCCTTACGCGGGACTGCTCTACCCGATGGGCCTGTGCCTGATCGGCTTTTTCATCACACTGTTCTGGGTGCCTGAAACATTGAACGTACGAAAAGGTGCGCACACCCAGATCGTCTCCCTCTCACATGAAGCTATTGGCGAAGGCTGATATTCAGTAAAACAAGGATAAGAAAAATGAATACAATTCAGCACATCATCGGTGGAAAGCCTACCACGGGCAACAGCGCCCGATTTGGCGACGTATTCAATCCGGCTACAGGCGTGGTCGAAAAAAAGGTTGTGCTTGGCACACAGGATGATCTGGATGCCGCTGTTGCCGCAGCCAAGAAAGCCTTCCCCTCATGGGCAGAAACTCCACCGCTGACCCGCGCCCGTATCCTGTTCCGTGCGCGCGACCTGATAGAACAACGTATGGATGATCTGGCTGCAATTATAACCGCAGAGCACGGAAAAATCCTGTCTGATGCCAAAGGGGAAGTCACACGCGGACTGGAAGTTGTTGAATTTGCAACCGGCGTGCCGGAATTGCTGAAAGGAGAATATACAGAACAGGTGGCACGCGGCATTGATGCATGGACCATGCGCCAGCCTATTGGCATTGCTGCCGGGATTACGCCCTTCAATTTTCCGGTGATGGTGCCTTTATGGATGGCCCCAATGGCGCTGGCGACCGGTAACTGCTTCATTTTGAAGCCTTCTGAACGTGATCCCTCAGCATCCGTGCTACTGGCCGAAATTCTGCAAGAAGCTGGCCTCCCGGACGGTGTGTTTCAGGTCGTGCATGGCGACAAGGACATGGTAAATGCCATTCTGAAGCACCCCGATATTGCGGCTGTCAGTTTTGTAGGCTCTACCCCTATTGCCCAGCACGTGTATGCAACGGGTACCGCGCACGGAAAAAGAGTGCAGGCTTTAGGCGGCGCAAAAAACCACGCCCTTGTCATGCCAGATTGTGATCTGGAAAAAACGGTCGATGCCCTGATCGGTGCTGCCTATGGTTCTGCTGGCGAACGATGCATGGCTATTTCCGTGGCTGTGGCCGTAGGGCCTGTTGCGGATACTTTAGTGGCAGAACTGGCCAAAAAGGTAAAAGCCATCACCATTGGCAACGGCACGCATGATACCAGTGAAATGGGTCCACTGGTCACCGCACAGCATCTGGCCCGTGTAAAGGGATTGGTCGATGCAGGCGTCAGTCAGGGCGCAAAACTGGTTGTGGATGGGCGTAACGTGACAGTGAAAGATCATGAAAAAGGATTTTTCATTGGTGGTTCACTGTTTGATAATGTCACACCAGAGATGGACATTTACCGGGAAGAAATTTTCGGCCCTGTTCTGTGCGTCATGCGTGCGCCAGACTTCGATACCGCACTCAAGCTGATAAACGGGAGCCCCTTCGGAAACGGTACGGCCATTTTCACTCGTGACGGTGACACCGCCAGAACCTTTACCCATAATGTAACAGCCGGAATGGTGGGTGTGAATGTCCCTATTCCGGTGCCTATGGCATTCCATTCTTTCGGTGGCTGGAAAGACTCCCTGTTTGGAGATCACCACATGCATGGGCCAGAAGGCGTGCGTTTCTTTACACGCATGAAGGCTGTAACACAGCGTTGGCCGGCAGGTATCCGTTCTGGAGCGGAATTTGTGATGCCCACTCACGGATAAATAAAGCCGTAGGCCGGGCGAAAGCGACCCGGCCTCTCGTGAGTTTGTTATGCCGTTAAGCGTCTGGATTCAGAAAGATTTCAGTCCGTTTCTTGCTACACTCTATCTTGCCCTATCCAACCGGTATCATTCCTTATCCGATAGGCTCATAGCACGTTTTTTGTCGCGCTCGCATTCTTCGTCTGGTGAGCTGGCGTTTATATTTCGGCACCCAACCAGACCAGAGCATCGTTCATGCTAGGTGGCTATTTTGCTTCTGCCACATCAGAATGGCTTATCGGCAGCCCGGTGCTGGCGGTTATTGCACGTTATGCTCCAGCCAGCCTGAATGCCCTAATGGTCGGCGCCTATTCTCTCACTGTGGGGGCTGGCATGTATTGGGGTAGCAAAATTTCGGGTTTTGCGAGCCCAGTAGTCAAGACAGGTGCCTTCCAGAGCAGACATTCTGAGACACTGTTCGGCGTCTTAGGTGTGGCTGCTCTCGGGTTGGTAATTATCTCTTTGCTTGTCGCCTAACTCATCAGGCGGCAGCCAGGCCGCCATCAGGAAGATGATCTCGCATCAGTTTTATACTGACGATATTGGGTAACGCGATTACGCAGCTTTCTTATGATGTCATTTATGCACCTCAACAGCGAAGACATATGTTGGGCCGAGCATATTTGACCGAAAAATCACATATTTGCCATCAGGCGTGAAATTCACGTTCGGCTCTAAATGGTAATTATGTTTGGACATATTGACCAACTTCTCTGCCCGGAACCGGCCGGGCTGAATGAGATGCTCACCTAAACTGTGGTCATCCTTTATCAACTCTGGATGAAACAGATAGAGCCACTTTGCTCCAGGGGCATCGCTACCGTCGCCAGCAAACAGTGTCCCGTCAACAGACCTAGTAAAATGGATGGAGGATTCTTCCGGGGTATAATGGAACCACGTCCTATCACCATTTTCGACGTTATAACTTGCAACGAACGAGATCATTCCTAAAGGTATATGGAGATCGTACCATATATTTTTCCCGTTATGGTCCCACCATTGGTGGCCACTGCCCTCCATTTTCATGATACGCGGGTTGATATGTTTATTCTGTGAACCATCGGTGCGAATGGTCCAAAGTTTTTCTACCTGCTGCCACTCACCTTGATGGGCATACATGAGCAATGTCGGGTCGGTTGGGGAAAACTGTAAATGATCGATCCAGTCCGTGCTGGCAAAAACTGGTTTGATCTGACCCGTGTGTAAATCGACGGTAAAGACAACCATCGGCAGCCTTGCGGCAAGACGTCTGGCCATCTTGGTCTTTTTATCTAACGGTTCATCCGGTGTATGTTGCTGAGCGACCTGCCCGGCTTGGCGTCCATTATAATCTTCGCCATCCCCAATGATGTAACTTCCTACTCCCAGCGTCTCATCAGCATTAATGGAAAAGATGCCTGCGCGACGTGGTAGATCAGCTATTTTTCTCTGCTCTCCCGTCTGGATGTTGGCACTCCAGAGGGAAGCATATTGCGCATCGCCCTTTAGTCCTTTGAAATAATAAACTGTTGGTGTTTTGTGCCCCACAACAACAGCGCCAGGGCCGCCGCCAACTGGTCCTTTTACCAAAGGTTTGGCTGTAAACGTAGCCAGATCGATCACCCCAATACCACGGTCTGCTGTCGTGTATATCATCTGCTTACCGTCGGGCGTGTAAGCATTGATGTTAAAATAAAGGCTTGCAGATCCAGGTTCGTCTGTCACCCGAATGACGCGATGACCCGTATCAGGATCAATCCACGATTGTGGAGGTGATTTTTTTTCAGCAAGAGCCATGGCTGGCAGTAGGAGCAACGCAAGGCCGCCCAAGACACAGCGGGCCGAATAACGGAAGAGCATAGATGGACCTTTTTGTTAACACCAAACCCCGTTGTATATTAATATCTATAAAACGGAATATTACGATTTATTAACTATACCATCCAATTATAACGTGCAAATCGGCATACCAATATCAATTACCGTTTTTCAGTGGTGGTTAAGTTGAGTATCTCAAGACACGCTTTTGCTAGTGGCTTTTTGCTGGCGACAACCCTGCTGAGCACCAATGCATGGTCCGAGCAAACCTCCCCTTCTTCCAATTCAAGCCATAAGAAACTTCACAAGCTTGCCAAACAGAGAAGAAATCTCGCAGCAGGAGAATCTGTGGAGGTTTTAGGAAACAGGATCACAATAGATAGGCAAAGACCCACCTCGTCATCCTATCATTTCACGGGTAAGGAACTTGAAAGTGAACGGATCAATACCATTGAAGACCTTCAGCAACTCTCTCCAAGCCTGAATGTTGATGCTGCAGATCCTTTCAACAGTAGTATCTCTATTCGCGGCATGGGTGACGGAGGCGGCCAGACTGGGGGGGAAGCCAATGTTGGTATGCCGAGTAGTGTCGGGCTGTTTCTTGATGGTGTTTATTTGAGCCGTCCTTCCATGATGGCTCATGGGTTTAACGATCTTGATTCTATTGACGTCTATAACGGCGCAACTCAAGGAACCTTGTATCCGGCTAACGTGACGGCTGGTGTTATTGACATCAAAACAAGAGTGCCAACAGCCACAACGCGCCGTGAAGCGTTCTTTTCTTACGGCAGTTACGGCTACATGCGTGCATCTGCGCTCGTATCGGGGAAAATACTGAATAATCTGTACGGAAGCATAAGCTATAATCACACCGCTCAAGGCGGCTATATAAAAAATGTCCGTTATGGAAATAGCGTGAATGGCTATCACGGAGATAGCGTACGCACTCAACTTTACTACACACCAAATGAAAACCTGAATTTTCGTCTGATTGCAGATTATAGTGCTGAACGCGAGACGCCCACACCAGTTCTCTATAAAAGCATTACTGTGGAAGGCGTGAATCAGTTCGAAAATATGTCCGCTGCTTTGGGAAACCATATTATAACCGGGCGTGCAACTGATCTTGATTACCAGAATTATGACACCACCCAGCAACTGGGTGTCTCTCCACAAATAAGCTGGAGATTTGGTGGGGGCTGGAAACTGTCGTCTATCAGTTCATTCCGCTACTTCTATACGAACCCTGTCATGTCTGACCCGTACAGCATTAATGTCTATTACAATTCTGGCACGAATGTCAGGGATAGAACGTGGTATGAAAACATTCGCTTTGATTCCCCCCAATGGAAGACGATTAATTTCGCAACGGGTTTTGCCTATTCTGGTGAAAGCCTTAACACAAATGCGATTAGCCAATATAGTGATGGCGTTTCCGGTGCCTGGTATAAGAGCACCAGTTACGATAATTTGACCGTCTATCGCTATGGTTCTTTAAGAGACGATTACTATTCTCTCTATGCTCAGGCAACAGCGCACCCTTTAAAGAGGCTCACGGTTAAATTTGGATTTAGAGAAGGGATTGATGATAAAAGTGGAACATTCAGAAGGCTGAATAAAAGTCCATTTTACTCGGGGGTGTTAAGCAAAACGACAGCTTTGCCATCAGCGATGGTAAATGTTGATTATGATCTGGACAACCTTACAAAATTTTACGTGGCGCTGTCTTACGGTAAAAAAGCAGGTGCCTTAAACATATCCTCTGGCTCGGCAGGCAAGGCTGGATTCGATAGCCTTTATATCAAGCCAGAAACGACAGAGAGCATTGAGGTCGGTTTGCATAAAGATATTCCCGCGGCAAAGCTCGACTTCAAAATTGATTACTTTAATGCGTTAGTCAAAGATTTTCAGACCCAAGGCTATGATACGGAAACTCAACAGACCTATTTGACCAATGCAGGAAACTACAGGTCTCGTGGTGTTGAATATACTATGAACTGGCGTCCGATAAAAAACCTGACGATCACACCAAATGTTTTGTATAATGACACAAAATACCTGAGCTATGACAATGCTCGGTGTGCACCAGAAGTCTCTCTGCAAAGTCAGCCGCCTGCCTCCTGTAACCTGAACGGGCGTCCTGTATTCCGCGCACCCAAGCTTTCCTTGAGCGTGATGGGACGTTATGAGCATAGTTTGAATGACAAGTCTTCTCTGTATGCAACTGTTCGCTATTCCTATCGTACAGCGACTTTTGCAACGGTTGATGATTCTCCTTCAGCCAAAATACCCGCCTATGGCCTGCTGAATTTTTCATTGGGCTATAAGCTGAAAGTTCATGGCACTTCTTTGGACACATCTATTTGGGTCAATAATGTTTTGGATAAAACGTACTATATGAGCCTTCGTGAAGGGGATTATGGTTCCGTTTTCGGGTGGATGGGAACCCCGCGTGTTATTGGTGGGTCTGTTGGCGTTCATTTCTGACATTTAAAGCTTAGATGCATATGTGGCCATGTGTGAGTTTATGCGGATAGTGTTAAGGAGTTGCGCCGAAGCATGGCCGGGCGGTGTAAGGTTTTCATTTTGATGAAAGACGTGTTTTATTGATAGTTCTTATGATCAGAAAGTTTGATCAGCCCGCCCCGTCAGGTTTTCTGCCATCGTATTTTACATCTTTTCTAAAGTTTCAGTATGATAGGTGCGAAAGTGAGAAAACTGATAGCTCTATTCTATGAGAGAGACGGCTTTTTATGACACTGTTTAGGCCCCTATTCATGCCCCACACGTGGATTGTGGGGCTTACGGTAAGTCTGATTATTCAAGCCTCAGCATTTCCCAAAGCTCATGCTGAAAGTACGGTCACCGTACAAGATAGACAACACCATACATGGCGTCTGGAAGCAGAAAAAACTGCGCAGGGCATCCCTCCTTCGCGTATTGAAGTCTCTACTAACGGACTTCGGGTGTGGGCACAAAATGGTTTGACGCTCTGGCTTCTTCTTCCTTTACACGGTAACTATACGCTCTCTTTTGACCGCAAAATCTTCAAGCCTATAGGCAATTTCCGTGTTTCAGATATGAACATCTTCTGGAATGCACATGAAAAAGATGGTGGTCTTCCTCGTCCACTCAACGGAACCCTTGCTGCATATAATAGCCTTGTCCTTGAATATGCCGGAATTGGTGGCAACGCCAACACTACAACGCGGTTCAGGCATTATGACGGGTCAGGTAACCGTATCCTGCTGCAAGAAAGCAAGGATCAGTCAGATCTTCTTGTTGCTGATCATGTTTACCATACCATCATAAATGTTCGGAACGGCACCACCTCAGTCTCACTGGATGGAAGGGTCATTTTCTCTGGGCCAGTTATATCCGAGATTCCAGGTTATTTCGGCATTCGTACTGTTGGCTCATGGCAGGAGATTTCGCATCTCTCGGTTTCAAAATAATACCGAAAAATTCGTATAGAGCCGACAGAGGTATAGGCTCCCCTCCCCGCGCAGATCACCTGTCATATATGGCACGTGTAAGTGCAAGAGATGTAACGGCATTCCGCCGAAAATTAAGCAGGATGGCTTCTTCTTATTTTCAGCAGGCGCTACATTAGTCAGACAGGGGATGAAGCCGCGGGAATAGGGCCGCTCCAACGCTTGAGCATCTGTTGCTCGACCTCCCCGATCCACTCAAGTGCTGTCATGTCACTTATGATCCAGTCGAGATCAGAGGGCAGAAGAGTGCCCTCGGAGAAAGTGACGCATTCGCGAGCCTCCCCGCCGGGCAAGATGGTGCGGGTCGAGGCTGGGGGTAATAGCAACCCTCCGTCTGTTATGGGAGCAGCCAGCGCCTGCGTAATTTCTTCATGATGCGTGGGCTTCTGGCAGAAGGAAAGCGCCTCCTGAACCGCAAGTGACATACGGCTTACCTTTTGTTCGCAAGCTAATAGTTTTCTTGATGCGACAAGGACCTTCTCAAGGTGACCGGGAAGGACGGTGGCCGATCCCCCCACCTGAAAAGCAAGTCCGAGTTGCTCTGCTTCAGTGCCCCATGGCGGACCAACACAACCGCCATCAATCGCGTTTTCCGCGAGTGCATGGATCATATCAGCGGGAGGCATGACGGACAGAGTGACCTCATTCTCCATATCCACATCAATCATCTTCAGGAACCGCCGGAGAATGAGAAGATGAGTGGAATACATATGAACAATGGCTATGCGCGGTTTCCTGCCGATAGCATTGCGCCAGATATCAAAAGCATTTCGGCCATGGGATCCTGCTTGCCATACTCCGCTAGCCGGGTTGATACCGCGCAGCATGATCGTGTTGCCGCCTCGGCTGATCCGTGCCAGAGGGCGGAGTTCGGCACCATGGCCACGGTGCCCAAGCGCCGTCATCATAGCGAGCGGCGCGAAAACAACAGCGGCATCCAGACGGTTCCACGCCAACCCATCGGCTATATTCGCCCAGGATGGGGAGACAATAATCTCGGTTTCCAGCCCATGATGGGCAAAAATTCCCTTTTGCTGCGCCATGATGACGGGGGCGCTGTCAGCCAGCTTCAGCACGCCAATCCGTAATGGTGCGTTCATGATGCCTCATCCTTTTTCTGCGCTGCCAGATATTCCTCGGCAACCACCGCTATCCGACGCGAGGTCTGCATGGCCCGGCGCTGGAGCCACCGGTAGGCCTGTGCTTCGTTGGCTTTTTCATTTTTCATGAAAGATCTCTTTGCCTGCTCGATAAGCCTGCGTTCGGCAAGGGCGATCTGTGCTTCGGTCAGTTCGTCACGTGTGCGGCGGAAACGGGCATAAAGCGCAATAGCGGCACGCAGAAGCGGCTTTACATCCCGCGGTAAGGCTTCAAGAACATTGTAGGAACACACGCCTGTATCAAAAGCTGTCTCCATCAGATCAACGTCATCTTCGTCCACAAACAGGGCAACGGGCCGCTCAAGCGCCGAACAGGACAGAGCACGAATGCTATCCAGCGCATCACGATCCGCCCTGTCCAGATCAACAAGCACCACGTCCGGCCCATAATCGCGTACGGCATCAATCAGTGCTTTATCGGGAGGAACGGTCAGAACATCCAGTGAAGCATCAGCATGCAAGGTTTCTGACAGCGCGTGTCCTCTGCGGGGATTTTCATCTGCAACCAACACCCTGAGGCGCGTGCCTGATGATTTTTTTTCCTCATTCATCAATAAACGTCACGCAGATAGCGGCCTTCACGTGTCAGATTGCTCACAAATGCGTCTGCATCACCTGAGGACAGATTGCCATGGCGCGCCACAATCCGGCGCAATGCCGCGTCAACATCCCGTGCCATGCGTGTTGCATCCCCGCATACATAAACATATGCTCCTTCCTTCAGCCAATCCCACAATTCTGTTCCAGCTGCTTCCATACGGTCCTGCACATAGATGCGCTCTGATTGATCACGTGAAAAGGCAGTGTCCAGACGTGTCAGTAATCCTGCCGCCAGAAAAGCATCAAGTTCGTCCTGGTAGTAAAACCCTTTTGCGGCGTGGCGTTCGCCAAAGAAAAGCCAGTTTCGGCCCGTGGATTTCCGTGCCGCCCGTTCCTGCAGGAACCCCCGGAAGGGTGCGATGCCAGTGCCAGGCCCGATCATGATCATGGCAGCGTCATCGTCCATTGGCAGACGGAAATGCGTGGTTGGTTGGATAAAGACCGGAATTTCTGCATCTTCCGTCAATCCTGCCAGCCAGTTTGAACAAATGCCGGGCCAAGGCGTGCAGCTTACCCCCATTGTCAGTTCAATTACCCGCCCAGCCACTTTTGGCGAGGACGCAATCGAATAAAGCCGTGGCTGGAGACGTCGGAACAAAGAAGCAACATCCTGCGCCGTAACGGTCAAAGAGGCCTCTTTCAGCAAATCAGGCAGGAAGCCGGGCGCACGCCCCCCAAGTGCAGCCAGCATGGCCGGATTGGGGCGTGTCAGATCAAGATGACGGACAAGCGCTTCACGTAGCTCTACTGTGCCGCAGCCACGCAGAACAATGGGCGTGTCCTCTGCAAGACCAAGGGCGCGCAGGGCCACTTCCACATGATGCTCCGGGTTGCGGGGCCATATGCCTAATGCGTCTCCGGGGGTCCAGCTTAACTCTGTCCCACTGACATCAAGACCAATGCGCCGTGTGTCCCTGTCATACCCCGTCGCACAGAGGCGTTCGTTGATACAGAGCCGCGCCATAACCGGGGCATCGCGAGAGCCTGAGACTGGGGCAGCTGGCTTTTCCACCTGCAGAGGCAAGGCCGGCAGCATAGCTTCCGTCTTGTCGGATGATAGCTGGGAAAAAGCATTCAGCAAAGAGCCCCGCCAAGCCTCCACCGTATCTTCAAAATCAGGTTCGCATTCCACCCTTTCCAGCAAGGGCGTCGCACCAAGTTCCATCAGATGCCCATCTAGCGCCCGCCCGAAGCCGCAGAAATTCGCATAGGAAGAATCTCCCAAGGCTAACACCGCAAAGGTCAGGCCGGACATGGGGCCTTTTTGCGTTCTCAGCATATCCCAGAACGGAGCGGCACAGTCTGGAGGATCACCATCACCGAAAGTGGACACGACAAAGAGAGCCGCGCCCACAAAATTGCTGGCTGTATCAAATGTATCGAGGCACTTTGCTTCTGCTTCGTGACCTGCCTCCCGTAACCAGGTCACGATCGTGGCGGCCAACCCTTCCGCTCGTCCGGTCTGGGACGCCCACCATACGATGATCTTCGGCGCAGTTGAGGCATTTGCCTCCTGTAGCGGCAAAACCTCATGGTCCGCATAGGTCCGGCTGTAAAGACCCGCGAGAAGGCCGCCAATCCGTGCCCGCATCTGTGCTGGCAGGGGAGCTGATGCGGGCAGTGTGGGCATTTCGCCTGCACCTGGCGGTGCCATTTCCAGTCCGTCAAGAAATCCGGAAAGCCACGCTCGCGCGTCATCGGACAATGATGCCGCGACTGGCTGATCCGACCGTTCCAGACCAAGATGACTGGTTAGCGCACGCAGCATCATAACGGAATGTCCCTTCCTGCTTGGTTCTGCCCCTTGGGGGGCTGGACATGCGGGTTTTTCAATACGTTCCAGCGCCACCGCGCAGAGTTTAAAGCCAGGTTGCAACGACAACGGATCAACTGCGTCCGGAGTGACGGAATTGACCGTCAGATCCTCTCCAAAGCGGTCGTTCCAGTGAAACGGTGCAAAACAGGTGCCGAGCCTTACTCGGGTGGAAATCTGGGCTGGCAAAACAATCTGCCCTCGCCGTGATGTGATCCTGACACTATCATCCTGTTCCAAACCCAGCGCCTGTGCATCACACGGCGCTATTTCCACAAAGGGACCGGGGTTAAGGCGGTTGAGGCTTTCAACCCGGCCGGTTTTGGTCAGCGTATGCCACTGGTGTTGTAACCGACCGCTGTTCAGCACGAAGGGAAAATCCTCGTCCGGCCATTCCTTGGGCCGCATCCAGGGCCGGGCAAAAAAGACCCCCTTCCCGTCCGGCGTTGCAAAAACGGGCCCCTTCCCATCGGGAGAAATATAGCGGATGGGGTGTCGGGCTCGCGTGTCGCCTGCAGGAGCGGGCCACTGCACCGGCCCCTTGTGCAGCCGTTCATGACTTACGCCCGCAATGTCATAACCCGTCTTCGGATTACTAAACTGGCTTGCTTCCGAGAACACCTCTGCGGCAGACGTAAAAGCAAAGTCTTTTTCGAACCCCATGGCCCGCGCCACACGTGCAATGATATCCCAATCCGCCAAGGCCTCTCCCGGCGGGGAAACCGCTTTTCTGGCAAGTGTCATGGTACGATCAGAATTGACCTGCACACCATCACTTTCAGCCCATAGGGCCGCAGGCAACACGATATCTGCAAAACGGGTCGTTTCGCTGTCTGCAAATGCATCCTGCACGATAACGCATTCTGCTACCTCCAACCCCCGAATGACGTGGCGGCGGTTGGCAACAGTCGCAACGGGGTTTGTGCATATCACCCAACATGCCTTGATCTCACCGCGCTCCATTGCCTCGAACATGGCAATCGCGCCGCCTCCCCCGGTTTCTCGTAGCGTGCCGGCAGGAAGAGCCCACAATTTTTCGGTAAAGGCCCGGTCTGCTGCCACGAGCGCACTGCGCTGGCCCGGCAGTCCCGGCCCCATATAGCCCATCTCGCGCCCGCCCATGGCGTTGGGTTGGCCCGTCAGCGAGAACGGTCCACTACCGGGGCGGCAGATAGCACCCGTAGCAAGATGGAGATTGCACAGCGCGTTGGTATTCCAAGTACCTGCAATGCTCTGGTTTAGGCCCATGGTCCACAGGCTCATCCATTCTCCAGCCTCAGCAATCCAGTGTGCTGCAGTCAGGATGTCTTCAACCGGCAGGCCCGTGATTTCAGCTACTGTCTGGGGTGCATACTCATCCAGAAAGGCTTCCATTGCCTCCCATCCCGTCGTAGCCCGAGCGATGAACTCTCTGTCTATTGCATCATTCTTCACCAGCACATGAAGAAGGCCATTAAGGAGCGCCAGATCCGTGCCCGGACGAATGGGCAGATACAGGTCGGCTTTTTCCGCAGTAGCCGTGCGGCGGGGATCAACAACAATCAGCTTCGCGCCCGCCCGTTTGCGGTCCATCAGCCGCAAGAAGAGGATTGGATGGCAATCCGCCATGTTCGCACCGATGACGAAAAACAGGTCTGTGCAGTCAAAATCCTCGTAGCTACCCGGCGGGGCGTCTGCCCCGAGGGAAAGCTTGTAGCCCGTGCCTGCGGCAGCCATGCAGAGACGGGAGTTGGACTCGATATGCTGGCTACGAACAAATCCTTTGGCCAGCTTGTTGACGAGGTACTGCGCCTCCATCGACATCTGTCCCGATACGTAAAAGGCAATAGCATCCGGCCCGTGCGCATCAAGGATAGCACGTAGCCGCTCAGCAGTTGTTTCAATGGCCTGCTGCATGGCAACGGGGACCACCTTTTCGCCCCGTCTGGAACGGATGAGAGCCTGATGCAGGCGCTGGTCGGACAGAAGCGGTTTGTCGCAGGAACTGCCTTTGGTGCACAGGCGACCACCATTTGCAGGATGTGCGCCATCGCCACGCACTTTCCTGATACGATCGTCCTCTACCTCAAGTATGACGCCGCACCCTACCCCACAATAGGGGCAGACAGTGCGAACTTCTTCCCGCGTCATGACTGAATCAGACCAGAACAGGTTCCGGTGCGGCTTTGATCGTCTTGGCCCGGATTTCTACTCTCCCGTTTTCTACGCGCGCGTCCCATGTCCGCAACTGGACGGTGGAGTCTTCAAGGCATTGGCCGTCTTCCAGACAGAAATGCTGTTTGTAGAGGGGAGACGCAACCACCAGTTGCCCCTTCAGATCACCCATCAGTCCTCGGCCAAGCACGTTGGCGTTTGAGAACGGATCATGGTTATCTATCGCATAGACCCGTGCAGGCGTCTCTTCCGTGCCAGGCAGGTAGAACAGGGCAATCTGGTTGCCCTCATGCCATGCCACAACCCCTGATTTTGCCACCAGGTCGGCTTGGCTACACAGTTCAGTCCATTGCGTTGGGCCGGCCGAGGCCGCAGTTTCGGGCATATTATCCGCCGGGCGAACCTGTTCCCGTTCTGGCAGGGTGCGTATGTTCGGGTCAGGGCGACCATCATTGACGAACGTCCGGAACCTTTTGAGTTTTTCACGGTCGGTCAGTGCATCACGCCATTCGCACTGATAGCGATCCACCACCATCTGCATCTGGCGCTCAAGTTCTTCGCAGATACCCAAGCTATCGTTTATGATGACGTCACGCAGGTAATCCAGTCCGCCTTCAAGATTTTCTCGCCAGACAGAGGTACGCTGAAGTTTATCTGCCGTCCGGATATAAAACATCAGGAAACGGTCAATGTATTTCACCAGCGTTTCAGCATCGAGATCTGTCGCAAACAGTTCTGCATGGCGGGGCCGCATACCCCCATTGCCGCAAACGTAAAGATTCCAGCCGTTTTCTGTAGCAATTACTCCCACGTCCTTGCTTTGTGCTTCCGCACATTCGCGGGTGCACCCTGAAACGGCAAATTTAAGCTTATGGGGAGAACGCAGACCCTTGTAGCGGTTTTCCAGATCCAGCGCCTTGCTCACGCTGTCCTGTACCCCATAACGGCACCATGTGCTGCCCACACAGGATTTTACAGTCCGGGTGGATTTGCCATAGGCATGGCCGGTCTCGAACCCGGCTTCCAGCAATTCGCTCCAGATATCGGGCAGTTGGTCCAGTTGCGCACCGAACAGATCAATACGCTGGCCGCCGGTAATTTTGGTATAAAGGCCATATTTCTTTGCTACTTGCCCAAGGACAATCAGTTTATCTGGCGTAATTTCACCTCCCGCTATGCGCGGTACAACAGAATATGTGCCGTTTTTCTGCATGTTGGCCATGAACGTGTCGTTCGTGTCCTGCAACGGGATATAAAGCGGGTCGGTAATGGGTTTGTTCCAGGCTGATGCAAGGATTGAACCGACAGCGGGCTTACAGATATCGCAACCAAGCCCCCCATTGCCATATTGTGCCATAAGCTCTTCAAACGTCTGGATTCCGTGTACGCGAACGAGGGAATAAAGCTCCTGCCGCGTATAGGAAAAATGTTCGCACAAACTATGGTCAACAGTAATGCCACGGGCTTCCAGTTCCGTTTCAAACACGGTTTTGAGCAGGGCCGAGCAGCCACCGCAGCCAGTGCTGGCTTTTGTGGATTGTTTAAGCCCCACAAGATCCGTGCACCCTTCCTCAATGGAGGAACAGATCGCTCCTTTTGTAACGTTGTGGCATGAACAGATCATGGCTGAATCGGGCAGCGCGTCGGCACCTAGCAGATCCGCCCCTTCCCCGCGTGGCAGAATCAGTGCAGCGGGGTCGGCCGGCGGTTTAATGCTGTTCTGCACATACTGAAGAATGGTGTCGTAATAGGCGTTGTCCCCCACTAGCACAGCCCCAAGCACGCGGCTGCCATCCCCAGAAAGCACAAGGCGACGATATGAACCGTCCATCTCCCCAATGAAGCGATAGCTCAGGCTGCCCGACGTGGAGCCATGCGCATCACCGATGGAGCCCACATCCACGCCCAGCAGCTTGAGTTTGGTGGACATATCCGCCCCGCAAAAGGCGGCGTCTTCTCCGGCAAGCGTGGAGGCAACCGTGCGGGCCATTGTGTATCCCGGCGCGACCAGCCCAAAAATCTGACCGTTCCAGCAAGCACATTCGCCAATGGCATAGATATGCGGGTCAGAAGTAAGGCATCGCTCGTCAATCACGATACCGCCGCGCGGGCCGATAGCGAGGCCGCAGTCACGGGCCAATCGGTCCTGTGGACGAATACCGGCCGAGAACACCACCAAATCAGTTTCCAGAAATGTGCCATCGGCAAAAACCAGCCGATGTCGGTGCGTTTCCCCTGCAATGATCTGCTGGGTGGCATGAGCCGTAAGGACATTGATCCCTAACGCCTCAATCCGTTGCTTCAGAGCCTGACCGCCCTCGTCGTCCAACTGTACCGGCATAAGGCGAGGCGCGAATTCAACAACGGCCGTGGATAGCCCCAATCCCGCCAAGGCATTTGCTGCTTCCAGCCCCAGCAATCCTCCGCCAATGACCACACCGTGTGCGGCTCCTTCTGCCGCGGCCCGGATCATGTCCAGATCATCCAGTGTGCGATAAACCAGTCCCGCTGTGCCCGTATTGCCGGGAACCGGTGGCACGAAAGGTGTGGAACCGGTAGCAAGGATCAACGTGTCATAAGGCAGCAGGCCTTCAGCACTTTCCACCATCCGCGCCTCACGGTCGATGCGCGTCACCCTTACGCCACGGTGCAGGGTCAGGCCGTGATGGGCGTGGAAATCATCCGCATGCAGCCGCAACGCCAGAGCATCCTGTCCGCTCATATACTCCGTCAGATGCACGCGGTCATAGGCATCGTGAATTTCATCGCCAAAAATATGGATCGCGCAATTTTCATGCAGCCCATGCATCACAAGTTGCTCGGCACAGTAGTGGCCAACCATCCCATTACCGATGACGACGATATTTCCTGTTTTGGACATGATCATTTCTCCTGTCGTGCTATCGGCGGTCAGAACTTGAATTCCATGGTTTGCATGTAGAAAGCGCCGTCCTTTGCGCCTGCGTGATGCATACCGTGTGAGGCGACAAAACCTGCGATGTCATGCGTCCAGGTCCAGTGGGGCGCAAAGTTCCACGCAAGCTGGGTCTGGGGTGTAGCTCCAATGAACCCGCCCGAAAGACCATTGCGCCAGCTATATATTTTTCCCGTGCCATACACCGCATCCTGCGTGCTTTCGCGCCAGAAAAAGGGAACGTGCAGCTTGAGATGCAGGTTCGCCAACGGTGCAGCCGCAATAACAGGCCCAATACCAATCAGGTTTTGGGATGTCAGAGCCAGTGTTACATCGTTATAGTAGGGCAGCGGAAAATAAGGGGTGGCGAATGTGCCGACCGCACCATCCTGACTATGGTAGGACCCACCTGAAAACACGTCCCCCTGCAAGGCAATGGATGGTTTGGCTTTCAGATTTTTTGCCGTCCAGCCGAACGTGCCATTAACTGCATAGGCCCGGACTGCCCGTGTGGGATTGTTACCGGCAGGCCGGAATTCTCCGCCCTGAAACACGCCAGTGAGGCTGATATCGAAAGGACCAACATTCCCCCATACCCGTGAACCGATATTGTCCCGGCGGGTCGATCCCGCCCGTGTACCTGTTGTGGTCGCCAAAGCGGCTGCTGCTCCGTTGAACAGGTAGTCAATGAAGAATACATCCGCAAAAATCTGGCTCTTCTGTCCCATGACCGAAAATTGCGGCAGCGCGGTGGAGGTATAGATGCCATACATCCGGGCGTTGTAATTCGTACCATCAGCAAACACATTGCGGGGAAGCTTGTTGGTCTGCATGAAATCGAACAGATCCAGCCGGAAAGATTTCCATACCGCATAACCGCGAAATCCATCCCACGATTGCTGGGCATTGGTCAGGTCCCGTGCGGACTGCATGGTAACCGGGGCATCCAGAAAAATCTGGCGACCACCGATCACGCCCATTTTAGCCCCCAGCATTCTGCCCTTTATTTCCAGAATACCCTGCTGAAGATCCAGCCGTTCACGCTGTACGCCGTTCTGGTAGCCGTAATAATTCGATCCTCCGGCGACACCCCAAAGAAACTCGGCATAGGCTCGTACGTGGTCCCCCAAATGGAGGTCCGCCCCATACTGGTTACGCAGCAAAATGCGGCTGGCGTCTGTTTTGCCCGCAGTTCCCATCATGGGCTGGTTCTCAAAGATGTAACGCAGCCGTTCTTCCCCGTTGAGGGAAAGCCAGATGTCTCCCTTGTTGGTCAGGGAAATGTGTTTCAAGCGGTTAAACCAGTCCTTCCGCCGTTGTTCGGGGGCTGTCGTAACAAGGTCGCTCCAGTCCTCCGCCCAGCGCGCCTGACCAAAACCACCGGCAGTTCCGAACCCGGCTGCCGCCCCTTTCCCGGCGTTGAATACTCCCCAGTCAGGACTATGCGGCAATGTAACATGGTGAACCGCCGCTTTTTCTGCCGGTGGAGATGAAGCCGACTTCATTTTGGTGGCCGTCACGCCAGCTGCAGGCGCGATGTCGGCCTGTGCCGCATGGCCCACATTCAGACTGACAAAAAGGGTGGTGATACCTGCCGTAAGCGAGGCTGGGCGAAACACTGCAGAGATACGGGTCACGGGACACGTTCCTGATTAAGTAGGGAGCAATAATTACGAAGACGCAGCAGCATCGGCCTCGGCCGACATGTGGGACTGCTCAGCCGTCCAGCGACGGCGGCACAGCCCGACACAGAGAAACGCCACCACCGTGATCGCGGCAAAGCCCAGAAAACCCGGACCGTAGGAGCCCGTAGCCTGGCGTGCGGCCCCAAGGGAGGATGCCAGATAGAATCCCCCTACCCCGCCGCTCATGCCCACCAGGCCTGTCAGGATACCAACCCGGCTCGGGAACCGTGTCGGCACAAGCTGGAAGACAGCACCATTCCCCAGACCCAGCACAAGCATACCAAGAAAAAAGGCAGGAAACGCAAACCAGATTGTCGGCAGGCCAAACCCGATCAGAGCAAAAATGACAGCAGCAAGTGCGAACAGGATGCTCAAAGCGCGTTCCCCGCCGATACGATCAGCCATTGCGCCCCCAAGCGGACGCACGAAGGACCCAACAAACACCACGAAAGCCGTGCAGCTTCCTGCAATGGCGGGAGGCAAACTGTACTGATCGTTGAAATAGATGGTCAGGAACGAAGCAAGCCCTACAAAACCGCCAAATGTCACGCCGTAGAAAAACATCAACAACCAGCAGTCGCTGCTACGCAGAACGGGCAGCCAAGCCACCAGCCCCCCGCTGGACCGACGCTGAGGAGGCTCGCTGGCGAGAAACAGAAAGGCAATCAGAACAGCGATCAAAGGCAGGGTTGCCAGCCCCAGCACATTTACCCAGCCGTAGAGAACTGCCAGACCGGGCGCAAAAAGGGATGCAAGGGCGGTGCCGGAATTACCCGCCCCGGCAATACCCAACGCCGTGCCCTGATAGTGTGGCGGATACCATGCAGACGCTAGCGGCAGAGCAATGGCAAACGATGCCCCAGCCACCCCTAACACCAGCGCCACACCGAACAATGCGCCATAGCTGTGTGGCGCAATCAGCCACGTCAGGAATAGCCCGGAAATGACAAGAATCTGGGCACCAATCGCAACCCGACGAGGCCCGAAATGATCGACCAGCGCGCCAGCCAGCACACGTAGCAGAGCCCCTGCCAGAACCGGGGTGGCCACAAGCAGCCCCTTCTGTCCGGCATTCAGGTGCAGATCATGAGCAATCGAAATACCGAGCGGTCCCAGCAGGACCCACACCATGAAGGAGACATCGAAGTAAAGAAACGCCGCCAATAGGGTACGCGGGTTTCCGGCCTTGAGAAATCCTTTGTCCACGTCATCGCATCCAGTCTCCACCAGCAAAAGGAACGGAGACGCCTTCTTCAGGCACGGAGACCATCGTTGGCCACCCGGGTGTCGTCGTGAGCGATTCTGCCATTTCCTTATCGTTCACCGCCATTGATGAACGAGTTAATAGGAAACCTGCGTCCTCTTTTATTTGCACACGGAATAATGCGATGTCAAAACATTTTGCTCATAACGAAGCTACTAAGCCCGGCGCACGCTGATGGTATGTGCATGTCGTAAGGGTTTTCTGGGCTATTGCAGTGTCTTTTTCGGATGCCGTGTCTGCCCTGCATTGCGCAGAACAATCGTTTGAGTCAGTCTGTCCAGAAAGAGCAACCCATCAATCCAGTATCCAAGGTCGCACTGATTCCCAATATGACCTTTCCGCCCCGCATCGACGAACGACGCCTGCCAATGGCGAGCAAGGGTTCGGGCACGCCTTACGCCAAGCCATGGATCATTTCTGCTTCCCACCACTAACGCCGGAAAAGGCAGCGGTGATAAAGGTATCGGACTAAAAGCGGCAACACGATGCAAATGCTCGGACGGCCCATTCTCGACGTCTGCAGGAGCAACAAGCAGCGCCCCAGCCACGGTACTGGGCAATAATCCCTGCTGCGCAGCGTGCGCTACCAGAAGGCAGCCCAGACTGTGGGCAACCAACAGGACCGGTTTCTTACTGTGCGTTACCGCCGCACACAGCGTCATCAGCCAGCTCTTGTAATGAGGTTTTGACCAAATTTCCTGCCGGACACGGCTGACGGCAATATCGTAAGAACTGAAGAGTTTCTGCCACTGGGACTGCCAATGCTCCGGCCCGGAACCATCAAGCCCCGGAACAATCACGATTTCAAACGGTGCCAGAGATCCTGAAAGATGCCGAAAAACTGCTTCTGGAACAGTCGTGTCCAACAAAGCCTCGCCTTGTGGCCCGCGTGCCCGACGAGACGCTGTTTTACGTCGGGGAGGAGACGGATATGCCGCCAGCCTCTGTTCGACGGAAGGCGGCATACTCATGGCTTTATGGGCCTCGAAGACCCGTTTACGTATACCCTGTCGCATTCACCCTCTCCCCCACTCGCAAAAAAACACTTCGGCTGCCTTAGGAGAGTTTCACCAGACGCAGATAGGGCTTGAGTGTTTTCCAGCCTTGCGGAAACAGCTTCTGTGCCTGTTCATTACTGACGGAAGGCGCGATGATGACGTCATCTCCCAAATGCCAGTTGGCAGGCGTTGTCACTTTCTGCCTGTCTGTCAGTTGCAGACTATCCAGCACTCGTAAAATCTCATCAAAATTTCGGCCTGCTGACGGGGGATAGGTAAGCGTCAACCTGACTTTCTTGTCAGGATCAATAATGAAGACGCTCCGGACCGTTACTTTCGGGTCTGCCTCCGGATGGATCATGCCGTAGAGTGTAGCCACCTTTCTGTCTGCATCAGCTAGAATTGGGAAATCAACACTACTCCCCTGAGTTTCGGCAATGTCGGCTTTCCACCCTGCATGATCTTTCAGTTCATCGACAGATAATCCCAGCACTTTTGTGTTTCGTTTGGCCCACTCCGGTGCCAGACGTGCCACTGTCCCCAATTCTGTGGTGCATACAGGCGTGAAATCCTTGGGATGACTGAAGAGAATTCCCCACGAAGACCCAAGCCACGAGTGAAAGTGAATGGGCCCCTGAGTGCTTTCCTGCACAAAATCAGGGGCAGTCTGCCCAAGTTGGATGGTCATAGAGGCGGCTCCAAATCACACTTAGAAACATGAAATTAATTAACCACATTATTTTATGGTTGTAAAAATTATAATTCAACATATTTTAGTGAAATATGAACCGGAAGTTCTCCTACGAGAAACTCCTTTTTTCACTCAGGCGAGGAGAACGCTTCTATGCCGCAAAAAACACTTTGGTCAGGTGTGCTCGCATTCAGCATTATGCTTGTCGCAGGTTGCCTTACTGTATCCAAGCCAACGGCAAGATCAGCCGTGTTTGCCTTCTCCGAGGCAACCTCCTGCCTGTTTCAGTATGATGTTACGCAACCCACCGTGAAAATAGCGTCACGCTAAAAATACCATGAGAAAAACAGTTATTCCCCCGCCATTTTGCGGAGGTATATAATTAAGGTGTGGAGGGTTCTAAAGACCCTCCTTTTATGGTCGAATGGAAACTATACCCATTGATATACCAAGATATGGAAAGTCCCCAACGAGAATTTCTCGAACCCTTTACGAGTATATACCTGCTACCAGGTGAGTAAAAAACTTATAATACTGGTCGAGGCACAATACCCCTTGCGCCGCATAGCCAGATGAAGAGTAATAAAAACCCTCGCTCACGTTTTCCACTTGTTAAAATCCCTATGCGTGACGGTTTTTACGCGATCAGGAAAAGGCGTATTTCTAGCCCCCTACCTCATCCAAAGCCTTTATCAAGCGAACCGCCGAACACTTCAGGGCTGAAATTAGCACACAGCGACACTCGCAGAAAATCCTTACTCCAAATCCTCTGGTAATGTAGTGCTCTATGCTTCATTTTGGAGAGCCAGTAAGTTTGTAGACGACAATAGAATTGTCCTTCAGGGCCACCCTATAAGCAGGATAATAATATGATGAGAGAGACTGATAAAGTAATTGCCGAACTTGCATATTTTCGCCTTCTATAGCAGGTTCTCTTGACATAATATACATCGGTTTTTGATTTAATATATGCTGAATTTCAATTAATGGGTTCATCCCTGTCGAATTTCTTTCTATATATTCATGAAAATGCCCAGGAAATGGATGTGTTGTCATTTTACAAAAATTTGTAAAATCATAAAAAATAGGAGAACCACTGTAAATAAAAAGACAACCTTTATTCTTAGAAATATTCGAAAGAATATTTTGAAAAATGATCTTATCCCCACGAGAATTCTGATGCTTTATTATTGTAGTTTGCCCTTTGAACGTTATATAGCCCAAAAGGAGTAACATCCAGATTTTGCCTGCGCTTTTGTTCCAATAAGCGGCTGATACAATTGTCAAAGGCGTAAAAAGAGGCAGCGCATAATGAGTATACCAGCTTCCAAAGACAGCTACCCCTGAAAGTGCAGAAAAAGTCCAAAGATCAAAAAAACGACCGCATAGTTTCTGCTGCTTGGTCATGCCCAAACAAAAAATTCTTCTAAAAGGAATACTCACAAGAAGCGGGAGCGTAAACTCCAGCATTTTTGCGGCTTGATGCCTGACGAGGGCATGGTTCCGTTGGCCCCGATGGAAAATTGATGCAATATTTGCAAACCACCATTCCTGACTATAACCAGCCATCATGTAGACCACAGCAACCCCAATTGTCGGTAAGCAGGCAATGCAGATCCAGATGACGGCTTGGAGAGAGAGAACTCGAATGGATTTTGTTTTCTGGTAAAGAGAAAAAAGAAGGAAAATGCCTGAAAAAATCCCTTCAAAAAGGGTAGTATATTTTATCTGGATTGAAATGCCCATGATGAGCATTACGGCATATGCTGTTTTTTGTATGTCAGGTTGTCTTCCCTTTTTTTCTACAACATGTTTGAAAATGAGGTACATACTAAAAGCAACCAATAAATTATAAAATACCGGAGACTGGCCGCCTTCACCGCCAGCAATATTTAGGCAACTAATATATAATAATGCAGCCAAAAAAGCTCCGAATGGAGATGCAATTGCCATCGCCATTTTCATAACAATCATACTGGTGAACCCTACACATAATGTAGCACCAATTTGATAAGCTAATATTCTATAGGGTCCGAATAAATGAAAAAAACTATATAACGAGAATAAACCAAGAGGCTTTCTGTCCCAGATATCGACAAAAGGAACGGCACCCTGCAGTATCTGGCCACCAACAAAAAGGTAAAATCCTTCATCAACGTCAATTAATGGATTTCCCAAAGAAGCAAAACGGGATGCAATACAAAAAGACCAAAGAAAAACATAAAGAACAGACACATAGTTAAAACTGGATATAAAATTTTTCAGATAAGAACGCATAAAAATATCTTTCTATGAAATGCCGCCTAAAACCTTCTTCACTTTCATTCTTGCTATGAATTTTAGAAGATTTAAAATAACGCCAAAATCCAGCTTACTTTCACCGTAACGGCGTGGTTTAAACGTGGTTGGAACTTCTTTTATTTTCAAAGGTAATGAACTGGAGCAAATGAGATCAAGTAAAATTTTAAACCCTGCACCAGACATTTGCGTTGCCGCCTTTTCAAAAAGAACCCGTTTAAACATAAAAAAACCACTCATTGGATCTTGTAACTGAATGGAGAGTAATCTTCTTGTAAAGGAAGAGCCACCTTTTGAGAGGAAATGGCGCCAGATACCATCCAGCCCGTTATCATCACCACCGACAACATAACGACTGGCAACCACCAGATCATATCCATGTTCAGTAATTTCACGGAGCATAGGAACAAGGCAACATTCATCATGTTGCAGGTCACCATCCATTACAGCAGCAAAAGGCGCTGAAGACGAAAGAACACCTTCGATTACTGCGGAGGAAAGCCCCTTACGGCCAACACGTCTGATCCCTCGTATTCGCGGGTCTCTTGCCGCACATTCCCGAATGACATCAATCGTATTGTCGGGAGAATTGTCATCGACAAAAATGATCTCCCACGCCACACTACTCAAGGCTTTATCAATAGCAGACACGAGAATTTTAATATTTTCTGCCTCATTATAACAAGGAACAATAATGCTAAGCTGGGGGCTTTCTCGCTTTGTGTAGACCGGTGTTGTGTCAGTAAGAAGTAGCGAATTTTTAGAGTGAAACATTTCCACGCGTTTTCCGAAAAGTTTCTTGGATATCAAACGGAAAGATGTGGCCGTCTTTTGGTTTGAGCATGTCAGTATGGACATGTGTTTCGTCATGTCCGCTGTCTTGTGAGGACGCTCTTTGTTTTCAGAGCAGAAGATCTCATCAAGATTTCAAGGATTGTATCAATCTGTTTCACTATGTCACGAACAGCTGCTTCCACACTATCAGAATTGCCGAATTGAAGGGGTCACGCCGCCATAATTTGGTGCTCCCACATCAGGAAGCTCTATTAAAGCGAATTTCTTCCGATAGTCATAAAGCATAAATATCTTGGCATCGCATTTTATGTCTTCTTTAACGGATCGTGCAGACCTGCGGTGCCTCCGTTGCCATCCTGGCGCTGCAATATTTCCCCATTTCATTATCCAGCATGCGCGTAGCCCGACAACTCCATCGGATAGCCGTCGCAATTACGTCATATGTCGAATCTGATGCTTCAACCCTATCCGATCTGTATCGATAGCGCAGTAACCGGCTGGAGCAGGCCGCTTTCTTTGACATCAATGAAAGGTAACAGATTAGCTGTGTGAAGGACCTCTAAGGCGTCCAGATTCAGATAGCTGGAACAGCATTGTCTCCCGTTCAAAATCCGATGCTTTTGGTCGAAACTGCCCTCTTACATGCTCAGGTGAAAGTTGACTGCCTCACTATAGCTCCCAACATGCAAGACTTGTTCTTTCTCCTTAAAATAAAGAGCCCTCCCCCCGTTCCCTACCCGAAAAAACTCTGGAGCATAAAATCCCCCCCTCCCTTTCATCTCGGCAGTTATTTAGAAATCAGAAAGTTTCCTGTTGTGAATGAGGCAATTGGAGCTACCTTGCACAATAGCGCACAGACCATGAGAGGTTTTGCAGCTGAATCAACTTTCACACTGATGCTCCTGTTGATGAGCGCATCAAAATTGATCCACCTCCCTAGTGAGGGCCAAGGCTTTAGCAAGTGCCTTTTGTAACTCGCTAGCTCTCGCACTCATGGCTTGAGGATTATGCTTATTGACACCATAAAAAAGCGCGCGCTCATTTGTCTCAATCGCTTTATGCAACAAATCCGCATGAGCACGTAAAGCCTCACTTGCCTCCCTGCTTTCCCTTTTGAACTGCCCCAATTCATCTATTGCGCAACTTGGGCAGTAACTCATGCGGTCGCCAGTCTGCAATGCAGCCACAAGAGCATCCGGAGCATGCAGAAACCGCTCAAAAGGAGCCAAAGCCGCATATGACGCCCTTAGCAAGGAAAGGCGCCCAGCAAAACCATCGCGTCCTTCCTTCGTAGCAACTGGCGCAACATCACGTATCACATCCAGAACCACTGATTTCGCAACATCTGTTGGAGGAACAGGTATAATCGTTGTCAGTGTGTTGCCATCATATCGCCAGCCGGCAACATTTTTCCGCACTGTAAAATTAAGCGAATGTCCGTTAACTGATACGCTGACAGGCGGTAAATCCGCGGGTAGACGAATTTCGTAAGACCGAAGATCGGTCACGCTATGAGCAAGAGCCGTGCGCTGTTTCCCTGTTAGTCGGCCGCTTTTTTCTGGACCAATAACAATATGCAGCCTGTCTTTTTTCTGAGGACCTCCTCCTCGCACGACCTCTACCGGAAGACGTGTATATTGCCCCATCTGGTAGGTCAGCCCTTCCCCCGTGTCGTCATAGACTTCATAGTCGCTACGCTGCACCGCTCTTAGCGGCCAGATATTTAGCGCCAGAACAGACTTTGTATTTGAACCTTCGCCTGTAGCTGCCTTACGCTCCGGTATGATGGCACCTGCCCGCATCAATACGGGTATCTGTTCCAACGTATAATGGTTAACGCGTAACTGCGGTCCATTAAGTAAAGCGCCACTACACTGCTCAATCCACTCACCCGGAGGCACCCAGACCGTCTTCTCGGCCAAGCCTGTCATCGGATCAACAGGAGCTGTAATGGGTGCCGCTATCATTTGACTTCCGAAAACATACTCTCCTTTTGTGCTATAGGCATCATCCTGCTCCGGCCAGTCATAGTACAATGGATGAAGGAAAGCGACGCCGTTTTCATATGTCTGACGCGCTTCTGTATACAGATAAGGAAAGAGAAGAGCACGCTGCCTTAAAGCATACTGCATGACATCTGCATACGGTTCGGGATAAGCCCAAACCCGACGCTCAGCATCAGGATTTTTAGTGGTATGTGTTCGAAAAATTGGACTTAAAATACCAAACTGTATCCAGCGAGTATAAAGTTCGGGTTCGACCGCGCCCGGCGCATGACCACCGATGTCATGGCTCCAATAAGCATACCCAACATTTGCAGCGGTAGCCGTAAACCACGGTTGAAACGCCAATGATGCCCAATCTGACTTTGTGTCACCTGAGAAACCAATCTGATAACGGTGATTACCCAAACCGCCCCAGCGATGAAAAATCAGAGGCCGTATCCCCTCTGCTTCCTGCTCCATAAAATGCAGGTAGTTCAACCACCATGTTGGGTTCAACCCAGGCAGGGCGGTCTTGTTTTCCTGCTGCCAATCCAGCCACCAAAAATCTACGCCTTGTTTTTCCAAAGGACGATGAAGGAGTGAAAAATATGCATCGACATAATGTTGATCCGTTGGTGCAAAAGGAACATAAACCTCTTGTCCAGCAGAAAGGCCAAGGGTCGCTTTTACATCAGAGTACGCGTCTTCCCACTTCTGCACACCAGAAGCTGGATGCAGGTTAAGTGAGACTTTAACGCCGCTATCATGAAGTCTTTGCAAAAAACCTGATGGATCAGGAAAGAGAAGTCGGTTCCAACTGTAGCCTGTCCAACCGAGTTTGTGACCAGATAGATCTTTTAATCCCCGGGTAGCCAGCTGGTCCTGGTTAAGATGCCAATCCATATCGAGCACCATGACATCTAACGGTAGGCTATGCTGTGCAAAGTCATCCGTTAACGCCAGCAACTCCTGATCGCTATAGGACCAATACCGTGACCACCAAACTCCGAAAACTGATTTTGGTGGTAAGGGAATTTTCCCTGCCACCTGCGTAAAATCTCCGAGTGCCCTTCTGTAATCATGACCATAGCCAAAAAAATACAAATCCTGACGCGGTCCGGAACGAGGTGCAACAGCCCAGGGCCAAGTGAGTGGAGAAGCCGAAGGACTCTTCTGAACAGGAAAATCCCTGTCGAAAACGGGCCGACCTGTGTCATCAACAAGAGCCCATCCGCTGCGGGAAACCAAACCAGGTTCCATGGGCTCGCGAAGTTTTATGCCATCTGAACCGTCAAGAGTGCGCGTCGTCCCAAGAAGGTTGGCATCATCAGTCTGGCCCGGTCTCCACTCTGGGCGCGGGCTGCCGCAAGTTACGTTCACATGAAGACTGTCGGCTGTGAATGCGCCATTTCCTTGAGGTCTGTAATGGAGAAAAAGACACGCAGTCCGGATCTCCAATGCGCCGTCCTGTGCCCGTTGAGTATAATCCGGCACAGGCAGGTTCCGGTTAACAAACACCAGAGAGGCCCTATCCTCAAACTGTCTGTCTTCCGCCCATTCCATACGTACCAGCCTGTCCGTCAGAATGGTAAAACGCGCGTTGCCAAACCTGACCATAGCGGCGGGATTGGCAACAGGAGAGCTGCGACCAGACACTACCCACTTTTCAGATCCAGTCGCTGGTATGCTGGCCGCATATGTCAGAGACGGTGAAACAGTGACGAGTATCAAGCTCAGACATACCCGTCGGCGAGACCACCCTCCGCCTTTGCAACCTGCTCCCATCTCATCCCACCTTAAGTTCATTATTTATAGTCAAGAATGACATGAAAATATACACCGCGGCCCAAGTAGTTTGTATTGTTGGTGTACTGAAGTTTGGAGCCAATAACATTATTGAAGTGCGTATTGCTGAGATTTTGCACTTCGTATTTAAAGCTCACATTTTTATAGACCTGATGCCACAGTGCCATGTTCAGCATGAAAACACTTCCCTGCCCGGTATTTTCATCTCGAGTAGACCCTAATCCGGTCAGGAATTTTCCGTTATAGTTTGCAGTGGCACGCAAAGCACCTTTGATAGCTGGTATATGCCAGGTTACAGCGCCATTTACCAAAACATCTGGTTGGTAGATCAGATGGTCACTGCGTAGCATCGTCGTGCCGTTAGAGTAGTGCATATGACCCTGCATCCAGGTTGCATTCATGGAAAGGTCAAACACCTGGCCAAGCAGGTGGATGGACCGATCCAATGCCGAGAACTCAACCCCACGCAGAATAGACCCGCTTGCGTTCATAGGTGTGCTGCTTTGGAATATTTCGCCATCCTGCATGTAGATATTGGTAAGATTATAGATGTCATCTTTAATAATCTTATTGAAAAATGTGGCGCTCACCATCCCATTTCCATGGTCGAAATATTTATCCACGGCAACGTCAAAGTTATGGGCTTTACGTGGTTTCAGATTGGGGTTGCCACTACTGATACTGCAACTCGCCACGCCACTATCATCATCCGTCCCACACGAAATTTTTTCCGCTTGAGCAATGTTGGAAGGCGTTGGACGTCCAATAGAGCGGCTATATGAAGCGTGCAAATTTACGTTCCATGGAAAATGATGGACAATATCAAAAGATGGTAGAGGATTAATGTAATTTCCGTTCCGACGTGTGAATCCTTCAGATGCGATATTGTTGGATGATGTCGGCGACCAGGAGGTATAATCAACATTATCCACACGCACCCCGGCGATAAAAACCGTATGAGGCAACGCATAATGAAGTGAAACGTACCCATCGGTAACATCTTCACGGTAGCGGTAGTCACTCATTCTGGAATTATAAAGACTGGTCGCCGCGTTGGACTTGCTCTGAGAAAGGCTGGACCAATCATATTTCAACCCATTCACGTTCATGAATACAAACGGAATGCTCCATTTCCACGGATAATAATTGGAATACATGGCATCGCTCGTAACATCGAACCCGTTATTCCATATTTTATCTTTCTCATCGAATTTGATGTTGAAGCCCCGCCATTCAAAACCCGCAGCAACACCAAAACCTCGTGAATTCGGCCTTACGTTGTAACCATAATCAGCCCGGACTGTAGGGATACCCTCAGTCGATTTCCGCCACTGTTGCTGCATCTGATACGCCGACCATTTGGCGTTCTGAACCTGGCTCGGGTCTGAAAGAGAGGTGATACGGAACATCTTCCCATTCTTCGGGTCACCCGCATAATTGGCATAGAGACTGGAAGGATAGGTCCGCATACGTTCAAGCGGCTGGTAGTTGTCGTAATCCTCCCATGTGTAGCCACCACGCACCACCAGATCATGCTTGCCACGTGTCCAGTCCACATGGCCGATAAGGCCGTTCGAGCTACGTGAATATGTGTTCTGGATACGCCGAACATAAATGGAGTTAACCTGCTCCGTGCCGCTGGTGGGCGTCTGATTGGTCACGGAATTCTTCAGGTTGTAAGCATCCCAGTCGCCCACCTGGTGCTCCTGCCGCCGGTACGTCCAGCCCATAATAGACGCGGTAAGGCCAGTATTAACCGGACGCCACTCAATCTTACCAGAACCGCCTAACGTCGTCACAGAATTGGCGTATTCGGAACTTCCATAAGAAGACGGAGCCACCATACCGTTCCACTTAGCAGAACTTGGCTCACTAATGGACTTACCCGCCGTATCAAAATACTGAAGACCGCCGCTTGTACCGGTCTGGTTCGTCACACGGTTCTGATAACGGCTTGAAATAATAATGCCGAATTCTTTATTTTTACCAAACCGACCTGAAATGACGGCTTTTTCCCCTGCCCCCATGTGTTTTGGATAGCCGGATAGGCCGTTTTGTCCTGCCGCACCACCATATAACGAAGCAATTCCGTAACCATCCAAATAAGCATACAGCCCCTTGTGGTCAAAGGCACTCATGGGGATCATATCGATCACGCCACCGATGGCATCCCCCGATTGCTCGGCCGTGAAGCTCTTGTAGATATTGGTATGCGATGTCATCTCCACGGGAGTATCCTGTAGGTTGACACGCCGCGTTCCTGAGCCAGTTTCGCCAATAGAGGCCATCGTCAGGCCATCAACCGTCGTGTGGTTCAGGTCAGGACTGATACCACGCAGGCTGACGTAGCGGGGCTCATCCCCGTTGTAGATAGCCGCCACACCCGGAAGCAATATCAATGAGGACGCGATGGAGGAATTTCCGCCCAGATTTTCAAACGGATCGTAAGCAATACTGTCTACAATGACATTAGAGGTGCGTTTCTCCGATTTTACCTTTCTGTGGGCGAAGGAAAAAATCGTCTCAACATCATTAGCCTTTATTTCTGCAGATTTTTTACCAATTGCAGAGGCTTTTTTGATTGTAAAACCTGCACCGGGCACAATCTCGGCTTTCAGTCCGGAGCCAGAGAGCAGACGCTGTAATGCCTCTGTCGGGGTCATGCGTCCTTTCATGCCACCAACATTGATGTGGCTGGTCGATTGCGGGGAAAACAGAATGGTCTGGTGGGTCTGAACAGAAAGAGCGTTCAGCGCCTTGGCCATGCTGCCAGCAGGAATTTGGAGAGAATACTGAGATTGAGAAGACGCCCCTTCAGCGGTACCACTGCTCACCCCCGCAGCATGCGTAGCCCCTGACATGCAAACAGACGCTGCAGTGCATAGCAGAACGGGCAGCAAACCCCGCAATGCTGTGTGACAAAACCAATACCGCTTCAAACTATTCCGTCGCATATTTCCACAATCCCGCTGGGCCAATACGTGTTGCATTCAGAACCAAGACAAACCACAGGGGACCAATCCTCACCTCGGGATTTGGATTTCACGAAACTTTCACAAATTGTAGGGCAGAAATTCTTCTACACAGCGGCAGGCTTCTTCCATTGACCTAGAACGGCATGAGCAAACGTGTGACAAAAAACTGGTTACCGCAGCAGCAGGTCTGGGCAGCACTTCGGCAGCGTATTCGCGCCCTCACACATAGGGACGATGCGGAGGATCATTTGCAGAGCGCGTTTGTCAATTATCTGGAGCGAGAGGGCGAACCGGTTCGGGAACCCCACGCCTACATCACGCGTAGTGCCATCAATCTGGCCCGCAATGCCCATAAACGGGAGCAAACGGGCTATGTAACGCTGACGGAAGATAGTCTTCTACCCTATTTTGAAATTGCAGATCCCGCGCCATCTCAAGAAGAAGTATACGCAAGCCGTCAGCGCCTGGCCCACTTCAGGGCAGGTTGTAGCCAGTTACCAGAAAAGACCCGACTTGTTTTTCTACTTCACCGCGTAAAAAAAATGAAATATCAAGAGATTGCAAATATTTCGGGCATGAGCGTAAGCAGTGTTGAAAAACATATCGCAAAAGCCTTAACCTTTCTTTCCGCATGGATGGAGCAGTGACCAAAAGACAAGAACGTACTGCCATCCGGAATCACGCGGCATACTGGATTGCCCGGCTTCACGCCGAGAACTGCACAGAACTGGAAAAACAGCATTTTCGACAATGGCTGAAGGCGAGGCCAGACCATGCAGTAGAATTTGAGGCGATGACAGATTTATGGGAGCTTGGTGGTGGTCTGGCTGATGGCATTCCGTCTCATCACGCTCCACCTGTTGCCACCTTTCCTGCGCAGCAGAAATCAGTGCAAACACGACGCCGCATGCTGGCAACGTTTGCTGCTTGTGCTGCGGCAACAATTCCTCTTTCAACTTCTCTGCATGCAGCGCGTGTTCTACAGACCGCATCAGGTCATTTTTCAGACAGTGTACTTCCCAGTCAGGTCAAGTGTTTTCTTGATACCAACACTCGGCTTGTTTGCGCCCATAACAACCGTTATTTTCGGCTTGAGCACGGGCAGGTTATTTTGTGTTCTCAGGCTCCTGCGCCAGCCCAATGGGTCGCTGCGGGAGATGTAAGGCTCTATCTGCAGGACCATTCATCAGCAATCATACGCGCGGAAGAAAACCGGATTGAGGTCACTGCCCTGAAAGGGAAAGTTCTGGTCCATAATGCGTCCCTCACCGGTTCTTTTGTCAGTGGGCAACACCTCCCGTTAGGGGAGCGTTTGAGCTTTTACACCAATGGTACCTACCATGCGGACCGACCGGACCTTGAAGCCCTGCTCGCTTGGAGAAAAGGGTATCTCATGTTCCAGAACCGTCCTTTATCCGAGGTTGTGGCCGAGATTAACCGCTACCAGACGCAAAAAGTTGTCTTTACGGCCGGCTCCCTCAAAGCAATAGGAAACATGCGTTTAAGCGGGATTTATTACATTGGGCAGGGTAAAGATTTTTTCCGCATTCTACCTCATTTGCTGCCCATCCAGCTTATATCCCATGGCTCCAGAATTGAAATTCTGCCCTCATAATCCAAACATATCCAAGAAGAGCACAGACTTTAGCGGCAAGTGAGGAGGATATCAATTTGGGTAGAAACGTCCCGCTATGTTGCATGGAAGGAGCATCTACGGCGGCCAAAGCGTAGCGCACTCTCTGCTAAGCAGGAATTGACCATATCTTAAGGGCAAAAATGATCACTGGTTTTGGTTATATACGGCAGAACTGCTAGTTACCCAAGAATCAAAAAATAGTATCGGGAATATCGAACTCATTCGCTCCCTGCATCCTCTGAAAAAACATCGATACCACGGGGAAGTAATTCTCTATCTCTCACTGATAAATCTCATACTAAAGAAGCTAACTATCTATGTTCTGAAGAACAGATATTATGGGGAACCAGAAAGTACAGCCTTTATGCACTACACAAAGGCCTAATTGACGATACGCTATAATACTGTTCTTTCACCCCACCCGGCATGAAACAGCAATCCCCATTCAGAAACAGTGCTTCATCGAATCTTTTTGGTTGTCGTCATCACGCAGACATCGCCACATACTATTTTTCTGGAGCAAGAAGATAATGAGCCAGCCCCTGGAGAGCCATATTCAGGCCAAAATGAAACCCTTCATGTGGATCACTCTTTAGGATATGCTGCCACGCTGAAGCTGCTACCGGATAGCGTAGCAAAAGAGCCTGAAGATCAGGGCTTTGGTTGTGATCTGGGCGTTTTTCAGAAAAAGCCTGTTCTTCTATTGTAAAACCCATAACATAATAGAGTGTGGAGAAAGTACCCCAAGTGGCCGCACGATCATTCGCGCCAGCGTCTTTAAGGCTAGATATCATTTGCGAGCTGATCCGGGCTACATTACCGGAAAGAGGATAAGTCCGCGCTAGAAAACGAGCACCATCCCGGTGAGCCAATAATGCCTGCCTCACCTCGCAGGAAATTCTAAAAAACATATCCTGCCATTGTTCGCCAGCAACAGCAGTAGTCGCAACCTCTTCAAGAAGAGTATCGGCAACAGCTTCGAACAACGCATCCTTGTTCGCAAAATGCCAGTAAAGCGAGGGCACCTGAACACCAAGCATGTCTGCTAGCTTTCGCATTGTCAGACCTTCCATACCCAGCTTGTCCAGCAATTGCAGCGCTGAACTGATGACTTGTTCCCTTACAATTTTGGCGCTCACAGCTTCTCCATTTCCTCCTTGCTCTTCAAACCTAATACCGTTAGATTTTGAATCTAACAACGTTAGTTTGAGGGATACCAGTCATGAAGACATCTTACGATGTATTGGTCTCCGGCGCGGGCCCCGTTGGCTTATGGGTTGCCTGTGAGCTGAAACTTGCACAAATTGATGTAGCGGTGCTTGATCGGCGCGCTGCTCGTATTACTGAATCCCGCGCTCTGGCCATACATGGGCGTACATTGGAAACGTTGGGGCTACGCGGCTGCGCGGAAGATTTTATTAAAGCTGGCCGAAAAATTCCCCTGATGGAATATGGGGCATTGGATACACGGCTTTCTTTTTCGCCTTTTGAAAGCCGCTTTCCGTTCACCCTGTTTCTTCGCCAGACCAAAACGGAAGAATTTCTGGAAAGGCGCGCTTTAGCTCTCGGCGTGCCTCTGCTTCGCGAAACGGAAGTCACTCAGATTGAAGAAAATGAAGCAGAAATGAAGGTAACGACTTCCCGCGGGCAGTTTTCTGCCTCGTGGTTGATCGGAGCCGACGGTGCGCGTAGCTTGGTGCGGCGGCAGGCAGGTATTGGCTTTGACGGTTTTGATGGTCGTGTTACCGCCATGCTGGGCGATGTGGTTCTGGCAAAGCCGCCAGAAGAAGGCGGCGTCGTGTCCATGGTTACCCCTCGTGGCGCACTCATGATGTCTCCATTGGGTGATGGTGTACATCATCGGGTAATTGCCATTGATGTGGAGCGGTCTTCGGTAGAAAAGGACGCCCCGCTCACGGTCACAGAACTGGCATCTGCTACATTGAAAATCTCCGGCAAAGATTATGCGATGGGCGAAGCATCCTGGCTGTCCCGCTTTACAGATACCACACGCCTTGCCTCGACCTATAGAAAAGGCCGTATTCTATTGGCCGGGGATGCTGCGCATATTCACGCTCCCATGGGAGGTCAAGGGCTGAATGTTGGCCTGCAAGATGCAATGAACCTCGGCTGGAAGCTGGCTATGGTCGTCAAAATGCAGGCACCTGAAAATCTGCTGGATACCTATCATTCCGAGAGAAGGCCGGTCGGTCAGATGCTATTTGACAACACGCTGGCGCAGGTTGCGTTGGCGACCAACTTTACGCCGCCTAATTTGTCATTGCGTCAGACAATGAAAGATATTTTGTCTTTCCCTGATGTAAACAGCCGCCTTGCTTCGGAAATTTCCGGATTTGGTGTTGCCTATGGATACGACAAAGTTGTTCCCGAAAATTTACCAGTGCACCTGCTGCCCGGCAAGCGTGTTCCAGATGTTGATCTAATGATCGAAAACAAATCTGCCACGCTCTATGGGTGTATGGAAAAAGGTGAATGGGTGCATCTGTCACTTTCCGCAAAAAAACAAGATATTTCAGAATCTCCTGAATGGCTGGATCCGAATATTGTGAAACACATAACAGCAGACTGTGTTGATGATAGTCCGTCTTTTAATGGTGTGTCATCTGTATTGATCCGTCCAGATGGGTATGTCCATAGCGTGACGATGGCGTGAACAGAAACATATCTTCTGGCCTGACCGTGCAGCAATGCCGCGATATTCCTTATCTAGATATCTCGTTGAAATTCATATTGTTTTACAGAAAGACCTGCGACGAATGACAGAAAAATCCCACATCCCGGTTCGTTCTGACGCTACTGACTATGGCGTTTCCCGCTTCTTCCAAAATCAAACCTTTCATTTTCAGACCCTTCGGGCTCTGAACGACATCGCGGCGAATGGCGCTGATCTCAACGAAGTGCTGACAGCAATCAGCACTATCCCAGACGGCGACACAAACGCGTGGTTTGATGCCTTTTCCAGCCTTGCCATGCGCACTGAAGACCGTATCCGCGCCTGCGCCGATCCGCTCAGCAATGGCTACGCTTGGCTTCGTGCCCATAATTACTGGCGCACCGCCGAATTTCTTCTGCACTCTGATGACCGGCGCCGCAAAAGCACCTGGACACGGGAAATCGCCGCTTTTGATAACGGTCTGAAACTGGCTGGCATCGCCCACGAACGTTTCACCATTCCCTATGAAGCCGGCTGCCTGCGTGGCATTCTCTATCCGGGCCCTGACGGGTGGCAGAAAAAGCCGCTCATTGTGCTCGTTGGTGGATATGATTCCACTCTGGAAGAGTTGTATTTCGTCCTTGCCAAAGCCGCACATGAACGCGGTTACGGTGTCTTGACCTATGAAGGACCAGGCCAAGGCGGCGTCTTACGTGAATACGGTCTCACCTTCACCCCGGAATGGGAGAAGCCCACTGCGGCGGTTCTGGATTACTTTGAAGCTACACAGTTCCGGCCGAAAAAAATCGTCCTTGTTGGCATGAGTATGGGTGGTTACCTTGCGCCAAGGGCAGCCGCCTTTGATCCACGCATCACTGGTGTCGTTGCTTATGATGTCCTGTTCGATATGGGGAGCATTGCCGAACGCTACGCCACCCTAGCCCAGAATCCCGAGGCCTCGAAAAATCCCGATCTGGTATGGGCCGTTGATAACGCATTGTGGACCCTCGGTGTAAGGACCCTGCCGGAGGCTGTGGAAGCTATTCGCCCTTATACACTCCAAGATGTCGCTGGAAAAATCACAGCAGATGTCCTGATTTTAGTCGGTGAATACGACCACTTCATTCCCGCTTCTCAAGCTGATGATTTCTCAAAAGCCTGTACTGCTGCAAAGTCTGTCGAAACTGTCACCTTTGATGCCCTCTCAGGTGGGGCCGAACACTGCCAACTCGGTGCCCAGACGCTCTGGCACGCTGCTTTTTTCAGTTGGATGATCCGCAAGTTCAACTGAGCATTTATTTTTTGTAAGCAGCACCCGAAGTGTCAATCCCGCGCTTTCCGGTAGAGTAAAGTGCACCGTTGTTCTGGATAGTTATGTGGTCAATATCGTCAAGTTCAATGGTTAAGGTTGTCTTGGAAGTCGAGACCGAAGACGTGTTCGTGTAAGTCTGATTGCTATCCAGATCAATTTGGCTGCTCATGCGCGTAATTCCCAAAGTCGGGGCTGTAAAAGATCGCAATAGGAAGTGAGTTTTTATAGATTGTTAATAGGTGGTGGTCCGTTTTAACAAAATTTTCACAATTATTTGGTGTTACTTTATATTTTGAAATATTTCTGAAAAATATTGGGATGATGATAATTTATTTCCTTTAAAATATGGGAACATAAGGCAGACTTTTGTGCTGAGGTTGAGTGTCCTGCGGGTATGCAGCACTCCACAACCTACCGGATGAACTAACAGAGTATCTGAGTAATTCAAGTGCTAAAAATAGCCCACTATCAACCGACAATTTGAGGTGGGTTAGGACAATTGTTTTGCTATTCTTAAGAACATTATTCAAAGAAAGGCAGCATAGGATGCTACCTCCTCGATACCCACCAGAAATTAACGCGTGTACAAAAAGTAATTGTTCTACAGATTACTAATGATCAGGGCTTTGTCTGTCATGTCTGTCACCTTTTCTGCATGAGGCTGGTTCCGGAGATTCACGCCTGCTCAACCTCGACAGGCACCGGAACAGGACGACGGCGCACAAAAGCCAGCACATTTCCCGCAAGAACAAGGCCGAGCCCTGCCAACATGACAGGTGTCCACCGTGTGCCTTCGAACAGGCACGACACCGCAAGGGCCAGCACAGGAGAAAGGATTGTCGTATAACCTGCCCTGTCTGCTCCGATCCGGTGCACCAGAGACAGGTAGGTCAGAAATCCGATGACTGAGCCGAATACCGACAGATAGGCCAACCCACCAAGCCAGGCTAAGGTAAGCGGAATAGCGAAGCTATATCCCTGTGTCAGGGCAACAGTTCCCACAATGGCCGTGCCCGTTCCCATCGCGTAAAATACGGCATTCGGCAGATCGAGATCGAACCGACCGATCCTGCGGGTGACCATATTACCCAGCGAAAAGAACAAAGTGCCCGCCAGAGCCAGCCCAACCCCGGTGAGGCTACCCACCTGCAGTCCTCCCCCATGATCTCCGCCCAGTAGTAACGCGACACCCAGTACTCCCAGAAGGCCACCACCAATAATCCGTGCATCAGGCCGCTGACGAAAGAAAAGCCAGAGGTTCAGAGCGTTCAGGACGCTGGCAAGGCTGAAGATCACCGAGACCATACCACTGGGCAGATAGGCCGCCGCCCGGTACAGCACGAGATAATTGCCAGAGAACAGACAGATCCCCATGGCGATCAGCCATGGAACACACTCCAGCGACGGTCTTCTCAGCCGCCCTGTCAGACATAACCAGCCACCAAGCAAAACAAGGGAAAGTGCGAAACGCCAGAAGATCGCGATCTCTACCGGCCCGGCGCCAAGCTGAAGATGCATCGCGAACCACGTCAGTCCCCAAACCACAACGACAGCGATGAACAGAAGGATATTGGTCATGGCAACTGCTCACTCTTCTTTGGCTGCCTGGGCTCAGGATCAGCCAATTTCAGAGCACGCCTGACCGCACGCTTCAAGGGCCTGTTGTCCCCTTCCGTTGCAATCCAGAGCGTTGCGCCTTCCAACTGGGCCAGTGTATCGGCGGCAGTCGCTGCGGGAGATGCGATCTTTCCGGCCCGCAGGATGCGGATCATGGCCTCCCGCAGAGACTTGAAGAATACCCTGACGGCTTCTTGCGCATCAGGTGTCGCGGACGTCACTCCATAGGCTAGATGGAGTCCGACGCAGCGACCGCGGATTTCCAGTGTTTCCACGATGCGCTCGACTAACGTTCGCCATGCGGCGCGCCAGTTCCGGACTGGGTCCGGCAAGCCTTCCAGCGTTTCTTTTAGCGTCAGGGCCAGCACTTCAGACACCAGTGCTTCTTTGGAGGCAATGCGCGTATAGAGGCTTTGTGGGCGCAACCCTACTCGACCGGCGAGATCACGCATGGATGTACCTTCATAGCCGTATTCACGAAACAGCTCGCGCGCTTCGATCACTATGTCGCGCAGGGGGACAGGCTCTCGCATTTGTTTTTTGACTCACGAACACTCGTTCGTCAGCGTAGAGCCATCACCTCTAAAGAGGCAATTCACAAGTCGGTTGTGCTGAATAATAACAATGACAAAATCAAGCTCTCACGCTCAGGCTACTCTCCGCAAACGATCTGCAGGCCTTTTATGACAAGGCCGGTCATGAGCCGTTCAGACGCTCAGGCAATGGAAAATGAAGTTGTTGCAGGCACAGCGGTTCCACTTCGTCAGATGGCGGCTCTCTTCGCGCTGGGCAGCTGCGCGCTTCTGAATGTCTACGCCACGCAACCAATCCTGCCTGACATCGCGCACCGGTTTGGCGTCAGTCTTGGTTCCAGCACCTGGACAATCAGCGCCTCCACCTTGGGTGTCGCAGTCGCAGCCCCTCTGGCGGGGGCCATGTCGGACCGCTTCGGACGCAAGCGAGTGATGGTAGCAGCCCTCATCGGACTGATACTCACAACGGCGTCTTGTGCTCTGGCATGGAATTTTCCAGCTCTTCTTTCTCTGCGGTTTGCGCAAGGATTGCTGGTGCCCTTCATCTTCACCGCCGCCCTCGCCTATATCGCAGAGGAATGGTCCGGGCGCACCGCAACCACCATGAATGGTGTGTATGTGGCGGGCACGGCATTCGGTGGGTTCTGTGGGCGCTTTCTGGCCGGTGCTGCTGCGTCCTTTACCGGCTGGCTCTCCACCTTTCTGGTTTTCGCAGTTCTTCTGACACCAGTGCTTGTCCTTACGGTGTGTTGTTTGCCCATGGAGCGCCGGTTCAAAGCCAGTGCATCTCTTGGAGATAGCTTACGCAGTGTCGCAAAAGGTGTGTGGGACTGGCGGCTGCTGGCCACGTGCTTTGTCGGAGCGAGCCTCCTGTTTCAGCAAGTCACCTCCTTTACCTATCTGAGTCTGCGTCTGGCAGCACCACCGTTCAGTCTGACCTCAATTGAAGTCGGCGCCCTGTTCGTAGTGTTCCTTCTGCCCGTTACAGTCACACCTTTCTTCGGACGTCTTATCGGCACAATCGGGCGCCCGCAGGCTTTTATGCTGTCGCAGTTCGCAGGAATTGCCGGAATTGCCCTGACCCTCTCCATCTATCTGCCTTCGATTGTGGTCGGACTGGCTCTTTCCTGCATGGCTGTTTTTGCCGGGCAAGCCTGTGCCACCGGCTATACCGCGCGACATGCCAAAGGGGGACGGTCTGCAGCAACCGGCCTCTACCTCACATGCTATTATCTAGGTGGCAGTATCGGGGCCGTTGCCCCCGCCCCTCTCTACGTCCGTCACGGATGGTTCGGCTGTGTTATCTTGATCGGTCTGGTGGCCTTGGCTAGCACGGCCGTCGCACGAGCAGCATGGCGAGATAGGACCCCAAGAATAAAGAATGAGGTCAAGGATATACAAAACACATAGTTTAAGACTACATGAAACACAGTTTGAAATAATCTAATGAACGTGGAAATTTTCCATGCCTATCATGTAAAGAGGCGCTGGGCTGATTGTCGTTGAACCACACAGTCATTACGATCTAATTTTCAGCACTGCCATGAACCCTCGCATAGGCAATAAGGAAAGAAAATCGAAAAAACCGGGTATCGCTCGTATGCGAGAACAATGAATTTACGATACTCTGTATTTTCTCGCAATCTGTCAGAGGAGATTGTCGCCGTGCCTGATACCGATTTTCACAGTTACGAACCCGCAGTTGGGCATGGCCTGAAGCATGACCCGTTCAACGCCATCGTGGGGCCACGGCCTATTGGCTGGATCTCATCCATCGATGCCGAAGGTCGCGTTAACCTCGCCCCCTACAGTTTTTTCAATGCCTTCAACTATACGCCACCGATCATCGGTTTTTCCAGCATCGGGTGGAAGGACACGGTGGCCAATATCAGGGCGACGGGAGAGTTCGTCTGGAACCTTACGGATCACTCTCTGGTCGAGCAGATGAACGTTACTTCCGCTGCCGTCCCGCACGATATCTGCGAATTCGATCTAGCGCATCTTGCCCGCTTGCCGAGCGACTTAGTCCGACCGCCGCGTGTCGCTGCCAGTCCGGTGCAATTTGAATGCCGGATGACACAAATGGTACAATTACAGACAGCGCAGGGACAGACGGTTGAAAGCTGGGTGACCTTCGGCGAAGTCGTGCGTGTGCATATAAGGCGTAGCCTTGTAGCAGAAGGGACTTATGATACAGCCGCGGCTCGGCCTATCCTGCGCGCAGGTGGCCTTGGGGATTATGCTGCAATCCAGCCGCAAGACATGTTTGAAATACTCCGCCCGCAGGGGCACAGACACTTGAGCGACTGATCCGAGATAGTCGCGCATCTCCGCGCTAAGGCGTCAGACCTCTGCTGCCTGCCCTACGACCCGTCATACTCCACGCTCGCGTTCAGTGTCAGAGGGCCGACGGAAAGCAGGGCCTGAACAGAGTTCCGCTGTTATCGAAAGCGATGTGCTGTATCTTTACACTGGGAGGATAGTCGATCCCCTCCCAGTGCCACTGTTCTTACTTCCGATATTTCAAGTCATATGATGTATTATGACTGCAGAGCTAGCCACAGCTTCAACCCTGCTCTGGCTTATGGGATTCACAGATACACTTTTATTCTGAATTGAAAGTATTATTGCTGAAATTTTAATTGAGCACCTCAATATATCGTTTACCAACGATAAGCCAAAGTAACAAACATGGCGCGGCCGGGAGCCCACGCACACGCAACATTTCTGGTACAGATAGCAACATATCGGCGGTCGGTTATGTTTGTTCCGTTGAGCTGGATAGATGCCCGCTTGTAATCGACATGCGCCACAATATCCCACACCAGTTGGCTTGGAACAGAAAATGTTTCTGGTAAAGATCCTGCCGTGTTGCCTGTGTAACGGACTCCCCCACCTACCCCAGTGACGAGGTCAGGTAAAATATGGAAATCCCGTTTAAGGAAAAGCGAGGCCATATGTGATGGCACAGCAACCGGTCTCTGACCGACCTGAGAGATCGTAGTAGATTTTGTTATTTTCGGATCCTGATACGTGAAGGAGGCGAGGAAATCTATTTTCCATGGCAGGCGGCCCACACCTTCAAACTCAAAACCTTTTGTCCGTTGCTCACCTGCCTGAATATCATAGGTTGAATCAACCGGATCTGGCGTCAGAACGTTGGTTTCTACCAGATCAAAAAAATCGGCAGTTAGCATGAATCGATCGCCCCATGGCGCGCTCTGAGATGGCTTGTATTTTAATCCGGCTTCAATCTGCCGCCCCCGCGTTGGCAGGAAAGGCGTATTCAGGCGGGTCGTGCCAACCTGAGGCTGGAATGATGTTGAGTAAGCAACATAGGGAGCAAGCCCAAATGGTGATGTATAAAGAAGGCCAACACGTCCAGTAAAAGCGTTATTTTTTTGGGGTGTCCGTAAACTAGTTAGATTATCGACAGTCAGACTTTCAGTAAAGTCGCCTCTCCCTGAGAGAGTTAAATGAAAATTATGCCAATCGGCTTGTTCTTGCGCATAAATGCCAGTCTGACTTTCTGTTTCGTTTGTATTGGTTGCCGTGCCATAAGATGGCCAGGTAATGGCGCGATAGACTGGAGTGTAAAGATCAAGAGAGGGAGCGGTGCTCTGCCCCCGGCGGTTCGCCAGAAAATCACTACGAAAATCGACACCAACGAGCAATTCATGCTTGACTGGACCGGTTTTGAGCTTGAGATCGGAGCGCGTATCCAGCGTTACATTGTTATAATTGGCAGATTGAAGAAGTGCTTGCCGTGTAATGGTGCGTTGATCGCTGGAAAGAGCTCTCGTTGTGACAAAACGGTAATCTAGGTCCAGATGTGCATAACGCATGTTTTGGGTAATGCTCCAGTTGGGCAGGATCTGGCGTGTCACGCTATAACCAATGGCCGCCTGCCGCTTGGAGTAGACATCATAATCAGCATCGCTCGATAAGAAGCTGCGAGCTATGCGGCCATATTGTGTTGCTGTTATTGTTCCTGCTGCAGGCAAGAATTGTGCCGTAGATCCCGCATCTAACTGCTCAAAGCTGGCAAGTATGGTAAAATCAGTCTTGTCGTCTGGTTTCCAGCGTAGCGAAGGAGCAACATAGATCTCATTGTTTTTGATATTTTTTGCGTAAGTATCTGATTTGCGAATAAGCCCGTTGAAGCGCCATAATAGTGTTTTAGATGCATTGATTGCGCCACCAATGTCAGCAGCGCCTTGAACTCGACTGTAAGATCCTGTTTGGAAATTTATCTCGTTTTTTTGTCCTGCATTCGGGCGCTTGCTAACGGCATTAATAATCCCCCCGAGTTGTCCGGAACCATAAAGCGCGGATGTTGCTCCACGCAACACGTCCATTTCCTCCAATCCCCAGGGTTCGATACTGAAAGACTGAGATGATGTTGCATCAGGAGTACGTGTGCCATCTAGGTAAATATCAGGGGAAAAGCCGCGAATAGTGCCAAAATATCCTCTGGGGTCATCCTTGGAGCCGTAATCAGAAACGCCGGCAGCGTATCGCACAGCTTCCGAAACACTTCGAGAATTCAGTATTGCCATACGCTCTTGTGTTATGACCGTGATGTTCTGAGGTGTCTGCTCAATCGGCGTCTCCGTTTTTGTTGCCGAAGACCCGTTACGTGCCAGCAAGTTGTGCCGCGATGCCGAAACTTCGATCTCCTCGTTTTTTTTCGCTTTGTTCTGAGCTGAGCGATGTTTGACGGAGGAAGCCTTATCCTGCGTAACCGGAAAATCCTGCGGTGTCGCGGCAAAGGCATGCGTTGCTAAAAGCAGCAGAGAAGATGGCGCGAGTAAAATCGAGCGAACGAGGTGCTGCATGGGCGACGAGTGCTCACCATAGATGTTGACGCTCCAAAATAGTGCATGTGATAATCATTATCAACAAAATCTTTGTAAGCTATCCGACAACAGTGTTAAGGGCATATTTCCATCGTTTCTGATGCATGACCTCGGGCCAGCCGGGAGCGGACCGTCCGCCCCTTCCCGCCTAAACCTTTAGTCTGCCCTGTAATCTTGAGCACAGAGGCTGCAGTCATCTTATGACAGTCATTCAACAGTCTGTTTGTGCTCAATAAAATCAGAAACCTACATATAACAAAAATAGGATTTCTTATTTACCAAGTATTTTTTTCATTGTAGCGATCCTAGAGCAGGATCTTTCTCACGACCTATCAGGAGATGCGTCAGTTCATCCACAAGGCAGATACGCCCATCCCTAAATTGGTAAAAGGCAACGACCTTGATCAGATTTTGCTCGCCAGAAAGATATGTGGCTCGTGCCACGTGGACTGTCGCAGCCTTCTCACCAGCGCAAACGATATGCTGAATATCTATTTCCAGATTACTAAGAGTGTTGCGTAAGGCTTGGGTATGAGTTTGGAAGTCGCTCAACGTCATTTCATGTCCATCGACAAATTGCCGATAGTCCGCAGTCATGAAATCAAGCAATCTATCGGGCTTCGCACTAAAATCTGTGAATACGGAAAACATTTCCCGAATGACTTGCTCGTGCTTTGTGGCAGACATGGTCTCTCCTCTGGCCTTTTAAATCAGTGAACGAAGAGACTTTAAAGAAGATGCTTTTGGCATTCTTCCGTTAATAGGCCATAATTCGACTCATGAACGCCAAATCTCACTGCTTTTCTTCAGAAGACCTTGTGCCACCAAGTGGCGCTCCTTGGCTATTGGGAAGCCCTATCCGACAGACAAATCGTCGAACGACTAAACCGCATATTCACGAAAGGGGACAAATATTCGCAGTGGAAAGCGGTGTTATGGCCGTAATAACCCACGGTGCATATTGGTTGATCGGACCAGGACAGTTTCTCTGGTTGCCACCGGGCTGCGTCCATGAGGCGCGCTCGCATGGTGCTATTAGAGGCTGGAGCCTATATGTCATGGGAAAAAGGTGTTCTTACGTTGCAGACAAGCCTTTTGTGGCAGATAGCACGCGGCTATTTATTGCTCAGGTTGAACGTCTATCGCAAAATGCCCAACAGACAGCATGGCAGGAAAGTGTCACCCGATTGGCCGAAAGTTTCTGGGATGAATTCCTGTCCATTCCACGTCATTCTGTCTCCCTGCCTTTCCCTGAAGATGCTCGGCTAAAACGGGTGGCAGAAGCCTTAAGCGCCACTCCCGCTGATCCACGAGGACAGCAGGAGTGGGCGGATATGGCAGGAATGTCTTTGCGGTCATTCGTTCGGCATTTTACCATTGATACGGGAATGCAGTTTTCAGTCTGGAGGCAACGCCTGCGCATTCTAAATGCGCAAGAGAGACTGGCACGAGGCGAGCGTGTGACCAGTGTGGCGGCCACTGTAGGTTACGAAAGTCTGGGAGCATTCGCTACTGCCTTTAGAAAAGCCACTGGACATAGCCCCAGCGCTTATGCACGACACTGCTGCGCTGGGCAGCCTACAGAACCCACGTGAACACAATGCCAGCAAGCTTTGCTTTGTCATTGATAAAAGTTCGGACAAAAGTAACATCGGCAGCTATCGCAGCATCAAAATGTCGAGCAGATATTGCCTGACTGAAAGCAATCGTCATTAGCCCCCTTTTCGTCCGCTCGGCCCCGACCACTTCTTCGTGTGAGAACTGGTTGACAGGTACCCCCTGTGTAAAACTGGCAAGTTCCCTAGTTAGTCCTTCTATAGCGGGTATGTTGCCACTACTTTGTAAGCAGAGATCCATGACCGCAGTGCGGGCAATAAAATAGAAAAGCACGTCAATGATGCAGTTCTGCAACCACGATTGACCTCCTGCTCACATAGCTCTCCCGTCCACTACGGCGATATCGGGCTGTGCAGCAGCATTCTGTGCCACGATTAACTGGCTTGATCGGCCGGAGCTTTCTACACTGCACACATGACTGACGACCGATTCTCCGCTTTGAGCCGCCGTGGCGCGCTTTCCTCACTCGTGGCACTAGGTGCCGCTGGGTTGGGCAGCAATGCGCGTGCCGATACGCCTTCACCATCGGCCCCCGCCGCGCCCATACCGCCTCAGGCCCCAGACCGAATGCGCACGACCGAACCAAATGCTTCGCACCCTTCGCCCGCCGATCAGCCAGGCGTCGTCTCACGCCCGGCTGTGAAGACACAAAGCGATGTTTTCTATCGCCCGACAGTCCATTTCTCGCCCACCAGCGGCTTCATGAACGATCCGAATGGGCTGATCTTCGACGGCACACGCTATCACCTGTACTACCAGTACGATCCATTTGCCCCGTATGCGGGCCACGTGCATTGGGGGCATGCAACCAGCACGGACATGCTGCACTGGCAGGACCAGCCCGTTGCCATTCCCGAGACAAAGGATGGTGAAGCCTTTACCGGCTGCGCGATCATGGACACGACAAATGCCTCGGGCCTGTTTGCTCCAGAGCCAAACAGCGAAACTCAGGGTGACAAGGTCACAGGCGGAATGGTGGCGATCTATACCCGCGCCACCGCGCAAAAGCAGGCACAGTATCTTGCCACAAGCCGGGACAATGGCCAGAATTTCACCGAATACGCACATAATCCGATCCTGGATATCGGCAGTAATTCTTTCCGTGATCCGCAGGTACTGTTTCATAAAGCCACCAACCAATGGGTTATGGTCATTGCTAAGTCACGCCTGCATCAAATCGCGTTCTACGCCTCTATCGATCTGATTCATTGGGTGCATCTAAGCGATTTCGGTCCCTCAGGCCTGTTCGGCATTGATTATGAATGTCCGAACCTGATCGAAATTCCATTGGAAGGCGGCGGAACACGATGGGTGTTATTCGTTTCAGTCAATCCGGGTGCCCCGACCGGAGGGAGCATCACCCAATATTTCGTGGGTATGTTTGACGGCACACGCTTCATTCCGGACGACACGGTGATCGGACTGACTGATTTTGCCAAGGACGCCTACGCCTTGCAGGTCTATAGTGGCATGCCAGACGACCAGGCAGTCTCCATTGCATGGCTTGGGAACTGGCAATATTGCCAGGAACTGCCCACCCAAAGCTGGCGTGGCACGATGACCCTACCCCGGACTATGACACTCCGGCGTGATTTTGCTGGTTGGATCCGGCTGGCACAGAACCCTCGCGGGCTTGAAACCCTACATGGACCAGCCATTCCCTTCCCAATAAGACGCCTGGCTGCCGGATCCAGTAACCAAATACCGCTGCCGCTCGGCACGGCACTTGATCTGACTTTAAGTGTCACCGTCGACGAACGGCCGCACGGCCTGCCATTGGGCGACAAAGGCCGCACTGGTCGGTTTGTTATCGTCTTCGGCAACGAGCAAGGCGAATCTCTCACCATCGGGTTCGACGCGTTTTCCGGCCAACTCTGGCTCGACCGTAACGGCCTCAGAGGCTTCGAACAGCCGTTCTTCACGGGTGAGTTTTCTACAGCACTGAACCCCGATGACCGGCATTTCGAGGTCCAGATAGTACTGGATGCGTGCACACTGGAAATCTTCGCCAATGGCGGTCTGTCAGTCGGTACAGCGCTGATCTATCCCGTCGCCCCGCTTGATTTCCTACGTCTGGAGGCTAACGGCGCTGGTGCCACCATCGAAAAACTTACCCTTTACCCGCTACAAAAGACGATGAAGCGCGAAACGGCGGTATAAAAGCTAGATCGTAAAAGCGCACGTGGACAGACCAAGAAAATCATTTTCAGGTATTAAGATGAGATATTTAGTTCGAATACAAAGGGGATCCACTCTATCTGAAACTCTACCACTCTGTTTCTTTCACACGGAGTGGTGCTCTGTCTGCGTTGATCATCTATGCAGTTGCACGACTATTTCTGACAAATAGGAAACAATCCACTCCAGACAAACTCATGATTGGTTTGTGCGCCGATCATGTCTTTGCTGCTAAAGGTTACGTCAGGAACAGTTCGTCAGCCTACTCAACTTCAAATGCCGACATCGTCTATAATATGAAGCCACCTCTTCTCGTCAGGTGGATTAGTGAAGTGATATCTTAGTCAGATTACAAGGGAAGCCACCCTGCCAGTTAAGCAGAGTGGGCAAGTATCAATTACCCAAAAATCATGGTAGGAACTCATCCGTTGCCGTTATATTGACCTCTTACCTCATCATGCGGAGACACTCAAATCTCGACCGTGTGACGAGGTTTGCGTAAGGATAGAGCATGTATCCGTAAAAGAGCCGAAGCAGCAAAGCGATATATGAGAGCAGGTCGAACAGGAAAGTCTCTGCTACTGTTGATACAGCAGAAAACAACACTATCCTGCAACTTCGCTGCCCCCATAAATTTTTATGGTTGAAAGGCTGCCGCAGTATTAGTAGCGACTGCATCATCCAGATCATCCGTTGCGCCACTTACACCTACAGCACCGATTACATATTGACCGCTCATGACTGGCGCCGACCCGGGGACCGCGGTAATGCCCGGCAGAGTCGTTAAAAATGCCTGATTTTGACTGACGCGTTCGGCCAGAACTTTCCCCCTGGACTGGTACAAAGCAGCAGTCCGAGCCTTCTTGATGGCAGTCTCATCCGTTCCAGATTGTGAATCATCCATTCGTATAAATGCCAGTAACCTTCCTGAACCATCCACAATTGCAATACTGACCTTCATGCCACGTCGTTTTGCGTCGGCTTCTGCCACATTCAGCAAACTTTTGGCGCCTGCACTGCTAAGCACAGTGCGGGTTAATACCTTGCTGTCTTCTGCGTGTGCCGCCGTAAATGTGGAAAAAAACGCTATAAAAGCCAAAGGCTTGAGAAATTTCCGTTTCATGTTACATCCTGACCTGAAGAAGTTTTACCAACTTTTATTTTTGTAAGCGCATTTTCCGCATCATATTATTTTTCAACGAAAATGCTTGGCAGTATCGACAACAAGCGCCTGCTCCGCTTCGTTCGTATCCCCACTTGTGCCAATGCTGCCGACAACGTTTTCACCCTGTTTGAAGACAGCACCTCCAGCTGACGGCAAGATACCGGGAACAAAGCCTATAGGAAGGTTTTGTGCGCGTGCTGCATCAAAAAACTCTATAGTATTCCTCGCAAATCGTGCTGCCGATTTGGCTTTCGCAATCGACGCCTCGACACACCCTGCATAGGCCCCTTGCATACGAATGAAAGCAACCAGATTGCCATCTGTGTCTTCTATTGCAATACACAGCTTTAGATGGCGGCTTTCTGCCAGACCCACTGCATAATGCGCCATATCCATTGCTGCATCTGTCGTAATGTTAAGTTGGGGCGCGGTAGATGCCGGCTGTGCCAGCGCGGTAGATGCACTCAACGCAGTGACTGCAAAAGCTGCAAGTATTTTTTTCATTTCAAAGGGTACCTTGTTGTAAATGTTATTATTGACCCGCTCGTAACGTTTACTTTTTGCCTCCGCCAAGGTTCCAAAATATAAACGTACCTGTCACAAAAGGATGACACGAACATCGCTATGACATAAATAATTTACAATTATAAAAATAAAAATCAATAACTATTATATAAATCACGTTTTTATGATAATTTTGTCTTTACGCTTATTGAATAAAATAATAGTTTAATTGAATTGAGGTCTATACTCCTAAATCTATACATCTTTCGGCAAAATGAAGCCCCCTGCTGCTAAAAGCATATTCACCCTTTTACGCGCACATAATCTGGCTGACCTGAAACACAGAAGGGGCGCAGGAATCGGGGCATCCAGCCATGCGCTATCAGCCAAGCATCTATTGAGAATTTCCCTGCTCCAGCAATCGAAAAACTCGCAAAAAATACAATCATGAGCATCGGATATTCCCATCCCCCGACCGGCGCATTATTCCATGTAAATCCATCCTCAAAATGACGGCCGTACTGATTAGCAATCACATAGTAGAGTGCGGCTCCTCCGCCGGCCAGCCGGGTAAGAAACCCCATTCCGACGCCAATCGCTATAGCAAGCTCACACAGACCGGCGACAATAACAGCTGTCCCACCGGATGAAAGCCCGAAGCCAACAAATACTTGCGACATATGATGAAAGGAGTCTATTCCTGCAAACAATTTTTCCGCAAAATGCCCGACCATATCAAAGCCAAAATATATTCGTATTGTCGCTATTTGCCATTGCAGATGACCATTCCATCCAGATACCCGAGCAGGTACCCAGTCATGAACGAGGCAATCAACATAAAGTGCCAGGTAAACCAGCATCACGACTGTCGAACTTGCCATACCAAGAAATGAACCATGGATAGCCGCCACGCGCCAACTGATTACAAAAGGCAGCATCGACGTCAAAAAGCCAACAACAAAGTATCTGGGCATTATAAACACCGCAATACTTAGCGCAATGACGTCCATTCCAATAGTAGAGAAGCGGGCAAAATCTGGAATAATCGGCACGACAAAAGCAGAATAGATCATCGCGAGGGTAGAAACAGCCAAAGCGATCCATAAAAGCCAAAATGGCACATAGCGCGGGCTTAATGCCGCAAACGACAAAACCGAGATATTTGGCTTCATAGACATTGTTTTTCTTCTTCTGAAAGGATTCCAGACTCAAAGACTACGTATGGTCGTCAAGTTGTGGTCACAAGAAACTGAAGTTTAAAACGAAACTTTTACTCTCTTCTCGCTGATCGAGATTTTTAGTTCTTCTGGGGTGCTTTACAAAGTCACGTGGGCATTCATGCCTAACACCGCAGCGTTCTTGACACGGCCGGAACCTCCTGGACGCCAAAAATACTGGAAATCAGGAGCAATATCGATTCCATTGCCTAAATGAAAGTTATAGGTGGCATCAAATATTGACTCCCGACTTGCCAGAAGAGGCCTGTTCGGCGCGAGTGGGTCCAACAGAATTGTTCCCTGCTCTGGCTGCCAGATTGATTTGACGTTGGGACCATAACGAAGCGCGGACCATGTCAGCCCGAGGGCATCACGCGGACGGCCGGCAAACTGTCCCACATCTTCTATCCCTACGTAAGCCTGATCGGAAAGAACAGATATCCCAGATGTAACGTGCGTATACCCCCCCAGAATGATGATACCACTATCAGAATACTTCCCGTTACGTACGAGCATTTGGTCAAAGGCCACATAGCTGATCATTTGCCCGTGCCTCCACCGGGTTGGCGCGTCAGACGTCACTTCATTGTAGGCGTGAGGAGAGGAATCCCACAGCATACCTGCTTTATAGTGACCGTTCAGTTTATGGGGGCCAAATGCTGGCTCATATCCTCCGCCAAGAGCCAACGTAACACCGGTTATATGCTTTCCTCCCCAGTCCGTTCCGGCTGTACCTCCTTTAAGTGGACTGGTTTCATATGCTCCAAACGTGACATATGTCGGCATGGTCGGCCGCAGACGCAAGACTGCTGACCATGCTGTTCCCGGCCAGGAAGAATAGCCATCTGTTAATGTCGTCGCACGTGGCTGGCTACATGTTGCTTGCCCCATAACCAGACATTGCAGTGGGCTGGAGTTGAAATCTGGCCCAGGCGCATAACGACCCATTGTTAAAATGATCCTTCCACGCAGCCATTTCTTTTGCGCATAGAAATAAACAAGATGCAGGATAACGTTACCGCCCCCGCCGTAGATCTGCTGAGGGTTGACCACTCCGTCCTGCAGCGCATCTGTTGAGAGCCTCCTGCCATGACGCTGCACAACAGTGATTGTGGTTGTGAAGTCCGGAATATTGAAGATCTTGCCCCAGTCCAGATCAACTTCCAAGGCAATCTGGCCGGCGAATACCTGAGCTTTACGCGTGCCGCCTGAAAGATTACCCGCGAACTCAGACCAATCATCGAGCAGGATATCAATCCCTTTTTTTTTCAGAGATGACCGCAAATCGCCGATTTCCCCTTTTAGAAGATGGGTGGTAGGAGGCGGTGGTGGATAATCGGAATTAGGCGGTATCGCGTTGAGAATTTCAGGCCGCGCTCCGGGACCGGTGCGTGTTGCCTGTGCGAGTGCTTCAGCAGCCGGAGCCAGCATCGCAACTGCCAAAGCCAAAACAAACAGAAAGTACCGCATGGCATGCGGCCTCTCACAGACATAAAGAAAAGTGAAACATTCAGAAACCTCATTTATTTTTCTTATTTTCGATTTCTTATTGTTTTTTATGACGTCAGAAGACCGATTTTTGTGGAGAATTAGCCCCTTATTTCTTGTCGCTCTTCAGTTTCAGCCGTGCGTAGGCATAGAAAATTCAGCTCCCTTTCGAATCCCTGTCGGCCAACGCTGTGTCACGGCCTTCATGCGTGTAAAGAAACGTACACCTTCGGGGCCATGCATATGGTGGTCACCAAACAAAGAATCCTTCCATCCACCAAAGGAATGAAACGCCATCGGTACAGGGATCGGAACGTTAATCCCGACCATTCCTGCCGTCACACGATGCGTAAAGGCGCGTGCACTATCACCGTCCCGAGTAAAAATGGCGGTACCATTGCCATATGGACTGTCATTGACCAGTTTCAGGGCAGTTTCAAAATCCGGTGCACGCATTACGCACAATACCGGGCCGAAAATTTCCTCGCGATAGATATCCATCTCTTGTGTGACATGATCAAAGAGCGAGCCGCCAAGAAAAAAGCCTTCTTCATGCCCTTTCACCACGACCTCACGTCCATCGACAACCAAAGATGCACCCTGCTCGACACCTGTATCAATAAGTTGGCGGATTTTAGCCCGATGCTGCGCGGTGACAACCGGCCCCATTTCGCTGCTTTCATCTGTGCCCACACCAATCCTAAGTGCCCGTGCTCGGTCTGCAATCATTGCGACCAAAGGATCTGCAACGGGCCCAACGGCCACAGCAACCGAAATTGCCATACAGCGTTCTCCGGCTGATCCGTAAGCTGCACCAATCAGAGCGTCCACAGTCTTTTCCAGGTCACAATCCGGCATAACGATTGCGTGGTTCTTTGCTCCACCAAGGGCTTGCACACGTTTGCCTGATGCTGTTCCGGTCGCATACACATGCTTTGCAATGGGGGTTGATCCCACAAAGCTGACAGCTGAAATTGCCGGGTGCTCAAGAATGGCATTCACCATATCCTTGTCACCCTGAACCACTTGGAATACGCCATCCGGCAGGCCGGCTTCCTTGAAGATATCCGCAAGAAGGACCGATGCAGAAGGATCCCGTTCAGAGGGTTTCAGGATAAAGCAGTTGCCTGTCGCAATGGCCATAGGCGCCATCCATAACGGCACCATAACCGGAAAGTTAAACGGCGTAATGCCTGCAGTAATGCCAAGCGGCTGGCGCATGGTCCACGCGTCAATACCACGACTGACCTGTTCGGTATATTCGCCCTTGAGAATTTCCGGAGCAGCCGTGGCGAACTCCACGACTTCCAGACCGCGCGTCACTTCACCTTTTGCATCGGACAGCACTTTGCCATGTTCTGAGGTAATAATAGCGGCCAGTTTATCTCTATTCGCCTCAATCAGGTCACGTGCTTTAAACAGAATTCGCGCACGCGTAAGCGGCGGCGTTTCTGCCCAGCCCGGAAAAGCTTTTTGGGCTGCTATAATCGCCGCAGCCAGATCCTCTGCATCCCCCAATGCAACCTGACGCGCCACCTCCCCCGTCGCTGGGTTAAAAACATCAGACCGACGAGTGCCGTGCCCCTCAGTATGTTGTCCATCGATAACGTGAGGAATAGTAACCATTTTTCTCTCCAGACTTTTAAGAAATTTAAAAAGAAGACGATAAATCGATAACAATCAGAACAGATTAGTAAGATGCCTGAGATGTCTGTTGGAGAACCCCAGCACCTTCCGTCGGAGAATGATCGGGCGCAATAAGCCGTCGTGCTTCTGCAACACTCTCTTGCGCTGCTTGCGCCAGCAGTCGCACGTCATTGGAAATCGTCACTAGATCGCATCCCCAGGAGAGTGCTTTGGCAGCGTAAGATGCTGAACCGTTATGTAACCCCATCCGGATACCTGCTGTGTGAGCAGTTGTCCTAATACGGTGGATCGCTTCAAGCATTTCGGGTTCATCACGATCGAAACCCGTGCGGTAACGTCTGCCAGTCAGGCCTAATGTAAGGTCCGCCGGACCAACATACACTCCATCCAGACCGGGTGTCTGAACAATCTCCTCCAGATTGTTCATCGCTTCTGCGGTCTCGATCATGGCGAAGCACAACACCTCTTCATCTGCTACAGCCGCATAATCCCCGCCGAGTGCAAAATTTGCCCGGGTCGGGCCGAAGCTTCGGCAACCGTGAGGCGGATAGCGAACATAGGAGACCAATCGCTCTGCATCTGCTCTGGAATTTACCATCGGGCAGATAACGCCCCACGCTCCGGCATCAAGCGTTTTCATGATTGCTCCCGGCTCAAGCCAGGGGGCACGCACCATTGGCGCTACACCCGAGGCCCGCAAAGCCTGAAGCATCCCTACCATGGCATCGTAGCCAATGGCGCCGTGCTGCGTGTCAATCGTGACTGAATCATATCCACAAGACGCCATGATCTCGGCGCAAAAAGGGCTTGGGATAGAAAGCCACCCGTTGATGACTCCCCCTCCTTCTGACCAGATTTTCCGTATCGGATTTCTATGCATCTTCATCACCGTATATCTGCCTGTCTAGCCGAATGGGCCTAATAAATGACCGGTTCCGGAACTGGAGCGCCGAAATCTGTCTGGAGAAAATCGAAATCACATCCTTCATTGGCTTGGCGCATATGGTGGGCAGCCATCCACCCATAGCCACGCTCATAACGCGGTTTGGGATGTACCCACTCTGCTTGACGGCGCGCCAGCTCCTCTTCTGGCACTTCCATCGACAGAGAACGCTTCTCCACATCAATGGAAATAATGTCTCCCGTTTTAAGAAGCGCCAAGGGTCCACCCACGTAGCTCTCTGGTGCAACATGCAGCACGCAGGCGCCGTAACTGGTTCCACTCATTCTGGCATCCGACAGGCGTAGCATGTCACGTACGCCTTGTTTGATAAGCTTTTTGGGGATGGGCAACATACCCCATTCCGGCATTCCTGGGCCACCTAACGGACCGGCATTGCGAAGCACGAGAACATGATCAGGCGTGACATCCAGCGTTTCGTCTTCAATAGCCTTCTTCATGCTGGGGTAGTCATCAAAGACCAACGCAGGACCGCTATGTTTATGAAACTTTGGATCGCAGCAGGCTGGCTTCATCACACACCCGTCGGGTGCCAGATTTCCGCGCAAAACAGTCAGTGCTCCGCCCTCTTTACCGGTGAACATCGGTTGATCAAGTGGACGGATTACGTCATCATTATAAACTTCAGCGCTCGCGATATTTTCACCAACAGTCTTGCCTGTTACTGTCAGGCAGGAAAGCGTTAAAAAGTTAGAAATCCTGTGCATCAACGCAGCAATGCCGCCCGCGTAGTAAAAATCCTCCATCAGATAGGTTTGCCCAGTAGGCCGCACATTGGCGATAACTGGCACAACCCTGCTGGCACGATCAAAATCATCCAGACCGATATCAACTCCGGCACGCCGCGCCATGGCAATGACGTGGATGATGGCGTTTGTTGAGCAGCCCATTGCCATGGCAACTGCAATGGCATTTAAAAAGGCCGGTTTTGTCTGAATTTTTGAGGGTCTGAGATCTTCATGAACCATATCGACAATGCGCCGACCCGAACTTTTGGCCATACGAATATGATTCGAATCAACTGCCGGGATCGAACTAGCACCAGGCAAGGAGAGGCCAATAGCTTCAGCAATGGCTGTCATGGTGCTGGCTGTGCCCATTGTCATGCATGTGCCTGCACTCCGCGCAATTCCGGCCTCAACGCCCTGCCAGTCTTCCTGTGTGATGGTGCCAGCCCGCAACTCATCCCAATATTTCCAGGAATCTGCTCCCGAACCAAGGGTTTTTCCGTGCCAGTTCCCGCGCAGCATCGGGCCCGCTGGCACGTAGATTGCGGGAAGGTCCATGCTCGTCGCACCCAGAAGGAGACCGGGCGTGGTTTTATCACACCCCCCCATCAGAACAGCGCCGTCCACCGGGTAAGCCCGCAATAACTCTTCTGCTTCCATCGCCAGCATGTTGCGATACAACATGGTTGTGGGCTTCATGAAGTTTTCCGACAGGGAGATAGCCGGAAGTTCCAAAGGAAAACCACCAGCCTCTAATATGCCGCGCTTTACATCTTCAGCCCGCTGCCTGAAATGCATGTGGCACGGATTAATGTCTGACCACGTGTTGAGGATGGCAATAACGGGCTTTCCCTCCCAATCTTCCTGATCATATCCCATTTGCATTGCGCGAGAACGATGCCCAAAACTGCGCAAATCGGCCGGACCGAACCACCTCTCACTCCGAAACCTGCGTTTTTCGGGAGCTGTTTCAGCCTGATCTGGCTGAGTTCCGGCGTCTTTCGTCATCCTGTCACTCTCCTTGCGCCTATCCTCTTCAAAACAAAGGATAGGCATTTGTGTGACAGTTAGGACGTGACAGATAATGTGTGTCCAACTTAGATACAGCATTGATCAAGACAGGATTGATATCGATGCTTCAGCTAACCCAGGTACGTTGTTTCGTAGCCGTTGCAGAAGAACTTCATTTTGGGCGTGCTGCTGCCCGCCTGAATATGACGCAACCCCCTCTCAGTCGGCAGATACAGTTGCTTGAGCACGCACTTGGGGTCGGGTTGCTGGAACGCACCAGCCGCAATGTACGCCTTACTCAGGCCGGGATCGTCTTCCTGCCTGAGGCAAGGCGTTTGCTCCGGGGCGCAGAGGATGCCGTGCTGGCTGCTCGCCGTGCCGGACGAGGCGCGCTAGGGCAGATTGCCATCGGTTTCACGCCTTCCAGCAGCTATGACTTCTTGCCACGCCTGATTTCCGCCCTTCAGACAGAATATCCCGATATTGAACTCATTCTTGAAGAGATGATCACGCGGGATCAGATTGCCGCTCTCACATCAAACCGGATCGATCTGGCTTTTGTGCGCCCGCCCTTCGGCGCGACGGATATTACATTTCTGCCAGTCAGGTCGGAACGCATTGTGGCGGCGCTTCCAGCCCATCACCCTCTTGCAAACCATGAAACCCTCACCGCAGGAGATCTGGAAAGGCAGGATCTGATTATGTATTCCGTCCTAGGTGGCGGCTATTTTCACGATCTTGTGCAACGCCTGCTTGTTAGCGCCAACATCCAGCCACGTCTTATCCATCACCTCACACAGATCCACGCTCTCCTCTCCATGGTCAGGACCGGGGTCGGAATGGCTCTGATTCCCGAATCCGCTTCGCGGCTTGATATCGGAAATGTTATCTGCCGCCCTTTAGCATTTGGTGATGACATTTTGGCCGAGCTTTACATGGCGCATCGTGCGCAGGACACCAGTCCTCTTTTGCGAAGTGTGATGGCTGTTGTCAGCAGAATTACGAAAGATACTACGTCAGATCTTCCACCCCTTTCATAATGCCATCCGGCTTCATAAGCGACCGTAAAATCCCGGCAATACTCTTCTTGCATCGATCCATACGAAGTTTAATTTTGACGTGATCAAATAGCATGCGTTCCCTGTTTTCTGAAAAACCGCGTGACGTCACAGCATAGCACGCACCAGAGGAGAAAACCGGGTGACCAGAACAAGAGGGCCAACAGGCTCCGCCGTCACACAAACCACAGAACCATCCGAAACATCGCGCGTCGGGCGGCGGAGTTCCGTCCGGTATAGTGTTCTTGCTTTCCTGTTCACGATCACCGCTATCAATTACGGAGACCGTGCCACACTAGGGATAGCAGGTAGCAATATCTCGCAGGATCTAGGCCTGACTCCCATTTCGATGGGATACATCTTCTCCGCTTTCGGATGGGCGTATGTTCTGAACCAAGTTCCGGGCGGCTGGCTTCTGGACCGTTACGGCTCCATTCGGGTTTACGGTGTCAGTCTCTTTGCGTGGTCGCTCTGCACGCTGGCTATAGCTGGCGTAGCGCATGTTCCTCACTCTCTCATTTTCCCTACGCTTTTCCTGCTTTGGGCCATGCTGGGGCTTGTAGAAGCACCGACATTCCCAGCCAACAGCCGTATTGTGTCAAGCTGGTTTCCCACCGCGGAACGCGGTCTGGCCACGTCTATTTTCAACTCGGCGCAATATGTGGCTGTGGCGTTCTTTGCTCCCCTCATGGGCTGGGTTACCCAAACATTTGGATGGAAGTATATTTTTACCCTGATGGGCGCATTGGGTATGGTGCTGGCCTTTGTATGGCTGGCCAGAATGTACCCTCCAGCCCGGCATCCCGGTGTTAACGCTGCTGAACTGACCTATATGCGGAATGGCGGAGCGCTGGTTGATATTGATGACCAGTCCATGCGGGTCAAACAAACGCTTACAGGAAAACAGATTTGCTTCATGTTGACCAACAGGACGCTTATCGGCGTTTATGGTGGCCAGTACTGCATTACGGCTCTTCTGTATTTTTTCCTGACATGGTTTCCCCTTTATCTGCATCAATCACGTGGCTTCTCGCTTACGGCAACAGGGTTTGCTGCCAGTGTTCCAGCTTTGTGTGGCCTTGTGGGAGCAATTTTCGGCGGTGCGCTATCTGACAAACTTCTTCGTGAAGGCCGTTCGGAAAATATTGCGCGGAAAACGCCTTACGTGCTTGGCATGGCAACCGCATCTTCCATTTGCCTCTGCAACTTCATCCAATCCGGTTGGCTGATTGTGGCCGTCATGTCCATTGCGTTCTTCGGGAAAGGGATCGCCGCCATTGGCTGGGCGGTAATTTCCGATATTGCCCCGAAGGAAACTCCTGGCCTCGCAGCAGGTATTTTCAACGGTGTTGGAAATATTGCCGGTATTGTCACGCCAATTGTCATTGGATACATCGTTGCATGGACAAAATCCTATGACGGCGCGCTATTTTTTGTAGCTGCGCACTGTATTGTTGCGATTATCCTCTATGTCTTTGTTGTCGGAAAAATAAAGAGGCTTTCTCTCCCATCCTGAGATCCAGTTTTCTCTTACAAGTCAAAAAATAATAAAAAAGAGACCACCATGATCCACGCCCCCATCTTCTCACGTCATGCCCTCTCACGTCGCTCGGCTCTCAAGGGCCTCGCGGGAGGTGTTGCCCTGACCGGCCTTGGCTCAGCAGGCCTCTCGAACGCCTTGGCGGCAGCCACCCCCCCTCACTTACCAGCGACCGTTATTGCATCGTCGCCCCGCTACCTGTGTAACGCTATCGCTGCCACACGGAATGGTACGGTCTTTCTTGGCTCCCCTCGTTGGGAAACCATGGACGACACCCCCAGCGTCTTTCGTGTGTCATCAAATGGCACACTCAAACCTTTTCCCGGCGGCACATGGAATCAATGGAAGCACGGCGCTGATCCAGCCAACGCTTTTCTGATGGTCAATGGCCTCCACATTTTCAGCGATGACACGTTATGGGTTGTCGATCAGGGCATAGACCCGATCACAAAAACAACAGTCGCTGGTGGCCAGAAACTGGTTCAGTTCGATCCTCAAAGCGGAAAAGTGCTACAGATTCTGCGCTGGGGAGAAGATATACTGCCGCCCGGTGCCACAATGAATGATCTGCGCATTGCCGGTGATCTAATGTTTATCACCGATTCCGGATTAGGCGGTATTATCGTTCATAATATGAGCAGCGGCACAACGGTACGGCTACTTTCCGAACATCCGTTGTTGCGGGCGACATATACCAAGCCGATGGTAGGACGTGACGGGCACATACTTCGGGATAAGGATGGCAAACGTCCCCTTGTCCACTCCGATATGCTGGAAATTACGGCTGATCGTAAATGGTTTTATTTCTCCACCCCCATCGGTCCACTGCGCCGTCTGCCCACCTCGGCTCTTCTGGATAGCAGTCTGACAGATTCTCAACGCGCCGAGAAAATTGAAACAGTCATGGATATGCCAACCATGATGGGAACTGCAATCGATACATTGGATAATTTTTACTTTGCCGATGCAGAACGTGGGCAAATTATGGTTCTGACGCCAGAAAAAGAGAAGCTCGTTCTGTTTGAAGATGCTCGACTGGTCGATGGCGACGCGCTGTTTATTACGGCTAATCGCCAAATGCTGGTACCCATTCCGCAGACAGAGCGCCTGCCTGCCAATAATGCCGGCGTAAACGCCTTAAAGCCGCCCTTCCTCAGCCTATCCTTTCCTCTCCCCAAAACTCTGAACGGTCACCCTTTGGGTAACGTGGTCAGTAGCCTCTAAGGCTACGACCATCTCCCATCCAAACTACCTTAAATTTCTTTTTCTTTACTGAAGAAAACGAACTTCAACTATCAGCATGACAAGAGCAGAACACGCTCCAATATGGCGACCAAAGGCAGAGAAGGAGACAATAATGAAACGCCGTGACGCCTTGAAAGGAGGGCTGGTGCTGTTGGCAACCAGCACTCTGGCCTCCATTTACAAGCCCGCCTATTCAAAAACACTCGTAGGAGGAAGTGGCCTATGGAAAGCCCAACCACCACCTCCCTTGGCGGTAGTCGATTCCAGTCGATTAGTCTTTTTGACACCTGATGAAGCAAAGCTGGTTGGCGCAATATTTGACGTTCTCATTCCTGCTGACGAACTGGGCATGGGCGCAACTGAAGCAGGGTGTGTAACTTTCCTTGATCATCAACTTGCTGGTCCCTTTGGCTCAGCAGCCAAAGATTACAAATTAGGGCCTGTTGTTGAAGGCCTGCCACAGCAAGGACCGCAAAGTATTGCAACGCCTGCGGAAATCTACAGAAAAGGGCTGGCTGAACTTAACCGTTTTAGCAAAAAAAAATTCGACAAGACATTTCTGGATTTGGATGAAGCCCAGAAAATTGAATTTCTTAAAAACATGGAAAATGGAACGATTGATTTTGAAACGGTGAAGAGTAGAGACTTCTTTACTCTGCTGCTTCAGAATGTGCGTGAAGGATATTTGGCTGACCCAATGTATGGCGGCAATCGCGATATGGTTGGCTGGAAACTTATTGGGTTCCCTGGCGCCGTTTATGACTATCGTGACTGGATTGTCTCCAAGCGCGGACAAAAGATTGATGTGCAACCAGTCAGCCTTTTAAGGACTGCCTGACAGAGTATACGTCCGGCTGATCCTTGAAAAACGATATCCGATATTACGCCAACGCAGTAAAACAATAAGGTGCAGTTCAATGCATTATAAAAGACCAAAAGCCGACGTTGTCATTGTCGGGCTGGGGTGGTCCGGCTCCACCATGGCTGAAGAACTTACCCGCGCAGGCCTGAATGTTGTCGCAATCGAACGCGGTGCATGGCGGGAGACATCAACAAGCTTTCCCACAACGCGCAATCCGGACGAATTGAGCGGTTCTATTCGCAAGGAAATCCTTCAGGCTCCTGTGACGGAAACCTATACGGTTCGGAACAAACCTGAGGAGACAGCGCTTCCTTTACGGAAATACCATAATCTTACCCTCGGTAATAATGTTGGCGGAGCCGGAACGCATTGGGCGGGAGCAAGCTGGCGGTGGCAACCGTTTGATCACCAGCCATACAGCCATGTCATGAAACGTTATGGCCCCAAACAACTGGTGGACGGGCTTATCCTGCAAGATTGGGGCGTCACGTACGATGATCTGGAACCATTCTATGATCGCTTTGAAAAAATTGCGGGAACATCTGGCACAGCAGGTGTCATTAATGGTGTGAAGCAGCCCGGAGGCAACCCTTTTGAAGGCTCCCGTCAAAGCCCCTACCCTACACCAGCCTTAGCGCGCACCCGAGCCAATATTCTGTTTGCAGATGCAGCGACGAGACTGGGCTATACACCTTTCCCCGTGCCATCAGCCATGATAGGCGCGCCCTACACCAATGCTCTTGGCATCAATCTCGCTCCATGTACCTATTGTGGCTACTGTCAGCTTTACGGATGTGGCAACTGGTCAAAATCCAGCCCGAATATCTGCATTCTTCCAGTTCTCATGCAGCGTTCAAATTTTACAGTTGTTACAGAATCAGAAGTCGTCCGGATTAACACCTCGTCAGACAAAAAGACGGCAACAGGCGTTACCTTTGTTGATTCAGACGGAAACACAGGCGAACAGCCAGCAGATATTGTTATTGTCGCAACATTCACGCTCGACAATACTCGGCTGCTCCTTCTGTCTGGCATCAGCACTCCTTATGATGTCTCATCCGGACAAGGTGTAGTTGGTCGCGCCTTCACGTTTCAGACATTGTCCTGGGCATTCATGTTTTTTGAGAATGAATATCTCAATCCATTTATGAATACCGGTGCCCTTGCAACACAGATTGATGATTTCAACGGCGATAATTTTGACCATACCGGCTTGGGATTTATCGGCGGCGCCGGCATCCAGTCTTTATGCAATCAGGGATTGCCCATTGGCATGTCCGGCCTTGTTCCTGAAGGCAGCCCGAAATGGGGCAAGGGTTGGAAACAGGCTTTCCAAAAAAGTTATCAGAATTACGCTCAAATTCAGGGTCAGGGCACTAGTTTTGCCCATCGTGAACAGTTCATGGATCTTGATCCCACTTACAAAGATCGGTTTGGACAACCGCTCCTCCGCATTACATACAACTATAATGAGAATGATCGCCGATCGGGTCAGTTTATTCGCGATAAATGCGTTGAGATTGCAAAAGAAATGGGTGCTCGGGATGTTACGGGGGTTTCCTTGGCGGACCAGCCCTATTCAGGATACACGCCATGGGATTCATCACACGTTCAAGGTGGCGTCGTGATGGGCGAAGATCCCAAGACCAGTGTACAAAACCGATACCAACAGAATTGGGATATTCCGAATCTCTTCGTGATTGGCGCCTCTTCTTTCCCTAATAATGCCGGATACAACCCAACTGTTGCTGTAGGCGCAACCACCCTGTGGACGGCAAAAGCTATTAAAGAACTTTACCTCAAAAATCCTGGTCCACTGGTGAGATTATGATCATGGCACGAAATCTGCTTCAGCGTGCCCTGCGCATCAGTTTTCGCAGTGGCATAGTTTTTTCTGTCACGGCTCTTCCTGTTTGCACGGTTCGCGCTGAAGATGCGCCTACAAGTGCACGCATTGAACATGGCCGTTACCTCGCAGTTGCGGGAGACTGTCTTGCCTGCCACACCGCGACAGGAGGTCAACCTTTTGCGGGTGGTCTCGACCTGAAAACGCCGTTTGGCATTATTACAACGAGCAATATTACTTCTGACAAAGAAACAGGTATTGGTAACTGGACATTCCAACAATTTGAAAATGCTGTCCGTCACGGTAAGGGGCCTAATGGGCATCTATACCCTGCCATGCCTTACACCGCCTACAGCCAGATAAGTGATCCCGACATCGCAGATCTATGGGAATATATTCGGACTCTTCCGCCTGTAAATCATAAGGTTGAGAGTAACAAACTTCCGTTCCCTTACAATATCCGTAGTCTGCTCGTGTTCTGGAACCTTTTGTTCTTTAACGATTCTGCATTTGTAGCAGACGCCTCAAAAAGCGAAGAAATTAACCGAGGTGCCTATTTGGTTAATGGCCTCGAACATTGCGGAACGTGCCATACTCCCAAAAATGTCTTTGGTGGTGATACGAAAAAAACTTTTCAAGGAGCATCTCTTCAGGGCTGGTACGCTCCAGATCTTACCAACAATGCCCATACAGGTCTCGGCCATTGGACTGAAGATGACATTGTAACGTATCTGCGCAGTGGTACCAATCGTTATACAGCTGCCTCCGGCCCCATGACGGAAGCGATCGTGAATTCCACGCAGCACCTGACAGATGCAGATCTGCGGGCCATTGCAGCTTATTTTAAATCCCTGCCCCCGCGAACGGTCTCCCCACCCCAGCCGTTGCCTGCTTCAAATGAGCAGGTAAAGGCGGGCCAGCAGGAATTTGTTGTTGAATGTAGTGCCTGCCATAGAAGCAACGGCAAAGGTATCTCGAACATGATCCCCGATCTTCAGAACAACCCAGCCATTAACGCTCTAAACTCGGACAGCCTGTTGAACATCGTGCTGAAAGGAACAGAAGGCCCGGCGACGCACGCAAACCCCACCGGCGCAGCAATGCCCAGCTTCGGCTGGAAATTGCAGGATGCGCAAATTGCCAACGTTCTGACTTACGTCCGAAATAGCTGGGGCAATGCCGCGCCCGCTATTTCCGCCGCCGATGTAAGTAAGGCAAGAACCGCCCTCAACGCTCAACCAGCAGTTCCGCGCTAGTATTATGTCGGCAAAACGCGTTGCGCGGGGACTAGGCGCAATCAACTGACGGATACCTGAACCGGATGTCACCGAAACGGGGTGAGAAAGAGTGGCGCTCCTCTTGTCTTCCTTCAGCCTGCTATGCTGCGCCAGATACAGGCATATTCGGCAAGACAGCCGCATGGTTATCTCCCGCACAATTATAATAAAAAAGGTAATGCGACATGAATTACAAAAATACAAAGTCTGACGCAATCATTATGTAGGTAGCGTTGGTCCACCTCTCCAATGGCAGAGGAGCCAGTTTACCAGTCGGCTAAAATGTTCAGCCTTTGCCTGACAACGGCATGATGACCCAATTGCGTATATCGTGCCCATAGATGTCAGGCGGGTCAGCTAGACCGTCTCAGCTTTGCTGGCTCTCTGCCATTGTTAGCACCCACCCTCCCTGCCTTTGTCAGCAGGAAGGGAACAAAAAATGACCTCGGCTGTTCTTCCTATGCTGAAAAATAGCCGGATATATATCGCCTTTTATTCATCATATATCAGATAAGGAAGACATCTCATGCTTGGAATTGGAGTTCTGGGGTGCGGCCGTATTGGTGCCATGCATGCCGCCAATATTGCCACCCATGCCAAAGCGCGTGTTGCAGCCGTGTATGATATCAACCGTGCGGCAGCGCAAGCCGTGTCGGACGCAACCGGCGCACCTGTGATGGCGTCCGCAGCCGAGGTTTTTGCTTCGCCCGATGTGGATGCTGTGCTTATTGCGACCGCAACCGATACCCATGCCGACCTATTGGAACAAGCCATTGCGGCAGGCAAGCCCGTCCTGTGCGAGAAACCGATTGACCTCAGCCTTGCACGGGTAGACCGTTGTGCTGCTGCTATTGCGGATACGACTTTGCCGGTTCAGATCGGGTTCGTGCGCCGTTTCGATCCAGGCCATAAAGCGGTGTTCGAAGCCGTTCGTGACGGCACCATAGGGGATTTGCATCAGCTTATCATTACGTCACGAGATCCAGGCTTTCCGCCGGAAGCCTATCTGGAAAAGTCGGGTGGGATACTGCGGGACATGACGATCCATGATTTTGACATGGCCCGTTATATTCTGGGTGAGGAGCCAACACGCGTATTCGCCATGGGATCGCGCCTTGCGGCCCCTGTCCTTATGAATGCGCTAGATGATGAAGATACCGTCACTGTTGTGATGACAACACATTCGGGCAAGCAAGCGGTCCTTATTAATTCGCGCGAGGCCACATATGGCTATGACCAGCGTGTGGAAGCCTTTGGCAGCTTGGGAATGGCAGTTTCCGAAAACCGTCGCCCCCATCATATGGTACTGTCTGGCAGCACGTTTACCGAACATGCAGCGCCTCTACTGAATTTTTTCATCGAACGCTACCGCGAGGCGTTTGATGCAGAGATTGACGCCTTTGTTGACGCTGTGGAAAATAATAGTCCCGTTGCCGTCAGCTATAATGATGGAAGACAGGCGTTGGTTCTTGCCGAGGCGGCGCTAAAATCTCTACACGAAGGACGTATCGTGAGTATAAGCGAAGTCGGGTAAAGACATACAGGCCTTGCAAGTTTTCTTGCAAGGCCAACCTTCCCATTACACATTTTCAGCAATTCGGTCTGGTCGTCCATACTGTGCGTTATGGATGACCAGACCTCTATTATGTCCCCATGGACGCCATCAAGAAAAGAGTGGATTTGAGCATCCGTCTTTCTATTTCGATAGGCAAGCCGTAAAATCAGGCTAACTTTTTCCGTGAGAATAAATAGGTGTTAGGCGCACCATTTTTAACTGCGCAATCTGGCCCCACAAACTGGCATGCGGCAGAGAATGCCGCATGCCTTTTTCCCGACAGTTTTACTTCTGGCCGGGTATATCCGTCAGACCATCTTTCGGAACAGTCGCTGTGCTGGCCTTGGGTTGGCGTTTTGGGGCCAGCATGACACTTTCGATCTTCTCCAGCGCAATGCCTTTTGTTTCCGGCACATAGCGCTCCACAAACCACCATGAGAAAAGCGTAAAAAGCGCGAAAAGCCACATCGGCAATGCACCGTGAAATAGGGAATCAAGTCTTTGATTCTGCGCTATCATCGGAAAAAGCTGGCTGACGATGAAGTTCATCACCCAGTTAGCCGATACCGCGATGCTCATACCCACGCCACGGATCCGATTTGGAAAGATCTCAGCGATCAGCACCCATGTCAACGGCCCCCATGATAGACCAAACAGCAGCATGTAAACCAACATACCAGCGAGAGCTGAATATCCCTGTGTTTGGGTATAAAGCGCCCAAGAGGCAACCAGCAGACCAATGATCATGCCGATCGAACCGAACCGGAACAGCGGCAACCGCCCTTTGTGATCAATGACCCAGCTTCCCAGCACCGCACCCGATACGGATGCCACCCCAATCCATATGGTCTGAAACAAAGCGTTCTGTACACTGCCGCTCACTGAACCCAGTACCAGCGGTGCATAGTACATCATACTGTTCACCCCCGTAAGTTGCTGCAGCATTGCGACCGATGCCCCCACGAAGATAATCCAGCGTGCGCCTTTAGAGGCGACAGCCCGGCCCAAATCAGACGTCTCGATCTTATGTTCCAGGGAGTCCTTGATTTCTGTCAGAACTGACCGGGCATGTTGTTCATTGGAGATACGCGTGAGGGTCTGCATCGCATCATCATCACGTCCGCGCAGAACATGCCAGCGCGGGGATTCCGGCATAAAGAAAATTGCGGCGCAGAATACAATGCACGGAATGACTTCTGACCCCAGCATCCACCGCCAGCCCACATTTGTAAGCCACTCCTCGGTGGCGCTACGAGCGATCAAATAATTGACGATGAAGACCGCTAACTGGCCGCCGACAATGGCAAAAGATTCCATGTAAAGTGCGCGCCCGCGCATGTCTTTTGGTGAAACTTCTGACATGTACATGGGAGAAACTGAGGACGCTACACCCACCGCGACCCCGCCAATGAAGCGATACACCACAAACCATGCAAAACCCGTCGCCAGCGCCGCACCAATGGCTGACGCGGTAAACAGCACAGCGGAGACAGCCAATGTCGGGCGCCGGCCAAAGCGATCGGCCAGCCAGCCCGAAACCGCTGCCCCCAGGATACAACCAAGCAGCACGTTGGAGACCGCCCAGCCAATTTCTGCCGGTGAAAGGTGAAAATAGGACTGCAATGATCCAACTGCACCCGAAATGACAGCTGTATCATAACCGAACAGAATGCCACCCAGCGCCGCGATCGCACATATTCGCAGCACGTAGCCTACATCATGTTTGTCCGATTGGACAAACATAATATCTTTTAAGGATCTTTTCATTTTTTACTACTCCAACAGGTATTTGTTCTTGTTGTTCTGTTTCAGCAGAGTGACGCGAGAATTTTTCCAGCGCCTTTCAATGAATCCAGCCGTAGAATACGCTACGTGGTGGCAAACCTTTTTCCGGAAACCACGTCTGCGGCCTGAGTTATCATTAGCCTGAAGTCCGAAACACGCCCTCTTCCATAATCTTGTCGCATTTACAGACAGCACGGCTGTGGCAGAGAAACCTTTTGACCGGATTACAGGGAAGAGTGCTTATTTTTTATCTCAGGAATAGAAAGATATACATTCCTCAATAGAAAAAGAGAAAACGAGCGGTAAACAATACATTCATTCGTGTTGTGTTTCGAGGATTGTGAATTCCTCTGTGTTTTCCTTTACTTCATTCCTCACACGCCATCCCTGCACAATTTCATAGGGATGCGTATGAATTTCGATAATGGTACCGAATGGATCACGACAATAAACCATTCTGTAAATGCCGGACGGGGGGCGATCATCCCATACCTCTGAAATTTGGCTACCCCCGGTTGCAACAATCTTGCTGATCAACCCGTCTATGTCCGGGTCCGTTACGCATATGTGAAAGGGGCCGGACTGATCAAACCGGATATCGGTAACATCAGGCAGCGAAGCGGGTGAGACAGGCTGAAACAGCTCAATACCCACCCCACCACCCGTTGAAAGATGTGCGATGCGCACGTGCTTGCACCGCTCGCCCAATGCATCCTGAAACTGTGCCTGTGCTGGAGGACTGGCAACCAGATTGAACGGACCACTGAACAGCCGATATCCCAGAACCTCCGCGTACCACGCTATGGCGCGGTCAATATCTGGCACGCTGATACCGATATGGTTCAGCGGCCGGGGACAAGTGGTGGATGTCATAATTTCTGCCCTTGCATGATGAATAAGGCAACGTGGTTCAGGGTCACGAAACGGCCTGCACCATGACGCCAATCAGGTCGCTTTCCGGTGGTTCCTCGACAGGCGGTAGAATGACAACCTGGTCCTGCTGTATGCCCTCCCGTGCGGCAAGGGGGGGCAGGGATTGAGGTTCCCCGGTGCGCAGAGCTACCTCCGCGGCAACCAGAACACGGACATCACGCAACCCATCCTCACCATCCGGTTCGGGGTCCTGGTCATTAAGGATACATTCCGAGAAATAGAAAGTTTCTCCCCCGAACTGCTCAACGGGGCCATGGGAATGCCGGTCTTTCTTCCCATCAATCAGCGTAGTGTATGTAATGGCGACGGAAGGGCCAAAAGTATAGCATGGATCAACCTTCACGCTGCCTCTGCTACCAAACAGAGTCATACCTTCCACGGGTGCGCTGGCATAGCTGACTATGAAGTCCGCAATCCGGCCATCCGCAAACCGCAGCGTGACTGAAACCGTATCCTCAAAATTGAAATTCCGGCCGGGCGTGCGTGTACCGACAGCCGTAACCTCCACGGGTTCAGCCCCAAACATATGGCGGACCGCATTGATCGGATAATTGCCAAGATCCGGCACCGGGCCCGACCAGTACCCCCCATGAGCGCGATGGTTTGATTGCGGCACATCCTGCCCAAATACCGAACTGAATCCGACAAGAGTGCCAAAATCCCCGTCGCGGCAACGTGACACCAGTTCCACCGTTGCTGGCTCACAATGCAGACGGTAGGCAATCATAAGCTTGCCGCCCCCACTCCGCTGGGCCTGGAGGATTGCTTCGCAGTCTTCCACACTGGTTGCCATGGGTTTTTCAAGCAGAAGATGCAGGCCCGCCTCTAGCACCGGCACCGCATACTGCCTGTGCAGGCTATTCGGCGTTGCCAGATAGACTGCGTCAATCTCACCCGATGCCAGAAGGTCGGGCAAGTCATCATAATGCCAGACCCGCACACCGTAGCGGGCTTCAAGGGCCTCTGCTTTTTTCATGTCGCCGGTCATCAGAGCAGCCAAGGTGGAATTGGCGGCCCGCTCGATACCAGGAATAAAAGATTGTTGGGAGATTTGCCCGCATCCAATTACGGCGTAGCGGATCTTTCGGTCATGTGTCGGCTGGTTCATGGTAATTCCTCCATGACGTAATGAGATATTCAGGCATTATGCCTTTTCGTGCTGCCGATATTCTTCCTGATGCTGTACCTTGTCCGTCGGCACGTCCCGCCAGGCAGCGGACCGGCTTGACGCGTGAATGGTCTCGACCAGTGTCTGGATGCGCAAGCCCGCGCGAAAATTGAATGGTTCAGGCTGATGACCGGCCAGTGCTTCCAGATACCTTGCCACTTCTATCGCCTTAAGGTCATTGAAACCCAACTGGTGACCCGGCGCCACGCAGAACAGACCATAGGGCGCATGCTCCGGCCCCGCTTCAATGCGGCGGAAGCCCTTGCGGCCCCGCGCATCGCTGGCGGAGAAAAAATGCAGTTCGTTAAATCTCTGCTGGGTGAAGGCAAGTGCGCCCTTCGTGCCATAGACCTCAAAGTCATGCTGCATGGTGCGACCGGTGGCAATCCAGTTCCCCTCAACTGATCCCGTCGCCCCATTCTCAAAGCGCAGGAGAGCGCGCCCGATATCATCCACCTGCACTGCACGCGTACCGCCCTTGCCATCCGGCCGTGTCTTGATAACCGTCACGCAGTCCCCCATCACCTGTGTAATCGGGCCTGCGGCTGGCCCCATCAGGAATTCAGCCGTTGCAAGGGCATGACTACCAATATCAGCGAGCGCCCCGCCTCCCGCCGGATCAAGGCGGAAAGTGAAGGGAGACATGGGGTCCGCCATGTAATCTTCCGCATGCAGGCCGCGGTATCCCCTGATTTCACCCAATTCGCCCGCCACGATCATATCGCGTGCCAATGCGAGCATGGGGTTACACAGGTAATTGAAACCGACCTGTGTCTTTACTCCTTTTGCCTCTGCCGCATCGGCCATTTCACGAGCATCAGCAGCAAGCGGTGCCAAGGGTTTTTCACAATAGACATGCTTGCCCGCAGCAATCGCCGCCAGCGCCATTTCCTTATGAAAGGCGTTAGGGGCCGTGATATTGACCACATCGATTTCGGGATCGTTGACAAGGGCGCGCCAGTCACTGGTGGAGCGGGCAAACCCCAGAGCATCTGCCGCCTTCGCTGCTGCCTCGTCAGTAATATCAGCCAGACACGCCAGTTCCAGCTGAAACGGAAGATCAAACACACGGGACGCGGTTGAATAGCCAAAGGCATGGGTCCGGCCCATAAAGCCACTGCCAATCAGGCCAATGCGCAGTTTACGTTTGGTCATCTGACAAACTCCCTGTTCACAATAAGGGCGGGATCAAGCGCCCCGGCAAAAAAATCCAGAACATTCTTTACGGAATAAACAGCCATGCGTTCGGCCGCCTGTGCAGTCAGCCCGGCGATATGGGGGGTCAGGATGACCTGATCCATATCCAGCAGTGGGTTATGGGTGGATGGCGGTTCAGGATCGAATACATCCAGCCCTGCTGCCGCAATGCGCCCGCTGGACAAGGCTTCGGTCAGGGCTACTTCATCCACCACGCCACCGCGCGCGGTATTGACAAGAATGGCACCCGGTCTGACATGCCGCAGTTCGGCTACACCCAAAAGTGGACGATCGCCCTTGGGCACGTTGACGGAAATGATATCCGCCCACTCCAACCCGTCATGCAGGGTTTCGACGCTGCCTACAGCACCAGTTGGCCATTTGCCTTGGGCAGCAAGGAACGGATCATACGCCCGGATATCCATACCAAATCCGGCTGCCATGGTAGCAAGATGACGGCCCGTGCGGCCATAACCGAGTATAAGGAGCCGCCTGCCCCCCACCTCTCCCGCCATAAGCCGGTTGCGCCACTGCCACTGCCCATCCCGCACGGCCTGATCTGCCCGGACCAGATACTTGGTACAGGCAAGAATGAGCGTCATGGCGTGTTCCGCCACGGATACGGAATTGACGTCACCTGCAATACACAGCGTGATGCCACGTACATCCAGCGCCTGCAGATCGACCGCATCATACCCAACGCCGTGACGGGAAACGATTTTCAGCTTCGGTGCCCTTGCTACCGTAGCAGCAGAAAGAGGCTGGGTACGCAGCACCAGAGCATCGGCATCCGCTATGAATGGGGCGTAACTGTCTTCTGATATTTCTTCGATGTAATCATAAGTTACATTCGGCGTGCGATCGAGCAGAGCAATACCCGCTGAATGCAGGTGCCCCGCAACCAGTATGTGGGGCATCAGTACACTCCTCCCTCTACAGCCATCACGCTATCGTGGCTGACCAGCTTGCGAAACCGCGCGACACTGGCACCGGCAGCCGCAGCAAGCAGCCGGGAATCTCCCGATACGGTGGTCATGTTAAACCCCCAGTTTATGGCACGGGCGGCATATTCCGGTGTGCCACAATGCAAGGCTGCGCGAATGCCGCTGTCCTGACAGGCAGCTAGGATTTCATGCAGGCTTTCGATTATCTCCGGTTCTTCACGGTCAAATCCCGGAGGCAAGCGTCCGGCAGCCAGGCTGAACGTAAGGTCCGCAGGGCCAACATAAATGCCATCTAGGCCCGGCGTTGCAGCAATTTCGGTCAGATTGTCCATACCCTGCTGTGTTTCGATCATGGCGAAGGCAAGAATTTCATCATTTGCACCGCCAGCATAATTGCTGCCCGCAGCAAACGAGACCCGCGTGGGGCCGAAGCTGCGCTGCCCGTAAGGGGGATAGCGCATGTAACTTACAAACTCGGCAGCCTGCGCCGCCGTGTTTACCATCGGGCAGATGACACCATAGGCACCGGCATCAAGCATTTTCATGATGATGCCCGGTTCCATCCATGGCACGCGAACCATGGGCACCACACCAGATGCACGCATGGCCTGCATCATGGGCAGTGCACTGGAATAATCCAGCGCACCGTGCTGCACATCGATAGTGACTGAATCATAACCTTGGGCCGCCATGATTTCAGCCGTGAAAGGATTGCCGATAGAGCACCAGCCATTTAGCGTGGGTTTCCCTTCGGCCCAGAGTTGTTTGAGACGGTTGGGGATCATGTCAGAACACCACCTGCGCCAGTTTTACGTCCAGATAATCCAAAATGCCTTCGCTTCCCCCTTCCCGGCCCATGCCGGAGAAATTGGTGCCACCAAAAGGAGCTTCTGCCGCCGCAAGAGCAGCCGAATTGATGCCCACCATCCCCGCCTTCAGTTCCGCAATCGTGCGGCGTGCCCGTGTGGGCGAGCGGGTAAAGGCGTAGGCAGCAAGCCCCATATCCGATGCATTGGCTCGCGTCAGAACTTCGTCATCACTTGAAAAACGGGTAATGGCGGCAATGGGACCAAAATTTTCTTCAGCCATCACACGCATATCATCAACCACATCGGTCAACACCGTTGGTTCATAGAAATAGCCACTGTTGAACCCTGATGGGCGTTGACCGCCCGTGCGCACCTGCGCGCCACCCGCTACTGCATCGCCAACAATGGCTTCCATTTCCGCCAGGCGGTGCGCATTGATGAGTGGCCCCATACCGACGTTCTCATCCAATCCATCACCTAGCCTGATTGCTTTTGCGCGCCTGACAAAGCCGTCCACAAACGCATCATGTAAGCGGTCATGGATATAAAAACGGTCCGGAGCCACACAAACCTGGCCAGTATTGCCAAACTTTGTCTGGGCCGCAGTATTCAGGGCCAAGTCCAAATCCGCATCATCATAAACAATCAGCGGTGCGTTACCGCCCAGTTCCATTGACACTTTCTTCATTGTGTCAGCGGCATCACGGATCATCTGCTGACCGATGCGCGTGGAGCCGGTCAGCGACACCTTCCTCACGACTTTTGTGGCCATAATCGGCCTGTAGGTCGCATCAGTTGTGCCCACAACCAGATTGACCACGCCGGGCGGCAGATTTCCCGCTCGACAGCAGTCAAACATGACCATGGCAGTACCCGGTGTTTGTGAGGATGGACGGGCGATTACGGAACATCCCGCCGCCAGTGCGGGAGCCACCTTGCGGGCCAGGAGGGATGCCGGAAAATTCCACGCTGTAAACGCTGCAACCACCCCAACCGGTTCATGATTGACCTCGAAACGGCCACCTGGCACACGGCTTTCTATAATACGCCCATAAATGCGGCGGGCTTCTTCAGCATACCATCGGAACTGGTCAATACTCAGCCCCCATTCACGCCGAGACTGAGCCAGCGGCTTTCCTGTTTCACTGGAAATCATCCGCGCTGCTTCTTCCGTGCGTCGGCCCATTTCATCGGCAATGGCGTGCAAGGCGTCCGCGCGCGTCTGAGCAGGAGTAGTGGACCATCTGACCAACCCGGCCTGCGCGGCTTCTATGGCAGCCTGCGTATCCTCAATGCTTGCACTTGGCACATCTCCAATAGGGCTTTCCGATACAGGGCTTATAACCGGTTCGGTTTTTCCCTTGGCTGCCTTGCGCCATGCACCATCAATAAACAATCCGAAATTCGTGTACATTATTCGGTCCCTGTTATTTTTATGACACGACATGCAGCGATTGACCGGATCGCCACTGCGGTAAAAGCAGACAGGCATTTTGCGTTTCCTGTCGCAGTAAAACCGCACTCTTTGTTGTTGGTCCTTCTACCACTCACAAAATTGTCAACTTCGTGACAGCAGAAGTATTTTTTCACGAACCAGTAAAAAACAGCCAAGTGGCGTTTCATTGTCCCAACGAGGGAATAATGACGGCCTGACAACACAGTGAACCGACCTCTGCGCTGCGGCGTTCACCACCGGCAGGCCATCAGTCCATCTGAATGTGCGAGACGCCCCTGCGATCACCAGGCTGGATCACCAAGCTCCTCTCTTCCTTTTTTACATTAGCAATTAATGTTGCGTATTTTATTAGTTGTCAACATATATTGCATTTGGATATGGTGACCATAACCCGTCAAGGGAGGAAACAAAAATGACACAGGCGACAATCCGCCTCACTACTGCTCAGGCCATTGTGCAATGGCTGGTCAATCAGTTTACGGAAATCGAAGGCCAACGCGTACCGCTTTTCCCCGGTGTCTTTGGCATTTTTGGGCATGGCAACGTCAGTTGCCTCTCAGAAGCACTCGAAGCTGTGCAGGACAGGCTGCCCACATGGCGCGGGCAAAATGAACAGTCCATGGCGCTGGCAGCAACAGGTTTTGCCAAGGCCCAGCGGCGGCGGCAGATCATGATTGCCGCATCCTCCATCGGACCGGGCGCACTGAATATGGTGACAGCCGCCGGCACAGCCCATGCGAATCGTCTGCCGCTCCTTTTGCTGGCAGGTGATACTTTTGCCTCCCGCCTGCCCGACCCGGTCCTGCAACAGGTTGAACATTTCGGTAATCCCACAATAACCGTCAATGACGCATTCAGGCCCGTAACCCGTTATTGGGACCGGATCATGCACCCGGCGCAAATCCTGCCTTCCCTGCCGCAAGCCACAGCCACAATGCTTGATCCAGGCGATTGTGGGCCGGCCTTTCTTTCTCTGCCGCAGGACATTCAGGAAATCGCCTTTAATTATCCCGTCTCTTTCTTTGAAGAAAAAATATGGGGTATTCCCCGGCCCCGACCGGACCGGCACAAACTGGCGCAGGCAGTAGAACTGCTAAAAACTGCTAAAAAACCACTTCTGATTGTAGGTGGTGGAGTAAGATACTCCTTAGCCGAGGACGCTGTTGCCGCGTTTGCGATAAAGCATGGTATCCCGATTGTGGAAACAATCGCAGGCAAGGGTAGCCTCACGCATCATCATGAAGCACACGCGGGGCCGATCGGCATTATTGGCTCCACCTCCGCCAATGCGCTGGCGAGTGAAGCGGATGTCATTGTTGCGATCGGCACCCGACTGCAAGATTTCACAACCGGGTCATGGACGGTATTCAGCCAGACAGCCCGGTTCATTTCTATCAACACGGCCCGGTTTGATGCGGTCAAGCACCGCGCGGTTGCCGTTGTGGGTGACGCGCTGGAAACCGTAACCGAGTTTGATGCCCTGCTGGGAGAATGGAAAGTTAACCCACGGCATATGCAGCATGCCCAGACTCTGTTTGGGGAATGGGACAAACTGCTGACAAAGCTGCAGACCCCTACCAATGCCCCCGTGCCGACATATGCGCAGGTTGTACATGCAGTGAATGACGCAGCAGGTGAAACCGATACCATCATTACCGCTGCAGGCGGCCTGCCCGGCGAAGTCTGCAAAGGCTGGCGAGTGAAGGCCCCCAATACCTTCGATCTTGAATTCGGCTTTTCATGCATGGGATACGAAATTGCCGCAGGTTGGGGCCATGCCATGGCCAGTAAAGGACCCGGGGGAACGGGTGGCACTCCCATCGTCATGATTGGTGATGGTACTTACATGATGATGAATTCCGACATTTATTCATCCGTGCTTACAGGCCATAAAATGATTATTGTGGTGTGTGACAATGGCGGCTTTGCAGTCATCAATCGCCTGCAGCAGGCCAAGGGGGTGCCCGGTTTCAATAACCTGCTTGTCGACTGCCGGGTTCAGCAGCCCAGCAATCCGCTCCATGTCGATTTTGTCAAACATGCTGAATCTATGGGCGCACTTGCGCGCAAATGCGATAGCTTGGCTGAACTGACAGCCGCCCTTGATTGGGCAAAAACCACGGACCGGACCACCGTCCTGACTATTACCACGGACGCCCATGCCTGGTCACCCGGAGACGCAGAGTGGGATGTGGGCGTTCCTGAAGTATCCTCCCGCGCATCGGTGCAGGCGGCAAGAAAACAACAAGAAGAAATCCGCGCGAAACAGCGTGTGGGAGTATAAGAGTCATGAAAGCAAAACTGGGTATTGCGCCTATCGCATGGTGGAATGACGACCTTGCGGAACTTTCGGATGATGTCAGCCTGGAGGAGTGTCTGCGTCAGGCCAGCGAAGCGGGCTTTACCGGAATGGAAACCGGACGGCGTTTCCCAATGGACATGAACGAACTGGGACCAATTCTGAAACGCTACGGCATTTCAGTCTGCGGAGGATGGTTTTCCGGGCTGTTACTGGATGGAGACATGGAAGCGGAGAAGGACCGTATCCGCGCCCAGATGGATTTTTTCATTGCCGCTCGCGCGCCGTGCATCGTTTATGGTGAAACCGCACGATCCGTTCAGGGAATTCGCTCAGCCCCGCTGGCCACCAAGCCACGTCTTTCGGAAGAAGACATTCGGACCTACGGACGGAGAATGACAACCTTTGCCGAATGGTGCGCCGATGAGGGCATGCCCCTTGCCTATCACCACCACATGGCCGCCCCGATCGAGACGGAGGCAGAACTTGATCTGCTGATGAAACACTCAGGCAAGGCGCTGCACCTGCTGTTTGACACGGGCCACATGTATTTTGCGGGCGGTAATCTGCTACGCGTGATTGATAACCATCATGCCCGCATCAGCCACGTTCATACCAAAGATGTCCGGAAAGCCGTGATTGATCGCCTTGACCGCAGCAAGGAGAGCTTTCTTGATGCAGTTGTAAAGGGAGCCTTTACCGTACCGGGAGATGGCTCGATCGATTTTCTGCCCATTTTCGAACGGCTTTCATCTTATGATTACGAAGGCTGGTTCGTTGTTGAAGCTGAACAGGACCCGACCCTCAACCCTCCGTTGGAAATGGCCCGCAAGGGGCACGCCGCCCTTATGCAACTTATGGCGCAGGCAGAATACAGCGTAGCATCATGAACCGGATCGACAACAGAATCTGCGTGGTCACAGGGGCCACGCAGGGTCTAGGGGCGGCTATTGCGCGTCGCTTTGCTACAGCTGGCGCCGAGGGGATCACCATTACAGGACGCAACGAGACACGCGGGACAACGCTTGCGCGTGAGATTTCGGAGCGTTACGGCGCGCCTGTATTGTTCATTCGTGCCGATCTTGAATCCGTTGCAGACTGCCGCGCAGTCATTGCCCAGACCCACGAGCGTTTTGGGCGTGTGGATGTGCTGGTAAACGCTGGCGCGCTAACTCAGCGGGGCACCATACTGAATACAGACCCGGATCTGTTTGACCGCATATTCGCAACCAATGTGCGCGGCCCCTATTTCCTTATGCAGGAAGCAATCCGCCATATGATACGTGATGGCATTGAAGGAGCGATCTGCAATATCGGTTCGATCTCCGCCCTTTCGGGGCAACCTTTCATCAGCGCCTACTGTGCCTCAAAAGGAGCATTGGCCACACTCACCGCTAATACGGCGTTTTCCGTCATGGGCAACCGGATCCGCGTTAACCAGCTCAATATTGGCTGGATGGCCTCGGACAAGGAACAAGAAATCCAGATGACGGAAACGAATGACCCGGACTGGATGGAAAAAGCTGCGGCCAAGCTGCCTTTTGGGCGACTTGTTTCACCAGAAGAGGTAGCACGGGCCGTGAACTTCCTCGTCTCCGACGATGCCGGCCTCATGACCGGCGCAATTGTCAATTTTGATCAGTCCGTGTGGGGTGCTACAGCCCGTGGCATGCCTACACCTGAAGGGCCAATGCACTGGCCGCCAGACAGCGTTAGCATCTGAACTATTCCAGCCTTGCTTGCCCAATGCTGCTATTTCTGTGTGGCAACTGGTATCCGCGGTTTGTCGGGGTCATTTTGTAACCGCGATGCCAAGGCCACAACCAGTGCCTGAGTCAGACACATGGGGGCTGCCAACGAGCGTGAAAACGTATATTCATGCTCTGGCACGCAAAACAGTACCTTTGCGCTACGCGCCAGCGGGGAAAGGGTGCTGTCGCTGATCGCCACGACCGGTACCTCACGGGCGGCAGTTTCCTCCATGATATTCACAACTTCGCTGGCATAAAAGCGGAAGGAAACAGCGAACAACAGATCAGTGGAGCGAATAACTTTGGCCATATGGGTGGCAAGTCCTCCCGCCGCGTCCAGCAACACCGTACGCTTCCCCAGCATTGTCAGCGTATAACGCAGGAGTTCAACAACAGGAGCGGAACGCAACTGACCTATTAAGTAGATCGTATCGGCCTGTTCCATAAGATCGACAGCCTGTACGATCTGCTCTGGACTAATATTTGTCAGCAATTCCTGCAACGAGGAGATATCGCGTCCGATCAGGTCCTGCAGGAACCCTCTCTCGGTGCGATCTTCACGGGTATCAAGTTCATCTTCCAGCGCCTTAACGCGGGCATTAAACCCAAGCGCAGCCGTAGAAAGACGATGCCTGAAGATGGTCTGTAGATCCTTGAAGCCTTTATAACCCAAGGACTGGGCAAACCGGACAAAGCCAGACGCATGCACTCCGCATTTCTCTGAGACGACATGAACCGAATCCACAGCAATAGCATTCGGATTCTGCGTTATATACAGGGCAATTTTCTGATATGAATTACTCAAACCCGCATATCGGTCATGGATCACACGGATCAACTCCTCATACGTGGCTGGAGGAGAGTGTGCGGACGCTTCCTGCTTTTTTTCCGATACCGTCATCGTTCCCTGACTATCCAATCTGAAAGGCGTAACCTCAGGCGCAGGCTCTTTCATCATGTACAAGATGAGGCTCCCGCCCCATATCCTTCCCACACGATCGCAACGCCACCCTTTGTAACAGGGACAGCCTAACACCATAATACTTTCTAGCCACCCAACCGCGCCCCGGTCTCGTTCTTAATGCAACAGGGCGGTATTTCCATGTGAATTGCCTCAAACGTTTCTGTCTCCAAAATACCTGAAGCAGTTCAATGGACTGGCATTGTCTCAACACGCTAACCGATCACGGTCAACGCTGTTTTGTTATCAATCAGGCCCAAAATGATCTGCGATCCACGTGGACCTCCAATCTCCTACCGATCTTCCGGTTTGTCCGCCCTCGCCCACATAGCAGCCCCTCAAGCATGGTGATTGACAAAGTCCTGAAGCAACGCCCCGTTCTACGGGTTATAACGCTGCAGAATATAATTGCGACGGGTCGTTGAATCATCCAGACTGGTAATGAGGATTTTGATATGGTCATCAGAAGACACGTTGCTGAGTCCGATCAACGCAGTCCGTCCGGCATGATACGGATCATGTGTGGCGTTAGACATTCAACTGCGCGGCCCCCTCGACTACGGCCTGAGGAGTTCATGCCGCACGTGGCTGATCTCGGGCCCCTCATCGCGATTTAGAAAGGACTGGAAGAGCTTCATCACTGTGTACCCTTGCCATGCCGGCAGACCGGTGACTGTAGAGACCCAAAACGCACAGGCTGCCAGCATAGTGCTGGCAGTTTCTGTGCGTTGTTTCACATCAACGCCTACGAAGGTACGGCCAGCAAAAACTGTACTAACAACACAAACTCAAGTCTCCGCAAACAGTGTCTGTCGATAGATTTCTTGGGCTCTACCCCTTGCCATCACGCGCCGGGTGGCCGACCTTTAGGCTCCTCAGATCGGACAGACCCCGCTGGCGCATTGCAGGTGCGCCCAGTCCACCACTTCACGCACCTCGTCATCCTGGATCATAGCCGTGATGGCCGCAAATTTTCCTGCCGAGACTTCTTCCTCCGGCAGGTATTCATAGCCAAGGCCGGAATCCGGACGGCTGGGCAGCACGGCGCAGCAGCGCACATGCGGCTGGTTGGCCGCCACCATGGCGCGGAAACTGTCCAGACTATGCCGGTCGGTATAGACCTTGAGCGTGTAGGACACCTGATTCCCCTGCTCCGCACCGATCCAGTATTTCTCCAACAGTTCCAGCCAGCGATACTGCTCCTCTGGAGTAGCTTCCGGGGCGGTGAGCACACGCTCGCCCATGCCGAGGCGCTGAATGAACGGCACGGTGGGAAAGCCAACAATGCTCATGCCGGGAAAACTGCGCAGCGAACGCACGGGATAACCCTTGCGCTCATAGGCGGGCAGCAACGGGTCGGTTCCTGCTTCCCACGTGCCGTCTTCCCGCCGCACGCCCTTGAACTGCACCCAACGAAGATACTGCCGCCTCGCGGGCAGATGCGCGCCTTCGGTCAGACCGAACAGTTTGGAGGTGGTGCCCGCAGGTTTGACTGTTGTGACCGTAACCGGTCGGGCAGCCCCGGTCTCGCGCGCATAAGCATTTGCCTCGCTTTTGGCGATCGTGGAGAGTTCCCGCACCGCGTTCCAGAACGGGGCTGCGCGATTCTCATCCAGCAGATCACGGAAGTCGAGACCAAAGCGCACCCATGCCCATTCATGCAGGCCGGTTGGGCCGATACCGATACGGTTGGTCCGCCGCACTTCCTCACCATACAGGGCGTCCATACGGTTGGCACGCAGCAGGAACCGCACACCCAGCCGCACGGAATCCCGCACGCGGGCATCCCATACTGCCGCCGTCTCAGTCGGCACCTGACCGGGCGTCACCTCTTCAGGCGTCACGGGACAGGCCAGCAATGGAGCGAAATCACCAATCACACAATAACCACCCGTGACATGCAGCGTAATCTCGCCGCACGGGTTGGTCGTGACCGGGAAATGCGCGGACGTGGCCCGTTGTGCCAGATCAGCCAGCAGGGCTGCCCCCTCGGTGGCCTGATAACGGTGCGAGCGAAAATCCCGCCCGTCCGCATGCACCTGTTTGAGCCGTGCGCTGCCGGTGCGGTTATCTTCCAGCCGGTCACCGTTGATGAAACCAGGCTCGCCATTGATCCATGCGCATCGCGTGGCCTCGGCAAACACCGTGCGGGCGTGGTCGGCCAAGGGACCAGCCTTCGCGGGATCGTTCACGTAATCCCAGAATTCGGCATCCACCATGACGGAATGGTTGGCGGTCCACAGGCCGCCTTCCTCCTTGGCGCGGATGAAGCGCAACACATCCGCATCCCGCCATGACTTGGTCGCCATGCGTGCGGCCCGGCGGGCACCTCCCACCTGCACTTCGACCGACAGATAATGGTCCACCCGTAGCGCCTGTTCCCATAACGGCATGCTACCTGCGCGCGCTGCCTCGATCACATGTTCACGCATATTGAGCAGCCCGCGCAGCAACGAGACCGGCCCCGAAGCAGGCCGTCCCTGCATGCCTGCAATCGGGCTGCCAGCACAGCGGATGGCGCTGAAATCGAGCACCAGCGTGCGGTCGCGTTCGCCACGGAAGGCCATCGCCTCAATGATCTCGACCGCCTTACCCCAGCCTTCACGGCTGTCCTCAATCATATGGACGAGATCACTGCCTTCCGGCTGCCGGGACATTACGGTTCTTTGCAGAAAGGCGTGGACCTGTGCCTCCATTTCCGTATCGAAGGCGTCCAGCGCCGTGCCCCAAGGCAAAAGCTGCATCTCAAGGCCGAACTGCAACAGGCTGGCGCGGTCATGCGGATAGTCCGGGTGGTCGGGCGAGAGGACGAACTTCAGGTCCGGAGCCTGCGCCCAGTCCACTACACACAGCTCATCATCATAGGCACGCCCCACGCCGGAGCCATTAAGCAGCAAGTAGAATTTGGCGAAGGAACAGATGGCCGTCGCGCAGTTGGTGAACATCTCCATATTGCGGTTCGGCTGCGTGCTGTCGCCATGCTGCAGATGGCGGCCTGATGTGAGCAGCGCCCCGGTAGCGATGGCGTTACGGAGTTGCATGATCTCTGCATCACCGACCGTAGCTAGTAGGCCAGCATTGCCTTCGGCGACACGGTCGGCAACACGGCCGAAATCTTCCCGGTCGGAAGGCCGGAACACAGTCCGACGACCGACTGCCTCTCCCATACCGCGATCCAGAGGACGAGCCGGAACCGGTCGCGTTCCGAATGCCCCCTCAAACGGGCTGCGACCAGCCCTGCCCTCGCTCTGCTTCTCCGTAAACAACGAAAAATCTCCGTCCATGCACCGGCTCCATTCTGCGGGCGAGCGTGGTCCGTCCTCGGTGCCATAGTCGCTCATATTGTGTGATCTGAAACACCATGACACCAGATATTGTGTATTGCACGGATAAAATGGTGACCTAAGCAGACCTAATCGCTGTCAGCAGCAGTTTTCCTTGATCTGCATGCCAAATTCTTTTTATTGGCCTCCAGAACAGTGTCCGAAACGACTCCCGCTCTAGACATTCAGGTCCGGTCGGAAAGCTTTCAGGGTCGTTAAAATATCCTGCGTCAGCCTAATGTCCGCGAACTCTCCCCTGAGGTTGGCAAGACTTACGGCGTGGGCCAGTTTCGCGGGAAAGACGGTCCCGTCCGGCTCTGTTAGTCCATAGGTCCATGTCGCGTCGGAAACCAGGGTGACGCGAAAGCCTAGATTTGCCGCCATGCGTGCCGTCGTCTCGACACAGTGGTTGATCGTGGCTCCCACAATCGTGAGGCTAGTAAGTTCATGCTCTCGAAGAAATGCTTCCAGCTCGGTGCCGATGAAGGCGCTGTTTTCACGTTTGACAATCACCGGCTCGGATTGAAGCTCCTGCGCTTCAGGCATGACCCGATAACCGGGCTTGTCGGGGCGAAATTTTGACTCTGGATTCCTGCTGAAGTGGCGGACATGGATGACCTGTTGACCTGTCTGGCGATAACTGTCGAGAATACGACATATATTTTCGAGAGCATCTGGGTTACTTGGAACGGCACCTTCTGCGTCCATCAACCTGAATGCTTCCTGGACATCGACAGTCAGAAGTGCGTTGCGGTTGTTGGGATCAGGAATCATGGGTCATATCCATCCTGGGCCTTTTCATCTGAGGCGAGGGGAAGCGCAGGGTTGTGACAGAGGGCGGCTGCGGTCAAGGACCTTGTGTGGCCCGCAACCGAAAGTGGCAGGGAGAGACTTCGCCAGTGTTCGTGCCTTATTCCCCCTGCGTCGAGGATCTCGCGATCTATCCCGTTAAGGGAATGCAGGGGCACAGTGTAAGAAGCGCAGTTGCGGAAGAATGTGGCTTGCTGGGCGATCGGCGATGGATGGTGGTGGACACAAACGGGATATTCCTGAGTCAGCGGGAGCTACCAGGCCTTGCAAGACTCTCTCCTTGTTTGGGTGAGCATACTCTTTCCCTGACGACCGGTAGCGAGACTATTCATGTGCCCTTTCCGGACGCCAAAGCAGTAATCCGAGAGGTCAGGATCTGGCACGATACGTTACCCGTCAGGGATGGTGGAGATCAGGCCGCACAGTGGCTCAGTCGTCAGTTGGGTCGCGCAGTTCGTCTTGTCTTTCAGAATGATCCGGCCCTGCGCCGAACCGATGTAACCTATGCGCCAACGCAGCCATCCGTCAGTCTGGCCGATGGCTTTCCCCTGCTGATCACATCCACCGCCTCTCTTGACGATCTCAATCAGCGTATGGCGACTGATGTGCCAATGGCACGGTTCCGGCCGAACATTGTGGTCACAGGCTGCTCTGCATGGACGGAAGATACATGGCGGCTGATCAGGATCGGCGCCTGCGTTATCCGGCTGGTGAAGCCGTGTGCGCGATGCGCTGTGATCCTCGTCGATCAGAAGACGGGAGAAAAACCGACACCACGAGAGCCTCTGCGGACGTTGGCGACATTCCGTCGCGGGCGCCGTGGTGTCATGTTTGGTCAGAATGCCATCGTCGTAAAATCAGGCGTGATCTGTGTGTCAGACCGAATTGAACTACTCGAAATCGGCCCTGTCGATCTCGACATGTGAGCGCACAGAACGCCTCAAAGAAAGGTTCGGCTTGTACACATGGGGCGGCTCAATAAAAAAATACGGGGATAAGGTTCATAAATCGCGCCCAGAGGCGTCTATCGACCATGAGAAAATCTGCGGTTACCGTATCCCGGAGAGCAGCACGACGGAACCACTTCGCGTCACGCAGGCGAAACGGGACCTGCGGTGATCTTCTTTCCCACGCGCCAAGTGCAGCTCCATACAGATTGCGGGATCTGAAGCCTGCTGGACCGTCTCTTTGTGCTGCACCGGGCCCTTCTCACTCCCCCATAACAACAAGTCCGTCTCCTGTGCGATGCCTGGCGAACAGATGCGTAGCGCAATCGCACATACGCAATGGCATCAGAGACGTGCCGGAATATACTGAGCATGCGTAAAATCCGAGTATGGGCTGCAGGCATTGCGCTTGGTTGCCTTTCCTTTCCTCTCTCCAATTCCGGAATGGCTTCAGAGTTTGCCTCAGAGCATGTGACTGTGGCGTGGATGCCCCATGGAATCCCGCACATTACCGCGAGGGATTTTCGGGGCCTCGGGTTTGGAACGGGGTATGCCTATGCTCGGTATAACGCCTGCCTTCTGCTCGATACGGTGATAACCGTAAATGGGGAACGTTCCCGATATTTTGGGGCTGACGGCGAAGCAACGCCAGGTTTTCAGACGGTCTCCAATCTGGACAGTGACGTGTTTTTTCGAGGGTATTTCGACCCGAATGCTCTGGAGAGTGAATACCGAAAACATCATGCCCGAGCCTGGCAGTTGATTTCCGGATACGCTGCCGGGGTCAACAGCTTTCTCGGGAGCGCCAATGCGGTCGGCCAGATGGCAAGTTGCAATGGAAAACCCTGGGTTCACCCCGTGACACCACGCGACATCATGATGGTTATCGCACAGAAAAGCGTCCTGACCAGTGGTTCGGCTTTCGCTGGCGCTTTTGCTTCCGCGAGCCCCCCAGATGCACCGTCTCGCGCGAATGATCGTTCGGCTGCACCGGAGCCAGCGGACAAGCACATTGGGAGTGTTGGCAGTAATGCGTATGCCTTTGGCTCTGATGTAACACAGGCTCATACGGGTATTCTTGTGGGCAACCCGCACTTCCCATGGAATGGCCCTAACCGTTTTTTCGAGTTGCGTCAGACGATCCCCGGACAGATCGATGTGCGGGGCGCGGCTCTGGGCGGCTTTCCTCTGGTTAATATTGGGTATAACAATGATGTAGCGTGGTCGCACACGGTCTCCACAGGACAACGCTTCACGATTTTCCGACTTGCGCTGGTGCCCGGACATCCAGATCAGTATCTGGTGGACGGAAAGGCGGAGACTATGGACCGCCGCGCAATTACTGTCCCCGTCCTGACGTCTGCGGGAACGGTCGTGCCTCAGACCAGGACTGTTTTCTGGACACGGTTTGGAGCAGTTGTTGTTGCCAAAGGACGTGGTCTTCAGTGGGACGACAAGCAGGCTTTTGCTCTGGGAGATAGCGAGCGGAACAACACGCGCCTGATCGATCAGTGGCTGCGTATCGGCACTGCAACATCTTCCTCGGATCTTCTTGCGGGTCTCAAGGAAGTTCATGGCCTGCCATGGGTCAACACCGTGGCCGCGGATCGAAGTGGGACTATCCTGATGGCCGATGAGTCAATTGTGCCAGCCATCACTGTCAGTCCGGAAAATCATTGTATTCTCAGAGGGGCTACTGGCGGTGGACCGTTGGTGATGGATGGCTCGCACTCTGCGTGCGACTGGACGACGGCCCCTCCCCTCTCGACCGATCTCATGCCTGCGGTCCTTCGGAAAGATTACGTGTTCAATAGCAACGATCCGGCATGGGCGTTTAATAAAAACGGTCGCATGGCAAACGTGCCGCCGATCGTTGGCATGATGGGGAAACCGTTACGACCACGGTCGCGCATGAGCATTCTTGCTGTTGAGAGCAGGCTGAAAGCGGATCATTCTGCTCTAACGCCGGACGAGGCGGCGAACATTGTTCTGGATGACCGAAACTATGCGGCCACACTCGTGCAACCAGCGCTTGCGGCGTTGTGTCACGGAGCCGAGCAGCGGACGGCCGAGCAGGATGGTGCATGTGGCGCTCTGGAAAAATGGGATGGTCGCGACACTCCTCAAAGCGAGGGGGCTGTGCTTTTCCGGGAGTTCTGGCAGAAAGCGCGCAATATTCCTGACCTGTGGAGTGTGGCCTTTACTCCGGATGACCTGCCAGACACTCCCGGAACACTGGCTGTCACTAATCCGGTGGTGCGACAGGCCCTGCTGGACACGCTTGGTGCCGCAGCGCAGAAACTCCAGTCCCTGCACTTCCCTCTCTCGGTTCCTCTGGCCGCAGTGCAATACCGGGAAACCCCGAGGGGTAAAGTGGCCGTTCCAGGCGGCCGGGAATTCGAAGGTACACTCAATATTGCCGGGTTTGGGGCTCTGGGTACCGATGGTTATGGACATGCCGACATCGTCGGCACCAGTTATTTGCAGGTTGTCTCGTGGGAAAAAGGCCTACCTAAAGCCCGTGCCATCCTGACATACGGTCAGTCTGCAGAGACGAACCTGCCAGAATACGACGATCAGACAGAGCTTTACGCGCGGAGCCAACTTTTACGGCAACCATTCGACCAGCCTGCGATTTCTACCGAGCATTTGCAGGTTCCATCTCACTGAAGGGTTTTTCAATCTGCGTAATTGTGAGGCATGACTTTCTCCCTGTGGTCTATCCAGATCACTCACGAACTCCATGCCTTGGCAGCCCTTACGCGTTTAAGGAATGCCGGCTCAATCTAATGGATGCCTCTTCATGGTGATTAAGGGACCGCACCACCATGCAGGGACACGCTAATGTCACCTAGCCGAAAGAACACGGTTCTCAAGGGCATTCGGCCACTGAATTGTGTAGCGCAAAATGTAGCGGCGTAGCGCCTGTTCCTGGACGAACCAGCCAACGTTCTTACATCTGCCTATCCTTCCACAATTGGTTCAGACTGGCCCGGCTAACGCGTATCTTACCGTCCGGATTGGTGATTTCTCATCGTCCAGACTGAGCGGATCGCGGGCATGGGAGGATATGGTAGCAGGTCCCCCGACGTAAGTGTGGTTTATAAAAACGCTGCATCAGCGTCTATGTCCACGAGCCAAAAACGCGAATGCATCCTATTCGCTATAAATTTCCGAAAAGTTGGAAGGGCGTTGATCATGCGGCGGTTCAAACAACGAGCACGGATGAAAGATCAGACTGAACGTGCTCAGGTTATTGCAGGATATCTATTCTTCTGCCGCCGCAATCCTCGCGTTTCAGGCAAATGACGCATGTCACGGGCGACACGAAGCTCTGCAGCCAAGTGTCGTCTCAGATTACCCGAGAACCCGAAAACCCACGCAGGCCGTGTAGCGACGAGAGATACTCTAGGCATTGGGTCCTCATGTTCGAGAGTCCTAACGAAGATCTTTCCTCACATTCTTTCGTTCTGCGGCTACATCCTTTTACCAAGTGGCTATCAGGACCTTACTGTCTGGTACAGCGGCCCGGGATCTCAGTATTTCCATTTCATCCGGGAGAGCTTAGCCATGGCAGCCCCTTCATCAGCGCCTCGTAAGCGGGGCTTTCTGGGTGACATCATCACCCTGCTCCGGCCATTCTGGTCTGTGACACTTCTTTCGACACTGGTCGGGACGCTGGGAGGGCTTGCCACGGCGTGGCTTCTGGCAAGCATCAACCGGGCTCTCCACGAACCAGATGGATTTACAGGCACTCTCGCGCTGCAATTTCTTGGTCTATGTGCTCTGTCGATAGCCGGTTCAGCTGTGGCAGGCATTGGAAACAGTGTGGCGGGACAGAAGATCATTGCCTGTCTTCGTCGAGACGTTGCGGCCCGTATTCTGGCGACACCAATAGACGTTCTGGAGCGGCATAAATCACATAAACTGCTGGCAATCCTTAACGGGGATATTGGAACGGTCAGTGCATTCACTTTTAATTTTGCCGGATACGCGGTTTCCTTCGCGACCGTAGTGGCAAGCCTATTCTATCTGTTCGTTATCTCGCCGTTGGCCTGCGCGATTGTTGTGCTTTCCTTTTCCGTTGGTACCGGACTAGCGCTGTGGCGCCGACAGATATGGCAGTCAGATTATCGGGAAGTCCGTGCCACCGAGGATGTTCTGCAAAAGCAGTACCGGACCATCACTGAAGGGGCGCGTGAACTACAGCTCAATCATGATCGCCGCCGGCATGTTCATGAAACGCTTCTCGCCGGCGCCGCCGATCGGATTGCCGATATCAAGATTGTGGCCATGCGGCGTTTCTGGCTGTTTGATTCGGTGTCTGAGGCGATCTTCTTCCTGACGGTGGCGGTTCTGCTGTCGACGCGGCCTTGGACGGGCCTCTCTGCGTCCGCTGTCAGTGGTGCTGTGCTGGTTCTTCTGTATGTCCGAGGCCCCCTTGAGCAGACCCTTCAGGCGCTACCAGCTATGAGCAGTGCCGAAATCTCAATGCAGCGCGTCGCTGATCTGACTGCGGAACTTCCTCTCGATAACGATCAGGATAGCGTTACCGATGCTCCTGTGTTTCACAAGGCAATCTCCTTGCAGGAGGCGGTGTACGCATTCCACAAGCCGGACAACATGCCGGATGGGATGGAGGGCTTCGTGCTTGGTCCTCTGAACCTGACGATCAGAAAAGGCGAGACCCTCTTTATCGTTGGGGAAAACGGGTCAGGCAAGACGACATTGGTGAAGCTTCTTCTTGGATTATACGCACCCACATCGGGTCAGCTGCTTCTGGACGGTGCGCCAGTGACCGCCGACAGCGTTTCCGGATATCGTCAGCTTTTTTCTTCGGTCTTTTCGGATTATTTTCTGTTTGATGACCTGGTAGCCCCATCCCCGCGGGATCTTGAGATTGCACGGCACTGGCTTGAACGGCTGGAGATCGGACATAAGGTCAAGGTCGTAGATGGCAAATTCAGCACGATTGACCTGTCTACAGGTCAGAAAAAGCGGCTGGCTCTGGTACAGGCGTTTCTTGATCATCGGCCGATCATGATGCTGGATGAATGGGCCGCTGATCAGGATCCGACGTTCCGCAAAATCTTTTATACGGAAATTCTCCCTGAACTGAAGGCGGTTGGCAGGACACTGATCGTTGTGTCCCATGATGATCGTTATTTCGACTGCGCTGATACGGTAATCGGCCTGAAAGCGGGGAAGATTATTGACGTAAAGGCCACGCCTCAAACTGCTTGTCTTGCCTCCTGAGGAGACTGTTACGTCAGGGAAAAACGCTCGTAAGTTCCGCTGTGATATGAGCCGTCAGTCCGGGACTGGCGGCTTTTCTTTTTTTAATAAGCGAAAACGATCAGAACGTTTTGTAGGGCAAAAATTTGCCACTCATGTTCAACTCCACACGATCACCTGCCTCATGGTGTTTACGCTTGATCTCGAATTTAAAGTCGATCGCACTCATGATTCCATCTCCGAATTCCTCGTGGATGAGTTCCTTGATTGCGGGGCCATACACGCTCACGATTTCATACAATCGATAAAGAAGCGGATCGGCAGGTGCCGTTCCTGCGAGAGCGCCCTTGGCTGGCGGAATCTGGAGCCAGGGTAACGCCGTCTGATCAAGGCCAAGAAACGCAACAAGCTTTGCTGCGTGATCTGCTGTAAAAGCCATTTGCCCCAGACAGGCTGTGGTCGTCCATTCCAGACTCTGGCCAAGTTCTCCAGCGATATCCGACCAGGACAGGCCTTTTGCGACACGAGCGATGATAATGGAATCTGTGACGTCCTGACGGCTTCTCATTATTGTCATGTTCTGGTTCTCCAATAGAATGGGTGTTTGTGTTAGCCCTACGGAAGCCAGATAGTTGGCACGGCGTCTGCTTCTCGCTCCCGTTGTTGATCGGTTCTTAAGCTTACTTGCTTCGCGCTCTTATAATTACCGTTTTATCCCGATCAGTTTACAACTGCGACGAATAGTCCTGTCGTGCAGGCTGTAGAACTGGGGATGGCAAGTGTGACCATCTCAGCGCCTCCTCCTGGATCGACAGAAGGACGAAGGTGTCGTCAAGAGAGATATCGAGATGTACAAGAAGGAACACGTGGATGTAAATCCGTGCATCGTGATAGTGCGCATCTATTTTCTGACGCGTATCCCTCGCGGGGCCAGTGTATGTCCCAGTTGATCTGCCTGCCTTTTCACCTACGGGAAAGGACGGGTGTATGGAAGAATGCACAGGTCTACTGTTTAACTGGGCCACCTCAGGTGACAGAAGGTGCACCGATTTCAATAGTCAGACACGTGGACATGCCGTTCGGGAATGCGGCCACATGATCTCCAGGCTAGCCAGATCGGCTATTCCCCAGCGCGTGATTGTTCTCGGCACGGAGCCAGCGACGGCAGCAGCAGGCTTGCGCCCCGCCCGCTCCTGTTTTCGCGTTACGATCCTGCGTGATACCAAGATACTGGACAACAGGCTCGTCAAGGAACGAGTGGCAGGAAAGCTATGTTCATCATGTGATGGTGATGTTGCCGGGAGACGTGGAAGCCAGTGTCCGCTCACGGCGAGACATGCTGCAATATGTTCAATCATCCGCGAAACGGACGCATATGACGCTGCTCTGTTCTCGACAAGCCTGCTCACGTACCCGCGTACATACTCTGTGTCACCGTCCTGTGATGCAGCTATCGCTGCAAGGAGCGTCCTGACCTTCTCATTGATACGTAATGGATGCGCGGATCTCAGCAGTCTTGTTACGCGATCCGCGACGATTTCGTCTCCCATGGCCTCTTTGAATGCACCAATTAGTGCTCGTGCATCCTGAACCGGAAAAAGCTGCGCAACAGGAGGAAGGCTTGACCGACAGGACCGGCTGGAAGGATCGGAAAGACTGTGAAGCAGCCATAACGCGACCTTCTCACTTTCGGTCAGTGCGCTCTCGTGTGTATGTGTGATCGCCATCGCAACCTCCTGGTGCTGCCCTCATCAAGGGAGTCTATGATTTCACCATAAATGCGACCACCTCTTACTTGCAACAATATATAAAAACATATCTGGCTTACAGTTTCTTTGGTTATTCAGAGTGGTTTTTTGAGATTGCAAGCCTCGAACCTGGATATCTCCAGGCACATTCCCAAGGCAGTTGCTCGCAAATAGTGCGCGACGGTGAGACGTTGCTCGACTGGCTTTGTCGGGGCACCGGGAAAGGTCGTGTTGACGGTGGTACGTCTTTCGATGAAGTGCTGACCAGCGTGTTGCTCGTGTCCGAGTTATCGGAAAATGGAGGATTTGATTTTCTGGTAGTCCTGCAACGATACGCGGACGGAAATATCTGGGACGTCAAACATCCGGAAGATCGTCGGCATTTGTCTCCATTACGCGCTGGATGATGTCATGCCGGTAACTTGCACGAGCAAGAATACCTTCTTCGCGTCGGATCCCTGCCCTGTCGACGGGATTAAGCCGGTAGGGTCCGATGCGCCGTTTCCGGGAAATCGTTAATGCAGCCTGGAATTCGATCTCCGGGTCAACGGCTCCAAGATCATCGAGTGCATCCCGGGATGCCCCTTTTTCAGCCAGTTTACGCATTGCGACCCGGGGTGACCGGCCACGTTTTATAAGGCTGTCGCGCTCTTTGGTGAGGCGTACTGTTGCTGAGAACGCCCCTTCCTGTTCCAGATCGTCAAGCACCTTCGTGAGAGCGGCTTTCGCAGCGTCAAGCGCTGGATCGTTCTCTTCAAAATTATGCTTATCGATCCGTCGGAGCAGTACCTGTTCGAGGGCACTTCGCCCAACCGGAAAGCGCGCGATATAGTCACGGGCGCTTGTGTCCAGAATGGCCTGCCATTGGGATGTCTGGTTACGACCCATGATTTTGTCCATTGTCTGCCCTTCTCTCGTCTGGATGTGGTCTGACTATAATGTTGGATATGTGGAGGCGCCATCCTCTAGCTCGTATAGGCTTTTAGCACTACAGTTGCATATTATGTTGTGAGTGAGCGCGGATAGCACTGGCCTGATGTGTTCGTCGAAAGACGGACCATCTGAGGATGTGGGCGAGGGGCAATGTGCGTTGTGAGAGTTTTACGACGAGACGCCTGATTTCCTGTATGGACCAGCGGACAAGGACTGTCGTGTCCGGTGCAGTGTTTTTTTCGATTTCAGTGCGTTTGCCTGGTAACGGACACTGGCCATGACGGCATAGGCGAGCATGACCAGAGAGACGTGCCGACGCCAACCATGCCAGGAACGGGTTTCGTTATGATCAAGACCGAATTCGTTTTTGGCCGTCTCGAAACATTCTTCGATTCTCCAGCGCGTGCCTTCAACGTTTACGAGTTCCTGCATGGTTGTTCCTTTTGGACACCATGTCGTAAAACAGGCAAGGTCTCCATCGGCGATGTTCCGGCGGATCAACCGGCCACGTGTCCATGGTCCGGCTATAGGGCAGTCAAATTCTTCAGCATCCAGATCGGCAAGCGGAAGATACGCCCAGTCGTATAACCGCTCGCCCTTTGTGCCGCTTCCCGCTGACAGACGGCACCAGGCCTGCTCTGGAAGATTTGCGGCAATATCTTTGGCTTCTCCTGCAATCAGCGAGCCTGTCGCCCATGACCCGAACCAGTGATTGCCTCTGACCCCAAGGACATATCCAATTCCTGTCCGGCGAAGCGTGCGTTCCACATCGCCGACGCCATACACGCTGTCTGCTGCAACCCAGCGGAAGGGCACACCGGCCTCAATACTCCGCTCAATCATCATCGAGGCTAACGCCGGTTTGGTTGCAAACACCACGTCATCGGGAACGTGGGCCTGTTTCAGGCGCTCACGGTTCGACGTCCAGTCTTTTGGAAGATACAGGGCGCGGTCAACAAAGGCGTGGCCCCGCGCCGATACATAAGTGGCAAATACACCAATCTGGCAGTTCGTGATCTTGCCGACAGAGCCCGTATATTGCCGCCCCACACCACAGGACGCCTGACCTTTCTTCAGAAAACCGGTCTCATCGATGACCAGCACGCCATCTTCAGTGCCCAGATGCTCGACCACATGCTCCCTGACGACATCGCGAAGGGCATCGGCATCCCAGTGCCCGCGCCCCAGAAGCGCCTGTTGCCGCCATGGACCGGGATCTCCTGCGGCTTCCGCACGCATCCATCCCGTCTTGCGTGGTTCATTGCCAATCAGAACGTCAAGGAAGGCGCACGCAGAAGCCGCAACACGCTTCTGCGTAAACAACGGCGCGATCCGCTCCTTGGCGGACCGAAGCCCGGACGCCCACAAATCCAGCGTCTCTTCAACAGACGCACCGCCACTCATCATATCCTGAATCATGGTGACCCATAGATTCAAAACTCAATATAATATGCAACTGTAGTGCTAGACAGTCGATTTGATGTGTCCCGCGTGAGGAAGCAGGATACGCGCTGAAATGCGGCGTCCAGTGATAAGTGCGGGCCATCTTTCCTCGATTTTCCGCGACAACTCTCCTGCGTAAGCTATCTCCCATAAGTGGGAAACTCCGGTAAGGGTGTTTTTGATTATTATGTCGCCAGTGACATTCTGTTTGCACCATAGACGGTTACCAAGCGCATTTTTGATGCTGCGTGAGAAAAAAACAGACCGAGTTCACTTCCTCAGCAAGGTTAATATTGCAATCTGAAATACGTCTAAGGAAAGTCTCGCGGTCGAAGGGACATGATTTGCTGATGCGACAGTGAGCCTGTTTCTTTCGGCAGGGTGATCTTTATCGTGGCTGTCGGAAGGAACGTCATAAATGACGCGTTGCAGACGAATACAGTTATCTCCGCCAAAAATGCGAACGCGATGCAGTCGCGTAAGGATTGTGCTCTGGCTGTCGGTCACGATCTCCTCAAAATAGCAGAATGATTTCCCTGTATAGGAGCGGAAATGCCCGCGAACCGTAGCATCTTATCAAGAAGCACGGCGATTGCATTGAACCGATCATCTCACACCGGGCTCTGTGCCAGCGTGCCAGTTCGGCCCACCCCATTTAGGAGGGCCTCATGCCCAAGACTATTCGTGCTCCGTACTTGAATGCCGTGGTACCTCCAATTTCGGTAAGCAGCGCCTACTACTTTCGTGATACGGAGGAGTTCCGGCGTTATAAAGCTGGAGAGATATCTGGGGGACGATACGGTCGGTATGATAATCCCTCATGGCTGCAGACAGAAGCTGAATTGGCCCAATTGGAAGGCACTGAGGCGGCCCTTCTGTTCCCATCGGGCATGAGTGCTGTGGCCAATACGGTTTCTGCGCTGTGCAAACAGGGTGATCGTATTCTTTATACGGGCTGCGCGTATCGCAATCTGCGGACATTCTTCAATGAGCAGATGAGCCAGTATGGCGTGGAATCCTGCGCGATATGTCAGGCTGATATTGAAGAATTCAACGAAGAATTTAAGAAGCAGTATGACAATCGATGTCGGATTGTATTTGTCGAAATGCCATCCAATCCGCACATGTATCTGGTTGATTTAGAATACATAAAGTCTGTCATTGACCCGTCGAAAACGCTGCTGATCGTGGACAGTACATTTGCAAGCCCGATTAACTGTCAACCGACGAAGTTCGGTGCTGATCTTGTTGTTCATAGTTGCACAAAATATCTCGGCGGCCACGGCGACCTGCTGGCGGGGTGTGTCTGCGGTTCGATGCAGTTAATTGATCCGATTCGTAACTATCGAAATATCTCCGGTGCGGTATGTGACGGGTTTACGGCTTTTCTGCTTTCCCGGAGTCTTGAAACGTTAGGCGTTCGTATGGAAAAACTCAATCGGACGGGCCTTACTGTTGCGAAAGCTCTAGAAAAAAACCCAATAGTTAGCCGGGTATATTATACGGGGCTATCAAAACACCCACATGCTTCGCTTGCTTCTAGATACCTTTCTGGTCATGGAGGAGTAATTGCTTTTGAACTTGGCTGTAGTGCTGAAGAGGCGGAAAAATTTATTGATAGGCTAGAGGTTCCTTTTATGGGCACAAATTTTGGTTCACATCATGCTATGGTTGAGCAATGTGCAGAATTTACGTATTATAAATTAAGTGGGGCGGAGCGTTCGGAAATGGGAATATCGGACACACTTATCCGTTACACGGTGGGATTACATACGCCAGATGTCGTTATTGATGATCTTGTCCGTAGCCTTAGAAGTATTTCTTTACAGATTCAGGACAATCGACGAAAATCACCAGTTGTTCATGTTTAGTGAGCATTGCAATCACTTCGTCTATTTCAATGAAAACCCATGACATAGGCGTCTCTTTTGATATTTCCCTATCAAAGAGGCAGGAGCAGGTGCAGAGTTCAAAGAACCATAGACTGAAGCCCTTGATACCTGATTTTTGACCTAACGGACGATGATTTCAATTTCTGTGTGATAGGTTGCGCTCTGTGTTCGAGGTATGGCAGGCGCTTCCGCAATCGGAATTACTACGGGTTGGCACTCATCCGCCTAAGCAAAGCTCTGTTGCACAATTTGGTCGATCGGCGTGGCGAGGCCGTTATAGAATTTTCCGTTACGCGACCGCGCGTGTGAGAGGGGTTCCGAGCGCTGTGAAGCGCTTGAGGATGGCGACGCGGATGTGAACTTCGGTGATCTGGCGGTCGAAATCGCGATTACTTAAGCGCTGGCCCAGTAGTTTGAAGCAGTGCATTTTCGTCTCGACGCGACTTCGTCGATGATAATCGCTCTATCGTCTCCAGATGGTTCGTCCAAGATGCTTGCAGGCCCGCAGGGCTTCATTCCTGGCAACGGCGCCTGGTGATGTGGATCTCCATGGTTTGCATTCCCGCGCGGGGGAATGATGGCCTGCGCGCCACGTTCGGCGATGGTCTCATGAGATGTCCTTGTATCATACGCGGCATCAGCAGTGACGCTGGCGATGTCTTCTTCATCGGGGATTTGCCCCAGAAGCATCGGCAGAACCGGAGCATCACCGACATTGTTTTTCGTGATCTCAACAGCCCTGATTTCCAGAGATCCTTCGTCGATCCCGATATGGAGTTTACGCCGGTGCCATTCACCTTCTCCCTCCACCTTGATCCCGGTGCTGTCGATCAGAAGATGGAGCGGGCCGTCCGAACGACGATAGGCAATATCGACCGTCAGGAATTTTTGCCGGCGGCTCAGCGTGCTGAAATCTGGCATAGACCACGCAAGTCCTGCCAGACGCAGGAAACTTTCAACGAAACCCATCGCCTGTCGCAGGGCAAAACCAAACAGAACCTTCAACGTCAAGCAGGTCTGTATCGCGGCATCGCTGTAACTCTGCTGACGGCCCCGACGCCCGGTCGGAAGGCCCTCCCAGTTCATCGACGGGTCAAACCACACTGTTAAAGACCCACGCTTCTTCAGCGACGCGTTAGAGGAGGAGCAATTCGTCGTTCGGTAACGCGTGGGCTTCGGCTTGCTCATGACAACCAGCCTACCAGACCAGATACACCCCATGAATCCCGCGCAGGCATTTCCGCAACAAAGCCCACCAGCGGCGCAAACGCCGGTGCACGTTTTTCCAGTCACCGAACAGGGACGGAAGATCACGCCATGGAATGACCGCGCGATAGCGATACAGTACCGTCTCCACAAATAGACGGTTATCCGCAGCCGTGCCACCGATATGACCTTCACGACCGGTGAAGAAGGTCCTTTATTCTCCTCCACTGTTCGTCGCGCAAACCATAACGTCGCATTCGTCGGTCTCCCCCAAAACCGGGAAAACAGACATCATAAAGCACCACAAAGTACAATCCTCATGTATCGCATTCTGGGCTTAACTGACGACACGCCGTAGCACTACTTTGGTAGAATTTCTTGTGGGGTCTGAAGTAGAAGGTTTCCACAGTGCGGACATTGCCCGGTGGGTGGTCGCAGGATGCGATCAAGGATAGCCTGTCGTATTGCTGGAATACTGGGCTGTGGAGGTGGGCCGGTGACTCTTTTTTTTTCCGCCCGACCGCCGTGAGGCGCCGGGACTGGAGAAAGGCGTAGGCCATCATGGACATCAGTGCGTGTCGGTGCAGGCCTGTCCATGATCGCCCCTCAAAGTGATCGAGGCCCAGTTCCTCCTTGAGTTGCTGATGAGCCTGTTCGCAGACCCATCGGACCTTGATCGCAGCGGCCAGTAGCCTGAGGGAGGTGTCGGCAGACAGGTTGGACAGATCGTATTTCCGTTCTCCGGTGGAACGGTGCTCGCCAATCAGCCAGGCTTCCTCTCCGGGCATATGCTGGGCCGTGCGGCCACCGATACGTTGGGCTGGACCATCTGCAACGCGTATCCGTATGGCTGCAAAGCGGGTAGCCAGGCCGCCTTTGGTTCCAAGACGCCAGATGACCCTGCGCCACGTTGCAGTTTCCAGTATCTTATGGGCAGGAACAGATTGCTGATCCGGTAACGGATGCATCCGGGATGGGCCGCGTTTCCTAACCGGAATCACCAGCTCCACATCGGCGGAATAGACTTTCTGATGACGCGGAATTCCGACTGCCCAGCGCAGGTTCCGTGTACTCAGGGCCTGACGGAATGGGGCAGACAGGCCATAACCGGCATCCGCTAGAACACAGCCAAAACGGACACTTGCAGCACAGAGGCGATCAATCTCTTCGATAGCCATCTCCGGTTTGGTCTGCGGGCCCTGATGTTCCAGTGGAATGCCAGCCCGCTTCAGGCGTACCGGATCTGCTGTCCAGCTGTCGGGCAGGAACAAACGGAGTACCAGCATCAGTGGCACTTCACGCGAAGTCAGTGTCACGGACACCAGTGTCTGACAATTCGCTTTCTTGCCCAGGGTCGAAGCATAATTGGGGAGCCACGCCAACAGAATGGTCTCCCTTTTTGGGAAGGGAGGTATCATCAATGATCAGCCACGAACGCTCGCCGCCCACCAGATGGTCAGCATGCCACCACAGAGCAGTCTCAAGTGGCGCACTGTCCCACGACCGGCACTGACGAAATGATGCAACAGGTCATAAGGAATATCGCCACTGCGTGCAGCCATGGGTTGCACACTCTTGCGGTCACCGGGTCCGATCAGGCCTGCAATGTAAGCCGGACGCATCGCCCTCTGCGCTTTGTGACCTGGTGCTGACAGAAATGGCGCAAGCCATACTTCCAGATCCGATCGTCAGTCGTTGTTCATCGCCAACTTGCATTGCAGCTGGTCTTCCATGAATCACAGATCGCTCCCGTTGGGAATCCTTATTCCAAATCTTCTGCCAAAGTAGTGGTAGAAGAACCTTCGAGTGTTAATTTCTGTCTGCTCCATACGTCTATGCGTCACCAAAATTATCTGACAATCTAAGGCAGGTTTTATATGCTCAGCAGTTCTCAAACAAGCCTCTTGACAGAAACAAAAACTTCTAAAAGAACCGCAGATATCCAAATTATTTTATTCTGGGCAATTGTTCCTATTGCTCTATCTTTTCCACGGTTGGCTCATGCGTCCTCCGATAAAGAAAATACCACGGTTCCTATCAGCATCCCGCGCGGTACACTTTCAAAATCGCTATTAAATATCGCGCATGCAGCGCATATACAAATTTCATTTGACAGAAGCATAACCGATGGAAAGATAGCCCCATCTTTGGAAGGAAGTTATACGCTGTCACACGCGTTAAAAATAATTCTTTCGGGGTCAGGTTTGTCCTATCACTCAGATGGAGCAACACTTGTAATAATAAAAAATAGTGAACATTCTATAATATTGGGTCCTGTTCGGGTGGCGGGCACGACGGAGCATGAATCAGCGACTGGACCCGGCATAGGATATGTTGCGCATTATACAGCCGCTGGATCAAAAACGGACGCACCTATTACAGAAATCCCGAACTCTATTTACGTTATTACAAAACAGCAAATGCAAGACCAACAGCCTCAAAATATCGTGGAGGCGCTTCGATATACCCCTGGAGTTTATGCTGGTCAGTATGGTACAGGCGATAATGGATCCATGGCCATTAATGGGACAGGGGGAGGAACTAGCGCTTCAATTTTAATGCGTGGTTTTAATGCGAGCCAATTCGTAGATGGATTGAATACACGAAGCTATTCAGCAGGAGAGACGGCCTTTGTAGAACGAGTTGAGGCGGTAAATGGCCCTGCTTCCGTACTATATGGACAGGTGGGGGCTGGCGGTCTAATTGCGACCAGCCTAAAAAAGCCGACAGATACCGCTATTCATAACGTATCATTAGGGTTTGGCAACTGGGGACGATATGAAGCCACTGCCGATATCGGGGATAACCTTACCAAATCTGGCAATCTCCAGTACCGAGTGGCTGCAATCGGCGTAACCCAAGGTTCGCAGACTGATTATATCCATTATAAAAGACTAGGTATTTTACCATCAATTAAATGGAAGATCGATAAAAAAACCAATCTAACTTTAATCGGTAGTTACGTATATACACCAAATGATGGAATAAATTGGGTTGGGTACCCTCTTAACGGAACGCTACTTCCAAATAATGGCCGCACGATACCTCGTAGTCGGTTTTTGGGTGACCCAAAAGTTAACAAATCAGGCGCGACATCTGCTGAATTTGAATATCAGTTTGATCATACTTTTAATAAATATCTATCATTTCAGCAGGTATTTCGATATTCTAATTCCAAACAAAGCATGAATCAATATTATGAAGATTACCAAAGTAGTGACGGGCAAACGCTATATCGTAATGCGTGGAAAAGTCGAAATAAAAATGATAATATCGGGCTTGATAGCAGATTTGTAGGTCATATTCCGACCGGTTCAGTAAATCAGACGCTTGTTGCAGGTATGGATTTTAGAAAAATAGATATTTCTCAGCCGCTTACCTATGATTTTAATGATTTTCCGATAGATATTTATAATCCAATTTATGGAGGTATTGAGCCTAATTATTCATTTACTGGCCCAGATTTTACATCTGTATCTAATACAAAATCTAGTTATTTCCAGAAAGGTATATATTTTCAGGACCAAATAAAATTTGGCCGTCTTTCTGTGATAGTCGGTGGACGACAAGATTGGGCCTCAGCATCCACAGATACCTACTCGGGAGGTGGAAATGGCGACGGCACATATACAGCAGTTCATTATACGAGAACGAGAGGGTACAGCGCATCAAAGTTTACTTGGCGCGCAGGGTTCACATATAATTTTAGCTTTGGCCTTACGCCATACTTTAGCTATGCTACCTCATTTTTGCCACAAGAAGGATCGTACGACTTCTCGGGTAAACCGATAGCTCCGTTACAGGGCGGCCAATTCGAGGCTGGTTTAAAATATTATATTCCGCATACAGATGTATTCCTCACTGCTGCTGCATACCATATCAAAGAGAATCATTATAAAACGACCGACCCAGAGCACCCAAATTATTCAATTGACGCGGGGACAGTAGTGTCAAAGGGCATCGAACTCTCTGCGCATGCGAATATTACGCACGACCTTCATCTTATTGCTTCTTATTCTTTTACTGATGCGAGGGTGACAAAAAGCGGAACATCAGAAATTTCCTATGATGCAACCGGAAATGAATTAGGTTATGTTCCTGAGCAAGGAAAGTATCTTAGAGCTGTTCCACGAAATATGGCGAATTTGTTTTTTGACTATACCTTGTCTGAAACTAGATTTCGTGGGCTTGGTATGAATTTTGGTGTCCGGTATACTGGTTTTACATACTCTAGCGATGCCAATTCTCTTAAGGTGCCTGCTTATACGGTATTTGATATCGGTGCGCACTATGAATTTGGAAATATGTCGTCAACGTTAAAAGGTCTTCGAGCGCAACTGGCAATCTCAAATCTAACTGATAAAGGTTACCTGACATCTTGTTATGGAAATGGAAGTTGTTCTTACGGACAGGGCCGAAGAGTTTACGGAAACTTGTCATATAGTTGGTAGTAAAACCAAAAATTTGCGTGCTATTTATACTGTGGAATGTTAGTGTCTGCCTCAAAAGGCGGCCTGATTGATTTTCCGCACAAGGGCCTGCGAGGCTGATTGATCGTCATGGTGGTGGTGCTGCCCGCCGCATCACACCTTGTCTCATGGAGGCCCTGGCGCAGCGGATTGAAGATCGAGGGTTCGAAAAACCCCTAGCTCTGACCTATTGATTGTGATTCCATTCGTGGTGGGAGGATGGATGATGAAGCAGCCGGGTTTCTTTAATGTTGAAGAGCGGCTTGCTCGGTTGAGTGGGCTTGGTGACCAACTCGAAGCATTTTCCCGGACTGTGGATTTTGAAGTGTTCCGCTCTGATCTGGAAAAGGCACTTGCCTATGCAGACGGCAGTAAAGGCGGTCGTCCGCCGTTTGATCCGGTGCTGATGTTCAAAATCCTAGGCTCAGGACCCATTGATTTGAAGGCGGCAATCTGATTCAGGCTATGTGAGAAGACTGAAGATGAGTGACCTGTATTGGCTGACGGATGAGCAGATGGATCGTTTGCATCCCTTTTTTTCCCAAAAGCCACGGCAGGCCACGCGTTGATGATCGTCGCGTGCTGAGTGGCATCATCTTCGTCAATCGTAATGGGTTGCGTTGGCGTGATGCGCCCCGGGAATACGGCCCCCACAAGACGCTCTACAACCGCTGGAAGCGCTGGATTACTATGGGGATCTTCATGCGGATGATGGATGGCCTGTCTGCCGCGAAGGCTGAGCCTCAGACTATTATGATTGATGCGACCTATCTCAAGGCACATCGCACGGCTTCGAGCCTGCGGTTAAAAAAGGGATCCAGGCCGCCTGATCGGACGCACTAAAGGGGGCATGAACACCAAGCTGGAGACCTGCAAAAACCGGTAGCGTTTGGACGGCTATGGTGATTCATTG
>NZ_LHZU01000085.1 GCF_001580995.1 Acetobacter senegalensis
GGAAGCGGGCTGCGAGTGCTTTCGAGCGCTCCACAATCGCAGTACCCGGTGTGGGGGCTAGGGGAAGCCCCGTGATGCCCTTTTGGAGATCGATCAGGACGAGGGCCGTCCTGCTGGCTGGGAGTGAAATCATGGCAAATCCTTCTCTGTTGACGTTTGACCGTCATCCCGCACCGTTGTCTGGAACACGCGGAAACGTTAGTAAGTTGAGTAGGCACTCAAGCAGGAGCATTATTTGAGGGTGGACTCAAATTCGTCAAGGGGTAAACGGACATCTCTTCAACCGCTGCGCGCGGCTGGGCGTCAGCGCGTCGAGGAATTACTGGAGGCCGCGTCCGACCTCATGGCGGAACGAGGGTACGAGGCGACGACCATGGCGGAGATCGCCACGCGCGCCGGGGCAAAAATCGGCTCGCTCTATCGTTTCTTTCCAAACAAAGAGGCGGTGGCGGACGCTTTGGTGCAACGGCATATCGCCATTCTGGAAGACGAATACGAGGCACTCGCCAAATGTGCAGCCATGCTCTCGCCAGACGCTCTGGCGGACGTTCTCATCGAATTGCTTGTCACGCTTCATCCTCGCGTGAAATCCCTGTCCGCGCTGATGGAAGCACGGACTGACAGGATGGAGATCCGTGATCGTGCACGAGGACATGCCATAGCCGGAATTGCGGCAGCGTTGCGTGTCTGTGCGCCAGAGTTGGATGAAGCACTGGCGAGAGATATTGCTGCGGTCGTTCTAAACAGTATGAAAGTGCTGCGCAGCATGTTGGCGAAGGACGCCCCCACGACGCCAGGCGCGCCTGACGAATTGCGGCGGATGCACCGTCTCTATCTAACGGACCGGCTGGAGCCGTTTCGGCGTGCTCCAGATACCATAACGGACGCGGAGTCATAAATTCGCAGATTGGTGCAGTCAGGGTTTCAAACGCCATTTTCATCGCCCCCCAAGTGAGGAGGCTAAAAGGATGCGAGAAAACCGGGGAGAACTAACACAGTTTTGACGCGAAAATCTCGTGCCCAGCAATAGCCGATTGCTTAGCAGGCAGGCGGCAGTCGCCTACTTCGGACGTTCAGGGTTGAAAGTGTGTAGTCTGAAACCTGACATCGACCTGCTGGCATCGCTGACTCTGGCAACCAGAGTCTTCAGCACCACGGATGACATTGACAAGCACGATGTTGGATTCCGTGTTATTTTCCCCGGGGTCGTCCGTATCCATGGCAAAGAGCGGCGCCGGGGCTCGGAGCGCCGCCACGCAGTCCTCATGGTCGTTCCCCGTTGGCGGCATCTGTGCCCGACCTCGGCCGCCTCGGTTGCCAGCGCCGGGTCATCTGGTCATAGGTTCGCTCGGCGATCTGTGCCGCCGCCATTTCCCGGTCGCGCAACTCCTTGACGTTGTAAGCATAGGCCGAACCACGCCTACCGCCGCCGCGTTCGCTCGGTGCGCCAGATTTCAACGCGATCTGCCTTTTCTTGGCAGCGACGAGTGCTGGCCGAAGCCAATGATAGTCCTGTTTTTTCGTCAGCATATGCCAGACCAGAACCGCCAGCTTGCGGGCAACTGCGACAGCTGCGATCTGATGACCGCGTTTGCCTCGAATCCGCAGAAAGAACGCCCGAAGAGGCCCCGGTGCTTTTGCTGATCCGGCCGTATTGCGCCAGTCCAAGGCAAGATTGGCGGACGCGCGGATTGAGACCGACATAGCTCACCAGCTTCTGCGGCTCGCTGAAGCGCGAGATATCGCCGATCGCCGCCACGATGCCGCTGGCCACGGTCACGTTAACGCCGGTGATGGTCAGCAGCCGTGCAACGTCTGCGCTGTCGATCGTGTCCTTGGCAATATCGGCGTCCAACTCCGCCAGATCGTCGCCGAGCCGGTCGATCTCCCGGATATGGCGGGTGATCGCCAAGCGCTCATCCTCCGGCAGAACCTGTCGCGTCAGCCACTTACGCCCGCGCTGATTGAACAGGTCGGCATGGGGGCATTGCGGCACCAGATGCACCTGCAGGATCGCATGCACTTCGTTCTTGACCCGGGTGCGGTGTCGGACGATCTGGTTGCGCCGCGCCACCAGACGGCGCAGCCGTTCGGTCGCGGCGTCGGGCACCCAGACTTCTGGGAGAAAGCCGCTGGCCTGAAACTGCGCCAGAACCCCAGCATCGATCTTGTCGGTCTTGATCCGGGCATGAGCGATCGCTTTGACCTGCATCGGGTTCGCAACAATCGCCCGGGCGACACAAGGTTCAAGTATTCGGACGACCGACATCGCATTGCCGGTTGCCTCGACGACGATCTCGTCCGTTTTCTCCAGTCCCCTGCCGAACGCCTCCAGCCCCGAGCGGGTCATGTCAACCCGACCGAAATGACGCAATCGGCCATCCTCCCAGAAAACGACTTCGGCGAAGGTGCGGTGAATATCCATTCCTATGACACGACGCATGACCTTTCTCCCATTATAAAAACGGGAGCAGCGGGCGACGCGACACCTACGGATCCGCGCTCTCGGCGCAACCGGGCAGGTCGCAGGGGCGGCCAGCTACTAACACGAGCTCGCGGCTCATCGTATAAATCGGCCTGCCCGCACTTACGTGCTCCCGGTGCCCCTGTCCCGGATGGTCTCACCATACGCCAGCAAAAAAACGCTTCGCCTGCAGAAACAGGAGGCACCGTCAATGCTCATACCCGTTACTAATCCGCTTGACATGTCTGGGGTATTGCCGTGCAGGCTTGAGCGTACCGTCGAAGACCATGGGCCTTTCGGCGCGCCGGAGCACCGTAGGATGTCTCAGATGTCATGGCGGAAAGGCGTTTTGAACCTCAGTGACGAAACTGCGCAGCTTTGGGGTCATAGCAGGGCCGGCATTGTAAAGCAGATGCATCGGGCGACCAGGAACTCTCCACCGGGATAGAATGCGGACAAGGCGGCCAGAATCAAGTTCGGGCTTCAAGGCCTGTTCAGAACCCAATACTATGCCCTCTCCTGACAAGGTGAGGGCCAATAGAAAGCCCCAGTCGTTGGACGTCACAGTGCCAGAAACCATGACGGATCGTGTGCAGGTCTTTCGTATAAAGTGCCATGCTGTTCGTACAGAATTTGCAGAGTTTTCGTAGACAAGACACTGATGCTGGGCGAGTTCCTCAGGACTGTCTGGAGCGCCAAATTTTTCGAGATAAGCAGGCGCTGCGCAGACCGTGAGGGAATATGAGGCCAGAGGGCGACTGACGACCGTAAGATCGGGATCTGGCTCGCCAATACGAATGACAGCTTCATGGCCATCCAGCGTCGGATGAACCAGTTGATCCGTAAGGGATACTTGTAATCGTACCTTCGGGAATTTCTTCCGAAAATTATGTAGAAACATGGGGAACGTGGTCCGCCCGAAGGTAACTGGTACGCTGACAGCAAGTGTACCACGTGGTTCGCCAAGCGTGTTGGCGGCAAGATTATCGGCACGCTCGACAGCCTTCAGGACGAGATGACATTGCTCGTAGTAAAGACGCCCTATTTCTGTGAGGCTCTGACGACGTGTCGTCCGATGGAGCAGGCGTGTGCCAAGATGACGCTCCAGAGCCTCTATATGTTTGGCCACCATCTGCGGCGATAAGGTCAGACGCTGAGCGGCCGCGGCAAAAGACCCCAGTTCCACAACCTTGATGAAAACCTTCATACTGGTCAAACGATCAAGCATTCATCATCCTCAGTTGTGACTGACATCTCCTATCGACAATTTATCTCTTGAAAAAGAGGAATATGTTGAACTTGCTGATTGATCGGCAAGCATCTTCTCCGATGGAGCTCTTTAGAATGCCTATTTATCTTGTGCGAATGGATCATCCGGACGGCGACGGGTGGGGGCAGCATGTCGTGGCGCATGTGCTGTATCTCAAGCGCCTCATCCAGGAAGGCAGTCTTCTGGCTTCTGGCCCGCTGAAAGGCACCCCACTGCGGTCAGGTTTTCTAATCATGAAAGGTGCCAATCGGCAGGAAATTGAAGCGATGGTGGCTCGAGATCCGTTCTCGCCGGAAGGTCTGATCTGTGATCTTCGAATTGAAGAGTGGGATCCGCTGTTCGGTTGCCTGTCCAACCTATCGACCGGCAAACCGCCCGTGGAATTACAATCTCTATTCCCACCCGATGAACACTCATGATCTATGAACTGATTCGCTTTCGGACGGATGTTTTGGGAGTGCCAGCCCTCTCCCGTCTCCTGAAAACACGGTTCTCGGATACCCTGAATCCTGTTGCGGGAAACCTCATAGGGGTATGGCGAACGGAGATCGGTGAACTTGGAACGCTACTCCTGCTGCGTTCCTTTTCCTCTCAGGATGCCTTGCTTGAGGCGCGGTACCGAATGCTGAAAGCCAGAACGCCCCTCGGTATCAAGATAAATGGCGTTTTCATGGAAGCGGAAGCGTTCGAAGGCTTTCCGTCTCTGAAACCCCCAGAGTTTGGCGAACGTGGTGGGCTCTATGAAATCCGAACTTACAATTTAAAAACTGGAGGGTTGGAGCCGACCCTGAAAGCGTGGCAGAGTGCTCTGAAGCCTGCACAAGCCTATACCCGCCATCTGATCACCAACATGTTCGCGCTCGATGGTGCGCCGCGCATCTGCCATATTTGGGCTTTCGACAGCCTTGAACAGCGCAATGTTCTGCGTCAGCAACATTACGCGACCGGACTCTGGCCACCAAATGGAGGCCCTGAACAGATTATTCACGCCCGATCCAGCCTTTGTTTCCCGGAAACTTTCTCGCCATTACGGTGACGACGAAAAGCTCACAACCGTTCCCAATGAATGACGGCTTTGTCAGCTTTGTCGCTTGATAACCGACATTCTTTCCCCCCCCTACATCGCCATAACACGCCAATCTACCTACCCGTATTCGCCTCTTTCTGCCCTGCGACATCCCGCACGCGCTCATGTAGGAACCGCTGCCCTTTCGCCAGCCGCCGGACCAGCACCTCATTGAATTGGGCATACATGTCCGCCGCCCGATCCCTCGCGGCTTCGTTTTCGTTCGCCGGGATCGGAAGCTGATGCCTCATCCAGGCACGGGTATAGAGCGCGAACGCTTCCCCCAGCACGGCAACGGCCTCGTCCACGTCATCGATCCGCCGTCCAAGCCAGTCCAGGCGCTTCGACAGCGCGGCATCCCGGCGTCCATCGTCCTCGCCGGAGACCAGCGACAATACCGCCGCCTCGATCACCGCCGATTTCGATACCTTCCGGCGCTCGGCCAGCGCCTCGACCTGCTTCAGCAGGCCCGGCTCGAAATACACGTTCATCCGCTGTCGTCTGGTCATCGTCGTGCTCCCGTTTTTCTGGGGGTATGATGACAGGGTGACGCGGATTTTTTGTCGCGCAAGTCCCTGATTGGTCGGCATAGTACCGGGGCGTAGTCTGGCGTAAAAATAGCGGCTTCTGTCGGTGTTTGTCCTGGTTTCTGGACGACTCGCGATATGGTCCCGCTACAGGCCAAGCCCCCTGCCCCGACCCAGTTCCCAGGAGATGCCGCCATGCTCATCCATGGAGATCGCCATCTCCTTCTGGCGCTGTCTGCCGATCTCCGGCCGCCAGGGCACCAACGAGAACTCATGCCCGCTCTCCAGCACCGCGAAGCGCCCGCTGGCGAGATCGACCGGGCCTTTCATCGTGCCCTGGATGGTCTCGAAGCCATCAAGCGGACGCCATAGCTTCCCCCGTTTCCCGGCCATGGCCTGCCCGACCCGTTCCACCTCCCGCCCTTCCAGCGTCGCCCGCAGGTTCTTCCGGTAGCGGACCATGCCCTCCGGGGTGAGGCTGGCGTCCCCACGCTGGATCAGGGCCTTTTGCCGTCTGGCCAGCGCGTCACCGACCTCGCCCCCGAACCCGGCCTCCACCCGGTCGCCGTCCCGGCTGGCCCCACCCACCAGACGCCGGTCGAGCCAGGTCGCGCCATCGGCGCCGATCTGCGCCTCCAGATCGAAGGCCGACAGCAGCCGCACCGTCGCCTTCGGCGCACGGGCGGCGTCATAGGCGATGGCCTTCTGCTGGAAGTCCTCGGGGATGCGCCAGCGGTCGGCCTCCAGCCGCTCCACGATCCCCGCCCTCCGCAGAGCCTCCAGACGACGAACATATCCCTTGATCAGGTCTTCCGGCGTGCCTTTGATGCTCCAGCGGTCAAGCTGCATCCGCTCCAGATGGGCGGAAGGGCGATAGATCCCGTCCTTGGTATGGGCGAGGATTGCCTGGTCGGACGGGCGTGGTCTGTCGGGAACTGGGGCGGCGGCGATTTCCACGATCGCGCCACCGGGGATGTCCTCCATCTGGGCGGGATCAAAGCCGCGCAGGTGATGCACTCGCCCGTCGACCCCATCGACCACCAGCGACAGTTTCTCCCCGAGTTCGTCCGTCAGGTGCCGGTCGATCAGTTGCCCGGTCACGGGCTTCTCGGGGGTCTCGCCATGGAAGCGGAAATGCGCCGGGTCGCGCGTCGGCGCCGTTCCCTTGTCGCGCGCTTTCAGGGCGCGGTGCATCTGCTTCGTGATGTCGTCCCGCTCGCCCAGATTGCGCAGACGCTCTTCCAGCCGGTCGTCGAGCGTCCATCGGCCCTGCGCTGTCGGACTGGCCAGCCCCATGCGTTCCAGCTTGGCGAGGCGTGACAGGCGCAGCCGCCGATCCATCAGATCGGAGGTCGGTATGTCGCTGCCGGGGCGCATGTCGATTGTACCATCCCGCGCCTGATCCAGTAGGGCACGGTCGAGGCGGGTGAAGCGGTCGCGGTCGATCTCGGTTTCCAGCTTGCGGCGCTGCTCGATCTCCGACACGGGACCGAGGTCCAGCGTCACGAATTCGGAGGCGCGTTCGCGGAGGCCGTGGGTGATATAGCCGCCATCGATAACCAGGTCTTTGCCCTGGTCGTCGCGACCATTGACCACGACATGGACATGGGGATGCGCGGTGTTGAAATGATTCACCGCCACCCAGTCCAGCCGTGTGCCGAGATCGGCTTCTATCTGCGTCATCAGCTCGCGCGTGAAGTCCGTCAGATCGTCCATCCGGTCGGCGTCCTCCGGTGAGACGATGAAGCGGAACTGATGCCGGTCCTCCGCGCCGCGTTCGAGGAAAGCTTTCGCATCGGCACGGTCGGTCTCCGCACCATAGAGGACGCCACGCTCGCCGTCGCGAGACGTGCCATCCCGCTGGATGTAGCGCAGGTGCGCGGCGGCCCCGCCTCCCTTCCCGGCCTGACGCACCACACGCGCCTTCACGGTCACACGCCGGGCACCGGACATCTGATGACGCCAGCCGGCAATCCCACGCGCCCGGACGAAGGATGCGCCGCGCCCACGACCCACGCCACGGTAGGAACCGGAACGCGCCGCGCTTCCCTTACGCGAGGACGCGCCAGACCCAACAGATAAGCGGCGGCTATTGCCGCCGCCTCCCCTCTTTCCGGGGAACAGGGATTGCCGACGAACCTGTGTCCGGATGCCCGTCAGAAAGTCCGTGCGACCACGCGCAGCGCCGCCCTTCGAACGAATGCGTCCCAGCCGGGGACGGAACGCGGTGTCGTCATCCTGCGCCATGGCCAGACCTCGTCAAAACCGGCTTTTCGGGGAAGAGTGCCGTCAGAAACGGCGGGAAACCCTCACTCCTTAAAAATGACGGCTCAGACGCCTGAAATCCAGAGTGCCACTCAAACTTTCCCTAACCCCATGTGCAGATAGAGAAAGCCGCAGGGCAGGACCGGCAGGAGTGCCATGTCCTTTAATCTTGCCCTCACGTTTTTCCTCTTTCCGGCCTCTGAATTCGGCTTTTCCGAATCTGATGCCCACTCCCAGCCTAACCGGGGGGACTGGTAAAACCAACCACGAAGCGCCTCCCGCCACCACGCGAACAGGATGACGACACGCTGCGCCGCGACCTGTTTTCGGTGCGTCTTATGACATGTCGTGAACACGTCAAAGCCATGCGCCGGACACGACCAAAACGACATCCGCACATGATCGAGGATCGTCAAACTGGTGACGCTCCCGGCGACGATGCCCCGTCCGTCAGCCTGCGTTCGTCGTGCATCCGGGCCGCCCGTCCAGCGCATGCGGATGGTGTTCCGGACGCCGGAAAGTTCGTGTCGCTGAACGCCGGGTCGTTTGTCGGAATGGCGTCTGAAACACGCTCGAAGATGACAAGAATGCACGCGGCGGCACAGCCGGCGCCTTCCGCTCGCGGCGCGAAGCGCCGCGTTGTCCCGGCACAAAACGAACGCGACAGGAAGATGGAAAAGCCGACCGGAAAGAGAAGGGAAAGGCACGGGCAAACGTCGGTCAGCCAGACGCGGGAAGCACATTCAATGCAACGCGCGACGACGCAGCCATGCCCGATGCCGTGCTTTGGTATAGGCGTCGGGCTGTTGCCGTGCCTCCAGCCGATGATGCACATGCCGCCAGTAGTCCGGACTGACCTCTATCGGATCAATGTCCTGCGCCTCGATCGTGTCGATCGCTTCCAGCACACGCTGGACGCGCGGCCACGAACTCTGGTGCAGCAACACCTCGCCACCGGGCTGCACGCATGGGACGGTCTGATAGTCTTCGCCGGAGCCGACCGTGCGGACGATGTCGATGTGCGATTCAACTGTGCCATAATCGTTTGCGGCCCAGCGGACGAAGGCGAACACGCTGCCGGAAGCGAAGCTCAGCACACGCCGCTGACGGTCGAGGATCGTGTCCGCGACCGGTCGGCCGAAGCGCAGCCAGCGTTCCACCCGCTTCTCGATCCAGGTCAGTTCGACCGTCGTGAGCAGCACCGGAAGGTCTCTAGATATCACCATTTAACTCCTTGCGGGCTAATTCTTGGCGCTCCATATTTTCCGCGTCGTCCGACACTGCTTAACAGACACGGAGGATTCCAAAATGCATTTTTCTCGTATGATTCAGGCCGGCACCTTTGTTGCTACACTGGCCTGCGGCGCGGCTGCCCTGGCTGCGCAGGCTCAGGATACGTTGCGCGTCGTTGATGCACGGGGACACCAGGTCGGTATCCTGGTCCCGGTCCAGGGCATCGCAACGACAGCGGCAATGCCTGATATCGACATGTTCGAGGCCGTTGATCGCATGATGGCACGCAATATGGCTCTCATGGAGGCGGTCGATCGGACATTGGGCTCGCGGCTGGACGGCGTCCTGCGCGCCGTTCCGGCTGTTGGTCATGACCTCCCGAAACAGAGCATGTCCTGGCAGCGTTTCGAGGCGGTCAGCACCGGTGGACCCACCGCCTGTACGCAGACAATCACGATCACATCAAACGGTCAGGCGGCGCCAATCGTTCATGTGTCACGCACCGGAAGCAAGCCCTGTGCCGCGCTCCCCGCGTCGATTGCAGTTGACAATCCCGGAGGTCAAAAGACTGGTTCCACGGCTCTGACGCCCGCCGTCGAGACGCGGACGGAAGTCCCGACAAACGGATACGCTGGAAGCGCTCTCTAAGACAGGTGGTGGCCGGAAAACCCTGGGCCACCATTATAGAAGGAAAATATATTGATTTTCTGCGATCATCGCTATGATATTTGACTAATATAAACACCTCCATGTAATTTCCACCCGTAACACCGCCACATAAAATAAATACAAATATAAATAATAAAATTATTCATGAAAAAGAATCTGCATTTCGTGTCCTCTTGACGAGGCAGGCATCTCTTCCAATTTTTCTTTCGCTGGACGCCATCGGGTCCGGCATAGGCTCTGTGAGACAGACAACTGAAGTCCATGTTGCTTTAATCGGAGGATGTGGATGTCGACGCTGAAAGGACTTTATTCCCGCTATCGCCGCTCCCTGCGCACAGCCGCCCGGAGATGGCGCAACCGACTGGAGGGAGGCGTATCATGGTAACGCGCCCCCTTTTCGGAGACGATCCGCTCGCTCCGCGTGCCCTCTCCGTGCTCCGCCGCCTCGGTCATGACGGACGTGGCGTGACGCTGACGTCTCTGGTGGCCCATACCGGTATACCGGGGATCAGACTTCGCGCCACGCTGGAACGTCTGGTCCAGGCGGGCGCGGTCGCCCCTGCCGGGTGTGATCCCCTGGCTTCTGATCTCGCGTTCCGTCTCCCCATGCGGGCAAGAGCCGCACCGCCAGTTTCGGTCGCCGCGTAAGGCACTGACCGCGCCGGGTAGATCAGAAACGCCTTCTCCGAGCGGAAACGCCGTCTTTTCTGGAACGGCCGCACGAATGAGAGGGTGGAGCGGGGCCTTCCAGCGGAGGTCCCGCGTTTCTGAAGATGACGTCAAAAGCAGCGAGAACAGGGAGATGTCGAGTTTTATCCATTTTCTCAACCTGAAGGCGCTTCAGCACTATTGGAATAACCATCCCCCCGTGCCCCGTTCACTCGGGACAATGCGGCCAGTTTGGTCGCATTCCGCGGGAGAGACGGAGCGAGCGGAACGGACGGCCAAGCAACCTCGGCGCCTTCGGCAGAGGGAGAGACCACACGTCGCTGTCGGTCTCGTCCTCATGCTGCTGGTCGGAATGGCCTCGCCGGCATCGGCTCATGCGCCGCATGATGTGCTGTCGTGCGAGACAGAAAAGCAGCCGGTGAACATTCCATCCATGCCACTGGCCCGCGCCATTGAGATATTAGGCCGCCAGTCAGGGTGCCCGGTCCTTGTCGACCCGATCCTTATAGACGGCCGGACCTCCGCAGCCGTCAAGGGCGCCTATACGCCTCAGGCCGCTCTCCTGCATCTGTTCGGGTCCGTGCATGTCGACGTCACCGCCACTGTTTCGGGCTTGAGCGTCAGCCCTCTGGATGCGACGGCTCTGACATCGGGCGACACGCGCCCCGGCCTGAGGACTACATCATGACTCTTCACACGGACAGGCCGAACAGAATTATGTCGCTTCCGACCGTTCAGATCGGCACAGAACTGGCGGTCCTGCTGGCCGACTATCTCGGCGACCAAAAAAAAGACCAGGGATATGACGGCCTCATGCGTCGGGCGGCCGACCACCGGATTTACGATCGGGTTTCTCGCTGGAGAACCGCGCCGGAGCCTAAAGCGACGACCGTCGCCGTGGTCCGAAAACTCCTGCCTGTCGCTGACCGCACGCACATGGCCAAGGCCCAGGGCTGGTCGTTGGGAGACCTCGAAAACCAGCTGACATCGGCCTTGCCAAAGGCCGTGCGAGACCATGCCAGAACATTGTCCTGTCGTCTGCCACGCTGGCACCGGCTCTGACCCGGATGTGCGCCGGAAGGGCCACGAGCCCTTCCGGAGACTGATTCAATCCGCATGGGGGGCCGCATCCACATCCGAGGGATCGAGCGGTTCGATCAGTCCTTCCTTGTCCGGATCAATTGGTGGCTCCTCTTCTTCAGGCGCCGAACGCGGGCGCTGGTTCTTCTCCCGAGAAGGAAGCGGAGGCGGTTCGAACGGGCGGTGAGCGCCCATGATCTGTAACGTCCTGCATGGGGTATTCTCCATCACGGAAAGAAAAATCAGACCCAGGACGTGGGAACTATAACTCAATTAATAGATGGGAAAACGGCTATGGAAGACCTCTCCATGAAACGTTCCTGGCAGAGCAGGGACTGGTCTCGTTTCATCAAGCTGTTCAGGGGCCTGACATTCTACGAGCGTTTTGAACAGGCGGTCATTCTGACCCTGATTGCGCTCATCATGCTGGTCACCGCCATCGCGACGATTCATCTGATCGGCGCGGTATGGCATCTGGTCGTCGATGTCGGAATCGATCCGATCAACCAGACGGTCTTCCAGGCGATTTTTGGCGCGATCTTTACTGTTATCATCGCTCTTGAGTTCAAACACTCCCTGCTGGTCGTTCTTGCCCAGCATGAGAACGTCATCCGGGTGCGGACCATCGTCCTGATCGCCCTCCTGGCGATTGCCCGCAAATTCATCCTGCTGGATCTGCATGATGTGACTGCCATGGAACTGTTCGCTCTCTCGGCGGCTGTTCTGGCGCTGGGCGTCGTCTACTGGCTGGTCCGCGAGCAGGATGCGCGTGTCGCGCGCGATGCCAGGGAACAGGCGCATCTCGAAGATAATTCTGCGGCCCGCTGTGAGCCTGAACGGTCTTCATCCTGAAGAATCGAGGTAAAGGCGGTCTATAACGCCGCCTTTACTCAATCCCCACTACGTCCCGTGCGATGAGGACGTCTTCTTCGCCGTCTCTGGCCCTGACTGTGCCAGATGATCTGTGTCGATGGGCCGGAACGGCGGAATGGGTTGTCCGGGATAATAGACCGGCCCCTTGTAGTTCTGATCCAACTGGCTTGCGTTCAAGCTGTCGACCAGCATATCACCTGTGCCGTCTTCGTAATGAGTGCGAGCCCCGGTTTTGGGAATTGTGGACGTTCCCTCAGTCGCCCTCGCATCGAACGATGTTGCAGCCGTCCGGACAATATCACCAGCATGTGCGCCCGACTGGCTCAGTAGAGACAAGCCCAGAGCAGCGCACGACAGAGATATTTTCATCCTCTTCATGCTCATGACCTTTCGAGATTCTCCTCCGGCCGGATGACTGGCCGGGGGAGAGTTTTCGTCACGCCATCAGGCTGCCTCTTTCCGCGCCTCGATCTGGGGCACGGCTTCCTCCGCACGTATTGTAGAGGACGTAATCGCGATACGACGCGGCTTCATCGCTTCGGGGATCTCACGTTTCAGGGTAATGGACAGAAGTCCGTTCTCGAAGTGCGCATCGGTGACTTTCATATGCTCGGCCAGATCGAAGCGGCGTTCGAATTCTCTGCCCGCAATACCCCGATGGAGATATTCGGCGGCGCTTTGCGGCTCTTGCGCCTTTCGTCCTGTCACGACAATAGTATTACGCTCCTGTGTGATCGTAAGGTCATTCTCGGCAAGTCCGGCAACCGCCATGTCGATCCGGTAATCATCCTCACCGGTCTTGACGATATCGTAAGGCGGCCAGTTATCGACCGTCGGAATCCGGCTGGCGAGATCAAGGGCATTGAGCATTCTGTCAAAACCCACGCTCGAACGGAACAGGGGAGCAAAATCAACGGTGGCTCTCATAGCCATATCCTCCTTTGAGCAACATGGACACAAGATCAAAACTGATAGTTCTGTCTGCCGACCCCTTCGGCGGCCGGCAAATTCAATCTGGGAACTCCGTGCATGGTGTCAAGAGGCATCAAAAATGCAGAAAGGCTGGTTTGGGCGTCCTCTATCGTTCGCGTTTTCATTGCCTGCGCGTCTTCGCGAGTGAGACGGACCCATGCCCGTTTCACGGGCATCGTGCTATAAAGCATCATCGCGTGTTCAGAGTGGACCAGGACAATGCCTGATAGCGTCAGATGGAAGTTGCGGGCCGCGGCTTTCGCCGCGACCATGCTGAGTGCCGCTCCGGCGGAGGCCAGGCCGTGGATTTATGCTGGACCTCCAGTTGTCGTTCCACCACCAGTCGTGGTCGCGCCGCCACCTCCGCCTGTTGTGATTGCACCGCCTCCCCTCACGATCATTCGCCCCCCACCACCGGTGCCACCCTACGAGATGGTGCCATTGCCACGCCGAGGCTATGTCTGGGAGCCGGGCCGCTGGTTCTGGACTCCGCGCGGCTACATCTGGCGGAGAGGCTGGTGGCGGCGCTGGTGAACTCTGCCGTCTATGATGCCGCGAAGACCCGTTGAACTCTTGCATGCTTTCCGTGATAAAGAGCCTCGCGTAACGGAGGGGAACCTCTACCAACGCGAGCGACCACATCGCGTGCAAGTTGGGCCACGCCCAGCACGGCGCTCGGCTCACCTGGTCTCCAGGCGGCGTTTGGGGGCAGAAAAACCAAGGGGCTTACCTGCCCCGTCACGATCCGGCCCGATGGTAAAAGCAGGTGTAGCAACGCCGTGAATTACGCGGCGCTTAACTGACGATTCCGTGCTTCTGACGCCTCACCTCATTCACAAAACCCTCAGAATAATTAATAGTTATTCATCATATCACCGAATGTTCTGCTTTTGTCGTCCGCCGGGTTACGCCCGGATACGCCAGAGTACGCACACGCCGACAATTGCCGACACCAGTACTATTGTCCCACCTCAAAAGTACAATGTGCTCGCCTTGAAGTATTCGTTTTTTATGCCCCATGATCTGGTTCTCTCCAGACGGAAAGGGCAGGACGATGACGGACAAGGATCGCACGGCGACGACTGGGCCGATCGCGCCGGCCAATGATAACAACCCATCGGGAACCTCATCCGATCCGGCGATGAAAGCGCGGATGGACGAACTGGTATTCATCCTCGCCAGGATGTTGGGACGCCAGATCGCCCGCGAGGAATTCGAACGGCGGCTGGGTGATATTGACACCGCCAACGACAACGATCCGTCGGGCCGCAGTACGGCAAGTCGGGAGGAACCGGATGAATGATGCCCGTCCTATCCATGGGACCATTTCAGGGAGGCCGGTATCACCCACTTTTGCGCTTCCTCCATTCTTACAAATGTATTACGTTTGTCATGCAATCAGGAGGAAGCCATGTCCGCCGTGACGTTCCGTGTCGATGACGCCCTCAAATCCGCCGCTGTCGCCAAACTCTCCGCGCACGGCCTGTCTCTCTCCGACGTCCTGCGCGATACCCTGGCCTATATCGCCGAGACCGGCCAGCCACCGGTCAAGCGGCGGCTTGTGACCGACGAAGATGCAAGGCTGATCGAAATCGTCCGAGAACGCCTCGCCGATCCCGCCCCCCGCCACCGCATGACGCTGGCGGAACTCAAGGCCCGCCATCCGGATGACTGAATACGCGATCGAATTCGATGATCGCGCACTTCGGAAATGGGACGGGCTTGACGGCAGCATTCGCAGGAAGTTCGAGAAAAAGCTCGAAAAACTGGTTCTGAACCCGCATTCTCCCGGTAACGAACTGCACGGCGATCTCGCGGGATTCTACAAGATCAAACTGCGCCAGGACGGCTACCGCCTCGTCTATCAGGTCGTGGAACAGCGGATCGTCATTTTTGTCATCGCGGTCGGACGCCGTGAGGACAGCGAAATCTACACGACGGCAACCGGGCGCATCCCGGAGACGCCAGCCGACCGGATAAAACAGCCCAGCGGCAAAAGTCGCAAAAGGTAAAGCTTACGAAAAACCACCTGTGGGGAAAAGCCGCCATGACCCGTGTCGCACTCTATGCTCGCTATTCCTCGGACAACCAGCGGGCGGCTTCTATCGAGGACCAGTTCCGCCTCTGTGAAGAGCGCGCCGCGCGCGAGGGCTGGCAGGTGGTCGATTACTATCGCGACGCGGCCATCTCCGGGGCCAGCATGATCCTGCGTCCCGGCATCCAGACCCTGCTCCGCGACGCCCAGGCCGGACAATTCGACATCGTGCTCGCTGAAGCCCTCGATCGCGTGTCCCGCGACCAGGCCGACGTCGCCACCCTGTTCAAGCGCCTACAATTCGCCGGCGTCACTATTGTCACCCTGGCGGAGGGCGAAATCAGTGAGCTTCACGTCGGCCTCAAGGGCACGATGAACGCGTTGTTCCTCAAAGACTTGGCCCTAAAGACCCATCGCGGCCTGCGGGGCCGGGTCGAGGCGGGTAAATCCGGCGGGGGCCTGTGCTACGGCTATCGCGTCGTGCATCAGATGGACGTGCGAGGCGAACTGATCCGGGGCGACCGCGAGATTGACGACGCACAGGCGGAAATCGTCCGCCGCATCTTCCGTGAGTTCGCGTCCGGACGCAGCGCGCTTGCCATCGCCGGCCGCCTGAACGATGAAGGTATCCTCAGCCCCACGGGCGGCAAATGGAACAATACCACCCTACGGGGCAACGCCCTGCGTGGCACCGGCATTCTGAACAACGAGCTTTATATCGGCCGGCTGGTGTGGAACCGGTTGCGCTACCTGAAAGACCCGCAGACCGGCAAGCGCGTGTCCCGACTCAATCCGCAATCGGAGTGGATCGTCACCGAGGTGCCGGACCTACGGATCATGGATGATGATCTCTGGCAGGCCGTCCGTGCCCGGCAGGCGCTGATCGCTGAGAAGAGCGTGAACATCAGTGCCGGCATCCGGGCGTCGATCAACAAGCTCAATGGCCAGCGCCGTCCAAAATCGCTCCTGTCGGGGTTGGTGTTCTGTGGGGTATGCGGCGGTCCCTGCTCGATCCGGGTCGGCGACCGATTCGCCTGCTCCACCCACATGGACAACCGCTCCTGCACCAACAGGACCACGATCCGTCGCCCGGAACTGGAAGACCGCGTGCTGTCGGGTCTCAAGGACCGGCTGATGACGCCGGAAGCCGCCGCCGAGGCGATGCGCGCTTATGTGGAAGAAACCAATCGCGCCAACCATGAGCGCCGCGCCAGCACGGCCGGCTGGCAGACGGAACTGACCAGGCTGCGCAAGGGGCTGAAACAGATGCTCCAGGTGATCGAGGATGGCGGCTATACGCGCGGCATGGTCGAGCGCATGCGCGAAATGGAGGCCCGTGAGGATGAACTGGTCGCTATGCTTGCCGCCCAGCCGCAGGACGTGCCCGATATCCATCCCAACGTCGCCGGGATCTTCAAAAACAAGGTCGAACGGCTGGCGGAAACCCTGAACCATCCTGAGGACCGGCAGGAGGCATCCGAGGCCATCCGCGCGCTGATCGAGAAGATCGTGCTCCATCCCGGCAAGGGCCGGGGCGAGATGCACGCCACGCTCCATGGCGAACTCGGAAACCTACTGGATTTCGCCGCCTCACGCGGTCAGGGGACCAAAAACACGAACACTCCCGGAGCCAGGGCTCCGGGAGTGTCGGTATCGGGTATTGCGGGGGCCTGCAACCAAAGAAAACTGCTGCTTGTCAGCGGGTTCGTTGAACGATTGGCAGCCTAGTTAAGCGACTGAAACATTTAAAGCTTTTTTCTTTACTTTCGTTTGGTCCTTGACCGCCCTTACTCCGAAAGCCCCGGATGGCCCCTGCCCTACGGCCAGTCTCTTACTGTGATAGAGACGATGGATCTCCTTTCCCGCGATCAGGAAGGCACCAGTGCGGATCTTCGGTTCCACACCTCAGGGAAAAACAGCCTGTAGCTGGTGCTTCTTCCTCCTGCAGCCTCCCGAACCAGAATATCGCGTGATACGAGATCATTAATATCTCGCAGGGCGGTATCCGGGGACGTCTTTGCAAGCTTTGCCCATTTGGATGAGGTCAGCTTACCTTCAAACTCGTCGAGCAGACGGTTGAGCATGAGACGCTGCCGATCATTGATCGATTGACCGGCCAGATTGTCCCAGAACCTAGCCTTCTGGATGACTTTTCCCAAGACCAGCTCAGCACGGTCAAAGGCGCGATCCAGAGCGCCCAGAAACCAGTGCAGCCAAGGCGTGATGTCTATATCTCCCTTCTGGGTGACCTCAAGGATGGCGTAGTAATCCTTCCGTTCCTGACGGATCTGGGCCGACAGGCTGTAGAAACGCTGCTCTGTCTGTTCCGAACGCGCCAGCATAAGGTCGCCGATGGCCCGGGCCATGCGCCCGTTTCCGTCCTCGAACGGATGAATGGTGACAAACCACAGATGAGCAATGGCTGCCTTCAGCACGGGGTCCAGCGTCTGCGTTCTATTGCACCAGTCGAGAAAGACCTGCATCTCCGCTGGCAACCTGCTGGCTATCGGCGCCTCATAATGAACCTTCTCCCGTCCGACGGAACCTGACACGACCTGCATGGGGCCCGTTCTGTCATCACGCCACTCTCCGACCAGAATGCGTGCCATGCCGTTTCGGCCAGTGGGAAACAAAGCCGCATGCCAGGCGAACAGCCTTTCTTCGGTCAGCGGACCGGCATAATGCCGGGTCGCATCCAGCATCATCTCTACGACACCTTCGACATCCCGATCCACCGATGCCAGCGCGCCAACATCCATACCCAGTCTCCGGGCAATGGAAGACCTTACCTGCTCACGATCAAGGTTTTCACCCTCGATCTCGCTCGACTTGATGACATCGTCCGTCAGGGTCTGAAGCACGGCTTCTGACCTGAAATCGAAGCCGAGACTTTCCATACGGCCCAGGAGGCGTCCCTGCCGATGACGCACGGCGGCCAATTCTTGGGAGATAGCATCATTGTCCCACCGGAAATTCGGCCAGTCTTCATGCTGATGAATGTATCGCGCCATATTTTCTGCACTCCATGCGGAGAATATGGCGCGTAATCACCGCAAGTTGCAATGCCATTCCGCATGAGACGCGGCGAATATGTCCGTTATCCCCACATCTGTTGGTCGAGTGGTCAGCAGAGAAGTCACTCTGCCCTGAAAGGCCATACCCACCTTTATTATTTCGACAGCAATGGGGGGGAGAACGAACCCGCTACGCGGGATTGGTGCGGTGT
>NZ_LHZU01000134.1 GCF_001580995.1 Acetobacter senegalensis
CGGCTCAGGGCTCAGGGCTCAGGGCTCAGGGCTCAGGGCTCAGGGCTCAGGGCTCAGGGCTCAGGGCTCAGGGCTCAGGGCTCAGGGCTCAGGGCTCAGGGCTCAGGGTGTGGCGATACGCCATACTCTGACAAGGGTTTTCTCCTTTTTATTGAACGTCGTTTGAGAACCAGCCTTACAGGCTTGCAAAAGAGTTCCGGGCTGGCCAAGGGGAAAAAGATGCCCCCTGCCAAGCCCTTGAAGCGCAGAGAAACCGCTGCTCCCGCCTGTGTTCCGCTCACAGGCCCTTCCGAACGTGCTGCCATCTTCCCCAACACGCCCGCATCTCCGCAATGAACGGCTAAGGGGCTTGTAGCAGAGAGAGGGACACGGCATCGGCCATGTGATGGTATCCCTCGGCATTGGGGTGCAAATGGTCCCCGCTGTCATATGCTGGGAGCATATGGTCCGGGTGGGCCGGGTCACGTAAGGCGGCATCCATGTCCACCACGCCATCAAACGCGCGGCCAGTCCGAATCCATTGATTGACGGCCTGCCGTTTGGCTTCCCCGGCTGGTGAGTAATAGCCGGGAAAAATGGTACCCGCGAAAGGCGTCAATGTTGCGCCAATAACGCGCAAACCATGCTGATGGGCCCGCAGAACAAGCTGTTGCAGCCCGGCGATGAGATCTTCCGTGCTGACCGCCTGCTCCGCCAACCCCTGCGCGCCGGGATGCCCGATATCATTGATGGATTCCATGATGATCACCGTCCGCACACCGGGCACGGACAGCACATCACGATCAAACCGGGACACAGCGCTTGGGCCGCTTTCCGCCAAAGGCAGATCGTGCTGCACGCGATTGCCGCTGATGCCTGCATTCACAACCGATACAGCCATTCCTGCCCGGATCAACCGTTGGCTGAGATCATCTGGCCAGCGCTGGTTGGCATCCACCGGAGAGCGCAGACCATCTGTAATGGAATCCCCAAGGGCGACGACTGCCTGCCCACCATGGCGCACCACGCTCACACCCGAAAGAAACAGCCGGGCCTGTGTTGTGGTGGCGTTTGGCAGGATGGAAGCCGTGCTGGCATCTGGCCCGCGGGACACATAGGTTGTAGCGAGCCCGAGCGGATGCGTGGCTACCGGCCCGGTAGAACGGGACACATAAAAACTGATGACCACATCCTGCCCGGCAGAAGTCGGTACCGGCGCAACATCACTGATAGCAACGCCACCGGCAGGAATGACAATGCCCTTGCGGCCACCAAACGTAAGGGCATGATCACTTGCGGGGTCAATACTGCCTTTCTGTGCACCGGGCAGCGCTACATGCGCGGCCTCAATCACCAGCGGCGCCTGCCCCATCTCATTGCTCAGACGGATGGAAACACCCTCACCACCCAGAGAAAGCCGCACTGTCTGGCGGATCGTGCTGGCCACAACGGCGGGGCTTGTCGGGAAGGCCGGTGCGGCTCCCCACACGCCCACCGTTATGGAAGGTACATTCTGAGCCTCCTGAGGCGCTGCGTGCACAGGGCAGGCTGTAGCAACTGCAGCAAAGGCCGCACCCAGCAGCACCGGAAGAATATCTGCAACGCTTCGCTTTCTGTTTCTTTCAGGCACGGCAGCAACCACGGCACATAACTCCCTGTTCCGGAACGCGCGTTGCGCTATCCTCTTCGCTCAACCATGCACCCACCGAAGGGCTGGCGTATAGCCCCCTGAGAAGGCCCCTTATGCCCGTTCCGCATCGTATTCTGATTCTGGGAAATAGTGGTTCTGGAAAGACCTGGCTGGCCCAGACACTGGCGCACCGCCTGCAAAGCACCGCGATTGAACTGGACACGCTGCACTGGCTGCCGGGAGGTTTTCAGCAAAGACGACCGCCTGAGGCTGCCAAAAGCGCAGTGCGGGACCATGCTCTAGCTGAAAAATGGGTGATTGAGGGCGTTTTCGGCTGGCTGGTCGCCGAGGCGATACCCAGAACACAGCAGTTGATCTGGCTTGTTTTGCCGGAAGAAGAGTGCGTGAGAAACCTGGAATCTCACCCCACCAAAAGCGGGGAAGATGATGCCTCCCGCTCAGCCCTGTTCCAATGGTGCCGGGAATATAGAACCCGTCAGAATGCCAACGCCTTTGCTGGCTCATCAGGGCCTGTATGACCAGTTCACGGGCGAAAAACACATTCTTGGCAGCAGGCAGGAGATTGCCCGTTTCCTGTCGGAATTTCCCTGACGCGACTGTCAAAAACGGCAGGCAAAGCAGGCGAGGACTATGTGACGCTGCAAAGGGGGAAGATTTTATCGCCACGCCCCATGCCGTCCCATCAGAATGAAACAGCCCTCTTCACGCTCCAGCCAAAACAAAAAAGAGCCGCCAAACCGATCTGGCAGCCTTTTTGAACACTCATTTTGAAAGAACTCCTGAGCGCACCATTTCCCGAAGCGGAAACAGCCGCGTAAAACACCAAGCGGCCAGACTGCGCTGCCCCACAGGCACAAAAAAAGGCGGAAGAGGAAACCCTCTCCCGCCCTTTTCGGCGTTGCAAAAGCAGCGTTCCGGTAGATCAGCGCTTGCTGAACTGGAAGGAACGACGGGCTTTGGCGCGACCGTATTTCTTACGTTCAACCTGACGGGAGTCACGGGTCAGGAAGCCAGCAGCCTTCAGGATGCTGCGCAGGCCGGGTTCATAGTGCGTGAGCGCACGGCTGATGCCGTGACGGACAGCGCCAGCCTGACCGGACAGACCACCACCAACAACCGTGCAGACAACGTCAAACTGGTTGTAGCGGTCAGCCACAAGGAAAGGCTGTGTCAGCAGCATACGCAGCACGGGGCGGGCAAAGTAGGTGCCAACCGGGCGGCCGTTAACCGTGATATCGCCTTTGCCGGGCTTGATCCATACGCGGGCCACGGCATCCTTACGGCGGCCGGTTGCGTAGGAGCGACCCTGCGCATCGCGCTTGGCTTCATAAACAGGGGCTTCTGGAGCTGTGGGAACAACGCCCTTCAGATCAGCCAGCGTGCCTGTACGTTCCTGAGTTTCAGACATGTTGCTCAGCCTTTCTGCGCGTTAACAACGTTTTTGCGGTTCAGCGCCGCAACATCCAGCACCTGCGGCTTCTGGCCATCATGCGGATGGTTCGGGCCAGCATAAACATGCAGGCTGCGCATCTGTTCACGCTGCAGCGGGCCACGGGTGATCATGCGTTCAACAGCCTTCACCACAACGTGGTCAGGGTTCTTGCCACCCAGACGCTGCGCAATGGTGCGGGTCTTGATTCCGCCCGGATAACCGGTGTGGTAGTGGAACAGCTTCTGGCCGGCTTTGTTGCCCGTCAGCGCCACCTTTTCCGCATTGATGACAACAACGTGGTCGCCACAATCAACATGCGGGGTGAACTGGGGTTTGTGCTTGCCGCGCAGACGGTTTGCGATGATGACGGCCAGACGACCAAGACCGAGGCCTTCGGCATCGATCAGGATCCAGTTCTTCGTCACCTCCGCGGGTTTCAGCGAGAGGGTGGTCTTCATAGAGTATGATTCCGTTAAGACTGTATGCTTAAAGATGCTGCCTTATGAGCATGCGTACCCGCTTCGTCAAGAGAAATTGGCGTTCATGACCGTTATTTCAACGGTTTTTCTTCAGGTAACATGTTACCGTATCCTGACTTGCTCTCCGCCCCCGCAGTGCACTAAAGGAGAAGAAGCGTTGAAGAGTTTCTTGTAAAAAACAGGCAGGATTTCCGGCTGGTGAAGAAAAAAGTTCTTGTAACTATAGGCAGTGTTGCCGCCGTTGCCTGCCTTGGCTGGCTGGCGGCCCGTCATGCCGAACATGTCATGCTGGACAAGAGCATTGACAGTTTCCGCCAGACTCTGGGCCCGGATGCCTCCTTCACCTATCAGAAAGCATGGCCCGGCCTGCTGGGCCGCAGCGTGAAGTTCACCGGCCTTGTCTTCCGGCAGGGGCCGGAAACCATTACGGCGGATGATGCGGAAATCTCCAAGATCGCCGCAGCTGGCGAGGATGCACGCCGAATCGGGCGGCTAACGTTCCGCAATTTCCAGTTGGCAGACCCGGCAGGCAGCCTGCATCTGGATACGCTGGCGCTGGACGATGTAACCATGCCCACCAAGGCGGACGAGCAGCACGGCACCCCGGCGCAGGCGCTTGAAATTCGCCATGCGGAAGCGGGCAAGCTGCATGGGTTTGTCAGCAGCCTGCAATCTGATCTCTCGGCCCGCTCTCTTATTGTAGATGATTATGGCCCCAACGAGGCCTCCCGCTTGGAAGCGCACGAAGCCGGGCTTTCAACTGATGTTGCGCCCCAACGCCATATCAAGGCGGCCTCCATCATTCTGGATGGGCTTGATCTGGCGGGGCTGTACGCCAGCCTTTCCTCCGGCACGCCCTACACACAGCATAACGGCACGCGCGATATCCAGATTGAAAAGCTGAGCATCGATGGCACCACCCCGCTGCTGCGGGTTGGCGCGCTGCATTCTCACGCCACCCGTACGGACGCGAATGAAAAGGAAGTCTCCAGCCTGCAGGGGCTGGAACTGTGGCCGGATGTGCCCAACCTCTCCATGCTGCCTGCGCTGGGCTATGACCGCTTTCGGGGGTCACTGGTCCTGAACGACACGCATGACTTCAAGGCCTCCAAGCTGCATGTGGAAGAATTCAGTCTGGATGCGCCGGGCATGGGCCGCCTGCATCTGGATGGAGATTTCAGCCAGACCAGCACCACCACCCTGCTTTCTGCTGGCGCGGCAGACATGCAGGTGCAGAGCCTGAACATCACCTACACAGATCACGGGCTGGTGCCCCGCGCGCTTGGGGCGGCAGCCAAGGCACGCGGCGTAAAGCCGGAAGAACTGAATGCCGCGCTGCAGGCCCAACTGGCCCCGCAGGGATCAGACCCCAAGGCCGTCATGCCGCAGATTGCCACCTATCTGCGCCAGCCGGGCAAAGGACCGCTGACCATTACCATCCGGCCACCACAGCCCTTGCCGGTGATGGCTATTGCCGCTGCCATGAGCATGCTGACCACCACCCCCCAGATGGCCCAGCAGATTGGCCTGAGCATCAAGGCCCCATAAGCGAGGCCCAGGGAGACAAACGCCGTGAGCCAGCCCTCGGACGCAGAAAAGGCCGAAGGGCCAGCCTCTTCCCAGCAGCCACAACCGGCAACTGGGCAAGCGGGAGCACCCGGCCAGACAGGCAGCAGAGAGCCGGTGCATGTCATCGGTGCCTCTGGCCGGTCTGGGCAGGCTGTCTATAAGGCACTCAGGGCACAGGGCACGCCTGTTGTGCCTCTTATCCGTAACCCGGCGTTTGCCTCCGGCCTGCCGGGAGCGCGCCTGATTGATCTGACGGGCCCCACAGGCCAGCTTCGCGCTGCGCTGGCGGATGCCACGGCCATTGTCTGCACCGCCCATGCCCGGAACATTCCCGCCCTGCTGGCCGCAGCGCCCCCGAATGCCAAGCTGATCTGTCTTGGCAGCACCCGCAAGTTCACCCGCTGGCCAGATGCCCACGGGCAAGGCGTGTTACGGGGAGAAAAGGCGCTGATGGCGTCCGGCCGCACCGGCATTATCCTTCACCCCACCATGATTTATGGCGCACAGGGGGAAAATAATGTGCAGCGGCTGGCAGCCCTGCTGCGCTTTATGCCCGTTGTCCCGTTGCCTGCTGGCGGCAAGGCACTGGTGCAGCCCATCTGGCAGGGGGATGTCACGGCTTCCATTCTCGCCGCACTGGACCGTCACTGGCAGGGGTCAAAATCTCTGGTTATTGCCGGGGCACGGGCTGTTTCCTACCGGCATTTCATTGAACTTGTCTGTCAGGCAGCCGGATTGAAGCCGCGCCCCGTCCTCCCCGTGCCAGCGGCCCTGCTTATGGCGTTAGCGCGGCTGACGCCCTTCCTGCCCGGCATCCCCCGCATTGACCCTGCGGAAATACGCCGCCTGCTGGAAGACAAGAATTTTGACATCACTCCCATGCAAACCTTTCTGGGCATAAAGCCGGTTCCGCTGGAAAAAGGCTTGGCCACCTTATGGCCAACACCAGCCCCCTGATCTGCTCGAATTGCTTTCAAGGCAAAGGGTTTTCCAAAACACCTCGCCTAAGGATTGTTTGAAAACCCTGCTTGATCGGTCTGGCGGGTCTTTTATGGTCGAATATGTTGGATACTCGTCCTGATAGCCCCGCATCGCGCTGTCAAATCCGCCGTTCCACTCTCCGCCCCCCCCGTTACCTGCTGGCATCTGAGGGCTGAAAAAGCGGTTTCGCCGCCGCAGCATAATGTCATTAAGACGAAAAAATACCGTCTTCAGGCATAGAAGGGAATGTCACACAGATCTGGATTATTTTTGAAACGTCCTTTTAAAAATGAAACTCTAAAAAAGAATCTTTTTTATGGAAGTGCCAGCCAGCATTACGGTTGACGTGGCTTTACCCAACACCACGCCATTTCCTGAAAAAATTCAGGAAACGCATTTCTTTTAAAAGTGCTTTTGCGGAACACAGCACAAAAAAAAGCCGGACATTCCAGAGGAACATCCGGCCTTCTCACAGCATGATGCGGCTTTTAAACAGCCACCCTTCTTATTTCTGCATGATACGACGGCAGGTTTCCGCAGCGTCCTGCTTTACGTCATACGGTCCTGCGGCGAGGATTTGCAGTGTAAGCATGCTCACACCCTGCGTTGGCGCATCACCCAGCGGAAGAACGGCGTTACCGTTTGTCCAGCGTACGCCACCCTGCTCAAGACCATGCCAGCCGGACAGATCTGCATCGGTCAGATGCGTTGTTACCGGCTGCATCTGGTTGGCATGCAGCACCATCACGCTACCGACCAGCACCCCAAGCGTGCGGCGATCATCCACAAACGGGCCAATCACATCACACGGACGGCTTGCGCGAGAGACAAGGCGCACGGTGCTTACACCCGCAGGCACCATGAAGGACACCATCTGCCCTTTGGTCTGCCGCACCGGACGGATGAAGCTCCCGGCCTCAGTCAGCAAGGACAGTTCAGCGTCCTGCGTCACATGCCGGCCCTGCGCGTCTGGTGCGGTACCTGCCACCACACCTGCGCGCTCTGCCAACGCCCGGAACAGTGGCTCAACAAAATCAGCACGCACTTCCAGCGGGGCAGCAGCATCAGCCGCCCAGGTCTTTCCGCGAGAATGGAGGGACACAACATTACTGTCAGACACAAAGGAAGAACGGTTTCCTGTATCCAGATAGCTTTCTGTCAAAACGCCATCTGCCACCAGCACGGAATGATCTTCCGTCTCAACGTGATAATACTCATAGGTGGTGAGGGTACGATCGTAAAAGATGCTTGTGCCGTTTACCAGCATCCGCACAGGAACAAACCTGCCATCCATCAACAGGCAATGTTCTGATGTTACCAGCATGTCCTGATATGGCACGCCTTCCGCCAAAGCATCTTTCAGAACGCGTACAGGATAACCCGCTTCGTCATCAGGAAGACCGGCAGAGACAATTTTCCGGTTTTTACCAACCCATACAACAGGCTTTTCACACTCACGCCCATCATGCTGAACCAGAAGCATATCCCCTTTGCGGATATCTTCCACAGATACGTCACCAGACACCGTGCGCAGCTTCACGCCCGTCAGGAAGCAGGCTGCCGGGGTAGTGTCTTCAATCAGCCAGCCGGTCGTGCCATCCGTCACAATGGTTGTCTGGGCCGGGGGTGCATAACCGGCAGCCATGTTCACGGTTGGGTAGGTAATGCTTCGTCCGTTAGTCAGTTTGATAACCAACGTGTAGGAGCCATCATCATTTTTGGTGTAATTGGCTGAAGCTGGCTCGGAGGACGTACCCAGAATACCAAAATGCGTGTTGCCAGAAACATTGTTGATCACCGCGCCCTGCACGTTACCATCATTGTTGGCGTATCTGTCATTCACGTAAATGGTATTAACGGTATTGGGGTCCACGTTGATGGTTGCACTTTCCCCCCACAGATTGGCAAGAATGGTGCTGCCCTGCTGAAGGTTGACCGTACCGCCGCTGACTGTAATGGGGGTATCGGTGGTGCCCAGTGTGGCGTTGATCAGATTGACCGTGCCACCACCATTATTAACCTGCCCGTTATCAAAAACCACGTTGCCATCATTGTTCATGATGGTCAGTGTGCCGGACTGCGAATTGATACCACCCAGTTCAACCTTGGCTGATGTATCAACAATAATCGTGCCGTAATTTTCAAAACCGGCAGACGCGAAAACATAGCCGTCACTACTGCCGTTCTGATAATTGGCCGTGATCTTTAAGGTGCTGTCCTGCCAGACGCTTAGGCTACGAAGCTGATTATAGTATGGCGCATTGACCACAACCGTACTCGGCGTTGTACTGCCCGAGTAGCCAACATTGACATCCGCATTCTGTTCGGCCTGCGGGATGGCGGGAGAACCCGTGATGTCCTCGGTAGGGATACGGTTGTTGGAGCTATCATAAAGCGCCCAGTTGTTCGGATCAGACCAGTCTCCACCACTGGTCGGCCCAACCCAGCGCCAGGAACCATCATGCTCATGATAGTTGTGCCCGTCACTGCTTGCGGTAATGCCTGCGCCGGTCGTGTCAGTATCCGTCGCAATCTGAGCAAGGGTCTGGTGTGTGGTGTCATCCGTGTAGGAAGAGCCAGGAACCGTTGATTTATCTTCAATCAGCCAGCCTGTGGTGCCATCCGCCACAATCTCGGCATGGGCAGGCGGGGTGTAGCCACTCGCCATGTTGACTGTGGGATAGGTAATGCTACGCCCATCCTCCAGGGAGATAACCAGCTTGTAGGACCCATCCGAATTCTGCGTGTAATCAGCAGCAACAGGTTCGGATGACGTACCCAGAATGCCAAAATGCGTGTTTTCCGAAACACCGTTGATGGTCGTGCCCTGCGCGTTACCATCATTGTTGGCGTATCTGTCATTTACATAAATGGTATTAACGGTGCTGGGGTCTACATTGATGGTTGTGCCCTCGCCCCACAGATTAGCCACCAGGGTGCTGTTCTGCTGAAGGTTGACCGTACCGCCAGCGACTGTGATGGGATTGGCAGTAGTACCCAATGAGGCATTGATCAGATTGATGGTGCCACCATTGTTCACCTGATCATTATCAAAAACCACGTTGCCATCATTGTTCTTGATGGTCAGCGTGCCGCCCTGCGAATTGATGCCGCCCAATTCAACCTTGGCGGCTGTATCGACAAGAATGGTGCCATAGTTTTCAAAACCGGCAGTGGCGAAAACATAGCCGTTGGTATCACCATTCTGATAATTGGCGGTGATTTTCAGCGTGCTGTTCTGCCAGACACTCAGGCTGCGGATCTGGTTGTAATAAGGGGCGTTGACCACAACCGTCATAGGGGTTGTGTTGCCATAATACCCGACATTGGCGTCCGCGTTCTGCTCGCTCTGCGGTACGGCAGGAGACCCGGTAATGTCTGAAATGCTGTTGCCGCGGGGGTCCTGAAGTTCCCAGTTCGCCGGGTCTGACCAGTCACCCCCCGTAGCCGGGCCTACCCATCGCCACGCATTGTCGTGCTGATGGAAATTGTGGCCGTCGCTGCTGTACTGAGACGTATCCCCGCCTGCTGCTGCGGCATCCGCCGCTATTTGTGCAAGCTCCTCGGGACTGACGGCGTTGTTGTTGGACATCGCGTGTTCTCCTGATTTGTCATCGCGAGTTTTTCCAACCCAACCGACGTCTAGCGACTCGAATGTTTTGAAAAAACTATCAGAAGAGTCATAAAGGGAAAAATTCGTTAATCAAATGTTAATTAAAGATGTACAATTTACGAATATTATATGCGATGACTCGTTGCGATAAATTTATTCAAATAATTAAAATATGGGATTTCCCATCCATACATTTTTTTCTCTTCTTATTTTCATATGTTCTGCAATGATTTATTTTTTATACTATAGAACAAATATTATTGAATATTAACAAACTAAATATTGCGTCATGTTCTGTTCATGTCAATTGAGGACTCAGGAACATCATCCATATTTTGAATGATATCGTGCCTCAGAAATCAGAGAACACAGAGGTATTTTATGCAAAAAGTTTATAAAAGATTTTGCACCGCGTCAGGCAATTTTTTCTTTTATTCTGTCCCGCTGGCCCAAAAACGGAAGGAAACAGTCCTTACGGCTGCATCATTTCCGGCTCAAAGGTCGGGTCTTTGCGGGGTGGCGGCACCAGACGCTGAATGTAGATTTTCTCATTCTGATTGGAGACCCACACACGGTTGTGGCGCAGAAAATCCGCCCCCAGCAGGGCTTCTCCCTCTGTCTGCATCGCACCTACAGCCAGAACAGGATTGATAAAAACCTCTTCCCCTACCTTCAACTGCTCAAAACGATGCAGACGAACCTGCAAGACGTTTCGGTCAATGCCTCTGGAAGGAAAAGAAACGTCGGTTTTCAGTTGTTCCTCATGCACACCGGCATGGTGCGCCTGCCGTGGCAGAATGACCGTCATGCTTGAGCCACTATCCAGCACCGCATCAATCTTGTGGCCGTTCAGTTCAAGCGGAACCTCGATATGTGATCGGCCTATCCGCTGAAAGGAGAGACTGGAAACCGGCCCGTCCCACATGGGGGTGGGAGAAGAACAGCCATTTATCTGATAGAGATTGATGGTATGCGCGGGCAGATCAAACACGACCTCGTACTGTTTCAGGAAATCTCCACCGAACAAACCCACAACAGGCACGGTGTTGATGTACCCGAACACACGAGGGGTATCGACCAGCACCACGTTCCGCGCTTTGGCGGAGCCCAATCCCATGGAAGGAACCTGAAACAGGGAGGACTGAACAAGACCACCCACACCCTGAATGGATACATCGCCTGAAAGTGCTGTCAGTTTGTAATCGTGCGCCGCCTTGCGCGAGACTATGGAGACACTGGCCCCGGTATCCACAATCATCGCGGCTTTCTGGCCGTTGAGTGTGACTTCCACAATGGGAGAACCGGTGGCATTCAGCACCGGCAACGTGCCAAGCGTTGCCACCTGACACCCGGCGGGGGTTTGCGCGCACCCTGCCACGCCCGCCAGAAGGGCCAGATAAACTGCCCGAAGCGTCTGCTTCATTCCCGCTCTCCTTCTCTATGGAGCGGGAATGAGAAACCTGTTTCTCAGCCGCCCTTTCTGGCAGCGCCCCCACGCGGGCGCACAGCCGGAAGCATCTCTCCGGTTACCGCGTAATAGACACGCTCCGCAATATTGGTGGCGTGATCCCCAATACGCTCCAGATTCTTGGCCACAAACAGCAGGTGAATACAGGGCCCGATCTTGCGCGGATCTTCCATCATGTATGTTACAAGTTCACGGAACATGGTTGTGTAGAGTTCGTCTACCACCGTATCCGCATTCCAGACTTCCATGGCGCGGGTGCTGTCATTCTTGGCCATGGCCTCGATGGCCTTGTTCAGGTTTTCCTGCACAAGGCGACCCATGCTGCGGAGCGCCCCGAAGGACAACGCACCATCCAGCGGTTCCACCTTCATGGCGCGCCGGGCGATGCTTGAGGCATAATCCCCAATGCGTTCCAGATCACCGGTTATTTTCAGCACGGCCACAATCAGGCGCAGATCAACCGCCATGGGCGCGCGCAGGGCCAGAATACGGATGGCCAGACTCTCGGCATCCCGTTCAAGCGCATCCACCTCAACATCCAGTTCAGGTGGCTCTACTGCGGCTTCTTCATTCTGATCCACCACGGCGGCAATGGCCTGTGCGGTCTGGCGTTCCACAAGGCCGCCCATCCGGGCCACAATACCCCGCAGGCGGTCCAGTTCCTGATCATAGCGGGTGACGGTATGTGCGGGTTCGTTTCCCATCGGTCTGCCCTCCCTGTTCAGCCAAAGCGGCCGGTAATGTAGTCCTGTGTACGGCTTTCACGCGGGTTGGTGAACATGCGGGCTGTGCTGTCCACTTCCACCAGTTCCCCCAGATAGAAAAACGCAACCTGATCAGCACAACGCGCAGCCTGCTGCATATTGTGCGTTACAATCGCAATAGTGAACTCGGTTTTCAGTTCATCAAGCAGTTCTTCAATGCGGGCGGTAGAAACCGGATCAAGCGCTGATGTGGGTTCATCAAGCAAAATCACTTCCGGGCGGGTGGCAATGGTACGGGCAATGCACAACCGCTGCTGCTGACCGCCAGACATGGCGGTAGCGGAAGCCTGAAGGCGGTCTTTCACTTCCCCCCACAGCGCCACGCGGCGCAGGGCATCTTCTACCCGGCCATCCATTTCAGACCGGCTGACGCGTTCATGCAGGCGGATACCAAAAGCGATGTTGTCATAAATGGACATGGGGAACGGCGTTGGTTTCTGAAACACCATGCCAATGCGCGACCGCAGCAGGTTGAGATCAACCCCCGGCGCCAGAATGTTCTGACCATCATACAGCACTTCCCCGGTAGCCTTCTGGCCGGGGTAGAGATCATACATACGGTTGAGCACACGCAGCAGGGTAGATTTGCCACAGCCGGAAGGCCCGATCATGCCTGTTACGCTACGTTCGGGAAAATCGAGCGAGATATCATGTAGCGCGCGTGTTTTGCCGTAATAGAAGTCCAGATTCCGCACCTGAATGGCCAGCGGACGCGATGCCTCCGCCACATCCTGCCCTGCCGTGATCGTATCCGCCTGCATGGGGCTGCTCCTGGTGTCTCCGTTCATGTCCGTCCTCCGCGGATGCCCACCCGCACCACAATATTGATAATCAGAACACCCATTGTCACCAGAAGCGCGCCGGTCCACGCCTGCTGCATCCAGTCCTGATAGGCGGAGCCCGCATACTGGTAGATGGCAACAGGCAGGCTGGCCATGGGCCGCTGCATGTCCAGAGACCACTCGGAATTCCCCAGCGAGGTAAACAGCAGCGGCGCTGTTTCACCCGCCACGCGGGCAATGGCCAGCAGCACACCCGTCATGATCCCGCCCCGTGCGGCCCGCACGCAGATAAACAGGGTGACACGCCATTTTGGTGCGCCAAGTGCAATGCCCGCCTCACGCATGGCAACAGGCACCAGCCGCAACATGTCTTCCGTGGTACGCACCATGATGGGCATGGCCAGAATGGCCAGCGCCACGGAGCCCGCATAGCCAGAGAAATGCCCCAGCGGCGCCACCAGAACCATGTAGATGAACAGGCCGATCAGAATGGACGGGGCGGACAGCAGCATGTCTGATACAAAACGCACGGTACGGGCCAGTGCACTGTCAGCCCCATATTCCGCCAGATAGATGCCGGTCAGCAGCCCTGCGGGCGCCCCCAGCAGAATGGCCAGCCCTGTCTGCAACAGGCTGCCAACAATGGCGTTGGCCAGCCCCCCGCCCGCACCCGGTGCGCCCATGGAGTGGGTAAACAGGGTGAGAGACAGACCGGGCAGACCGTTTTTGATCAGTGTCCACAAAATGGAGCCGAGCACGAACACCACAATAAAGGTGGCGCACCAGCTCATGCCCGTGGCCAGATGATCCATCACCCGGCGCTGCACTGCGCGGGAGCGGGATTTTCCGGAAACCGGACGGGTAAGGCTTTGCGGGCTCATGAGCGCTTCCCTGCCTGTGCTTCTCCTCGCGCCAGCAGAACGCGGGAGCACCAGAGTGTGACAAAGGAAATGGCCATCAGAATAGCCCCCAGCGCCATGAGAGACGCCAGCTTGAGGCTACCGGCCGGGCTTTCCGGAAATTCCAACGCAATAAGGGAAGCAATGGTGTTGGCAGGCGCAAACAGGGACCAGCCAATGTGGTTACTATCCCCGATCACAAAGGTCACGGCCATGGTTTCTCCCATGGCGCGGCCCATACCCAGCACAATGCCGCCCACAACGCCCTGACGGGACCATGGCAGCACCACCTGGCGCATCACTTCCCACCGGGTGGCGCCCAGACCGTAGGCGCTCTCACGCAGTACGGTCGGCATGGAGGTAAACACGTCACGCATGACGGCGGTAATAGAAGGCATGATCATGATGGCAAGCACCAGCCCCGCCGTCAGCAGCCCTGTGCCAAACGGCGCGCCGGAAACCAGCGCTGACAGGCCGGGCACATGCCCGAACAGATGCCGCGCCATGGGCTGCACGTAATGCGCCATGGGGGGCACCAGCACAAAGAACCCCCACATGCCGAAAATGATGGAGGGCACAGCCGCCAGAAGCTGCACGGCCATGCCAATAACAGAAGCGAGCATTGGCGGCGCAAGCGCAGTCAGCCAGAAGGCGGTGCCAAATGCCAGCGGCACGGCAATAATCAGGCCAAGCGCACTGCTGGCCAGGGTGCCAAAAACCGGAGCCGCCGCCCCGAAATGCTGTGTAACGGGATTCCAGACTGCCGTGATCAGAAAACGGAGGCCAAACGCCTTGAACGCAGGTATCCCGCCAATGCTCATGACAGCAATAATCGCCCCCAGCACCAGCAGGACGCCAATGCCTGTTGCGACCACCAGCGCCTTGAAGAGAGGGTCCCCCGTAAACCGCGTGCCAGCGCGGGGTTTCACGCCATCCACTGGGACGGGCTGCGTTGCGGATACGTTCATCTGCACTCCGTTCCGATCTGCAATCGGGCGATGCGAGCAATACTGAACCGCCCGCCCTCCTGCAACCACAGGAGCACGGAAAGCCAGATAAAGTCTCATTTTGTCATGAAACTGTAGTATTTACGGCGCACGCTGCCCACATGCACAGATGCCACCTGACAGAAACGCCTTTCTGCCGTATAAGGTGCGCCCCATATGCTGGCCCCCTGCCACGCATTTCTCCTGATATCGTCCTCTCCCTGATATCAGAGCCCTGTGAACCATGACCAGAGAGACCCGCAATAATGGCCGGTTATCGCTCCCGCACCACCACCCACGGCCGCAACATGGCAGGCGCGCGCAGCCTGTGGCGCGCTACAGGCATGAAGGATTCAGACTTCGGCAAACCTATCATTGCCGTTGCCAACTCCTTCACCCAGTTTGTGCCCGGCCATGTTCACCTTAAAGACCTAGGCCAGCTTGTGTGCGAGTCCATTGCGGAAGCAGGTGGTATTGGCCGTGAATTCAACACCATTGCGGTGGATGATGGCATTGCCATGGGTCATGGCGGCATGCTGTACAGCCTGCCCTCCCGCGAGCTGATTGCCGATGCCGTTGAATATATGGTCAACGCCCACTGCGCGGATGCGCTGGTGTGCATCAGCAACTGTGACAAAATTACCCCCGGCATGCTGATGGCCGCCATGCGGCTGAACATTCCCACCATTTTTGTTTCTGGTGGGCCGATGGAAGCCGGGCGCGTCACGCTGAACGATATTGAACAGCGCGCGGACCTTGTGACCTCCATGGTGGCTGCGGCCAACCCAAGCGTGAGTGAAGCGGATTCGGAAACCATTGAACGGTCCGCCTGCCCCACCTGCGGCTCCTGCTCCGGCATGTTCACCGCCAATTCCATGAACTGCCTGACCGAGGCACTGGGTCTGTCCCTGCCCGGCAATGGCAGCCTTGTGGCCACTCACTCCGCCCGGCGTGAGCTGTTTGTGGAAGCAGGCCGCCGCATTGTGGATCTGGCCCGCCGCCATTACGAGCAGGAAGACGCCAGTGTGCTGCCCCGCAGCATTGCCACCATGCAGGCGTTTGAAAACGCAATGTCGGTTGATATTGCCATGGGTGGTTCAACCAACACCGTGCTGCATCTTCTGGCAGCCGCGCATGAAGGCAATGTGCCCTTCACCATGAAGGACATTGACCAACTTTCCCGCCGGGTGCCCAACCTGTGCAAGGTCTCTCCTTCCCGCCCGGATGTACATATGGAAGATGTGCACCGCGCCGGCGGTATTCCCGCCATTATGGGTGAGTTGGACCGGCTGGGCCTGCTGCATAACGATATCCCGATGGTCCACGCCCCCTCCGTTACGGACGCGCTGGCCAAATGGGATATCCGCGCGGCCGATGGTGCACCAAAACCGGAAGCGGAAACCTTCTTCCGCTCCGCACCGGGGGGTATCCGCACGACGCAGGCGTTCTCGCAGTCCAGCGTGTACAAGGAACTGGACAAGGACCAGAGCACAGGTGCCATCCGTGACGCCGCCCACGCCTATAGCAAGGATGGCGGGCTGGCCGTGCTGTACGGCAACATTGCCGAAGACGGCGCGATTGTGAAAACCGCCGGGGTGGCTGCCGGGCTTGAAACGTTCTCTGGCCCTGCCCGCATATTTGAAAGCCAGGATGCGGCTGTTTCCGCCATTCTGGGTGACAAAATCAAACCCGGTGATGTGGTGCTGATCCGTTATGAAGGCCCCAAAGGTGGCCCCGGCATGCAGGAAATGCTCTACCCCACCAGCTATCTGAAGTCCAAAGGGCTGGCAGAAAAATGCGCCCTGATTACGGATGGCCGCTTCTCTGGCGGAAGCTCCGGCCTTTCCATTGGCCATATCTCGCCTGAAGCAGGGGAAGGTGGCACCATCGGGCTGGTGGAAGAAGGTGATATTATTGAAATTGATATCCCCAACCGCCGTCTGGCCGTAGCCGTTGCGGACAGCGAACTTTCCGCACGCCGCGAAAAGATGGATGACAAGGGCGATCAGGCTTGGCAGCCGCAGCGTGACCGCGTTGTCTCCAATGCGCTCAAGGCCTATGCCGCCCTGACCACCAGCGCAGCGCGGGGCGCTGTGCGCGATGTCAGCCAGTTGACACGCCGCACTCCCCGCTGACGCAAAAGACGCCATGCTATAAAAAACCGGGCCTCTCGCCCGGTTTTTTTATGCGCCCGCCCCGATATGCAAGAAATCTGAGAAGTCTGATGGAGGGTTCGCAAAACCCCGTTCAGATTTTTCCGCGTGTTGACTTATCACTGCGTTATGCTTGTCGCACTATCAGGGACGAAGGGTGTTCGGCCCCTTCAGCGTATCAACGCGGCCCGGACATTCTTGATCACGGAAGACAGACAGGTGTTGTCCGGTTTTGCACATGACAGACTTTATACGGGCCAGTCGGACTACTTTGTGAAACGCTATCGCTTTAGCTGCGACCGGAAACGACCGTTCAGCGACCTTTCCAGAGCCAGAGAATGAACAATGGCAGGAAGAAATAAGCCGCAACAGCCACAATCAAAATACGCAAAACGTAGGTAAGTTCTATGTGCAGGCCAAACCGGCAGATGAGGTTGGCCAGACCAAGCGTACACCCCACGCACACAAAACCAAACAGATTGGCCAGAAAAGAGCGGCCATCATTCACCTGTTCCAGCTTTTCCAGAAAAGCAGAGCCTGACCTGTTTTGAGAGTTCATACGCTGTTCTTCCTTCTGGCTGGAAAAGAAAGCGCATGGCTGCGGGAGCAGAAAACGCCACCCCGCAGACAACACGCCTTGAAAAACCAGATCAGAAGGTGGTCAGGCTGCCCTGCTTCACCCTCTGATCTTGGCCCTATGCCTGACGGCTGATGTCTTTATTGCGCCGGAGCAACAGGAGCCGTCGGAACCGTAGCGGGCTGCGGGGCTGTGGCAGGCACCGGAGCACCCGGCGCGGATGCTGCACCAGCAGCGGCTGCAGCATTCGCTGCGTCCTGAGCGGCTTCCGTTTGTTCGTTCAGGATGACGTAGGAGATGGATTCCATACGGGTGATATCAATCACATCACCCACCTTCAGCGTTTTCAGGAAATCCTGCATGGCCTGCGTGCGCAGAACCGCAACGTGGGAGGACCCATCTTCCGTAGAGAAGGAAACGGTGTGGGTTGGCAGATCAATGCTGTCAATCTTGGCGCGTTCGCGGCGGAAAGACGCAATCACACCACGCGGATGGCCATGCACGTATCCGCGTGCGGTGGTCAGCGTGGATTCCGGCAGCGGGCTGCCCGGAGGCGCCAGATCAGCGCCCAGCGTTTCCACAAAGGAGATGCTCAGCTTGTCGCCTGCGTTTACATGCGGCAGATCACGCACGGCGGAGCCATATTCAATGGTGATCAGATGCCCGTTGGCTTCACGCAGCAGCAGTTCACGCGCATCGTGATCGACTGTTTCCACCACAGCCTTGGCAGACTGATGTTTGAGAAGCACAGAAGCCTGCGCGTGCGCTTCTGAAGGCAGACCTGCAACCACCCCGCCCAAGGCGAGGGCGCATACCGCCGCGGAACCGGCAGCCAGAGAAGCGAGACGAGAAACAACAGGATGCAACGCCCTTATCCTTTCTGAAATCAGTCTGAAAAACGCGGGGCTTCAGACAGCAGTTATTTGGGTAATCTGATACAGCGCTCCCACCATAACACAACCCGCCAGCTTCGCATTGCTCTGCCTCAAGAAGCGCGTTCTTGGCAGACAAGGCCATCCGGCCAGACTGGCGGGCCTCCGCGCGACATACATGGGCGCTGTGCCAATCCCCCGGCGTGCGCCCTTTCCCATGTGAATGTTCATGGAAAAAAGCCTGTTCAGGCCCCGACTATTTTCTTGACCTCGTTGATCACCTGAGCGCCCGTGATCAGCCGTGAGCATTCAAACTGGCGGGGGGTATTCTCATGCCGGGGGCACCACAGGAAATTGTGATGGTCAAACCGCACCTGCACATCATTCCAGCAGGAATTACATGTGTGCCAGTTAATCACCCGGTAAGGCGTTGAGAATTCGTTGGTGGGATGCGTAAAGCCGGAGACCAGCACAACCTTCGTGCCCGCCGCCCAAGCCAGCCACGCCAGCCCGGAACTGGTGCCAATAAAGGCCGCCGCGTGCCGCAACCAGCGGGCCCGTTCTGCCAGAGGGCGATTCCCGGTCTGATCTTCCGCTCCGTGGGGGATATGGTTCCAGACGATCCCGGCTCCATGCACCGGTTTCTGGTCAATACAGATAACCCGGTAGCCTTTCCCTTTCAGAAAAGAGATTACCTCATGCCATCCGGTGGGGTTGTTCCAGTATTTGCACTGGGTACTGGCCTGCACGGCAATACAGACGTAAGGCTCCGGGATGGGCCTGCTTTCATCCTGCAGCGCCAGACAGGGGGCTTCCTCCTCGGGCGACACCCCCAGAATATAGGCCGCTGTGCGATGCAGGCCGACAAAACGAAAATCCGTGGGCTGCTGAACACATTCCGCATCATCAAAAAACAGGCCGATGCAGTAGGTGGCGTAAGCCTTGCTGCATACGCCCTCCTTTCGGGCATCCTCGGGTGTTATCAATCGCAGGGTGGGATAGGCATCTTTCAGAAGTGGCAGAATCAGGCCGGAAAGCAGGCATGTCACCCGTGCCCCACGCTCTTCCGCAAAGCGCGCCACGTAGGGAAACCACGCCAGTGTGTCCCCCAAAGTGCCAACCGGCAACTGAATGATCACCTCCTGGTCACGGGCATTATATTCATGCTGGAAAACAAGGGTTTCCTCGCCTGCCGCGTTGATATCCACCACTTCCACACCAAAGCGCACGTAATAGCGCTTGGCGGAAGAAATGAAGGCCCCCGTGTTTTCATTTTGAAAAAGAATGTTCGCGGTATCCAGATCCCGCAACGTGACCCGCCATTTTCCTTCCTGCCGTTGCGGCAGCAGAATGCGTGCACCACAATTAAAATCATAAAAAATACCGTTGCCGCCATCCAGAACCGGTTTTTCGGCAGGTGCGACATAGGCAGGCGGTGCTTTGGCTTTTTCTTCCGGCTTTGCGCCCTGCGGCGCAGCGGCTGCGGAGGAGATCTCTTCCCCTTTACCGGACAGACCCTGTTCAGCTGTTTCGATTACGGTCACGTCTTTCTCCTGAACAATGGGTCTGCAATTCGCATATTTAACGCAAGAATAGCGCGAAAGTCGATCAGACGGTCAACTGCGGATGACCCCATATAAAAAAACCCGCCCGGTTTCCCGATGCGGGTTTTTGTTATCCTGCCCTGTCTTGCAACAAGGTCAGACCCTTTTTTAGCCGCAGCACTTCTTCTTGCGGAAGAAATAGACCACAGACGCAATCAACCCAACCAGCATCAGGCCGCGTACGCAGGGAGATTTCGGGCATTTTGACAAACAGTTTGCCATATCAGACTATCCTTGCATTCTTTCTGCCTTCCAGAGGTCTGGAACGCTGAGAGGCAGAGTATCCCATAAACCCTACGCCGTCATGCCATCAGAAGCATATTCCTGCTCTGTCACATGCCAGAGCCGCGCAATATGCCTCTCTACGTGCAAGGGTTTCAAATGGCCTGAAGGGACCGTCCGATGGCGTTAGGGCAGCAGAATGGTGCTCCCCGTGGTTTTGCGAGATTCCAGCGCACTATGCGCCTTAGCGGCATCCTTTAGCGCAAATTTCTGGCCGATACTGGGTTTCAGCACGCCCTTTGCCAGCAGATCAAACAACACACTGGCGGAAGCCTGCAACTCCTCCGGTTTGGCAATGTATGATCCAAGAGAAGGCCGCGTGAGGTAAAGGCTGCCATGGGCTGCTAAGGTGCCCACCGCCACGCCTGTCACCGGGCCGGACGCATTGCCATAGCTGACCATCAGCCCACGGGGCGCCAGACAGTTCAGACTGGTTTCAAACGTGTCCCGGCCAATGCTGTCATACACCACGGGCACCATGGCCCCTTCTGTCAGATCCCGCACACGGTCGGCCAGATTATCCGTGCCCACCAGCACGTCCGCCGCCCCGCAGGACTTAGCCAGTTCCGCCTTTTCCGGTGTGGAGGTTACGCCAATCACATGCGCCCCCAGATGCTTACCCCACTGGCACATCAACTGACCGACCCCGCCGGCCGCGGCATATACCAGAATGAACTGCCCTTTTTTAACATCATATACCTGCCGCAGCAGCATGTGGGCGGAAAGCCCGCGTAACGTGACTGCGGCTGCGGTTTCAAAACTCACAGGCTCAGGCAGGGCCACCAGACGGTCTGCTGCAATAGTGCGATAGCGGGCATAGCCCCCCAGAACACTGGCATAAGCCACCCGCATGCCGGGCGAGACACTGTTCACCCCTTCCCCCACAGCTTCAACCACCCCCGCCCCTTCCACACCCGGCACGGCGGGCAAAGAAGGGTAGGGATACAGACCAGAGCGAAAATACGTATCAATGAAATTTACGCCCATGGCTTCCTGCCGCAGCAGCACTTCCCCCTTGGCGGGTTTAGGGACAGGCAGGGTTTCAAGCTGAAGCACCTCTGGGCCGCCTGTTTTATGAACCCGTATCGCTGTGTTGGTTTCCGTCACCATAACCATCAGACTCCTGTGTTGTGCATTCGCGCCACGCGCTACCCTGCCAGAAAAACGCACCAAAACCGCAAACGATCAGGCCATGAAAAAAGAGGTCTGCCTCGCGGAGGATCGCCTATGGGAATAACGCCTGCCCGCTCCTCATGACCGGCGGCACCCATCCGAAGCAAAGGGCCATGTCTGTGTGAAACATCTGGTCGGTCTAGCGAGGGTCTTATTGAGGCTGAACGCGAAAATTTTCATCTCGGCAGGCCCGCGTCACCCATGCGGAAAAGCGTCAGTTTCAAAAAATGTAGTGTTGAGCGTTGGCAGACCGTTTTTACGGCGGAAAAGCCGGTCCTGCCGTCACGATGCAGTGAGATCAGAGCCAGCAGGCACCGTATTCAGGCGCAGAAAGAACCTGAGATAGAGGATGGTGCGACGTTTGAAACCGCTATTCAAAAGCGACTACACCCGAACATATGCGGCCCAGCAGATGGGTATGGCTGTTCTCAGCACGCCTGTTGAAGCAACTGCTCTCAGGAGCGATCCGCGTCATCTTCTCCCAAAAGGCGGATAAGGAAGATCAGGTCCGTGCGCAGAATATGCACGGCAAAGCGGATGATCTCATCATCTATCCCCTCTTCCGTGGGCAGGGCGGTAATCACCCCTGCGGCCACACGGTATTCCTCACCAGAGCGGGTCACAGCCTCGCTCTCGCACCGGATGATAATCCACTCAAAGCCGCGCATCATGCCAGCGCTCAGGGCTGCCGCGGTCTCACGGGAGACGGTCGTGTTTTGCCCGCCAGCCCGCAGAATGGCGCGGGCTACCACCAGCGTATCCATCTGCAACTGCCGCAATGCCTTGGGCAGAGCCGCCAGCATGGGGTCACGCTGCTCAAGGGGCCGCCAGCGCTCGCGCCGGGCTTCCTCAACCGCAGCCTGCACCTTGCGCAAGGCGGCTGCGCCCTCATCATTCAGGTCCTGAATACCCAGCCAGTCAATGTCCCTGTTACGGGCGTGGTCAAGAATATCCACAATCTTGCGCACGGTGGCCGCCGCATTGCGGAAGGCATCCCGCCGAGCCTGCTCATGCAGCACAACATAAGAAACCAGCATGGAGACACCCACGCCAATCAGAATGGACAACACACGCTCCACGGGCCGCAGGTAGGGATCATCCTGCGTGGGGAAGAGTGTTGCGATCATGAGCGTGACCACCGCCATGCGCGTGTTGGGCCGCCAGGAGGCAAGCACCGCCAACGGCACAAACGCAACCGCGAACGATTGCCACAACGGCCAATGGAACATCAGCAGGGTAATAGGCAGAATGCTGACAGCCGCGCCAATCAGCGTGCCCACCATCTGGTAGCGCCCGCTGGAGAGCGTTTCCGTAATGCTGCTCTGGGTAACAATCACGGATGTGATCAGCGCCCAGCCCGGTTCCTGAAGGTTGGTCAGCCACGCCACCAGCCCGGAAAGCCCGACCGAAACCAGCAGCCGGATGGTCTGCCGCGCCGTGGGATTATTCAGCCACGGCGCGGCAAAAAGAAATGACGCCATACGCGGAGGACCTAAACCTTACGGCTCAAGGCGTATCATCACCCGTCAGCGGGAAAGGAACCCAGCGCAGGCCATCGGCATCATGCACCAGAAGCAGGATGGATTTCTTCTTGGCTTTCTGCGCTGCCTCTATCCGTTTTTTCAGGTCGGCCGGGCTGGTGACTTCCGCCTGCTGCACTTCCGTCACCACATCGCCTTCCTTCAGGCCACGGTCAGACGCAAGACCACCATCCTTGACGGACGTAACCACCACACCTTTCTGGGCGGCGGGCAAATTGTATTTCTGGCGCGCAGCCGCATCCAGCGCGCCCACGGCAAACCCGAGCGTGGACAGGCTGACTTCTGCACTGCTTTTGGTGGCGGGGGCCGGTTTCTTTTCCGGCTCAGCCGCGGGCTCGGGCAACGCGCCAATAGTCACGGGCACATCAATGGTCTTGCCATGACGCCACACACCCAGATGCGCCACCGTGCCAACCGGCAACTGGGCGGAAAGCCGAGGCAGCGCTTTGCCTTCAATGGGGTGGCCATCAAGGGATTGAATAACATCACCCGTCTGCAGCTTGGCTTTGGCGGCGGGGCCATCCTTTTCCACCCCGGCCACCAGCGCGCCACGGGCGGGGGTCAGGTTCAGGCCATCCGCAATGTCCTGCGTCACGTTCTGAATGCGTACCCCCAGCCAGCCACGGGAGACTTTGCCGGTCTTGCGCAGTTGCTCGATAATGCCCTGTGCCTCACTGGCCGGAATGGAGAACCCGATCCCGACAGAGCCGCCGGAGGGCGAATAGATGGCGGTGTTCACGCCAATCACGTTGCCATCCATATCAAACAGCGGACCACCGGAGTTACCCTTGTTGATAGGCGCATCCGTCTGGATGAAATCATCATACGGGCCCTGATCAATATTCCGCCCGCGTGAGGAAATGATCCCCGCCGTCACCGTGCCGGAAAGACCGAACGGGTTGCCAATCGCCAGCACCCAGTCCCCCACGCGGCGTTTGTCACTATCGCCAAAATGCACGGCGGGCAGCGGCTTCTTGCTATCCACTTTCAGCAGGGCCAGATCGGTCCGGTCATCATGCCCCACGGCACGGGCGGTCAGCACCGTATTGTCCTGCAAGGTGACGGTAATCTTGTCCGCATGGCGGATCACATGGTTGTTGGTCACAATGTAACCGGCGGGATCAATAATAAAGCCGGACCCCAGCGCCTGCATGCGGCGCGGCGGCGCATCCGGGCTGTTCTGCCGGTTCATGAAATCATGAAAAAATTTCTCGAACGGGGAGCCCTGCGGAAAATTGGGCATCTGGGGAAGCTGGTCTTCTCCATCGCCGTCCTCATCATCGTCATCATCGCCGCTCTTGACCGTCTGGGTTGTGGAAACATTCACAACCGCAGGCAGCAGGCGGGCAGCAAGATCTGCAAAGCTGTCTGGCACCCCGCGCGCCACGCCCGCCACGGCGGAGGGTGCTGCGGGAGCAGGTGCTGGCACACTGGCTGGCACGGCAGCAGACCCTGCGGCCCATGCGGAGGCCGAGCCGGAAACCCCGGCCAGCAGCAGGCAGGAGAGAGAACCGGCACAAAGGAGATGAACGGGCAGACGCATGGGCGAAGTCACTCTCAATAGTCAGAAAAACAGAGCAGAGTATTGCTCTATCGCACGATCACGGCGGAACGTCAGCCTGTTTCACAAAAGCGGCCAGAGCACGGCAGAGGGCGCCACATTCTCAAGAAAACGCTGGTGAGAGTCTGTTTGAAGGGGCAGCAGATAACGCTGGCAGCGAATGTCTCAGACAGACACGGCATGTTTGCAAGCATACCGAGAAAGCAGGACGTGAAAATCCAGCATCTTCTTTTCACCCAAAGACTTGCCACACCGCCCTGACAGGCTTTTCAAACGGCCTCTCAGGCCAGCACTCCCCTGCCACGCACACCCCTCATCCCGGCGGGAACCTGTGGCTCTATGGCTCTATGGCTCTATGGCTCTATGGCTCTATGGCTCGGGTCTGCGCAATACCGGCGAGCGTCAAGACCCAGTCCGCCACCGCCTGCCCCAGCAGCCGGTATCCGAAATCATACATATGCACCCCATCAGGCGACAGATCCTCCCGCCCTACGCCAAGCTCTTTTCCCCACGCATGCATGCGGGCCAGACGGGGGAACACAGGCAGATGCAACGCCTGCCCCATGGCATGCACCGCCGCCTGAAACGCTGGGGCGGCAGGACATTCATCCAGCAGGCGGCACCATTGCAGGTCCATCAGCGCAACATCCGCGCCAGTGGCACAGATTGCCTGCAAATCCTGCCGGGTCATGTCCTCAAAGCGAGGCAACGGCACGCCGGTTAACGGATCATTCACACCGCCCTGCCAGATCACCAGATCGGGCTGATCCGCCAGAACAGCGGGCAACCGGGCCTGCATTTCCGCCGCTCCCTGCCCGCCAATACCACGATTGATCACCGTAAGGCCGCCAGAAGCGTACGGCCGGATGCAGGTTTCAAACACCCCGGCATAGCTGGTGGCGGGTGAGGAAGCCCCCACGCCTTCTGTTGTGGACGAACCGAAGAGCGTCACCCGCAGCGGCTCCGCCGCCAGCAGCTTTTGACGGACACGAGGCAACCGCACCGCTGCTACCCCTTCCTCGCTAGGGGAAGCGCCGCCGGAAAATGCCATCCGCTCTCTCTGAGACGCTTCATGCGCTGGGCCTCCGGGTTTTCCCTCGCCCAGGCCGGAAACACCACCAGAGCGGCCTTGCGCATCCCTTTTGGTATCCGGGCTCGTCTGCCCCTTCACCTGCCCGACCACATCTCCGGCTGGCAGCCCGTCTCTATGGTTCTCATGCTGCGCCATCAGATCTGTCCCTTCTTCTCGCGGCTTATGTCTGCCCCATCCTTAGACGTATCTGTTCGTGTTGCTGTCTATATCTGCACAGCCTTCAGTTGAGCCCCTTTCTGGTGCGGCATTTCCCACCTGATGTGTCGGAGCGTCTGCGCGCATCGTGCTTCAGGCTTTGGCAGCGGCCAGTTTCTTGGCTTTGCGGTAATTATCCAGCCATGCAGCCAATGCGAACAGAATGCTCAGCCCGGTCACGTTCACCACCACCTGCAACAGCCAGCCATCGCCAAAGGTGTTGAAGATCAGCCGCGCATACAGATCGAGCAGCGTGCCCACCACGAAGATTTCCAGAGAATGGCGGCCTACGCGGGCCAGCAACTGTCCGGTTGTGGAGTCCGCCGCCCATTTACGGGCCCTGGGGGAAGACTGCACCAGATAGAAAATAGCCATCACATCCAGCAACCGGAACGGAGACAGCCAGCTTTTTTCCGGCATGATCATGCTGCCAAAGGGGCGCAGGTCCGGCAGGTGCCATTGCGCCCACGGAAACGCCTGCAGGGCGGAGAAGACCAGATACAGGATGCAGCATCCTGCCAGCAGGTCCAGCCGTGGAAAATCCGCGCCACGCCGCTCTGTCTCCGCCGAGGCCGAAACCCCCAGCGCAAACAGGAACTGCCATGCAAACGGATTGAAATACCAGCCATCCGGGTCCAGCCAGTTGGGAAAGTTCAGGCCGGGGTCCAGATTGACCAGCATCCACAACGCCCCGGAGAGCAGCAACGCCAGAGAACGGTGCACCCGCATGAGCAGGTAAAACACCGGGAAGCCCCCCAGCAACACAATGTAAAGCGGCAGAATGTTCAGGTTGCTGGGCAGCGCATCAAACATCATGACACGCCACACCCAGTTGAGCCCGTGCGCCAGTTCAGGCTCCAGAAAATCCACGGGCACAGGCGTATAATGCCGCCACATGCGGATGCTGAGCACGGACACCACCACCATGAGGGTCTGCCCGATATAAAGCTGCACACACCGGCGGAAAATGCGCTTGAGGCACCCCACTGTGCCATATTTTCGGAACCCGCGCCCGTAGGCCAGCCAGGATGCATATCCTGCCAGCAGCACGAACACCTCCGCCGCATCGGCAAAGCCGATATTACGCATGGTGAAGCGATTGAGCAGGCTTTGAGGAATGTGATCCACAAACATCATCAGCAAAGCCACACCGCGCATGGCGTCAATCCGGTGATCCCGCCCAGCACTTATTCCTGATGCGGGGCGGGCTGGTTTGATGGCCGGTGCTGCTGGTGTCTGCTCTGCGCCCTGAGTGTCCGGCTGTGCAGTCATGGTAAGGAAGCTGGCCCCTTTAATGCGGATCATGATAAAGCCAGTATGGTCAGGTGGCCTTTCTTCCTGCCTTCTTTACGCGTTCTGCCTTGCAGAACAAAGCGCCAAAGCCACTTTATCCCCTTGACGGACCCTGCGCGTTGCTGTTGCCAACACGGCACGCACCGCTTCTTGTTGCAGATCAGGACAAAACCATTGGCACAGACTCCCTCCTCGCCTCATCATGATGACATCGCCCGGGTTCTGGATTCGGTGTGCAGCCCGCAGACTGGCCATTCCCTGCTGGCCGTTGGAAAATTTGAGGGGTTCCGGCTGGAACAGGGCAAGCTGTCCGTGGCACTTGCCGTTGACCGCGAGCAAGCCCAGCACCTTGCCCCTTTGTGTGATGAAGCCGCCACACGCCTGAAAACGCTGCCCGGCGTGCAGGACGCCACGGTTATCCTGACCGCGCATCGCCCCGCTGCACCACCCAAGCCCGCAGCCCCCCGCGGCGCGGCGGCCGGTGGCCACCGGCCCTTTGGCGGTACCCCGCCAGAACCGAACGCGCCCGTGCTGCCCGGTGTCAAAGCCGTTATTGCCGTGGCCTCCGGCAAGGGTGGTGTTGGCAAATCCACCACCGCTACCAATCTGGCCGTAGGGCTGGCGCAGGAAGGGTTGAGCGTGGGGCTGATGGATGCGGATATTCACGGCCCCTCCCTTCACCGCATGCTGGGGGCGGCGGGCAAGCCGGAAGTGATCAATGGTCGCCTTCAGCCTATTCCGGTCTGGGGAATCCGCGCGGTGTCCATCGGTATGCTGGTGGAAGAAAAGCAGGCCATGATCTGGCGTGGCCCCATGGTGATGGGGGCCATCACCCAGTTTCTGACAGATGTGGACTGGGGCACACTGGATGTTCTGGTGGTGGACATGCCGCCCGGCACGGGGGATGCCCAGCTTTCCCTGATGCAGAAGGTGCCGCTGGCCGGGGCCGTTATTGTCTCCACCCCGCAGGATATTGCCCTGATTGACGCCCGGCGCGGCGTGAGCATGTTCGAGAAAATGAAGGTGCCCGTTCTGGGGCTGGTTGAGAACATGTCCTATTTCTGCTGCCCCAATTGCGGGCACAATACGGAACTGTTCGGCCATGGCGGGGCCCGGAAGGAAGCCGAAGCCATGGGTGTGCCATTTCTGGGCGAAGTGCCGCTTCTGGCCGCCATCCGCGCCAGTGGCGATGAAGGCGCTCCCATTGTCGCCAGCGCACCGGAGAGCGAAGCCGCGCAGGCCTTCCGTCGCATTGCCCGCACCACAGCACAGGCGCTGCACCGTCAAGCCGGCGCCACATCTGCATGATTGGCTGATACTGTCTGGCTGCCGTTTCAGATCATCCTCAGGCAGCCCGGCACGTTATTTTTTGCTCGCAGGCTTTTTCTTGGCGGTCCCTTTATCAAAGAACGCGCGGCATTTGGGGCTCAGCTTGTCCTTTTTCTTTTCCATGCAGGCCGTAATCTTGTTCTCATTGGGAATGTAAAGACCGCACAGCTTGATCGCATCGCCCTTGCACGCGGCTGTCTGTTTCTCCCGCTCACTTTCGGCATGGGCAGGGGTCATCACCCCCACCAGAGCCGTAGCGGAAAGCACCAGACACATTTTCTGAAAAACTGACCGTTTCAAATTAGGCACTCCTTTAATTCCTCACGTCCCAAATACTCTTTGCTCCTGTCATGGCAGGAACACCCACCATGACATCTCAGATTAAGTGAGAAAGTCCAGCGCCGGTTGCGCATGCAGCCCCTCATGGCAAATATGTGACAGATGCAAACAAGAGCAGACACACTCAAATTCCGTTTTTGTTTCGTATTATAATTTACCCATCACCTAAGCACACTTGACATCGTACTTATATTCCATTCAATCATCCCTTTCTGTTATATTCCTTCCTCGTCTCTCAGCTTTCAGGTGCGGCATATTATGTCTTTTTCCGCTCTTTCCCGCCGGTCTGCTCTGGCCCTGTTGGGCAGTGCGCCTTTTCTGGGCCGTGCCGCATATGCCGCCGCACCCCAGACCCTGCGCGTTGGCATCATGTCTGGTGAGGATGAGGATATCTGGCGCATTGTGACGGAAAACGCGGCCAAAGCGGGCCTGACCCTCAAGATCACCACGTTTTCCGACTATAACGGCCCGAATGAAGCCCTGTTCGAGCATGAACTGGATGCCAATGCCTTCCAGCACGGCCCGTTTCTGGCAGCGCAGAACAGCGCCAGCAACTTCCATATCGTGCCGGTGGGCAATACCTATTTTGCCCCCATCGGGCTGTATGCCACCCGTTGGAAATCCGTGGCCGACCTGCCCAAAAACGCCACCATTGGCGTGCCAAATGACCCCAGTAATGAGGGCCGCGCCCTCAAACTGCTGCAAACGCTGGGGCTGATCAAAGTGTCAGACAGCGCGGGCCTGACACCCACAGCACTGGATATTACGGAGAACCCCCGCAACATCACCATTCGGGAGCTGGATGCTGGTGTGGTGGGCCGCGCCCTGCCTGATCTGGATGCGGCAGTGGTCAACACGGAATGGGCCAGAAAAGCCGGTATTGATGTTGAAAAGCAGCGTATTGGGCAGGAATCCCTGCAAAACAACCCTTACGTGTGCTTCATTGCCGTGAACGAGGCTGACCATACCGCGCCATGGGTTGCACCGCTGGTTGCGGCCTATCAGCAGCCCAACGTGCGGCAGGCCCTACTGGATGTGTATCATGGAGCCATTGTTCCGGCGTGGTCATGACACTTCTTCAGGTCGAGCATGTCAGCCGTGCCTTTGGTGCGCAAACAGCGTTGCAGGACATCAGCTTTTCCGTTTCCAAAGGGGATAGTGTCGGCATTATCGGGCGGTCAGGTGCTGGCAAATCCACCCTGCTGCGGTGCCTGAACGGGCTGGAGCGCCCCCAAGCCGGCCGTATCCTGCTTGAGGGCGAAGACCTCGCCACCCTGCCCGAAGACCGTCTGGTGACACTGCGCCGCCGGATTGGCGTGGTGTTTCAGCATTTCAACCTTCTCAATGCCCGCACGGTGGCCGCCAATGTGGCGTTGCCGCTTGAAATTGCTGGTGTCGCCAAGGAACAGCGTACCCGCCGCGTGACTGAACTGCTGGAACTGGTTGGGCTGGCTGATCACGCCCGCAAATATCCGGCCCTGCTCTCCGGCGGGCAGAAGCAGCGTGTTGGCATTGCCCGTGCCTTAGCAGCCAACCCCAGCCTGTTGCTGTGTGATGAAGCGACCTCCGCGCTGGACCCGGAGACAACAGCCTCCATTCTGACGCTGCTGGCGGATATCAACCGCACGCTGGGCCTGACCATTGTGTTCATCACGCATGAAATGGATGTGGTGCGGCAACTGGCCCACCATGTGCTGGTGCTGGATAAAGGCCGCATTGTCGCCCGAGGCACACCAGCGGATATTCTGGACGCCGCCGAACAGACATCCGAACCTGCCCTGCCAGCAGGTTTTTCCACCATTCACACGCCCAACGCCCAGACGGTGCTGAGGCTTGGCCTGAGCACACAGGATCTGGTGAGCCAGTTGCTTGCCCAACTCGCCCACCAGCACCAGACCAACGCCACGGTTCTGGCCACGCGGCTTCACGCACACCAGAGCGTGCCCGAACTGGACGTGCTTGTGCAGATTGCCAACCCATCTGAAGAAAGCCTCACTTTTCTGAAAAATGCGAGCCAGTCCGTGGAGGTGGTAGGGTATGTCCCGGCTGATTCTTGAGCTTCTGCTACAGGCTACAGGCCAGACGCTGGAAATGGTGCTGGCTTCTGGTCTGATCGCCGTGGCAGGTGGCCTGCCGCTGGCTGTGCTTATGGTGCTGACAGGCCCCTCCGGCCTCTGCCGCATGCCGTTGCTGGCCCGCATTCTTGGATTGATGATTGACGCCGTGCGGGCTGTGCCGTTCATTATTCTGCTGGTGCTGCTTATTCCCGTAACGCGGCTGATTGCGGGCACCGCACTGGGCACCACGGCGGCCATTGTGCCGCTCTCCATTGCGGCCATTCCCTATTTTGCCCGCATCGCCGAGGTCTCGCTGCGCGAAGTGGACCCCGGACTGATAGACGCCGTGCGCGCCATGGGCGGCACACGCTGGATGGTGGTGCGCTATGTGCTGCTGCCCGAAAGCCTGCCTAGTCTGATCTCCGGTTTTACCGTCACACTGGTCACGCTGGTTGGCGCTTCCGCCATGGCGGGTGTTATCGGCGCAGGTGGGTTGGGAGATCTGGCCATCCGCTACGGGTACCAACGCTTCAATACACCCGTCATGCTGGGGGTAGTGGCCGTGCTGATTGTGCTGGTGACGGGGCTACAGGGCGTAGGCAATCTACTCTCCCGCCGCCTGCGGCATGGGGCTGCCACGCACGCGGCGTAACACCACCTAGCAGGAATACTGCAAATCCATATTTACGAAAGACAGTTACAATAAAAAAATTTTTCAGAAAATATTTATCCCCTTTCATTCGTCGAAAATTGTATTCATGAAGCCCTCAGGGGCCTTGTAAAATTCACTGAGAACCTGAAAATGTTCTGTCTGCTGAAAAGAACGCTCCATTAAACCGAAAGGCGTCAGATACAGCAGGGTCGCGCCCGGATAGGCCATGACAAAAGGGGAATGGGTCGCGATAACAAACTGCGCGTCCCCCCGTTTTTCCGCTTCCCGCACGCTTTGGAGACATTCGATCTGACGCACCGGGGAAAGCGCTGCCTCAGGCTCATCAAACGGATAGACTCCCCGACCGGAAAGCCTGTTGCGAAACAGCGCCATATAGCCTTCACCATGAGAGCGCTGTGATTCAGGCGCGCTGCCAAAATAGGATAAAAATCCGGGGTCTTCTTTAAGAAGATTGTGCTTTCAAACGTAAATGAAGGAAGCGCAGACTAATCTGCATGCCTTTTGAAGCGCCCTTTAATGCAGGCAGAGGGCTTTGTGGCTTTCCGGCCCTCCGGTCTCGCAAATATGCAGATGTTGGGGCTTTGTGTTTTTGGGAGCCGTAAGAAACAGCGCCAGCCAGATGCCAACCAGCACAACAGCCGCCACCACAAACGGCGTAAAACGCGGCAGACGGAAGCTAGAGGGGGGGGCAGGCAGATGCTCACCCCGTTGCCTTTCCAGCCCCTCCAGAAACACGGCGTCCAGATCAGAGTCCGGCACAGAGGAAGGCACTGGGGCAACCGGCTTATTGTTCTGCTGCACACCCTGCCCCATTGTTCTCAGCCTTTCAGGCTGGCCATCATTTCATCCCACTCCCGCTTGCTCAGGCCGGAGCCTTCGCGCTCAACGCTCTCACCAGCCAGCATCCGGCGCACCACCTTCATCATGCTGGCGGAGAATGTCACCGCGCCACGGCGATACTCTTCAAAGGCGGTAGCAGTCTGGGGCACCCACGCATGCAGCACTTTCAGCATCACTTCCGCATAGGCGCGGATTTCGTACTGCGCGTGCGGGTCAAGCCGCAGGGCAAGGAAGTGCATCAGGTTATGCAGATCAATCTTCCAGTACCATTGCGTGTAGGTGTTCAGCGTCAGGTTGATACGGGCCAGTTCACGCGCCAGACCGTAGCCTTCGTCCGTATTCAGCATTTTTTCATAATTACTGTAGGTGCGCATGGCGTCATTGCGCAGAATATCCAGCACCTCCGCCGCGGCCTCGCCTTCCAGCACGGCCCCACGGCCCTGCCGGTTGATTTCGCTCTGCGCCGCCATGTGTTCAGGCGCGGGCAAATAGAACTCACTGTCCAGAATGGAATAGCGGGCAGAATATTCGTTCACGCTGGCCATACGGTGGCGAATCCACTGCCGGGCAATGAAGATGGGCAGTTTGACGTGAAACTTGATCTCACACATCTCAAACGGTGAGGAATGGCGGTGCCGCATCAGGTAGCGGATCAGCCCGGCATCTTCAGAAACCTTGCGGGTGCCCCGGCCGTAGGAAACGCGTGCTGCCTGCACAATGGCGGAATCGTCCCCCATGTAATCAATCACGCGCAGGAATCCGTGATCCAGAACCTCCTGCGGTTCATACAGCATGGCCTCCAGCGCGGGCACGGTTGGCCGGCGGGTGGGGGTGGTTTCTTTGGCGTGCGCGGCGATTTCCGCCCGCTGGGCATCGGTCAGTGACATGCTGTTCCCCGGAACTGTTTGGAGGCATCGCATACACTACAGAAGCGGGAAACTGAACCCAATCCCTTCATACGCCCTCCGTCAAGCACGTCAGCCCCGCGAGGTGAGCGGCCTTTTCCCCGCCACCAGCCCCGTATTTCAGCACTCTTCATTGGACACACCTGAGCAGACGTGTCAGAAAAAATCCTGCCCCCAGAAAGTAATTTTGAAACCGTTACAAAAAACTCGTCAACTTCTCTCCGCCCTTCCGGCAGATCTCTCCTCCATGAAGAAACATGTCTCTTTTCTGCCCTCCGGCATGACTCTTATCCGGCCAAAGCCCTCACCCGTGTTGATCGGACTTGGAGGTGTATGCGGAATCCTGACCAGCATGCTGGTGACAGGATGCGTCACCCCGGCCTCCCTGCCCGCTCTTGTTGCGCCCATAGGGGCGTCCTCCGTTCTGGTGTTCGCCTTGCCTGCCAGCCCATTGGCCTCCCCTCGGGCCGTGATCGGCGGAAACATGATCTCCGCCATGGTTGGGGTGCTGGTCAGTCTGGTGGTCAGTAACCCCATGCCAGCGGCAGGGCTGGCCGTGGGGCTTGCTATTCTGGTCATGAGTCTGACCCGCACCCTCCACCCACCCGGCGGCGCGGCGGCGCTTACCTCCGTGCTCATGCATCCCTCTTCTGCCGGGCTTGGGGCCGCCTTCCTGTTTCCCATTGTTCCGGTTGGCCTGAACTCAGTTTTGCTCGTGGGGGTGGGGGTCGCCTTTCACCACCTGACAGGACACACCTATCCTCATCAGGCTCTTCCTGCCCCGCCCCAGAAAACAGGCGTGCAGCGGGAGGATATTCTGGCGGCCCTGAGCAAAACAGACGAAACATTTGATATTGAGGTGGACGATCTGGAACGCCTGCTGGTTCTGGCCGAAAGCCACGCACACCAACGGCAGGCACCGCCGCCCCGGCCCGCTGCCGCCCCGCAATAACCCGCTCCACCGTCATACCGCAGGGGCCACACGGCCACCCGCAGGCGCGGCCCGAGTCCTCCACCAGACCCAGGCACACCGCTGGCATCACACCACCCGCAGCGTGCCTCTTGCAAAAAGCCCATGTGCTCCTTATGTTCAGCAGTGCAGGAGGGGCTTGCCCCTTGGCTATGGCGATAAACGGAACGTGGAATAAGCGTAGTGGACCCGGGGGCAGTACCCGGCGTCTCCACCATAAAAATCCGGCCTTTACGGGCATGGACAGATGGGGACGAAACAGGCTCGACACGCGTGGTAAAGACCTTCCTTTTGCCCGGCATTGTACCACCGTTATCGGGCTAAACTTACAAGTGCCAACGATAACTCAGAGGTGCTCGCTGTTGCTGCATAAGCGATAAGCGCGGTTCGGGAGGGCACCGGGCAACAGAAGCCCTCCCACTTTTTTTCTCCTCATCGCTGTTTATTTTTACGCTCTCAGGCGTTTTGCATTTTGCATGGCTGCCTGCCGTGGCAGAGAATCATGCGCCACTGCCTTGCGCTCGCCACACCTTTCCCGCATGGCTGACGGCAGAGTGATCAAAAGGACGCCGGAGCCCCCATACCGGCGCAGAACAGGAGAGCCGCCATGACTGATGACCACGATAACACACCGGAAAACGGCGCTTTTCCCCCTGAAAGCCTGCTGCCTTATGAACGCTGGCTGGAAGACGCCTACCGGGGTGTGATGTTGAGTGCGCTCGAATATGTGAGCCGTGAAGGGCTTGCAGGCGAGCACCATTTCTATCTGACTTTCCGGACTGACTTCCCCGGCGTGGACATTCCGGCCCGTCTCCGCGCCCAGTATCCGCATGAGATGACCATAGTGCTGCAACACCAGTTCTGGGACCTGAAGGTAGATCGCCCGGCAGGCATTGTGTCTGTCGGTCTGTCCTTTGGCGGCATTGGCAGCACGCTGGTCATTCCCGTGCGCGCCTTTACCGGCTTTGCTGATCCTTCCATCCATCTCAGCCTGCATTTCATGGCAGAAGAACCGGATGAAGCCGAAACCACGGACACGCCCGTGGTGGATGCAAACGCCGCGGACCAGCAGGAAGCCAGCGGAACAGCAGAAAGTGATTCATCTCCGCAGGTGGTGAGCCTTGACGCTTTTCGCAAGAAAGGGCCATCACCCGCCTGATGGCCCCGGCAGAGGGGCCAAGGCCACGGAGATCACGCACACCATGAATAGCCAGCCCCCCCGCCCGCCTGTGCCTGCCTTTGCTTACTCCCCCATCTTTCCGTTGGGGGAAGACACCACCACCTATCGCAAGGTGGATATCAAGGGGGGTGTCAGCACCTCTCAGTGTGGTGGCAAGACCGTTCTGCACATCACACCCGAAGCGCTGACAGAATTCACGGCGCAGGCGTTCCATGAAGTGGCCCACTACCTGCGGCCCAAACATCTGGAACAGCTCTCCAGCATCCTCAAAGACCCTGAAGCCTCGGACAATGACCGCTTTGTGGCGCTTGATCTGCTGAAGAACGCCTGCATTGCCGCAGGGGGTGTGCTGCCCATGTGTCAGGATACCGGCACCGCCATTGTCTTCGGCAAGAAAGGCCAGCGTGTGTGGGTTGAGGGCGATGAGGAAGTCGCGTTCTCCAAAGGGGTGTATGAAACTTACACCCGCACCAATCTGCGCTATTCACAGATGGCGCCTCTGTCCATGTTCGAAGAAAAGAACACCGGCACCAACCTGCCCGTGCAGTGCGATATCTTCGCCAGTCCCGCCACGCATCATGATGAACAGTTTGATCTGATGTTTGTGGCCAAGGGCGGCGGCTCCGCCAACAAGACCTTCCTGTTTCAGGAAACCCGCGCCCTGCTGGGGTCTGAACAGAAACTGCTGGACTGGCTGGACACCAAGATCAAAACGCTGGGCACCTCCGCCTGCCCGCCTTACCATCTGGCCATTGTGATTGGCGGCATGTCTGCCGAGCAGACGCTGAAAACCGTCAAGCTGGCTTCCACCCACTGGTATGACAGCCTGCCCACCAGCGGCAGCCCCACCGGCCACGCCTTCCGTGATGTGGAAATGGAACAGAAAATTCTGGGCCTTACCCGCAAGCTGGGCATTGGCGCGCAGTTTGGCGGCAAGTATTTCTGCCACGATGTGCGGGTGATCCGCCTGCCGCGCCATGGGGCCTCCCTGCCGGTTGGCATGGGCGTTTCCTGCTCTGCTGACCGCCAGATCAAGGCCCGCATCACGGCGGATGGCTTTTTTCTGGAACAGCTTGAGCATGACCCCGCCCGCTTCCTGCCTGAAACCACGGACGAGCATCTGGGTGGAGACGCCATCAAGATTAACCTCAACCGCCCCATGGATGAGATCCGCAAGGAACTCTCGCAATATCCTGTCAAAACCCGTCTGGCACTGACCGGCACCGTGGTTGTGGCGCGCGATATTGCCCACGCCAAGTTCAAGGAACGGCTGGACCGGGGTGAAGGTCTGCCGCAATACCTGAAAGACCACCCCGTTTATTACGCAGGCCCTGCCAAAACACCCACTGGCATGGCCACTGGCTCCTTTGGCCCGACAACGGCCGGGCGTATGGATTCGTATGTGGCGGAACTTCAGGCCAATGGCGGCTCCTTTGTCATGCTGGCCAAGGGCAACCGCTCCAAAGCCGTGAAGGACGCCTGCCAGAAATATGGCGGCTTCTATCTGGGCTCCGTTGGCGGCCCCGCAGCCCGGCTGGCGCAGGACTGCATCCGCAAGGTGGAAGTGCTTGAGTATCCCGAACTGGGCATGGAAGCTGTGTGGAAAATTGAGGTCGAGGACTTCCCGGCGTTTATTGTTATCGACGATAAGGGCAATGACTTCTACGCTGAGTTAAGCTGAGCCATTCAGCCGCCCGCCTTACGGGAAGGCGGGCCAGCCAGAGGAGCCGTGCCGTTTCATGCGCTTTACCGTTGACCGGATGGACCATGCTGTCCTGACTGTAAGAGACCTCGAAATTTCAGCATCCTGGTACCAGCGGGTATTAGGGATGGAGCGGGAGGAATACGGGCGCAACAACCGCACGGCCCTGCGTTTTGGTGGCCAGAAGCTCAACCTGCGCCCACAGGGCACCGAGGGATGGGAAACCGCCGTCCACGCGCTGCCGGGAGGGAATGACCTATGCTTTGTCACCGCCGTCACCAGTGACGATGTGGTCGAACATCTGGAAAAATGTGGCGTGAGCATTGTGGAAGGCCCCGTGGCGCGCCTGGGGGCACTTGGGCCGATCACATCCGTTTATTGTCATGATCCGGACCAGAACCTGATTGAAATTGCCTCCTATCAGGGCTGATCAAAAAAGCGCCGTTCAGTCTGATCTGAACGGCGCTTTTTATATGAGAGACAATAAACGCGTCTGAGGAAGCAACGCAGGGGTAGCCCCCTGCCCTGCCTCGTCCTCAGCCTCGCATTAGGCCAAATGTCTTACCCGGCCTGATTGGTCCGCACGGCACTTTTCTGCTCGGCCGGTGCAGTGTCAGACGCAGAAGACGTGCCAAGCCAGCCGCCCCGGAAACCGGCACGCAGCAATCCCTGCCGAATAACCGGATTGCTTTTCATCACGTTCCACACAAACCCACTGCGGCGGTTTTCCAGCATCAGCAGAATGGGCCCCTGATCAATGCCCAGATAAGCGGTGTCAGACCAGAAAGGCGTATTGCCCTTGTGGTAGCTGGGGTTGAACGCATCCACAAAGCCGTAGCGGCCATAAATGTGGCTGCCATATCGCTTTTTCATTTCCCGCAGGGCAGGCACCGCAATTTCAGGCGCAAAGGCAACGGACCCACCTGCCGCTGTGGGGGCAATGGTGCCATCATCCTGCGTGTAATCCAGCCCCGCCCCTCGTGCGGAATAGGAGAAGAAGTGGCGCGTCTGCCCGTTGACGGTTTCCGTCACTTCACCGGGGCCGTCACTTGCTGTCAGCCCCCATACATCCGGCCCGTAATCCTGCCACTTGCCGGGGTTGGCCATGGCATAGGACCGCTGCGCATAGGCCGCACGACGGCTGTTTTCAAAATAATCGATGCCTTTTTCACGGTTCCAGTCATCCTGAATGCCCCGGAAATCAATCCAGGAATGGGTGTACTGGTGCCCGAAAAGCGGTGCGAAATTCAGCAGCGTCTGCCCGCTATATTCCCCCCAGCGTTTGTCATTGGTGGCCAGCCACGCCTGCCAGGATGCCGGCTGCAACGGGTGCGTGGCAGATCCCAGCGCCAGCACATAGGCCATCATGCCTTCACTGTAGCCTTCCCAATAATTGGGCAGGAACTGATGTTCTGGCGACCACCCCATACTCAGGCGCTGATCAGGCCGGCGCATCCACGGCCAATCCACATTCTGAAAAAGCCTGTTGGCCAATGTGCGGATTTCACGCTCCTGCGGCGTATCCTGAGTGTAATAGCTTTCTGTAAACAGCACACCCTGCATCAGCAACGCGGTATCAATGCTGGACAGCTCGATATCCTTGTTGAAGCGTAGGCCGGTTTTATGATCCAGAAAATGATAGAAAAACCCGTGATAGCCAGAAGCATCGTCCGCACTGGCGTTCTGCGGCAGGCGAGAAAGATAACGCAGGGTATTCAACGTACGCGTAATGGCCTGAGCCCGCGTAATATAGCCACGTTCCGCGCCAATGCCGTAAGCCGTAAGCCCAAACCCGATGGACGCCACGCTGGCCTGTGTCTGATCAGACGGATAACGGTCAGGCACCAGCCCGGTCTGCGGGTCTCCGGACTCCCAGAACCATTGGAAGGTGCGGTGTTCCAGATCTTCCAGCAGCGCCTGATCTGCCGCATTGGGCTTGAACGGAGCCGCTGCCGTTGAAACAGTCTTTTGGGAAACAGCCGGAGAAGAAATACTGGCCTCGGCAGCGTGCGTCACGGTAGGGGCCAGCCCCCCACCGGCAGCCGCAAAAAGCCCGACGCCAAGAGAAAGAACAACCCGAAAACCAACACCCGGACGCGCACCCTGCCGCCTTTTCCGGCGCAGAGAACCCTGCCCTGAAAACCGCTTATCCACCATATCGACTGTAGCCCACCCCTTATTTCCCAATGCCGGAACACCACGCTTTTCCGGCAGACGCAGGTAAGGAACCACCCAAAACAGGCATATCCATGTCACTGCCATGACAGTAACAGGACACAGTTTTGAAAAAACCACGATATGCGAATAAGAGACTTTAAAGTTTTGTTAAAGAAACGATAGAAACGCCGCCCTCCCAAAAGAAGGCGGAGCGAATTTTACTGACCGTAACGGAAGACGTTCAGATCTTCATAAGCTATATCAGGCTTCTTTCCAGACATGATATCGGCCAGAACCCGGCCTGAACCACAGGCCATGGTCCAGCCCAACGTGCCATGCCCCGTGTTCAGGAACAGGTTTTCATATCCTGTGCGGCCAATAATGGGTGTGCCGTCCGGCGTCATGGGCCGCAGGCCGGTCCAGAACGTGGCGCCGGGTACATCACAGCAGTTGGCAAACAGGTCCGTCACGGAATGTTCCAGTGTCTCCCGGCGCGGTGCACGCAGGCGGCGGCTGAACCCAGCCAGTTCTGCCGTGCCCCCCACCCGCACGCGGTCTCCCAGACGGGTAATGCCGATCTTGAACGTTTCATCCATGATGGTGGAAACCGGCGCACGGGCTGCATCCGTAATGGCAGCGGTCAGGGAATATCCCTTCACCGGATAGATGGGCAGATCAAGCCCAAGCGGACGGACAACTCCCGGCGAGAAACTGCCCAGAGACAACACATAGGAATCGGCCGTCAGCACGCCGCCACTGGTTTCCACACCAGTAATGCGGCCACCATCTGCCAGAATCTGCTTGATCTTGGTGTTGTACAGAAAAGTTACGCCCGCTTTTGCAGCCATGCTGGCCAGTGTCTGCGTAAACTTGAACGCATCGCCCGTTTCATCACCCGGCAGACGCAGACCACCCACAATTTTATGCGCGGCATCGGCAAGCCCGGGTTCAGCCTTCACACAGGCATCACGGTCCAGCACCTCATAAGGCACCTGGTATTGTTTGAGCACGGCAATATCCAGTGCCGCGCCATCAAGCTGCTTCTGGGTGCGGAACACCTGCAAGGTGCCCTGTTGGCGGTCATCATAGGTAATGCCGGTTTCCTTGCGCAGGTCCCCCAGCACATCCCGGCTGTATTCTGCCAGCCGCACCATACGGCCCTTGTTCCGATCATACGCAGGGGTGGTGCAGTTTTCCAGCATCTGCCACAGCCATTTCCACAAATGCGGGTCCGGCAGAGGCCAGAACACAAACGGACGATGCGCCATCATGAGCCAGCGTATGGATTTAAGCGGCACACCCGGCCCGGCCCATGGGGCGGAATAACCGGGCGACACCTGGCCTGCATTGGCAAAGCTGGTTTCCATCCCGGCTTCGGGCTGACGGTCCACAACGGTTACTTCATGCCCGGCCTGCGCCAGATACCATGCGGAGGTCACCCCAACCACGCCACCGCCCAGAACAAGAACTTTCATAATGCGTCGCCCTTAATGTGTTCAGAAAATATCTGATGTTTTCACGCGTGATTCTGGTAAACGCGGTGATACCGCCGCCCCAGAGACGTTAGAACCTCATAGCCGATGGTCCCTTCCGCAGAGGCAACATCATCCACGCCATATTGTGCGTTCAGCAGATCCACCAGTGCATCAGCCGCCAGTTCCGCCTCGGGAATGGCAGAGACATCCACCGTCATGGAATCCATGGAAATCCGGCCCAGAATGGGCAATTTCTGCCCCTTGAACCACGCACAGCCCGTGCTGGCGCCCTGACGGGCAAAACCATCCGCATAGCCTGTGGCAAGGGTCGCCACCCGGCATGGCCCCTCGGCCTGCCATGTCAGCCCGTATCCCACCCTGTCTCCTTTTGAGAGCGTGCGGGTTTGCAGCACACGCGCCTGCAAACGCACCACCTGCTTCAGGGGGTTGGGGCCAGAGGCATTGGGGGCCACGCCATAAAGTGCTGCACCAGGGCGCACCAGATCCTGATGATGCGCAGCACCCAGAAAAATACCGGATGATGCCGCGAGGCTGAGCGGTGCCGGAGGCAACTGGGCGGCATACTGTTTCAACCGCTCCAACTGCTGGGCATTAGCCGGGTTCTCCGGCGTATCCGCACAGGCCAGATGGCTCATGATCAGGCTGAGAGATATCCCTTTCAGCAGAGCAGGGTTTTCAAAAAGCTGCTGAACATCGCTTGCAGAAAGCCCGAAACGGGACATGCCTGTGTCCAACTGCAAGACAGCATCAAGCGCCTTGCCCTTCCGCTCAGCCAGTGCGCGTAACTGCGCAATCTGTTCCATGCTGTTGAGCACAGGGCGCAGCCCGCTTTCCACACATTCCGCTAAAGCGTCCGGCCGGGCCCCGTGTAGAACGGTAATCCGCGCGTGTGGCGAAAGAGAGGGTCTCAGAGCCAGCCCTTCATCCACATGCGCAACAAAAAACTCTTTTGCGCCAGCCTTTTGCAAAGCAGGCGCCACATGCGCCGCGCCAAGCCCATAGGCATCCGCTTTGACCACCGCAGCACACACCGCACCGGCAGTGCGCTGAACAAGCTGGCGATAATTGTCCACTATGGCTCCCAGATCCACCGTCAACACGGCACCTGCCCGGGTAGCAGCCCAGTCAGCACGCGGAAGAGAACAGGAAGACATGGTGCCAGAACTCCACACTGTTTCGATATGACAATTTTAGCAAAGAGTGTGTGGCATATCTTGCCGTTTTGTCGCATAAAATTCTGACAAAGATGATTTTTATCGCATAACATGCGGCAATAGACAGGAAGTAGATACATGATCTTCGACCGCATGACAGACGCCATTCTGCGCCACCTGCAACATGATGGACGGCTGAGCAATGCGGATCTGGCCCAGCGCGTGGGTCTTTCGCCCTCAGCGTGCCTGCGCCGTGTTAAACTTCTGGAAAAAAACGGAATTATTCAGGGCTATCGCGCCATTATTGATCGCAATGCCACACGCACCATGGCGACGGTGATTGTACAGATCACACTGGAGCGTCAGACAGAAGACTGCCTGCGCCGCTTTGAAAGCCGTGTGCGGGATTGCCCCGATGTAAAGGAATGTTACCTGATGACAGGCGATGCGGACTATCTGCTGCGCGTAGAAGCGCAGGATATGTCAGATTACGAACGCATTCATAAAGAAGAACTATCCCGCATGCCGGGTGTTGTGCGGATTCAAAGCAATTTTGCTATCCGCCCCGTTGTGCAGACATGGAAGAACTAGGAAAGCCCCAAAAGGTGGCCTTTCTCAGTTCTCCGAATCGTCTTTCTTGTCTGCGTCCGGTTCGTCTTCTTCATCCAGATCACGCTTCACATCTGGAGATTTCAGCAGACTATCCATATGCATGGCGTAATCCAGCGTTGTATCTGGCTGGAAATGCAATTCCGGCGCTACACGCAGCCGCAGCTTATGCGACATCTGGGTACGCAACCATGGGGCTACCCGCTTGAGCGCAGGCAGCAGCGCATCAATATCGCTCCGGCCCAGACGCGCCACAAATACGGTGGCATGTTTGAAATCCGGAGAAAGACGCACTTCCGTCACCGTAACCGTGGCGTCTGCCAGATCAGGATCACGAAAAGTGGTCCGCGCAAAAAGTTCAGCCAGCACACGACGAACTTCTTCGCCCACCCGTAACTGGCGCTGAGACGGCCCTAAAGGAGAAAGACCGGCGAGATACCCCGCCGGTCCTTTCATTCCAGGCCTGTCTGATCCGTTCCGACGGCTCATGCAGGCACCAACTCACTTTCAAAACATTCGACCACATCGCCTTCGCGCAGGTCATTGTATCCAGCAAAGGAAAGACCGCACTCATAACCACGGGCCACTTCCTTGACATCGTCCTTGAAGCGCTTGAGCTGGCTGAGGTCACCTTCATGGATAACCACACCATCACGCAGCAGACGCACGCCACAGCCGCGTTTGACAACGCCTTCCGTAACGTAACAGCCAGCCACCTTGCCCACTTTGGTAATTTCGAAAACCTTGCGGATTTCGGCATACCCAAGGAACTTTTCGCGATGCTTGGGCGCAATCTTGCCACGCACCAGCTGCTCCACATCATCAGCTACCTGATAGATGATGGAGTAGTAGCGGATTTCCACACCTTCGCGCTGGGCGAGGGTACGGGCCTGCGCTGTGGCACGCACGTTAAAGGCAATGATAACGGCATCAGACGCCTTGGCGAACTGCACATCACTTTCCGTGATCTGCCCCACCGTTGCGTTAAGCACGCGCACTGCAACTTCTTCATGCGCCAGCTTGAGCACTGTGGTCTGGATGGCCTCGGCAGATCCCTGAACGTCCGCCTTGATGAGAACCGCCACTTCCTTCTGCTCACCCGCCTGAATACGGGCCAGCATCTGGTCCAGCGTGCCGCGAGCCGCAACCTGACCTGCAACCTGATGTTCCTTCAGCTTACGCTGACGGAATTCAGAAATTTCGCGGGCACGGTTTTCGTTCTCGACCACAACAAACGGAGCACCTGCAGAAGGAACGCCTGTCAGGCCAAGAATTTCAACCGGCATGGACGGCGTTGCATCCGCAACCTGACGGCCACGGTCATCAACCAGCGCACGCACACGGCCCCATTCCGCACCAGCGACAACAATGTCACCCTTATGCAGGGTGCCCTTCTGCACCAGCACGGAGGCCACGGACCCACGGCCACGGTCCAGACGGCTTTCGATCACCGCACCTTCTGCCGTCCGGTTCGGATTGGCTTTCAGGTCCAGAATTTCGGCCTGCAGAAGAATGGCTTCTTCCAGCTTGTCCAGTCCTTCACGCTTCAGCGCAGAGACTTCAACGTCCTGCACGTCACCGCTCATGGATTCCACAACAATCTCGTGGCTCAGCAGTTCCTGACGCACGCGGTCAGGGTTGGCACCGGGCTTGTCGATCTTGTTGATTGCCACAATGATCGGCGCATTGGCTGCCTTGGCGTGTTTGATGGCCTCAATGGTCTGAGGCATCACACCATCATCAGCCGCCACAACCAGCACCACCACGTCCGTAATGGAGGCACCACGGGCACGCATGGCGGTAAACGCCTCATGTCCGGGCGTATCCAGGAACGTGATCTTGGCACCGGATGCCAGCGTCACCTGATAGGCACCGATATGCTGGGTAATGCCCCCGGCTTCACCTGCCGCAACGTCTGTGGTGCGCAGGGCATCCAGCAGAGAGGTCTTACCATGGTCAACATGGCCCATGATGGTCACAACTGGCGGACGCGGCTGCAGATCTTCCGGTGCGTCCTCAATGCCTTCAATGCCCAGCTCAACGTCGCTTTCAGACACACGGCGCACACGGTGGCCGAATTCTTCAACGATCAGTTCAGCCGTATCGGCATCAATGGTCTGGGTCACCGTTGCCATGACGCCGTTTTTCATCAGCGCCTTGATCACTTCACCCTGACGGGCGGCCATACGGTTGGCCAGTTCCTGAACCGTGATGGTTTCAGGCAGCACAACATCACGCACCACCCGGACCTGATCGGCACGGAGACGTTCCAGTTCGGCCTGACGGCGTTCACGTTCACGCTGACGACGCACAGAAGCGAGTGAACGCGTCTTGTCGTCATCCCCTTCAATCGCGGCCTGAATATCAATCCGGCCTGCGCGGCGACCACTGTCACCCTTACGGGCACCACCGGGGCTCTTGCGCGGAGGCGCACTGCCACCCGGACGACGTGCAGGGCTGCCACGGCGGGGCTGATCATCATCCCCTTCCGCACCACGACCACGCAGACGCAGGGTCTGGGCAGCAGCCGCAGCACCATCAGCCGCAGCGGCTGGCGCTGCCTGCGGACGCGGAGCAGCAGGCTTAAGCGGCTTGGCCGGCATGATGGCCCGCTCAGCCAGAGGCTTCAGGCGCCCAACAGGCGGAGCCAGCGTGACTTCACCCGGAATGGGCACAGCAGAAACCACCGGCCCTTTGGCTTCAATCGGCTTGATGGAGTCGATGCGTGCCTTGCGTTCCGCTTCCTCAGCTTCAGCCTTGGCTACAGCTTCTTCTTCAGCGGCACGCTTTTCATCTTCTTCACGACGGCGGGCTTCTTCAGCGGCGGAAAGAATCTGGATCTTTTCCTGCTCGCGCCGTTCAGCCTCACGCCGTTCGGCTTCTTCAGCCGCTTTCTTCTGTTCCTGCAACACGCGCTGGCGCATTGCCAGCTCGGCAGCCGTCAGGGTACGGCCACCTCCTGCACGACCGCCCGCACCACGGCCACCAGCTCCGCCTGCAGCGCCGGGGCCACGCTTCTTGCGCACCTCAACCTGCACGACCTTGGAGCGGCCATGGCTGAAACTCTGCCGCACGGACCCGGCATCAACCGTCCGTCCGACTTCCGAACGACCCGCCGGCCGAAGGGACAAACGTCCCTTACCCTGATCCTGATCCTTGCCTTCGCTCATTGACCCGCCTGTTCACACCCATCCGCCGGAAAGGTCCGGCGAACCCGGGAGCCGCCTTGAGCAACCCCCGAAAAACGCTCATTCTCACAACACAGACGGGAGGCAAGACCTCCGTGCGCCAATGCTGCGTTTACAACCCGCTCACGCCCGAAAACCCTTGCAAGGTCTTCAGCCGAAAGCGCCTCAATCACAGGTAAGTTCCTGGCACCCGACAGGAGCCGATCCAGTTCATCCCTGCTTCCATCAGATGCATGAATGATCACTGCGGCCTCACGCCGCATCACCCACTCCCGCACCTTCATGAAACCACTGGTAGACTGCCCGGCACGCCGGGCCAGCCCCAGAAGTTCCACCATGCGCCGACGCAGACCGGCCTCAACCTGAACAGCCAGATCTTCGGGCACCGTTACCTGCCGCCGTGCCGCCCGCGCGAACACGCCGCGCTTGCGGGCCTGTTCTATCACATCCCGCTGGGCGCTCAACCATATTCCCCGTCCGGGCAGTCGCGCGTCCAGGTCAGGCACAACAACAGATGAGGGTGATACCACAAAACGCAACATCAAGGCTGGTTTTTCCTGCTGCCGTGTTACTGCACAGCGCCGCAGGGGGCCTTTTTCGTCTTCATCCGCTTCGGGCAAAAAATCACCACTCATTGTTTGTCAGGCTTTTCAGCAGCCAGACCCGTTCTTACTCCTGCTCGGCGCTTTTGCCGTCTTCCTCGTCAAACCAGTGAGCACGCGCCGCCATGATGATTTCATTGGCAGCATCTTCCTCAATAGCGTCAGTACCGAGAATTTCGACAAGCTCATCACCAGCCAGATCAGCAAGGTCGTCCAGAGTTTTTACACCCTTTTCACCCAGTGTCACAAGCATCTGGTTGGTAAACACGCCCATATCGGCAATGTCATCAGACACACCGAGCTCGCGCCGCTTGGTATCCAGGTTTTCTTCCTGTTTGACCAGATAGGCTTCGGCGCGCTGCACCAGTTCACTTACCACCGATTCGTCAAAACCTTCAATGCCAATCAGTTCATCCGGGTCGGCATAGGCCAGTTCTTCAATGGTATGGAAGCCTTCCGTCACCAGAAGACCGGCAATCACATCATCAACATCCAGCGCTTCAACAAACAGGTTGGTGCGGCGACGGAATTCTTCTTGGCGGCGTTCGGATTCTTCAGCTTCGGTCAGGATATCAATATCCCAACGCGTCAACTGGCTGGCCAGACGCACGTTCTGCCCACGGCGGCCAATGGCCAGCGAAAGCTGCTCGTCCGGCACCACCACTTCAACGCGGCCCGCTTCTTCATCCATCACCACTTTGGAGACTTCAGCCGGGGCCAGTGCGTTCACCACAAAGGTCGCGGCCTGCGGGCTCCACGGAATGATATCAATTTTTTCGCCCTGCAGTTCGGCCACAACCGCCTGCACGCGAGACCCACGCATACCCACGCAGGCGCCAACCGGATCAATGGACGCATCACGGGAGATCACGGCCATCTTTGCACGGGAACCCGGGTCACGCGCCACAGCCTTGATCTCAATGATCCCATCATAGATTTCAGGCACTTCCTGCGCGAACAGCTTGGCCAGGAAGGCCGGATGCGTGCGGGAGAGGAAGATCTGCGGGCCACGGGGTTCATCACGCACATCATAGATGTAGGCGCGCACGCGGTCGGAGTTGCGGAAGGATTCACGCGGAATCAGCTCATCCCGGCGCAGCAGCGCCTCGGCAGAGCCGATTTCCACCATCAGGTTGCCGTATTCGGTCCGTTTGACAGTGCCGTTGACGATCTCGCCTACGCGGTCCTTGAATTCGTTATACTGGCGCTTGCGCTCATATTCCCGCACGCGCTGGACAATCACCTGCTTGGCGGTCTGGGCGGCAATGCGGCCAAAATCGATAGGCGGCAGCGGATCAACCAGATATTCGCCAGCCTTGATTTCCGGCTGGAACTTGCGGGCAATGGCCAGCGGAATCTGGGTTTCCTCGTTCTCTACCTGCTCGACAACTTCCGTCCAGCGGGAGAGACGCACTTCACCCGTCCGGCGATCAATGGTCGCGCGGATATCTTTTTCATGCCCGTATTTGGCACGTCCGGCCTTCTGGATAGCCTGCTCCATGGCTTCCAGCACTTCTTCGCGTTCGATTCCCTTCTCGCGCGAAACAGCATCTGCAACCAGCAGCAGTTCAGGACGGGAAACAGAGGTATCCATACTCTCAGCTCTCCAAAGCAGGCGACGTGATCAGTGTAACTTGCGCCCGGCCGGTTTTTCTTCCCCGGCCTTGCTCTTTTCATTCTCGCCCTCATCATCGGCAGGGCGCGCCATCTGCGCACTCGCCTCAATCAGGGCATCCGTCAATACCAGTTTTGCCCGGCGGATTTCCGCCAGCGGCAAACGGGCCTCAGTTCCATCATCCAGCCGGAGTCGGCCGGTTTCTGCATCCGCCCCCAGGACAACACCGGAAAACCGGCGCCGACCATCAACCGGAACCAGAACTTCCACCTTGGCCTGATGGCCGGTGAAGCGGTTCCAGTCCTTGGCGCGCGTCAACGGACGATCAATTCCGGCGGAGGACACCTCAAGCGTCCAGGCACCGGGAATAGGATCTTCCACATCCAGCACAGCGCCCACGGCATGGCTGATGCGCTCACAATCTTCCACATTGATGAGCGAGCCATCCTTGCGGTCCGCCATGATCTGCACTGTCGGGCTTTCACGCCCCAGCACCGCCACGCGAACAATCTCATAGCCAAGATCATCCAGCGTTGGCGCCACAAGGGCGACAAGGCGGGCTTCCAGGCCGGAATGGATGGGCAGATCAGCGTCCAATGCAAAAAAGGCGGCCCGTCAAGGCCACCCCCCAAAATTCTGATAAAATGAAAGGATGATGTTTCATGTAGGGGATACCAGACCATGCTGCAAGAGTTGAAACCCCTGTTGCCCTTCTTTTCCCACCCCCCATAAAAAAGAAATTAGTCGTGCGGGGCTCTTTTCGGGGCTTTCCTGCGTTTTCAGAACTTGCACACTCCCACCCGGATATGTCTGATTACATTTCATGAACGATCTGCCTGACCCCGTGTATAAAGCGCAGCCGGAGAAAGAGGAGAAACCCTCCCATTTCCGCACCGTGCTTGTCGCTCTGGCAACCTGCACCCTGCTGGCCGGTGCCGGGGTCCATTTCATGGGCTCGGGCAACAACACCTCCACCACTCCGGCAGCAGCGGGAAGCGGAGATAACCAGAGTGCGGATGCATCGCAGCAGCGCACGGGCATTCAGCTTTCCCTGATTGCCCCCGACAAGGCAGCCGAAGCCCTTGCCTCCTCCGGTTATTCTGAAAAAGAACAGGCTGACATTCTGGCAGGCGTGAAGCGGCGCGATCTGCGTCTGGTTGCCATGCCCATTTTTGATGCCACAGGCACGGGGGGCACTGTGTCTGTCATATCAGGCACCATGCACCGTACCGTTGCCCTGCAAACAAACCCCACCGTATTGATTCTCCCCATTACGGTTGCCGGAAATGTTGATATCCTTCCCGTGTCTGATCCGGGCATAGTAGGAATAGGAAGCGGCGTGATAACCATGTTCGGCCCACAGGTTCTGCCTGTTATGCATCAGGGTGACTCTCTTGGCCTGACGGTGATTGCCCAATGAAAGGCCTGCTACCAGCCCTTAACCGGCTGATGCCGTTGATGATGGTGATTTTTCTGGTGCTGGCCAGCATCCAGATGGCCATCAGTCTGCACCTTTCACTGGCCTCGCTCACCCATTTCATGGAATGGTGTGCACCGGCATGGCCCATAATTGCCGCAGTCAGCGGCTTGTTGACCATAGGCGGGCTGCTGTTCGAAACACGCGCCGAGCGGCTTGCACGCAAAGGCTTATTACGCCGACGGGGGTGGATGATGGACGTTCTTGCCAGACTGACCAACCGCAACGCGCTTGAAGAAATGCTGGCGCGGGAACAGCGGGAAACAACAATTGATGCCGAAGAACTGGCCGCCAACCTGCGCGCCCGCGTGATTGGCCAGGATCAGGTATGTGAAGATATTGCCGTGCAGTTGCGCCGCAGGCTGGCCCTGCAGGTTCGCGGCAAGCCGGTTGGTATCTTCCTGCTGGCAGGCCCACCCGGCACCGGTAAAACCTATCTTGCCAAACAGATGGCCCGCCAGCTTGAGCGCCCTCTGCTGCATTTTGATATGACGCAGATGAGCAGCCCGCACGCAGCCACCCAGCTTTTTGGCTCCCCCAAAGGGTATGTGGGTTCTGATACCTACGGCAAGTTGACCGGCGGCCTGAAGGAAAAGCCCGATGCCGTGGTGCTTCTGGATGAAATTGAAAAAGCCCATCCGGACGTATTCAAGAAATTCCTGACCGCGTGGAATGATGGTCATATTACCGAGGCCTCCACCGGGCAGCAGATTTCCACCGTTCGCGCCATTTTTGTGCTGACATCCAACATCGCAACCGATGCGCTGACGGAAATTGCGGATCGCCTGCATGATGATCCGGACCGGATGCGCGCCGAGTCGGTTGAAGCACTGCGTCAGGCTGGTTTTGCCCCGGAAGTGCTCAACCGTCTGGACCGTATCTTTGTATTCCGTGCGCTGAAGGGGCTGGATATTGCCCGCGTTTCCGCACTGGAAATCGAAACCATGATCGAAAGCTACGGGCTGAAGGTGGAAACCGGCGGTATCGATGCGTCCCTGCTGATGGATGTGATGCGCCGCCAGAGCCGTATGGGCGATGCCGCATCGGCCCGCGATCTTGTGCGCTCCATTGAAGACATGATCAGCGAATCGCTGATTGTGGCGCGCCAGCAGGGTGCCTCCATGATTCGCATCTCCCGCGATGAGGACGGCACCGTGACAGCCAAAATAGCCGACAATAACGGTGACAACAGTGAGAGCATGCACGCTCGCCTGACCCCATAAGCGCACGGGGCCTGCCGGTGGGTAGGCCCCAGTTTTTTCACACCTGATACCGTCTGGACCGAGCATTACGGCATGTCCGCTTTTACCCGCCTTTGGCAACGTGCCCCCCTGTGGCGCACGGTTCTGATTTCCACCAGTGCATGCGGCATTTTTTCCGTGCTGTTTCCCGCCCCCTGGCTGACGGCCCGCCTGCCCTACTACCAGACGGTAACGGACAAGGTTGGCCACATGCTTGGCCGAAGCTCCGCCGCGCAGACCAACAATGCCGAAGGGGAAGGACGCCGCATGGTTTCCCAACCCCCGCTGGATGCACAGTTTGAAGGCGTGATCCCTTTTGCCGGGCGTCAACTTCCGCTCCCGGCTGGCAAATGGCACCCTGTTTTAAACTATCAGGATGATGTTTCGCATGGGGAGATTCTGACCTCCATTTTCGTGCGGTCAGAACGCGGTGTGGTCACGGGCTTCATCATCGCGCAGGCCACCACACAATCCCTCCCGTCCTCTGATACCCAGATGTTGCAGGATATGTGCCATAGCGGCTTCAACTTTACAGTTGGAGACCTGCCGCAAGATGGCACCCACACGGAATGCTGGCTGACATCCCCCATACGGGTGGTGAACAACCTGTTCCTCACTTCCAATCAGGCCTTGCAGGGCCTTCTGAGCAGCCCGCTGTTCATTCCGCCCGCATTGCAGCGGCTTGGCATGATGGGCTTTGACCTTCCCCCCATTCTGGTGGATGCGGGATGGACCCATATTGAGAAAAGCAAATCTGGCACCGGAGTCGATTTTGCGACCATCCACACGCTGCTCAGCCCGGCGGAAGCAGGGCAACGTGCCGTGCCGGGTGCTCCGGAAGACTGGTCCCGCGCGGGCATGAACAATTCCCCCATGGTGGCGGATTTTGTGAAACGCAGCGATACGTGGTTGAAAAACTGGCTGCCTTACCTGCGCAAAGGGTACAACAGCACCCTGGAAGGCGGCCCGCTCCCCGCTGCTGCAGCCACAGACCCCGGTTTCCACGGTTAAAACCTGCGTTCTTACCGTGTGACCCGATGCAGAGGCAGGTTGCCGGGAAAAACGTTTCTCCCCGCGAAATCAAAGCCTCGGTCATGAAGAGGAGAGGCCCTGAGGTGGGAGGAGCGGCCGCCTAGCGTCTGCTCTCCTCTGCGTCACGGAAGAAATGCCGCAACGGGAGAGATCATCTCCCGCCCCTCCGACGCCCCCGCACCAAAAACACATTCACTGTCGTTGGGCGCAAAATGTCCCACTCTTGCACAAGCAGACAGTCAGAAGACGCTTTTGCTACCTTCACGACCTCGCGCCAAAAAGCTGGCGAGGATTTTGTAAGGCCGAGACGCTACTTGAAGAGTCCGAAAATCTAAGCCGCGAGAGATTAGTCACGCAGGAAAGCTGGAGTCTGAAGCCTACAAACAAGATGCCCCAGTGATGAAAGAACGCAGGACAAAACCCCACGCTTTTCGGCACCAACAAAAGGCGTGGCATATTAGTCCACCAGATTTTTCAAGTAATCTCTCTTCAGGATTTAGGCGTTTCCCTCAGGACATCGGAGGAAACCTCAATCAGGAAATCGAGCACCGTACGCGTCCGCAGTGGCAGGGTGCGCGGGCCCGTATGCACTGCGTAGAATGGCAGAGAGGGAATGTTCCAATCTGCAAACAGGCGTACCAGTTTTCCCTCTTCTACGGCTTCCCGCACCAGGAACTCTGGCAGCAGACCAATGCCGATGCTGGCGGAAACAGCATAGAAAACGGCCTCACTACTATTGGCCCGGAACACCGTTGAGGGCGCGATAACGCTTTCTTCTTCTTCCCGGTAAAAATGCCAGTCATTCCGGCCACCGCCATAGTTGTAAACAATGGCAGGATATTCTGGCAGGTCACGCGGATGTTCTGGGGTGCCGCACCGTTTCAGGCAGTCTGGAGAAACAACCAGCCATTTGCGCACCACGCCCAGCTTGCGGGCAATCAGGGAGCCTTCGGCAATTTCCCCTACGCGCACGGCCAGATCCAGCCCTTCTTCCACCAGATCTCCAAACGAGTCGCGCATCACGATCTCGACTGAAAGATCAGGGTGACGCTCCAGCAGCTCCCCCAGTCGTCTGGTCAGATAGAGGCCAAACGCCGTGGTCACCCCCAACCGCACCAGACCGGAGACAGACGCACGCCGTCGCCCCAGAACGGTTTCAGCCGTTTCCAGAATTTCCAGAACTTCATAGGCATGGGGCAGAAGGCTGCGGCCGTCTTCTGTCATCATCAGGCTGCGCGTGGTGCGGGCAAACAGCGTGGTGCCGTAATGCGCTTCCAGCAAGGCGATATGCCGTGAAATAGTGGGCTGACTGACACCTGTCTCACGCGAGACAGCCGAAAAAGAGCCTGTGGCCGCCACGCGGACAAAGCTGTGAAGAGCAGAAAGAAGGTCCATCAGGTTCCGGAACACATGTGCTGAGACGCTGAAACGCCCTGCCCTGCCTTTTCAGCAGACCGCTTGGTACGGTTCCGGGCACCGCACCGCACAGACCACCGTCAGACCCGGCTAGAGTATAGCTGTAATCATACGACTATCGTATTTATATCTGACTCATACTTATTTTATACACAATTGACGGGAGCACTCTTCCGCCATGCCTCAGGCGCATTTGATGTGCCAACGCCTTACTGCTTCCGGCCCCACAAGAGGGCCGGTGCCAAGTCTGGTAGGCCGGGCGGGCGGGATTTTTGACAGCAACATGCACCGTTTTTTGCCGCCCGTAGGCCCCAGCACCGTGACCCTGAGCTTGGTCTTGGTCTTGGTCTTGGTCTTGGTCTTGGTCTTGGTCTTGGTAGCTGAAAGCCCTGCTGTTCAATCTCACAACTGCCTTGCCAGCCTCACGCGCTGATCTTTCACACCTTCTTGGCGGCAGCCTTAACGGCGGCGTGTGTGAGGCTGCGCCAGTTTCTTTTCCGCCATACGCGCCAAACGCACAAACGGCAGCCCCAGCAGCAGATAAGCACCGCCCACCATCAAACCCGTGCCAAAATAGTCAAAATAGGTGGAAGACAGGCGAATATAGGTCTGGGTGAGTTCTGTGAGCGTAATCACACTGACCAGCGATGAGTCTTTCAGCAGAGAAATGAAATCATTGGTCATGACGGGCATCACCAGCCGGAACGCCTGTGGCACAACCACAAACCGCAACGCCTGAATATGCGTCATGTTCAGGGCCAGCGCGGCTTCCATCTGACCACGGGCCACGGATTGCAGTCCCGCGCGATAGTTCTCGGCCTCATAGGCTGCGTAGTTAAGCCCCAACCCCATCACCCCGGCCAGAAACGGGCCAAGATTGATACCAAACTGCGGCAGGCCATAGAAAATGAACAGAATCTGGATCAGCAGTGGCGTGCCACGGACTATTTCCACATACAGCCCGGCGAGAGACGCCATCCACGGTGCGCCATACAAACGCAGCAGAGCCAGTGACAACCCAAGAGCCACTGCCAACACCATGGCACACAAGGAAACGGCAAGGGTAAGAACTGCCCCTTTGGCCAGCAAAGGCAGAAACCCGACATAACGCCGCAACCGTTCCGTCCAGCCAGCGCCGCCCTGTTGCGCCGCGACATAAGACTGCCACTCGGTAGGGGCGATATCAGGTGTGGAAAAATCCTGCGCGAACTGCGCCATTTCAGGCGTCCACAAATTCCAGCGTGCCAGAATGGTGTGCAGGCTGCCATCCTTGAGCATGGCGGCCAGAGCCGTGTTGACCTGCTCCCGCAGCGCCGCGTTCTGGCCTTTGGCAAAAGCAATGCCGTAAGCCACGCGCCCAATGGGTTCGCCCGTTATCTGCAAGGCGGGATTGGTTGCGCCGTAATACTGAGCAATGGGGCCATCAATCAGGATGGCCTCTGTGCGGCCATTCACAAGATCCATGAACACATTGGTTTCTTCATCATAGGTGCGCACCTGCACCTTGGGATGCCCGGCTAAAATCCGCTCTGCCTGAGTAGCCTTGATGGTACCCACCACGTGCCCATCCAGATCCTCCAGCCGGGAGAATTGCGGGCCGTCCCTGCGCACCACAATCCGCTCGGATGTCACGTAATAGGGGCTGCTGAAATCTATGCCTTCCGCATGCTCCGGTGTGATCTCGATCCCGCAGATCACCATGGCGTACAGACCGCGTTTCAGGCCGGGAATCAGGCCATCCCAGTCATTCTGAACGAACGCCAGATCCCGGCCCATGTGGCGGCCCAGTTCCTGCATCAGTTCATATTCATACCCCGTAAGGCGCGACTGATCTTTCAGGTCATGAAAAGTGTAGGGCACATCTGCTGAAGCATCAGCCGCCCACCGCAAAGGTTCGGCCGCGAACCCCGCCTTTGGCGCGGACAGACCAAAGGCGGCCACCAACGCCAACACTGCAAGAAGCCCAGACCGAACCATGACAAACCGTGACAGAAAATGCCGCAGGCCGTGCTTCACAGAACTGTCCTTAAAAAACGTCGGGTGCGCTCATCCACAGGATTCACGCACAGGGTTTCCGGTGGTCCGGCCTCTATAATGTGTCCACCATCCATGTAAACAATGATGTCAGACGCCACCTGGGCAAAACGCATGTCATGCGTCACCACAATCTGGGTCATGCCCTCATTGTCCAGCGTACGCATCACGCCCAGCACTTCCTCCGCCACCAGCGGGTCCAGTGCGGATGTAGGTTCATCATACAGCATGATCTCCGGCCGCATGGCCAAGGCGCGGGCAATGGCCGCGCGCTGCTGCTGCCCGCCAGAGAGAGAAAGAGGATAGCGCTGCGCCACCTTGCCAAGCCCCACCTTTTCCAGCAGGGCCATGGCCTCATCCCGTTCTTCCACGCCGCCTTCGCCCTTCACCACGCGCGGGGCCAGCAGAACGTTATCCAGAACCGTCAGGTGCGGGAAAAGATTAAAACTCTGAAACACCATACCCACATGGGTGCGCAGCTTATGGGCCATATGCTCGTCAGCGCGCCGCCAGGGGCCACCTTGGCGTTCTATCGTAACGCCCATGGCGGTTACGGTCCCGCTATCCGGTATTTCCAGAAAATTCATACACCGCAGGAAGGTTGATTTCCCGCAGCCGGATGGGCCGATCACAGAGATCAGTTCCCCCTTGCGCACTTCAAGGGAAACGCCGCTCAGAATCGCGCCCTCCCCAAAGCTTTTGTGCACATTCAGCGCACTTAGAACGATGGGGTCTTCTTCAACGCAAAAAGCCGACCCGGAGTGATCCGGGTCGGCAATGTCGTGTCCGCTAGGAACAAAACGGTTATCAGGCAGCTTTGGTCATCCCACGCAACACATACTGAAGGATGCCACCATGCCGGTAATACTCAACTTCGTCCAGTGTATCGACACGGCAAAGAAGCGGAACATCCTGCTTGGAACCATCAGCACGCGTAATGGTCATGGTCACATCCATGCGCGGCGTGATTTTTTCCAGCCCCGTGATGGTGATGGTTTCATCACCCTTCAGGTCCAGGGTCTTGCGGGTTGTGCCTTCCTTGAACAGCAGCGGCAGAACGCCCATGCCCACAAGGTTGGAACGGTGAATACGTTCAAAGCTTTCAGCAATGACTGCCTTGATCCCCAGCAGCAGGGTGCCTTTGGCAGCCCAGTCACGGGAAGACCCCATGCCGTATTCCTTACCACCAAAGACCACAAGCGGAACGCCTTCCTTCTTGTATTCCATGGCGACATCGTAAATGAAGCCTTCCTTGCCATCAGGATAGTGCTTGGAAAGCCCACCTTCCGTGCCCGGCAGCATTTCATTCTTGATGCGGATGTTGGCAAAGGTGCCACGCACCATCACGCGGTCATTCCCGCGGCGAGACCCGTAGGAGTTGAAGTCACGCGGTTCCACACCATGCTCGATCAGATAACGCCCGGCAGGGGAGTCCTTCTTGATCGCACCGGCAGGTGAGATGTGGTCAGTCGTGATGTTGTCACCCAGCAGGGCCAGGATACGGGCGTTTTCAATGCCACCACGCGGCTTGGGTTCCGGTGTGATGTCCTTGAAGTACGGCGGATCCTGAACATAGGTGGATTTTGCATCCCACGCGTAGGTTTCAGACCCGGTGGCAACCTTCAGGTCCTGCCATTCCTTGGTGCCCTTGGACACGTGCTTGTAGCGCTTGATAAACTCTTCACGGTTGATGGAAGAACCGATCAGGTCAGCAATTTCCTTATTGGAAGGCCAGACATCTTTCAGATAGACCGGCTTGCCATCCTTGGAGGTGCCCAGCGGTTCGGTTGTGATATCCTTCCGCATGGTGCCCAGAATGGAGTAGGCAACCACCAGCGGCGGGCTGGCAAGATAGTTTGCCCGCACGTTCGGAGAGATACGGCCTTCAAAGTTACGGTTACCGGACAGCACGGAAACAGCAACCAGGTTGTTGTTTTCAATGGCATCCACAATGTGCGGCGGCAGCGGACCGGAGTTACCGATACAGGTTGTGCAGCCATACCCGACCGTGTTGAAGCCCAGCGCATCCAGATCTTCAGACAGCTTGGAGCGGTCCAGATAATCGGTCACAACCTGAGAGCCGGGAGCCAGTGAGGTCTTGACCCAGGGTTTGGGTTTCAGGCCCAGAGCACGCGCCTTGCGGGCCACCAGACCAGCCGCAATCAGCACCGCCGGGTTGGAGGTGTTGGTGCAGGAGGTAATGGCGGCGATCACAATATCGCCCTGACCGATTTCATAGTTGGTGCCAGCAACCGGAACCCTCTTGTTGGCATCGTTCGCGGGGACGCCAAGGGAAGAGGTCAGTTCTTTTTCAAACGCGGTCTTGGCTTCCGTCAGAACAACGCGGTCCTGCGGGCGCTTCGGACCGGAGATGGACGGCACAACCGTGCTCAGATCCAGTTCCAGAACATCCGTAAACACAGGTTCCGGCGTTTCAGCGGTGCGGAACATTTCCTGCGCCCGCAGATATTCTTCGGTCAGCTTGATGCGGTGTTCATCACGGCCGGTTTCACGCAGGAAGTCCAGCGTCAGGGCATCAACCGGGAAGAAGCCGCAGGTTGCGCCATATTCCGGAGCCATGTTGGCAATGGTTGCGCGGTCAGCCACCGGCAGGTGATCAAGAGCAGGACCAAAGAATTCAACAAACTTGCCCACAACGCCCTTTTTACGGAGCATCTGGGTCACGGTCAGCACCAGATCGGTCGCCGTGGCGCCTTCAGGCAGCTTGCCGGTCAGTTTGAAGCCGATCACATCAGGGATCAGCATGGCAATGGGCTGGCCCAGCATTGCGGCTTCAGCCTCAATCCCACCAACACCCCAGCCCAGAACGCCCAGACCATTGATCATGGTGGTGTGGCTGTCCGTGCCGTAAAGCGAATCGGGGTAAACGTAATCCTTGCCACCCACGTTGGCTGTCCAGGCAACCTGAGCAATGTATTCCAGGTTCACCTGATGGCAGATGCCGGTATCAGGCGGCACAACGGAGAAGTTTTCAAACGCTTCCTGGCCCCAGCGCAGGAAGGCGTAGCGTTCGCCATTGCGTTCAAATTCCAGCGTGATGTTTTTCTGCAGCGCATCCTGCGAGCCGTAAACATCCACCATCACGGAATGGTCGATCACCAGATTGACGGGAACCAGCGGGTTCACCTTCTGGGGGTCACCTTTCAGCTTCACAATGCCGTCGCGCATGGCGGCAAGGTCAACCACCGCCGGAACGCCCGTGAAGTCCTGCATCAGAATGCGAGAAGGCTTGAACGGCACTTCCTTGGTGCTGCTCCCCTTCGGCAACCAGCCTGCAATCGCCTTGGCGTCGTCCACATTATAGGAACGACCGTCTTCAAAGCGCAGGATGTTTTCCAGCAGAACTTTCAGTGAAACAGGCAGACGGCTAACATCGCCGATTGTTTTTGCTGCTTCAGGAATGGAAAAATAATGATAGGCCTTACCGTCTACAGTGAGTGTACGGCCTGTTTTCAGTGAGTCGTGCCCAACCGTCTTCATATAACCCTATCTCCCCTATCACAGCCCATGGCCGGTGATACGTTCCGGAAGTCGGCTTACCGCCTCTGACACGGTGCAGGTGCTCACCCGCTCTTCCGGGTGGCCGACTTGATATCCCGTTGGCAGTAGAACATACCGGCAGACTTACATGGCACAAGCCGGGGTGCGACCACGAGCGCGCGAGCACACAGGCTTTGGCGGGTTTTGACAGGTAACATTAAGGAGAAGTCCGATCTCCGAGACGTCTTTTGCAGAAGAGGAGCCACATTTTGCTGCCCCTCCCCCCTCCGGCATACCACGGCTTGTAGCAGAGTCTCTCTCGGTTTTCCGGGGGGATCGGCTGGTGCTGAATGATGTCAGCCTGAGTTTGCATGCTGGCGAGGCCATGCTGCTTACCGGCCCCAACGGGGCAGGCAAATCCACCCTGCTGCGTGTGCTGGCGGGCCTGCGTCGCCCGGATGGTGGCGCCCTGCTGTGGGACGGTGTGCCCATTGCGGAAGACCGCACCGCCCACGCCACCCGCGTTGCCTATCTTGGCCATCAGGACGCCCTGAAACCCAGCCTGAGTGTTGTGGAGAATCTGCATCTGTTTGCCCGTGCAGGCGGCGGCGACATGACGGCAGCACTGAAAGCTGTGGACCTTCTGCCGCTGGCGGATTTACCGGCCCGCCTGCTTTCCGCCGGGCAGAAGCGGCGTGCGGCCCTTGCCCGCGTGCTGCTGGCTCAGGCTCCCCTGTGGCTATTGGATGAACCCAGCCTGGGGCTAGATGCCAACGCCATTGTACTGCTGGGTGAGGCCATTGCCCGGCACCGCGCTGCTGGCGGCGTGGTAATAGCCACAACCCATGTGCCGCTGCCCCTTGAAGACGTGCGCCATCTTGCCCTGCCCGGCGCGCCGGACCCAGCGGACAGATGGTGGGATGAGGAGTCGTCCGCCCTCTCTTCCTCTGATCACGAAGGAGCCAGCGCATGATGAGCCTGTTCTGGGCCGTGGTCTTCCGGGACCTTCGGCTGGCACTGCGTCATGGGGCCGATACGTTGGGGGCAGTGCTGTTCTTTATTCTGACAGGCACCCTCTTTCCGCTTGCGCTTGGACCATCGCCTGATCTGCTGCGCCATATGGCCCCCGGCATTATCTGGGTCTGCGCACTGCTGGCCGCCCTTCTGCCGCTGGACCGTCTGTTCGGCGCGGAACTGGAAGATGGCTCGCTTGACCAACTTCTGCTGCTGGGGCTGCCGCCCGCGCTGGTGGCGCTGGCCAAGATAACCGCCCACTGGCTGACAACCGGCCTCCCCCTGCTGATTGCCGCTGTTCCACTAGCCATCATGCTGGGTCTCCCCGCAGCCACGCTGCCTATTCTGCTGGCAGGCTTGCTGCTGGGCTCCATGGTCTTGTCTCTGGTCGGCGGCATGGGCGCATCCATTGTGCTGGGCGCGCGCCGCGGGGGCGTTCTGCTGCCGCTTCTGGTGCTGCCCCTCATAACCCCGGCCCTGATTTTTGGGGCCGCCGCTATTGACGCTGCGCGCACTGGCCTGCCTTGGGGGCCTGATCTGGAACTGCTTGGCGCTTTTCTGGCTGGCGCTCTGCCTCTCTGCCCGCTGGCAGCCGGAGCCGGATTACGCGCTGCGGTGGAATAACCGACAAAAAACAGAGCCTGCCACATCACGCTGGCAGGCTCTGCTCAAAGACTGTTTGGAAAACCAACCATGGCGGACTGGTAAAACAGTTTTTGAAAATACCGCCGCAGATCTGAACACCCGTTTCCGGGGCCAACGAAGTGAAAAACTACTGGCTCAGAGGCAGACCGTTCGGCATTCGCTTCCTGATCTGACACGCGTACAGCCATTGTTTCCATGCCCCCTCCGTTGAGAGAGGGAGCATTCTTCCTTCTTTCCCGCGTCACCAAATGGAGCAGAAGCGCAACCCTGCTCCCTCCCCACGGAAACAACCGTCCAACCCCGCGTTAGGGCGCGGGGTTGGAATGCACCTGATGGATTGCGTTGATCTTGGCTTCCAGTTCTGGAGTGATGGTCACCTCCACAGAGCCGAGGATCGTTGTAAGCTGCTGCGTGCTGGTGGCCCCGATAATGTTGGATGTCACAAATGGGCGGGACGTAACAAACGCAACGGCAAGTTGCACAGGGTCCACCCCTTCTTCCCGCGCAAGGGCTAGATAGGCTTCAATCGCCACATCCACACCGGGTTTCTGGTAGCGTTGCCCACGGTCAAACAAGGTCGTGCGTGCACCCGCAGGCCGCGCGCCATTCAGATATTTTCCGGTCAGATAGCCTTGCGCCAGCGGAGAATAGGCCAGCAGGCTGACCCGTTCCCGCAGTGCCATTTCTGCCAGCCCGATTTCAAAGGTGCGATTGATCAGGTTGTAAGCGTTCTGGATTGAGGCAATACGCGGCGCACCCGTTCTGGAACAGGCGAGATATTCAGACACGCCCCATGCTGTCTCGTTCGAGACCCCTACGTGGCGGATTTTTCCTTCCGTCACCAGATCGCCCAGAACGCCCAATGTTTCTTCAATCGGCACCTCATCCGCATCCGCCAGAGATGTAAACGTGGTACCCCCTTCTCCAAACAACCCGATCTTCCGGTCTGGCCAGTGCAGTTGATACAGATCCAGATAGTCCGTGTTCAAACGCCGCAAAGACCCTTCCAGCGCGTACCGGATCTGCCGTGGTGTCAGGCGCGTTTCTTCCCCACCGGGCCGAAACCACGGTTGGGTGCCCCGTCCCACCGCCTTGCTGGCAAGGATAATCTTGTCCCGATTACCGCGTGCTTTCAGCCAGCTGCCGATAATGGTTTCCGTAGAGCCCTGCGTTTCAGCACGGGGCGGAATGGAATAAAATTCTGCCGTATCAATAAAATTGATGCCATGCGCCAGCGCCATATCAAGCTGGGCATGCCCTTCGGCTTCGGTGTTCTGCTGGCCGAAGGTCATGGTGCCAAGGCACAGTTCACTCACCATAATGCCAGTACGGCCCAGTTCTCGTTGCTTCATGCGGACATCACCTGAGAGAAAAACAGACTAAGGACGGGAACCACCATCAGCCCCGCCACTTCCCTGTTGTTGCGACTAATCACGCAAAGAGCAAGGCTTTGACTTATTTTACGTTTTTATACAGTTATTGAGCGCCCTCAAAAACGCTCTGCAACAAGACGTAAGCATGGAAGGTCCGATCCAGAAAAAAGGGGATACCTCTTTAACAGGCATCCCCTTGCTTTCCTGATAATCTCGCCCGGCACGATCATGCCAGATGACGCGGATGGCTGTTTGACAGGCCTGTCAGATGGGTCTCATGAGGCCTTTCGAGACTGAAAGCGTTGGATTTTTGTCTCGGCGGTCTGACGTCTCGCCGTCCAATCCGTCTTGTCTGCCTCAAAAACCCTTCACAGCCCGCAATCACGGACTTTCAACCAGCGGCCTACCAAACGGCGCTCATGCCTTCAGAGGCGCAAGCACCACGTTGGAGTCCCGTCCCTTATTTAGAAGGAGCGGTCGGCGCACCTGCGGACTGCTGGCCTGCGCCCTGAATATCAACCGACGCATAGCGTACGGCGTTCTCGGCATCGCGCAGAGCTTCACTGGCCTTGTACGGGTTGCTTTTGATGAACTTTGCAGCCTGCGCCACATCTTTCCGGGTCTGCTCCAGCGGAACAGCCGCAATGATATAATCCGCATCCACGCTGGAGACACGCAACACTTCAGAAGCCCGAGCCGTATTGCCCGCCTTCAGATGCCGGTTAGCCGCTGCCAGCGCAGCAGATTTTTCCGGGGTGGGTTCAACCGTTTCATCCAGCACCAATTCGCCATCAATCGGCAACCATGCCACCTGCTTGCCGGTAGAAGCCAAAGGCCGGGGCGGTTGCTGACGCGTTTTGGTGGGCATCAGTTCGTCTTCCGCTTTCTGGAAGGCCGTATTATCCGCCTTGGCAGTTTCCAGAGCGGTCTGAGCACTGGCGATCAGTTTCTTGGCTGTGTCCAGATCACCATCATAAATGGCCTGCCGTGCCAGACTCAGTTCTTCAAACGCGGTGTTGCCGTCCACGGACAACCGGCCAAAATCCTGCGCTGCCAGATTGGCAAGCTGGGCATTGGCTGGTGAAGGTGCTGCCGGCGCACCAGAAGAGGCTGCCGCCGCCGCAACGGTTGTGGCCTGTGCGGCTGTCTGCGCCATGGCGGGCATAGCCACACCTGATGCCAACAGGGTGGCCAACACTATGCTGGATGATTTCACGATCCGTCTCCCTTGAACATTCCCACGCATCAAATGCGGGTAATGTTGTGCAGGAGGCGCTCAGCGCAAAGACAGGCGCGCACAAGGCAGGGCTGACCATGGGACAGGCCCGTGCCAGATAAAGAAAAAAACAAACTGGCACAGGAGGTTAAGTCCTCCTGTGCCTGCTAAACATACCAGATCAGATATAATGCTCGGTCAGCGGCTTGAAGCCATTGAACCGGGTGGAGCAATAAGTGGACACATAGGCGCCGGTAGAAAGCAGGTCCACCTGCTCACCAGCCGTCAGTCCCAAAGGCAGTTCGTAAGCTGTCTTTTCATACATGATATCCGCACCATCACAGGTTGGGCCTGCAATTGCTACGGGGCCGGTCGGGGTACCATCGCGTTCCGTGCGAATGGCATAGCGAATGGATTCGCCTTCCGTTTCAGCCAGTCCACCAAAGCGGCCGATGTCCAGATACACCCAGCGCGGTCCATCTTCCCGCCCGCGACGGCTGACCAGCACAACTTCGGACCGCACAACCCCGGCTTCACCCACAATAAAGCGACCCGGTTCCACCAGCATTTCCGGCAGCGCGTTGCCGAAGTGCTCGGTCATGGCGTGGCTGATGGCCATGGCAAAGTGATCAATGCTCGGCACATCATCCCGATACCGGACGGGGAACCCCCCACCCAGATTGACCATGCGCAGGTCAAGCCCGGCGGCACTCAAATCAGTGAACAGAGCGGCCACACGAGAAATGGCAACCTCGTAGGCGTCAGCAGAAAGCTGCTGGCTGCCCACATGGAAGGAAAGACCATACGGGTCCAACCCCATATCCCGCGCTTTGAGCATCAGATCACGCGCGGAGTCCAGCGTGGTGCCGAACTTGCGGGAAAGCGGCCATTCCGCGCCATCATTATCCACCAGCAGGCGGCAATAGACGCGGGCACCCGGTGCATGTTCGGCCAGCTTTTCAAGCTCTTCCTGGCAGTCGAACACGAACATCCGCACACCGGCTGCATAAGCGGCGCGAATGGCGGAGACTTTCTTCACCGTGTTGCCAAAAGAAATGGCGTCCGGTTCCGCTCCGGCTTCCAGGCACAGAGAAACTTCTTCCCAGGATGCGGCATCAAAGCAGGAGCCCAGGCCAACCAACCGGTTAAGGATGGGCATGGCAGGATTCGCCTTGACCGCATAATAAATGCGCGCCTGTGGCAGGGCGGTGTTCAGGGCATGGTAACGCGCTTCAACCTGATCGACATCGACCACGAGGCAAGGCGTTGCCGGCTTTTGTTCGGCGATAAAACGGGCAATTTTGGGAGTCATCCCACCCATTCCCCCAATATAAGGCTCTTGCTGCGTGTTCCATGCAGGAAGAGGAGTTGCGAAACGGTCTAACGGACCAGCGACCAAAGGCGAACCGTCCAGAAATGAGGCGGTCCCGATTGCCAGAACGCTTGACGTCGTTGCGTAACCTCAGAGGGCCAGTGGCACGTGCGTTGCTGCGTAGGGGCGTGCATATGAGGCCAAACCGCCACAAGTGCAAGACAAAAATGGAAGGTTTTCAAAAAAACATGGCATGACAGAAATACCCTCGGTAAAACCACCACTCACTTCGGTTTCTTCACGTTGTTTTTCCTGCTTGTTCGGGAACACCGCCGCTGCCGTGAAGGGAACCGCCCGTAACTTTTGGCCTTGTTAGTTCGCGCTCCTGGTCACTCGCGGTTCAACCTCTGGCCCCAAGCCACACGACAAAGAAGGATGTTTGACGCACGATGCAGGTTCTCTGTGATTCCGCCGCACCGTCGCCTGCTGAACACCAGCCTCTGGAAAACCAGAATCCGGATGTGGAGAAAACTGGCCGGACATTCCGCAGCCCATCAGACCTCGGCCGTGCGGACTGGAAGACCATTTTCATCCAGACTGCCAAGAGCCTCATTTCCGGCCCCACAACGTTGGTGGCCGCAGGCTGCGCCTTCTATACCACCCTCTCCCTGTTTCCGGCCATCAGTTCCCTGATTTCCATCTACGGGCTGGCGTTTGATGTGCAGACCGTCACGCCACAGCTTGAAGTGCTGCGCAGCCTGCTGCCGCCCAGCGCCTACAGCCTGATCTATGACCGTATCCAGACTCTGGTAGCCGAGCCGCACAGCTCTCTTACCTTCAATCTTGTCATCTCGCTGAGCGTGGCACTCTGGTCTGCCTCGGCCGCCACACGGTCCATTCTGGCGGCGCTGAACATTGCCTATAACACCAAGGAAAGCCGCAGCTTCATCGTGTTCCAGATCACGGCACTGAGCATGACGCTCTCCGCAGTGCTGGGCGCGGCTCTTACCTTGGCCCTTATGGTGGCGCTGCCTCTGTTCCTGAACCTGCCAGCGTGGCTGCACATCCCCACTCCGCCCGGCTCCCTTGAGTTTGCGGCCAGATGGAGCGGGCCGCTTATCATGTTCACCTTCCAGATTCTGGCAACATCGGTGCTCTACCGCTTTGGCCCGGACCGTCACCACCCTGCTTTGTGGCGGTGGGTTCTGCCGGGGGCACTGTTCGCCACGCTCACATGGATCATCAGCGCCTCAGGCTTTTCCTATTATGTAGCCCACATTGCGAGCTACAACGCCACCTACGGACCTCTGGGGGCAGTGATCGCCATCATGATGTGGTTCTTTGTCAGCGCATGGGTGATTCTGATGGGTGCGGAACTGAACGCGGAAATGGAAAGCTACGCACGCGGTGAACGCCGCAAACCCGTTCACCTCTGATACAAATAATCAGGGGCTGAACGAACACCAGCCGGACAGTACAGGCACACGGCGAGAAAAGACGGAAAGAAGCGCGCGCAGCAGGAGGCCAACCGCACTGAGCGCCTCAAGGGCAAACAGCAGCCCTCTTGCGTGACTTGATAGAGGCGACACTCAATAACGCCGCACTTCCGTATGCTGGGCATTCAGCGAGGCTGAAAAACCAGCCGAAAATCTGTATCGACGCCACGACAGACGCACGTCCAACAGGCAGGTCGGGCCAATATCTACATGGCCAACCTTCTCGGATTTTCGGTCTGATGGCTTCGCCGCGGACTTTCAGCGTGCCTTTGCAGGCTCAAAAAGACCCCACAGAAGCCTTTAACGGACGACTTCATGGGCCGCCCTTAACGTCTACAAGCCTGCCAGAACATGCTGACAGACTTTATCAGACGGAAATTCTATGAGCGTTTGGCGCGCCGGATCGGACGCACGGTATGCCCCTGCGCGGCCTCAAACTGCATAACGGAAGAGGATTCGATGGATTCGGACCCATCCTGTGGTGCAGACGCAACTTCAATCGGCGCAGGTTCGATCTTCACGTGCGCAACGCCAGCCCCGAGCATGCCAATTTTGGCTGCCGCAGCCTGCGAGAGATCAATGATACGGCCCCGACTATACGGCCCACGGTCATTGACCGTGACCACAACCGAACGGCCTGTGTCTTCTGACGTCACCAGCAGCTTGCTGCCCAGTGGCGCGGTAGGATGGGCCGCCGTCAGGCTCGCTTTATTGAAAAGACTGCCAGAGGATGTACGCCGATGGCTGAAACGACCACCGTACCAGCTCGCCATGCCCTTCTGCAAAGCGTGATGACCCTTGCCCATGGCGGGGTTGGAAAACGTGGGGTCTTTCTGCTCACGCGCTGCAAGAGCACGCTGCACAGAATCGGCCCACGCTGTGCCACTTTGCCCGCTATCCTCTGCTCGTGCAGAAGAAGCAGACCCCATGGAGGCCATAACAAACACACTTCCAAGAAGTGCCCGGCGTAGGGCTGACATCCGCTTGTTCACTCCATCACCCATTAAAACTGGTTGAATAAAGCCGTTGCATGCCTGAAAAAGCAACCAGTTTCTGCCCCGGCCCCTTTTACAGGCTCCCCTTTCATGGCGGAGGCACATGGCGAAAAAGAGGCAGATACAGCGCGTTTTTGTGTTGACCTCGCATTCCGGCCGCTGACCTCACACCCCGCGGCAAATGGCTGGAACAGACAGCCCGGAACAGGTTTTTCCTGAATTTTCCGCCGCATACCAATCTCTTCTCTTGGATGCAGCGTGGCATCGTGCTACGGCCCGATGCACTATGGAAAGACCTCTTATTGCTGTGCTGAACGGCCCCAATCTCAACATGCTCGGCCAGCGTCAGCCCGAAATTTACGGCAGCGCCACCCTTGATGATGTGGAGCAGATCTGTATCCAGGCCGCCGACAAGCTGGATCTGGCCATTGATTTCCGCCAGACCAACATAGAAGGTGAGCTGATCTCCTGGGTGCAGGATTGCCGTAAACGGGCGCGTGGCATCATCATCAACCCTGCAGGTTACAGCCATACGTCGGTTGCCCTGCTGGATGCGCTTCTGGCTACGGACCTGCCGGTAATTGAGGTCCATATCTCCAATATTCACCGCCGCGAGCCATTCCGCCACATGTCCTATGTCTCCCGCGCCGCCGTTGGCGTTATCTGCGGGCTAGGCGTGACAGGGTATTCTCTGGCATTGCAGGCAATGACCGATCTTATTCTACATGAGGATGACCAATGAGCGGATTGCTCGTGGATGCAGATGCCATTCGGGCATTGGCTGAAATTCTGACCGACACCGGCCTGACGGAAATCGAAATTGCGGAGAAAGACAGCCGCATTCGTGTGGCCCGTGCTCCTGCTTCCGTGCAGGCCGTGGCTCCGGCCCCTGTTGCTGCTCCGGCTCCGGTAGCGGCCCCTGCGGTGGCGCCGGTTCCCGCTGCTCCGGCAGACCTCTCCCGCCATCCGGGTGCGGTTAACAGCCCCATGGTTGGCGTGGCGTATCTCACGCCTGATCCGTCCTCCCCTCCGTTTGTGAGCGAAGGCCAGATTGTCAGCGCCGGGCAGACCCTGATGCTGATTGAAGCCATGAAAACCTTCAACCAGATCAAGGCTCCCAAGGCTGGCACGGTGAAGACGCTGCTGGTGGCCTCGGGCGATCCGGTAGAATTCGGCCAGCCGCTTGCCATCATCGAGTGATGTTTTCAAAAATCCTCATCGCCAACCGCGGCGAGATTGCCCTTCGTATCCTGCGCGCCTGCCGGGAACTTGGCATCAAGACCGTAGCGGTTCACTCCACTGCGGATGAAGACGCCATGCACGTGCGCCTGGCGGATGAAGCCGTGTGTATCGGGCCTGCTGCGTCACGCGACTCCTATCTGAACGTGGCGGCCATTCTGGCTGCCGCCACCATAACCGGGGCGGAAGCCATTCATCCCGGTTACGGTTTTCTGTCCGAAAACGCGGATTTTGCCGAAACGGTGGAAGCCCACGGCCTGACCTTTATCGGGCCAACGGCTGACCATATCCGCATGATGGGCGACAAGATCACCGCCAAAACCACCATGGAAGCCCTTGGCGTTCCGCTGGTGCCGGGTTCTGACGGTGAACTGAAAAGCCTTGAAGAAGCACGCGCGGTTGCAGAAAAAGTTGGCTACCCCGTTCTGATCAAGGCGACGGCTGGCGGTGGCGGACGCGGCATGAAAGTGGCGCAGAGCGCAAGCGAACTGGAAGAAGCCTGGAGCGTGGCCCGCACGGAAGCCCGCACGGCTTTTGGCAATGATGCCGTTTATCTGGAAAAATATCTGGATAAGCCGCGCCATATCGAACTCCAGATTCTGGCCGACAACCACGGAAACGTGGTGCATTTTGGTGAGCGTGACTGCTCCCTGCAACGCCGCCACCAGAAACTGCTGGAAGAAGCTGGCTCACCCGTTCTGTCTGCTGAACAGCGTGACGCCATTGGCCGCACCGCTACGGATGCTCTGGCCAAGATGGGCTACCGGAACGCAGGCACGCTGGAGTTCCTGTATCAGGACGGCCAGTTCTGCTTTATCGAGATGAACACCCGCCTGCAGGTTGAGCATCCGGTTACGGAAATGGTGTGTGATGTTGATCTGGTGCGCGAACAGATCCGTATCGCAGCAGGGGAAGAGCTGGGTTATACCCAGTCTGACATCTCCTTCTCCGGCCATGCCATTGAATGCCGCATCAACGCGGAAGACCCGGATACCTTTGCCCCCTGCCCCGGCACGGTGGCGGTGTATCATCCCCCGGGCGGCCTTGGCGTGCGCGTGGATAGCGCCCTGTACACCGGCTACCGGGTGCCGCCTTACTATGACAGCATGATCGCCAAGGTGATTGTGCATGCTCCGACTCGGGCGCAGGCTATTGCCCGCATGCACCGGGCGCTGGACGAATTTGTGGTGGAAGGCATCAAGACCGTCATTCCGCTGCATCGCCGTATTCTGGCGGACCCTGAATTCCAGAAGGGTGAGTATACCATTCACTGGCTGGAACAGTTCACCAGCCGCCCGCACTGACCCCTGCGTGCGACCAGAAAAACCCGGCTTTCGGAAGGAAGCCGGGTTTTTTGTGGTCACTCCTCCGTGATGCCCGGTTGACGCTTTCTCTGGTGCAGGTTTGCCTTCTGCCGCGTGCGGCATCTGGCTGCACAGTGCATCAGAGAAAGCAAACACATGTCTCTTTCAGGTAAAACCGCCATTGTGACAGGTGCCGCGCAGGGTATCGGGCGCGGCATTGCCCTGCGCCTTGCCAAGGATGGCGCAGATATTGTTCTGACCGACCTCAAAAAAGACAAGCTGGCCACCGTAGCCGCAGAAATTGAGGCATTGGGCCGCAAGGCGCTACCTCTGACTGCGGATGTCAGTGACCGCGCACAGGTTTTCTCCGTGCTGGAACAGGCCTCTCAGACCTTGGGGCACGTGGATATCATGGTGAACAATGCCGGTATTGCGCAGGTGCGCTCCCTGCTGGAGGTGACGCCGGAAGAAGTAGACACCATTTTCCGCATCAATGTGCAGGGCACGTTGTGGGGTATTCAGGCTGCTGCAAAAACCTTCAAAGCGCAGGGCACCCCCGGCAAAATTATCAATGCCTGCTCCATTGCGGGGCACGAAAGTTTTGCGTTCCTGGGCGTTTATTCCGCCACCAAATTTGCCGTACGTGCGCTGACACAGGCTGCCGCCAAGGAACTAGCGTCCTCCGGCATTACCGTGAATGCCTACTGCCCCGGTGTGGTGGGCACGGATATGTGGACGGAGATTGACCGCCGCATGGCGGAGGAAACAGGTGCCCCAGTGGGCGAGACCTATAAAAAATACGTAGAAGGCATTGCACTGGGCCGCGTGGAAACGCCGGAAGACGTTGCCGCCTTTGTGGCTTACCTGGCCAGTGCGGATTCCAATTACATGACAGGCCAATCCGTCATGATTGATGGTGGCCTAGTGTACCGCTGACGCGATCACTCAAGCCTGAAAGCCACCTGCGCCCCATAAAAAAGGCTCTCCGAAGAGAGCCTTTTCTGCACATAACACACCCTGAAACAGGCTACGTCAGGCTGCGGAAGAGACACCCGCCTCTTCCTCTTCTTCCTCATCATAGGAGCGGATACGCGGGTCTTCACCACGGCGGGGGGTAAATTCTCCACGCCGCAGGGCTGTCTCAATATCTTCCAGCGTGGCTCCAGCGGTTTCTGGCACAAAGAAATACACAAAGATCACAGATGCCAGATTGACCCCCGCATAGACCCACATGGTGCCCCCCAGTGTCACCAGATGCACCAGAGTCAGTGCGGTGGCTGTTACCAGAAGGTCAGCCCCCCACAGCACGGCAGCATGCACACTGGTTGCCGCAGCCCGCATGGGGAGCGGGAACAGTTCGGCCCCCAGCAACCAGCCAACCACCTGAATGCCGCCAGCATTGAACATCATGAACAGCAACATGAAGCCAATGGTCACCCAACTGCCGACACTGCCTTTATCGGGATGGATAGCGAACATAATGCCCAGCCCGATCAGGCTGAGAACGGAGCCCGGCCCCATGATCAGCACCAGACGACGACGGCCAATTTTATCCACAAACAGGCAGCCCAGCAGGGTCATGACCAGATAGACAATGGAAATACCAAGGCTGGCCAGCAGGGCCGCGGAATTACCAAACCCGGCATCAGACAGGAAGGTGGGAGCATAATAGATCATCATCTCCAGCCCCCCTGCCTGTGTGAAGAAGGCGATACCCAAGGCCGCAATCAGCGCCGGACGGGCAAATGGCAGCAAAAGCCCTTTCCAGCCCCGCTCATCTTCATCCATGCTGGCGGTGTTTTCATGAATTTCCCGAATTTCCCGCCGGATGGCCTTGCGGGAAGTTCGCACACGGCTCAACTGCTCCACTGCGGAGACAAGACCTTCATTCTCTGCCGTCCAGCGCGGGCTTTTGGGCAGAAAAAACATGCAAACGAACACAAAAGCCGCAGGCAGGGCCGCCACGGAGATCATGGGCCGCCATCCCCATGCATCACGCATGGTAAAGCCCACAAGGTTGGCCATAAAAATACCAACCCCAATGGCAACGTTAAATAACGTGACAAGATTGCCGCGCTTGCTGGCTGGCGCCAGCTCGGAAATATAGGTGGGCACCACCTGCGTTGCACCACCAACCGCCAGCCCCAGAAAAACGCGGGCAATGACAAGTGCTGTCATGTCTGGCGCGTAGGAACACGCAACCGCGCCCACAACAAAAATAGCGGTCACCACCATAACAGTGGCGCGGCGGCCAAAACGCTCGGACAGGTAGGAAATGCTCAGCGCCCCCAGCACCGCCCCCACAAGGATGGCCGAGGTCACCATTTCTTCCTGGCTGGAAGTCAAATGAAAGTCTTTGGTGATAAGAAGAAGAGCACCGGAAATAATGCCAGTGTCATAACCGTATAATCCACCGCATATGGCGGCAACTATAGCGGCCATCCACAAGACACGATGGGCGTTTGGCGAAATCTCAACATTCGCAATTGCTTCTTGAGCACGTTTCTTTTCTGCTATCATGGCACCATAATGCCACAATCTCTCAACGGTTGCATAGAAATTACATTTTTTTATTAAATATGTTACAGTGGTGTGTTTGAATCTCTTCCACCCCTTCTGCCTCACACGCAGAAGTATGAAACCGCTTTCGCCTCAGGTCCCGAATTTCCTTGACAGGAAAACGCGAAAAGCTATCTCATTCTCCTGACCAAGGGGGGTTCCGGCAAGGAACTGAGAGGCCACTGTATTCTGGAAACAGAACAACGGCGTGGCGACCCTGCCGCCAGCATGCATGATGCCGCTGGCGGGGAACCTGATCCGGCTAATACCGGCGGAGGGACTGGTGCAAAAGAAGAGCGCGCGAGCTCCCTACATCCGTGGAAGCCTCTTCTGCCCCCGTCCTCCTCTGGCTGAGGAGAGAGTTATGACCCAGGCCACAACTTCAGAGCGTACCCATACCGGCAACCCACGCCCGGCCAACACGACTGCACCCGCACCGGGCCATGTGACCACAGGCCCCATTCGGGGGTCTCGCAAAGTGTATTCCAGCCCGGAAGGCCACGCGGATATTCGCGTGCCATTCCGTGAAATAGCGCTTGATCCTTCCGCTAATGAACCGCCACTGCGCGTGTACGACACCTCCGGCCCCTACACAGACCCAGAAGAGCAGATTGACGTGCGGCAGGGCCTGCCCAAAGTACGCACCCCCTGGCTGGCCCGTCGTGGCTTCAGCCCCATTGCCCCGCGTGAAGTGCGCCCCGAAGACAACGGCAACGCTTCTGGCGATCATCTCGTCGCCCCCTGTCCTGCTCCGCACCGTGTGCTGAAGGGGGCTGATGGCCAGATGGTCACGCAATATGAATTCGCAAAGGCCGGGATCATCACGGAAGAGATGATCTATGTAGCGCACCGTGAAAATCTGGGCCGCCTGAAAGCAGCAGAAGGTGCAACGGAACGCCTTCAGGATGGCAATTCCTTTGGCGCAGCGCTGCCCGAATTTGTCACCCCGGAATTTGTGCGTGAAGAAATTGCCCGCGGTCGCGCCATTATTCCCGCCAACATCAACCACCCGGAACTTGAACCCGTTATTATTGGCCGCAACTTTCTGGTGAAAATAAACGCCAATATCGGCAACTCCGCCGTCACGTCCTCCGCAGCGGACGAAGTGGAAAAGCTGGTGTGGTCCATCCGCTGGGGTGCGGATACGGTGATGGATCTTTCAACGGGCCGCAACATCCACAACATTCGTGACTGGATTCTGCGCAACGCCCCCACCCCCATTGGCACCGTGCCGCTGTATCAGGCACTTGAAAAAGTGGGCGGGGATGTTGCGAAACTGAGCTGGGACGTGTTCCGTGATACGCTGATTGAACAGGCGGAACAGGGCGTGGACTACTTTACCATCCATGCTGGTGTACGCCTGCAACACGTGCCGCTTACCGCCAACCGCGTAACGGGCATTGTCTCCCGTGGCGGGTCCATCATGGCAAGCTGGTGCCTGAACGGCCACCGTGAGAGCTTCCTGTATGAGCATTTTGAAGAAATCTGCGATATCATGCGGGCCTATGATGTTTCGTTCTCGCTTGGCGATGGCCTGCGCCCCGGCAGCATTGCCGATGCAAACGACGCCGCACAGTTTGCCGAACTGGAAACACTGGGCGAACTGACACAGATCGCGTGGGCAAAAGGCTGTCAGGTAATGATCGAAGGGCCGGGCCATGTGCCCATGCACAAGATCAAGGAAAACATGGACAAGCAGTTGCGGGAATGTGGAGAAGCCCCGTTCTACACGCTTGGCCCGTTAACCACAGATATTGCACCGGGGTATGACCACATTACCTCCGCCATCGGGGCGGCCATGATCGGCTGGTTTGGCACCGCTATGCTGTGTTACGTCACCCCCAAGGAGCATCTGGGCCTACCAAACCGGGATGATGTGAAAACTGGTGTCATCACCTACCGTCTTGCAGCCCACGCGGCGGATCTGGCCAAAGGCCACCCGGCCGCCAAACTGCGGGATGACGCCCTGAGCCGCGCACGCTTTACCTTCCGGTGGGAAGACCAGTTCAACCTCTCGCTCGATCCTGATACCGCCTGCGCCTATCACGATGAAACCATGCCACGTGAAGCGCATAAAACAGCGCATTTCTGCTCCATGTGCGGGCCGAAATTCTGTTCCATGCGGATCAGCCAGGACCTGAAGGAAGACGCTATCAGGCTGGCCGGCATGGAAGAAAAAACCAAGGAATTCCGTGAAGCTGGCGGAAAAGTTTACGTTCCAGCCGAATAACCAGCTCTTTCTCACCCGGTCCGCCGGGTGAGGAGTTTTTGCGCCTGGCGGACTCTGGCAGAGCGAAGCATGCTTTGCCAGATCACCCTGACCGCCACTTGCACAGACCTCCACGGTTTGGTGAAAAAATACTCTTTATTCTCAAATACTATTTAGAAACGGCGTATTTTCTGCACCAAACACTTACCTCACCGTCGGAAATATCGTGTGACTTGGTCATCATCTCTCCGCTCTAGAAAAAATAGACTGACAGATGCCACCCGCCATTCTTCCCGGAACGCCGTAAGTAAGGCGTAAAGAAAGAGTGTTATTTCTGTGTGACGCATAAATATTTCAGCATTGTTTTTTGCGAGCAAAGAACAACGGTGGCGAGATCGAGGAAAACGGATACCGCCTGCGCAATGACCCACTCGCCGAACCAGACAGCCGCCCATACCTGTCGATACGTCACGCGGCCCATGTGGCGACACACCACAGCAGTATAACTGCAGCTTGGTATGGGTCATTTTTTATAGGGTAAATCGTATCGTGGCGGAGAGAGAGGGACCTTACGCCAGAAACATCAAGAACCCGCAGAAAACTGCCAATTTTCCCTAAAAAACTACTACCGATAGACCCTATTCCGTGTTGGTAGTGCCAACAAGCCGTCCTGATTTGCTATTATTGCATGGCATATTCTTTCCGTGAAGAGATCGCAGTTTTCAGGAGGGGGAACCCTACTCAACAACGTCGAACAACAACAACGTTTGGGGGTTTAGCCCCTATTTTGAAGCTGCTGCCATCTCAGAGCCCGATGCGGTGGCCCGTTGGGACTCCTAAGCCGATCTGGTCCGCCTGCCGGAGCTGGCTTTCTGATGGTGCAAAATCGCTTTGCCCAAGACTATGACCGGCATGATCTATTCAGAACCCGAATCTTAGAGATTCATCTTTTGGGATTCATACTGTCTTCTTCTATGTGTATCGAAAATGCCAACGAGCGTTGACACTAACGATACAAGGCAACAGAGACTGGCAGACCATGACAACCTTCATCACCTACTTCCGTGTGAGCACAAGCCGCCAAGGAGCTTCAGGGCTTGGTATTGAGGCACAACAGGCTGCTGTGGCCTTGTATGTGTCACAGACCAGCGGAAAGGTGCTGGCCTCATTCACTGAGATTGAAAGCGGGAAGAAGAATGATCGGCCTAAACTCTTGGAGGCCATGGAGCGGTGCAGGCTGACGGGCTCCGTGCTGCTGATAGCCAAGCTAGACCGGCTTTCACGTGATGCTCATTTCCTCCTTGGTCTGGAAAAGGCAGGCATTGAGTTTGTGGCTGCGGACATGCCCAACGCGAACAGGCTAACGGTTGGCATCATGGCCTTGGTGGCCCAGCAAGAGCGAGAGGCTATCTCTGCCCGCACCAAAGCGGCCTTGGCTGCTGCAAAGGCCAGAGGAAAGACGCTAGGAGGCTACCGGACAGGAGCCCCCAAGGTTGACTACCGGCTCTCTGTAAAAGCCCGCCAAGAGAGCTCTAGAGCCTTTGCAGAAGGGGTTGGTCCGCTCATTCAGCACCTGTCTGCTTCTGGGTTGTCTTTGAGGCAGGTGGCAGCCCGTTTGTCTGAGCAAGGCATCAGGACAGCGAGAGGCACCACCACATGGACAGCCGCAGGAGTGTCCCGTGTGTTGGCTGTGCTTTAGGCTATCATAGCTGCTTCTGGTCGCCATAGAAGCTCGTAGAGTGCCCTGTGTACTTTGGCTGGTATGATGACCCCGAGAGAGGACAATGAGTCTCTGCGCCTCAGAAATTGAGCCTGCGAAGTCATACGCAATATGAATCAAACACCGATCAACATATACGAAAAACGTATAGAACCCTATTGTGTTGAGGTGGCGGGGCTTTGAAAACAAAAAACCCACAAACAAGGACTAGACATCCCCAAGCGTCGACAACCCCTTCTTCAGGCTCTCCAGAAACCTATAACAAAAACAGACCCTATCAAAAAAGACAGGGCCTGCATAAGGGCTTAAACTATTAAGGTGATTAAGCAGATTTTACCGATTTTGTCATTGCCTGGCTGTCCTTAATATAAGGGCCAGCAGCACGAACGGTAATGGACAGGATGCCCATTTTCCCATTGGACAGATGCTCACCCAACGGGAGTTCAGCGTTACCGCTTGTCCACGCAACACCGTCCCAAGCCATATCAGCATGCCAACCAGCAGGCTTTTCAGCGATCAGGTGCGATGTAATATCAAACTGCTGTTTTGCGCAGAACAGACGAACCTTTCCAACCGCAACCCCCATGTAGCGGCGATCATCCACAAAGGGACCAATCACATCAGAAGGACGGCTGGCACGTGAAACAATCCGCACAGACTGTGTGGAAGGAGGCAGCATAAAACTATATTCATGCGCTGTCTTACGCATCGGACGCACAACAGCACCTGTATCCGTCACCAAATGCAGGTCCGGATCACTGGTCAGTTCAAGATCAGCAGGTGCCTGCTTTACTGAAACCTTGTCTTCGCGCCATTCGAGGGCACGGAATAGGGGCTCAACAAAAGAACGCTCAACACCCAGCGGGGCACCAGCATCGTCTGTCCAGTTTTTTATCGTTCCATGCAGGGTTGCGACTTTACCGTTCTGACGGAAGGATGAACGGTTACCGGTATCGAGATAGCTTTCTGTGAGCATGCCATCTGCGGTGATGACGGAGTGCTGTTCTGTTTCGATATGGTAGTATTCGTAAGACGAGATGGATTTGTCGTAGAAGATGGAGACACCGTTGACGAGCATGCGCACAGGCACAAACCGATCTCTAAAGAACAGGCAGTGTTCTGCGGTGATCAGCATGTCTTTGTAAGGCACACCATCGGCGATGGCATCTTTGAGCACACGCACAGGCCAGCCTGCTTCATCGTTTGGGAGGTCAGGGCGGACTGTAGCACGTGCTTTACCGGTCCATATAACCGTACGAATGACATCCTGATTGTTTCGCCAGTCAAAAGTAACAACCTGATCGCCAATCTGGATATCTTCTACCGCAACATCACCTTTCGATGTACGGATCATGCTGCCAGATAGGAAGCAGACAAGGATAGCGCTTGTTCCTAAGCTATTGGTCGAAGAAGCACTGATGTACAGATTTCCACCACTTTCTTGTTGATACAGAGAGTTATTGGAAGCGGTGTAATCACCAGAAACTTCAACCGTAACCCCAGTATCTGTTGTAATGCTTGTGGTGCCTGAAGTGCTGTCATATGTTGCATTTATAACTTCACCAGCTCCAGGTATTTCTATAGTAGATCCAGCGTTTCCAAAGCCGGAAATATTACTGAAAGTTAAAAGTGTTACTCCACTAGCTGGTGTAATCACCAAGGTGCCGCCACCATCACCAAAGGTGATAGTTGAGCCGCCTAATGCACTGATTTCTGATGTTGAGAGCGTTCCTAGATTTATAGTGCCGCCGTTCTCAATTGTATAACTATTTCCGCTTAGAGCAGAAATAGCGTTATCTCCAGTAATAGTTATAGTCCCACCATTGGCGGTAAAAGAAGATCCCGTTAAGGCACCAAGAACACTTGATGAAACATCAACTGTAACGTTTGCACCGTCTTCTGCCGTAACAATATAGGGGTTAACTGCACTTATTAATGAAGCTCCAAACGATAATGTATCGGTAATATCTCCGGTAAATGTTACACTTGCTCCTCCTATGGAAAGCAATCCGAGAACCCATCCTGTGGGAACTAATGTGTAGCTACCACTGTCTGTTACAGTATTACCATATCCATAGAGAAGACTCATTTTCATAACTCCTGATTTACGCAA
>NZ_LHZU01000125.1 GCF_001580995.1 Acetobacter senegalensis
AAATCAATGGGTCCTGAGCCTAAAGATTGAAACCTAATTCCGAAAACGCGTTATTGGCGAAGTTCGGATCTTCAGCGTCCGGCCATCCATGGGTCGATGAGCGGAACCCCTGCCACCTTTGAAAGCGCTGGTGTCGCGCAAGGCGACTGCAAAGTCGTGGGCGGCGGCGATGGCTGCGATATAACCGTCGGGCGTCGGAAAACCGTTGCCCATGTTGCTCGCCGCGACGGCAAGGTCGGCATAGTGGCGGGCGACGTCGGCGCGATGCTGGAAGAGTCGACGGGAGTCCAAGAGACTGATATCTCTGACTTATATTGCTGCCTGAAGTGAATGTGGAAGTCGGTGCTTGCATACCCCCGCAACCATACGAAATCCATTTAAAAACAAATACTCAGCCGCCGCCCCATGGGCGGCTTTCTGCGTTCCAGATGCACGCGCAGGGGGCACGTGGGCAACAAAATCTCGCGTAGTGAACGGGCGGCTGAAGATATGGCTTGGGAGACCTCAATCCGTGAAAAATGGGGAGCTTTAGAAAGGCAACGACATTTCATTAGCTGTTTATTGTCTCTGGCCGGTAAGGGACGGTTTTTATGGAAACGCTTTGTCAAATAGTCTCTACAAAGCGCAGTTTCTGCAGTCGATGGGGTTATGATAGGGCGTGTACCGAAGGTAAAACACTCCAATACCACCGTGTCCTTACAATAAGGTCTATGTGGTAATCTGGCTGAGAGGAAAAGATATTTAAGGGCGAGGGTGCGGTTTCCATGAGTTGAGAAGCAGGGCATTGCTTACGACTGACACGGAACTCATGGCCATGGCTGCGCCTGCGACAATGGGGCTGAGTAGACCAAAGGCCGCGAGAGGTACGCCCAAAATATTATAAATAAACGCAAAGAAAAGATTTTGTCTGATCTTGGAAAGTGTTGCATGTGAAAGTGAAATTGCATCAAGCACGCTGGTCAGATCGCTCTTCATCAAAATGATATCTGCCGTATCTCGCGCAATATCTGCTCCTGCGCCAATAGCGAAGCTAACATCCGCGGCCGCGAGTGCTGGAGCATCGTTAATGCCATCTCCGACCATGCCGACACACTCTCCTGTGGCGCGATATTTTTTTACGGTGTCTGCCTTGTTGGCTGGCAATACACCCGCAATGTAATCATTTATCCCAACCTGCTGCGCGACTACCCTGGCGGTACGTTCGTTATCGCCTGTTAGCATAATAACGCTAATACCAGCTTTTTTTAGAGCCTGAATGGTTGAAACGGCATCTGGACGAAGAGTGTCAGACAAGGCGATAAAGCCGAGAAACTGTTCTCCTTTTCCTACGCCAACAACGGTTTTCCCATTCTGTTCCAGATCAGAACTGATACTATCCGTTTCTAAAAAACCGTTATCTTTCAGGAAAATTGGCGACCCAAGAAAAGCGGAAACGCCATCAATCTGACCTGTAACACCTTTGCCTGGAATGGCTTTGAAGCTATTTACAGATTGAGTTTTCATCCCTTTTGCAACTGCGTAGTCTACAATCGCACGTGCAAGAGGGTGTTCAGATCCTGCTTCCAATGTAGATGCCACTGAAAGCAGAGCATCTTGCTTAATGCCGACTGCGGGTATCACATCAGAGACTGTTGGTTTTCCCTTTGTTAAAGTGCCTGTTTTATCAACAATCAAAGTGGTCAACTTCTGTGCCTGTTCAAGCGCATCTGCATTCCGAAACAAAATGCCGGCCCGTGCTCCTAGTCCTGTACCGACCATAATGGCTGTAGGCGTTGCCAGCCCCAAAGAGCAGGGGCATGCAATAACAAGCACCGATACTGCAGAAACCAGGCTCCATGTCGCACTGCCTGTTATAGCCCAACCAACCAGAAATGTTGTGGCTGCAACGAGAACAATTGCAGGTACAAAAATTCCGGAAACCTTGTCTGCCAGCCTCTGGACGCTTGCCTTGGAGCCCTGTGCCTGCTCAACCATTTTGACAATATGCGCCAGAGCCGTATTCGCGCCAACTCCTGTAGCTTTTACCCGCAGTAGACCATTAGTATTCATGGTGCCGCCAAAAACCTGGTCAGCTTTCTGCTTTAAGACAGGCACACTCTCCCCTGTGAGCATGGCTTCATCTACTTCTGATGTGCCGTCAAGAACTGTTCCGTCAACAGGGACAGTTTCACCGGGACGAACCAGAAAGATATCACCAACAGAGACATCGGCCACAGGACGGTCAGAGATCGCACCATTGCTTTCCACATGTGCTATTTGTGGTTGAAGCTGCAACAGACTTTCTAGTCCTGCACCAGTTTGACGTCTGGCACGCATTTCCATTAATTTTCCAAGAGAAATCAGTGTAATAATGGAAACACTGGCTTCAAAATAAAGCGGCTGATTCAGTTGGAATAACACCACAACAGCACTGAAGAAATAAGCGATGCTTGTGCCTAAAACAATCAGCACATCCATGTTGGCGGCTCCGCCACGGAGTGCGTTCCAGGCTTGTTTGTAAAACCGTCCGCCACAGAAAAATTGCACCGGGGTGGCCAGCAAAAGCTGTATCCATCCGGGCATCATGCCAGCATGGCTGAAAAACATGCTGACCATCTGAACGAGGAATGGAATGGCGAAAAAAGCCGTTAACAGAAAGTGATTGCGCTCTTTGCGCCATAATTCTTCGCGCTTTGTGCGCAGGCTTTCGGGCTTTTCTTCTTGTAAAGGATGTGCGCCATAGCCTGCTTTTTCAATGGCCGCCACAAAATTTTCTGGTTCGATAACACCGGGAACAAATTCAATATGAGCTTGCTCTGTCGCAAAGTTAACAGTTGCACGTGTTGCTGGGAGTCTGTTGAGAATTTTTTCAATGCGGGTGGCGCAGACGGCGCAGGTCATGCCGGAAAGGGAAAGGATCAGGCTGTTTTCGTCTACCGTGAAGCCTGCTTTGCGGACCGCATCGATAATCGTATCGACGGGTGGGGCTGATCCATCAAGCAGGATCTGCACTCTCTCAGAAGCCAGGTTGACGGTGGCTTTTACCCCTTCAAAACGGTTCAGAATTTTTTCAATACGGGCAGAGCAGGCTGCGCATGTCATGCCTCCAACGGAAAAATTGATAGCGTCTGACACGATCATCGCTCCTTAAGAACGCCTTGGTGGAAATATACCCCTCACCCGTATTTTTGAGTTTATCTCTAGTTCTCACTTCTGGCTAGAGGAGAGTCCGCACCGCGACTAACTTCCTTTTCCTTTTGACACAGAGAAAACAGAGGAACGCTTTTTCATTCTCTCTCTTGGAACGGGGTGTCTGTGCGGTGAAGTGGAGGGTTCGAAACCACCCTCCAGATTTTACGCTTATTGAAATATCAGGGAGTTATGGTCGTCATTCGGTTAGGGAAAGAGGGCTTTTCGGCCCTCCCGTAAGGGCATATTCTCAAGGTGATTGTTATGAAGTTCCGACCACATTGACCAGTCAGTTCTGGGCGTCAGATCTGTATGGTGATCCTTTAGGTAGTCTATATTATTAAAGGCGTGGATATTCTGATAGATTAGCAGACGCAATCTGTTACAAATATGCGGCAACAGAATGGAAAATCCATGGGAAGAGCCCCTCAGACATCAGCTTCTTCAGTAGAGTGCGAAGCATGTTCTTCTTCGGAGAGCCTGCCGGACAAGCGCGTGCAACAGCCGGGTAAAAAGGCTCTTGTTAACCGTTTGCGTAGAATAGAAGGCCAGATTGGTGGCGTTCTGAGTATGGTGGAAGATGACCGTTACTGCGTAGATATTCTGATGCAGATCTCTGCGGTCAAGTCGGCTCTTGATGGTGTTGCAATTCAGATTTTATCCGCCCATGCCAATGGCTGTGTCAGGAAGGCTGTAAAAGAAGATGACGGAGCCGAAGCAATAGAAGAACTTCTGGGTGTTATTCGAAAAATGATACGATAATATTGGAATATTCTCTACCAAACGGTTTCAGATATCCCTACCGCTCCAAAGTCTCTAATGGCTGGGGTAAGGCAGACGAAGGCTGCCCCATGTCCATTTTCTGGCAGGCTGCTTCTTCCTGCTGCATTTCGGGTGGTAGAGATTTTCCCTGCTTTTGCAAAGTCTCAATCTTGGCGCACAACGCCATTTGTTGATCCATCGTAAGGTGTATCATTTTTCCTTGTTGTTGTGGTTTTTTATAGATATCGGGCGTGTTCGCTTGTGATAGCGGAGTGCTGATGCCTACTTTGTTCCGCGGTTCTGCATGCGCAACATTTATGAAAAAGAAAGCAAGAAAACCAACATAAAGAGGAGACATGGCAAGATATTCCTGATGAAAGTAAGGGATTAGAACCAGCTTCTTATGCCAACAGTTAGTCTTAAGGACCCGGTTTCTTCTCCGTGGTCGTGGGCAATTCTGCGGGCCTGTGTAAGATAACCCGCGTATGTAAAGGCGATGTAAGGGGCAAATTTACGCCAGAGTTCGTATCGAAGCCGTAAGCCGGTATCAACATCTGATAGACCTGCTCCAACCTGTCTTCCGGTATCGGATTTGGTGTAAAGATTCAGTTCTGCCTGAGGCTGCAAAATCAGGCGATTGGTTAATAGAAAATCGTAAGATCCCTCAAAGCGGGCGGCAAAACGTCCGCGATCACTGACATATGCTGTTGCCTGAACTTCAAATTGATAAAGGGCAAGCCCCTGAATGCCTAATGCGCCCCATGTGCGTGTTGGTCCATCATCTATGTCTGCCCGCACGCCGCCCTGAATATCAAAATAGGGGGAAATGGCACGGCTATACAGAAGTTCATGGTCTCCATCATGCAGGCGACCGCGTTCCAGAGTACCTTCTGTCTTCAGCCAGAGCTTATTGTAATCTGAGCCATACCAGGCCTCTCCGTCCCAACGGAAATCCGTTCCAGACGCAGCATAACGGCCTTCAAATTCATCGAGAATACCGTGGAAATAACGGCCTTGATCCATGACGGGAGAAATATGGCCAACAGACACCACGGGTGTGTCAGACGGTGCATCGGCAGCATGGTCGGTTGTTTGCACGGCCCATGCGGGTGTGGCGTTTGCCAAGGGGATGACCAAAAGGGCCGCAAGTGGTAAAATCTGTTTCATTCCACAATCACCGTGCGAAACATGCCCAGATCCATATGCAGCATAAGGTGGCAGTGGTACGCCCACGTTCCGGCAACGTCCGCCGTGACCAGATAGCTCAGGCGGGAACCGGGTTGTGCAATAATGGTGTGCTTGTAGGGACGAAATTCTCCTTGTCCATTTTCCAGCTCACTCCACAATCCATGGAGATGAATGGGATGCTCCATCATCGTGTCGTTAATCAGCGTGAAGCGGACACGTTCTCCTTTTTTCAAACGAATAGGGCCGGATTCTGAATATTTGCGACCATTGAAGCCCCAGATGTAGCGCTCCATGTTGCCGGTGAGATGCAGGATAATTTCACGCGTTGGTGGGCGTGGATCAGCACCGGGCCGGGTTGCCCGCAACTGTTTGTAATTCAGAACACGCCGACCGTTATCTTCCAGCCCATCCCCGGGGCTGCCTAACCGGTCAACCGGCATGACGGCCACATTCTGGTTTTCCACATTCAACGGGGGCAGACCGGGATCATCCACTTCCATCGGTGGCATGGCCATGGGGCCCATATGGTGCATATGCTCCGTATGGTCAGCGCTCATTTCTGGCATATCCATTGTGGGCATATCGTGCCCGGGCATGGACATATCATCCATAGTCTCACCGGGTTTCATGGTCCCCATGCCCATGTCGATCATGGTGCGAACAGGTCGTGGGTCCATGGGGGGAATGGTGCCGATCATGCCTTGGCGCGGCGCGAGAGTGCCGCGTGCATAGCCCGTGCGGTCTTCACTCTGAGCAAAAATGGTATAGGGCCGCTCGTCCTGCGGGCGTATAATTACATCATAGGTTTCCGCCACACCAATGCGGAATTCATCAACCGGCACAGGCTCCACGTCGTTCCCGTCCGCCTGCACGATCAGCATTTCCAGACCAGGAATACGCACATCAAACAAGGTCATGGAAGACGCATTGATGAAGCGAAGCCGGACCCTTTCACCCGGGCGAAAGAGACCATTCCAGTTCATGTCCGGTGCATGGCCGTTCAGGAGATAGGTATAAATAACGCCGCTTACATCCGAGATATCAGTTACGGCCATCCGCATGCGGGACCAGGCAAGGCGATCCTTAAGAGCCGTCCATGCATTCCCTGCTTCCCGAGCTTCCTTGGGGAAAGAGGCCGCTGTGCGTTGCCTGAACGTGTAATAGTCATCCTGCATCTTGAGATTACTGATCATGTCCATAGGGGACACATCCGTCCATTCAGACAGCACAATCACGTAATCTCGGTCACACTGGTTCGGGTCAGGGTGAACAGGATCAATAACAATCGCCCCGTATAACCCCTGCGCTTCCTGCATGCCGGAATGACTGTGATACCAGTAGGTCCCACTCTGATGCACACGGAACCGATAGGTAAATGTGTCTCCCGGCTTGATGCCGGCAAAGCTTAACCCCGGCACACCATCCATATCAGACGGCACACGGACGCCGTGCCAATGAATGGAGGTATCTTCATGCCTGAGTCTATTCTCAACAGAGATGGAAACAGTATCTCCCTGTTGCCAGCGCAGAATGGGACCGGGAACACTCCCACCAATACAGGGGGCGTTCAGGCTCTTGTTATCAAGGCTTATACGGGTGTGATCGACCGTCAGGTTCCATAGGGAGGAGGCCTGCGCAGGCACAATGCCAGACGCGCTTGCCATGGCAGAAGCCGGATGTGGCAACGCTGCCGCCACACATCCTGCCCCCAACCCATTGATAAACCGACGACGTGTCAACCCACTCCGTTGAGGAAACGAAATGGACATTAGCAAAATCCGAACTGAAAATAGAGAACGCCCTTTCTGTCCGTCAGGACATCAGGACACGTTTCACATATCGGGCAGTCAGAATGTGCTGATTTTGGGTGGTGGAAGGAGGGGAAGCCGATCTGCTCCTACAAATCCGTTAGATCTGGAGACAAGAAAAGGCTGGCTGCTGATCACAGGGGCATATGCAACCATGACAGGTGCGGCCGGAGGAGGAATGTCTGACGATGCCGCATGCACATCACAACATTTTTCATGGTGGTGGACTGCCACGGCATGCAGGGCGTGATGCGCGCCATGACACTGCATTTTCGCTTTGTCATGACAGGAAACCATCATTGTCCGCGCTTCGTGGCTTTGTGCCTGAACGGGAGACGCGCCGGTAATCAATCCAATCTGCATGAGTAGGCACGCAAGCAGACCGATAATGGTCCGGCCATATATTCTGACCATCCAGCGCTCCTTTCCTTATGCAGTCACCACGAACATTGTGACGATTATACCCATGGGGGGCATACTGGAAAAGCTTTTATGTCTGAGTGGGGCAGACGCCGCTTATACGGGCCTCAATACGCGGCACAGAACAGTCTCCCCGTTCTCATGCGTTGATACGGGGAGAGATGGTGCGCCTTGTCTATCCTCAGGGTTTGGCTGAAGAGGGAGTGAGAGCTGTGTTCAGGACATAAGCGAGACGAACACCCGCCTTCATAAGCTGTTCCCGTACCACGGTTTGGGCGGCTGCATCATATCCCGGGGGCAGCGTGATCGGAGCGCTATCCTGTGAACAGCCGGGTTGGCTATCCAGTTGGTATGCATATTTCTGGGCGAACGAGAAACTTTCCTGTGCCCAGTCTGCGGGCGTGCCCTGCTGCCACTTCTGCTTGTCATCATATGTAATCTGCGTGAAGAGCTTGTTCGCCAGACTGTTCGGATCGGGATCAAGTTCAGACACCAAAGCGGTGTCCCAGTAAGAATGGAGGTTTGTGGTGCGGGGGCCGCCAAGGGCAACGCGGACACAGTTTCCGCCTTTGTCATGGTTATCAGACGCATGCAAAGGCTGGTGCAGATCGCCCACAAAATGCACAACATATTTTAGCGCTAGAATGCGTTCTGCAGGTGGCGTTTTAGGATCTGCCAATTCTTTCTCAAATTGAGGAATCTTGTTTACAATGCAGTCCTTGGCTGGTCCCTTGCTGGCAGGTCCATCCTGTGTCGGAAAGTTATAACACGCCTGGGCCAGATCTGGGTGGTCTAGCTCAATATCAACAAAATGCCATTCTCCGGTTTCCTTGTGTCCTGCTGCACGCCAGGCATCGGCCCATGTAGAGCGGGACATAAAATCCGGCGAGGTCAGGGTGTCTTTGTCCTGACGGAGGATAAGGTTGATGGTGTTGCGGGCCTCAGGCGTCAGGTAGTCCCAGGCAAGTGCGGCGACAACCTGATGGCCTTCCCGGCCCCAGGCAAGAGCCTGTGTGCTGGTGGTGGCCAGCCCAAGCATTACGCTTGCGGCCAACGAGAGCGAACCAATCCGTATTGTCATGAAATGTTACTTTTCTGTAATTGTTTTATGTCGCCCAAAATGTAGTGGCTTTTGAGGAGGACAGCCATAAGAAAATCCCCAAACCGTTTTGACTTAAAAACGGAATAACATTTTGTGAAAAAACTGGGGCAATATGTATCAGAAAGAATATGAAATTATTATGAATGTCTTCTATTAGAAAAATAACTGAATAAACTGTGCCGCAGGTTCCCCCATATTTCCTTGATGAAAGTAGGATTTGATGTTTCCCCAGCGGCACTTTTCAGTTTTCGCTTGCCTGATCTGTTCGACTGTTCTGTCGTCACCTCTCGTTGCAATGGCTGACACGGTGTCTGAAAAGAAGGCAGCGGGTGTTACACACAAACAGCGCCCGGCTCAGGCGGCCAAGTCGGATGAGCAGGCCCAGCCTCTTCCAACCATGCTGGGGCAAACGTCTCCTACCGATGAAAATGTGGAAGTGCGCGGCCATACGCGTGATCTGGGGGATGGTGATACAGGCAGGGCGTTTGGTGGGGGGCTGATGACACCAACGGATTCTCCCAAATCTGTTTCTGCTGTTACCCGTGATTACATTGCAAAACAGAACCCGGCCCTGAACCCCATGCAGTTGGTTCAGCTTCTGCCGGGCGCCAACGTTTCTGACAGTGATCCTTTGGGTATGACAGGCGGCAACATGTCTGTCCGTGGCCTGACGGATTCCCAGATGGGCTTTACGCTGGAAGGGTTTCCAATCAATGATATCGGGAATTTTGCTGTCTATCCGCAGGAAATTGTTGACGCAGAAAACCTGAAAACTGTTCGGCTGGCACAGGGATCGGCTGATCTTGATAGCCCACACATCAGCGCGTCTGGTGGCGTGGTTGATATGTATATGATTGACCCCAAGAAGGTCATGGGTGGGCATGTGGACATGACCTACGGGTCCTACAACGCCACCCGCGGGTTTGCCCGGTTTGATACGGGTTACATTGGAAATACCAATCTACGCGCTTATTTTTCCTACTCGCAGGGGCGTCAGGACCACTGGCGCGGTCCCGGTTGGGAAAACAAAAAACACGGCGAAATGAAGATTGTGAACGACTGGGGGGATGGAAACCGTATTTCTCTCGCTGTTGTAGGTAACTCTCTGAAAAACAATGCTTACCCGAGCGTGACAAAGGCAAGCTGGGATCGGTGGGGTATCGGTTTTGATAACCCGGTAGGCAGCAGCGGTCTGAAATCAGGAGATCCGGCAAACACCGTTTATGAACGCCATTATGTGAAAGGGGACAGCAATTATTACAAGCTGCGCCCCAATCCGTTCACAAACATCTATGCGTCCATGCCATCCACGTTCAAGCTGACCGACCATCTGGTGCTGACCGAAACCCCCTATTTCTGGTATGGTTACGGAAACGGTGGTGGTGGTTATTCAACAGACATGACCAAAATGTCTTATGGCAGCCAGACACTGCCTGGTTCCATAAACGGGGAAACACCTACGGGAAAGGTTATGTTGTATAATCCGTCCCTGACGGAAACCTATCGTCCGGGTGCGACCACCAAGCTGACATGGACAGCGGGCATCAACCGTTTGATGGTGGGGTACTGGTTCGAGTATTCCAAGCAGCGCCAGACTGCACCTTATAGCGAAGTGAGCAGTGATGGCACGCCCTTGAGCATGTGGGGCGACAGCAATAACGTTATTCTCAGTAATGGCGAGAAAGCTCAGTATCGTAATACGCTGACCCAGACGGAAGTGCATACGCCCTTTATTGGGGATAGCCTTTCTCTCCTGCATGGAAAGCTGACACTTGACGCGGGCCTGAAATATTCCATCGTGAAGCGGCGGGGCACGAACTATCTGCCTGATGTTGGTCAGAAATACGTCAATACAAACTACTACCAGGCTCTGCCAACGGCTGCGGTCCGTTACAAGATCGATACCCACAATCAGGTTTTTGTGTCTGTCGCAACAAATTATCGTATGCCACAGAACTATGCATTGTATGATTCAGGTTCTTATGTAGCTGGGTCGGGTTATTCAACAAAAGCCAACCCTGATCAGCGGCCTGAAATCTCCATTTCGGAAGAGGCTGGTTGGCGTTACCAGGGCGACCTGATCTCCAGTTCCATTACCTATTTCCATTATAACTTTACAAACCGCCTGTTTACGCAAACCATTACCAACGATAACGGCCAGTATTGGACAACCAATATCAACGGCGGTGGCGAACATTCAGATGGTGTTGATGCGGAAATCGGCACGCGGCCCATCTATCATATTCGTCCTTATGTCTCCTTTGAATATCTGCATGCTGTGAGTGATAGTAACCTGCCGGTCTCTTCTGGCGCGGTAACAGATTATATGCATACCAAAGGTAAAGTAGCGCCCCAGGCTCCGGCATATCAGGTTGGGTTTGGTCTGGATTATGATGATGGACACCGGTTTGTAGGGTTCAACCTGAAATATGTGGCCAAGCAGTATTCTACATTCATGAATGATGAGCACATTCCGGGATATGTGCGGATGAACGTCAATGTGGGCTACCGTCTGCCAAAGATGGGTATTTTCAAAAGCCCGACCATTCGCCTGAACCTGCAGAATATCTCTAACGAGCGTTATCTGGGCTGGATTAATGCCACTCAGGTCAATGCAAAAACTGCAACGGGTATCTTCGGGAATACGATTGGTGGAAAATCGGCCACTTATAAAATTGCGTCACCTTTTGCCGCGATTGCAACCATAAGTAGTGATTTCTAAGGAGAACTGGTCTGGGTCTCTCAAACGGGCTATTGTAACGGCCTTGTATTGACTGAGAGGAAAACCATGCCGGTTATCGGACGTAGAGGGCTGTTGAAAAGTGGCGGTGGGTTAATAACGGCAGGCCTTCTGGCGTCCATCAATCGGGCGTTGGCCATTCCGGCGGAGCGTCGGAGTGGCACGCTTGAAGATGTGGAGCACATTGTGGTGCTCATGCAGGAAAACCGCTCCTTTGACCATTATTTCGGCCATCTGAATGGTGTGCGTGGCGTGGGGGACCGTCATCCCGTCCGTTCCCCGGACGGGACGCCTGTGTGGTCTCAATGGCGCAAACAGGCGGGGGAAGGGCGGATCATGCCCTTCCAGTTACGCACCCATGTAACAAGTGCGCAGTGCGTGCTTGATCTTGATCATAACTGGACACCAACCCACGCGGCCATCAATGCCGGATGGAATGATCAGTGGCCCCGGCATAAAACCGACATGACAATGGGGTATTACACGCGGGATGATATTCCATATCATTACGCGCTGGCCGATGCCTTTACCGTTTGTGACCATTATTTCTGCTCAACCCCGACCCAAACGCACCCGAACCGTTTTTACCTCATGACAGGAACGGTCGATGCCGAGGGCGTGGGCGGTGGCCCGGTTCTGGATAATGTGGACTGGGTAGATCGCGCCTTTTATCCGGAGGTGCCCGGCCCGTTCAACTGGACAACCTATCCCGAACGCCTTGAAGCTGCCGGTGTCAGTTGGCAGGTCTACCAACAGGGCCTTTCTCCTTCTGATGTGGAAAACGGAAATTTTGGCACCAATGTGCTGATGAATTTCCGTAATTATGTGGAAGCACCGGAAGGGTCTCCTCTGCATCAGCGTGCCATGACAAAGCGAACGCTGGATGATCTACGGCAGGATGTAATGGCGGATCGTCTGCCCCAGGTTTCCTGGCTGTTGCCCCCTGCGGCTTATTCCGAGCACCCACGCTGGACGCCGGGATATGGTGCAACATATATTGCCCGGGTGCTGAATGCTTTGACAGCAAACCCGCAAGTGTGGGCCAAGACTGTTCTGCTTGTCATGTATGATGAAAATGACGGGTATTTTGATCACGTGCCTCCGCCGCAGCCGCCAACACCCGTGTTGCCCGGTAAAAGCACCGTGGATACGCGCGGTGAAATCCATGACCGGATTACACCCTATGAACCCAAGCGTTATACGGCGGATATGCTGCCGTACGGTTTGGGGCCGCGCGTTCCCATGCTGGCGCTGTCACCCTGGAGCGCAGGTGGCTTTGTGTGTTCAGAAGTGTTTGATCACACGTCTGTCCTGCGGTTTATTGAAGCCCGTTTCGGTGTGCGTGAAGAGAATATCACACCATGGCGGCGCTCCATTTGCGGTGATCTGACCAGCGCATTTGATTTTTCACGAAAGCAGGGCCTTAAGAACGGCCTGCCTGATACGGCAGATTACAAGCAACAGGTTGACCAGTCGTGCAAACTGCCTGACCCGGCCGTGCCGATGCAAAGTAATCTGTCTGATATTGGGGAACAGGAAGCAGGTGCTCGGCCCGCTCGGCCGCTCCCCTATGTTCTGGCGGTTAATGAGGTGAATGGTCCGCAGGGAAGCGTGACGCTTCAGTTTGAAAACCATGGAACAGTAGGTGCGTGTTTCTACGTTTATCAAGAAAAAACCAGTGAAAAGCCGCGTCGTTACACGGTGGGGGCTGGGGCATCCCTTCAGGATGAGTGGCGTCAGGCCGAAGGGTATGAACTGCATCTTACCGTTATTGGGCCTAACGGTTTCGCACGGTATTTCCATCGCCCAAGCCGGACATCAGTGCTTGTAACGGCTCAGGACAATCCGCAGACTGGTGAGCTGTTGATGACATTTGCCAATCGGACGGCCCATCAGCACATACTGCATCTGCATGATAAGGCTTATGGCCAACCGCAGCAGAGCGTAACGGTGCCAGCGAATGGGGTGGCGCATAAAGCACTTGCGCTTGCCCATAGTGACCACTGGTATGATATTAGCGTGCGTGTCGCGTCGGAACCCAAAACGGAAAGCCGGTTTGCTGGCCACGTTGAAACCGGAAAACCCAGCCGGACCGATCCGGCTTTGGGGGCTCCTATTCTGCAGTAACTGAAAGTCCGGACAGAGAGTTGAAGAACTCATCTGTCCTCATTATTTCAGGTCGCACTGGGTATTCTGGTGCGGCCTATTTTTTTAATCAGCAAGAAGCGGATTATGGGCGGTTTCAGCCTCAAACTGTTTGAAATTGTTCTCCAGCGCCATTTGCAGACGGGCTTTTTCATTTTTGCCAAGGAAAGCGCGGCATTCTGATGTGTCAGGCGTCTGGCAGGCAGGAAGGATTTTCCCATCATGCCACAAGCTTGCGCCCGGAATGAACGCATACTCCAACCCATTGCGGGAAAGTTGCTTCATATCCTGATAGCTCAACGGCCAAGTTGTAGCGGCCCGCAGATATTCCTGGGTCAGGTCTCCCCGTGATACCCCTTCATCATCGGTGGAAAGAGCGACAGGAACACCGGCCCGCCGATACAATGCAAAAGGATGCGCCTTGCCTTTGATGTTTAGAATAACATCGTTGCTGGTCAGGTTGATTTCCACCATGATTTTTTTCTGAGCCATTTCTTTCAGCAGGCCGGTAGCATCATTTTCCCACATGATGTCCACCCCGTGCCCGATACGGCGTGCTCCTGCTATCTCTACAGCGGAGCGGATATGGTGGGTCAGGCCCTCCGGCGGTACAAGGCCCGGCGTCAGCTCACCAGCATGCAGGCTTAGTTTGACATCAGGATACACGCTATTGAGGGCCTGAAACATGCGCATATGCTGGTCATAATCGCGCATGGAAACAGGATCATCTTCCGGGCAAACAAAATTGACGCCGACAAACCGTGGGTCAGTATGGGCAATTTCGTATCCAGCATAAAGTTGCGCAAACACAGCCGAAGGCGCCACGATGCGGAGGGTCTGGTAAAGATAATGCACGGCCACCTTGCAGCCTGGGTGCGCTTGTGGCGTGCCACATTGCAACACATGCTGGGCCTGCTGTTCCATGTCGTCAGTTTCATGGCGTGCCGTGGCAACCAGCGCGGGCAGGTCTGCCTTAAGCGCCTGCATGGCGTCAGCATAATTCTCATCATGCAAGGGGTGGGCGTTTCCGCTGGCAATCATACTGCCCAGTCCGGGTGAGATCATTAGTTCTACGTAGGTGATATGATCCTGCGCGGCTCGATCAAGCGCCTCGGCCAGACTGTCTCCTGCGTGTTTGTCAGCAGCAGGCCCAAAGCCGGCGAAGGTGGCAAAGAAATGGTCATGGCCGGAGCGATCATTGGCCGTGGGCACAAAATCCCGCATGGAGAGGGCATCAATCATACGGTTTTCGGCAGCTTCATTCGCCAGAAGCGCCGTGGCAGGCCATTCTCCTTTAGCCGGGGTGGCGGCGCAGGCTCGGGGCAGGATGGTTCCCTGCTCCACCGAAATGCAGAGCCCATCCTGTGCGGCCCACTTCAGATAACTTTCCGCATAAATGGCTCCAACCAGATGGTTATGCAGGTCAGCCCCTTTGGGGAACTGGCGCATGAACACAGGTAGCCGCACGGGGTCTGATTGCAGGGTGCTGAAAATATGCGCCGTTTTCTGCTCGTCTGGTGTGGCTGCCTGACAAAGGGAAAACGGTGTTGTCAGAATGGCAGAGGCCAGAAGCAGAGCACGAACAAACATACAGGAACACCATCCGGGAAAGACGTGGTTTATCATTGCTGGGTAACAGAAATCATTCCACTCCAATATCGGATTTATACAGAAGTCAGACCGTCTTTCAAATTCATGCGGGACCGTGTTGCCCTGAGCTTGTCCTCCGGGGCTTGTTTACGCAGAGAGAAGGCTGATTGGCCGGGGTATAGCGGAGAATACTGGCAACAGCGGCATCATGCGGCAGAGGGGTGCCATAAGAGCTATGATAACGCGTGGCAAAGGCTTCCCGCTCCAACCGTTCGCAATAGTCCAGATACCGGATCAGTGCTCTTTCGGCTCTGCGCGTGGGGCCATGCACCCGTTTATAATGCCGCCACAGAATCAGCGCATTGACGGACCACGCATCATACGCATGTTCCCTTAGCCTCTGGCGAATGGACGGTGGCAGTTGTTCAAAAGCAGACCACTCGTCTCCCTCATGACGTTGCCAGATTTCATGACGCACCGTCCGCTCGTTTGATGGAGGGGGCTGCTGATGAGGGCGCTGGCTGGGTGTGGACAACCAAGGCTGATAAGCGGACATGCCTTTGCCCATCATGCCGCTTCACGCTTCCAGATGGGAAAAGGGTCTGGCAGGTGCGCATAGCGTTCGGGCTCAAAGCGGGGAGCACCGTCTTCAGGTATCAAGCAGTCGTCCAAAGCAGCGCGTAGCGCGCTTTCGTCCATGTCCTGCGTGCCAATGAACACAATTTCCTGTCGCCGGTCTCCAAACACAGGGTCCCATTTGCTCAGCACGAAGTCGCGCCACTGGTCTGTATCGGGCCACTGACTTTTGGGGATGGCCGCCCACCATAACCCGATGGCCTGATTACGCACCAATGCCCCAGCCTGCCCCAGTTCTCCTACCCAGTCAGGGCGCGTGGCCAGCCAGAAATGCCCTTTGGCCCGCACCACACCTGGCCAGTTGGCATCCAGAAAATGCTTGAATTTTGCGGGTTCGAATGGTCTGCGCGCACGGTAGACAAAACTGCGGATGCCGTATTCCTCGGTCTCTGGGGTATGGTCCTGAAAGCCGTAGAGTTCCTTGAACCAGAGCGGATGCTGGTGTGCTTTCTCATAATCAAATCGGCCTGTGTTCAGAACACGCTCAAGGGGAACCTTGCCCATGTCCGTCTCAATCACATCGGCATCAGGGTTCAGGGCCAGTACAATCTGGCGTGCTGCCTCTACCTGTTCCGGTGTGGCGGTGGAGACCTTGTTGATCACCACAACATCGGCAAATTCAATCTGTTCAACCAGCAGATCCACCAGCGCGCGATCATCTTCCTCGCCCGCTGTTTCTCCTCTGTCTTTCAGGAAATCGGTGGAGGCATAATCCTTGAGCAGGTTTACGGCGTCCACCACTGTTACCATAGTATCAAGCCTTGCGCTGTCGCTCAGGCTGTTGCCATCTTCATCCCGAAATTCAAATGTTGCAGCAACGGGCAGGGGTTCTGCAATGCCAGTGGATTCAATCAGCAGATAATCAAATTTCCCCTCCGATGCCAGCCGATGAACCTCCTGCAAAAGATCATCCCGCAGGGTGCAGCAAATGCAGCCATTGGTCATTTCCACCAGTTTTTCATCGGTGCGGGAAAGACCGCCTCCGCCTTCTCGCACAAGATCAGCGTCAATATTCACTTCGCTCATGTCATTCACAATAACGGCCACCTTGCGGCCTTCCCGGTTATTGAGAATGTGGTTCAGCACTGTTGTCTTTCCGGCTCCAAGAAAGCCGGAAAGAACGGTAACGGGCAGCAATGCGGGCATGGAGGGGGCTCCCTGAAGCTGAAAGAGGCGTGGTCTGCTTTATATGTTATAGTATAACATAACGCATCCTGATCGTTCAATCGTCTGCAATGTTGGTGCTGCATGGGGAAGGAAGCGCTGTTTTCTTGACACTCTGCGCGTTTTGGCGGCATCAACCCGGCTTGATGGTTCTCTCTCCGTTGGGGAGCGATGTAAAAGGGAACCGGGTGCGGTGCCGCGTTGCGTGGCCATCAAGGCCCGGGCTGTCCCCGCAACTGTAAGCGGCATGCTCTGCGCCTACTGGCTGGTAAGTCAGGCCACTGGGAGGTTCTCCTGGGAAGGCTTGGGCAGAGTGGACTACCGCAAGCCAGGAAACCTGCCATCAGCTGGGGTCGCAGACGGGAAATGCTGATCGGGGGGTGTCAGCAGGCAGACTGGACCATGGGTGTTCCTGAGAGACGGGAGCAGCCAGCGTCAGGCTTTCTCTCGTGGCGACGTCTTTTTACCGCGAGGCCTTTTTCTCTGATGTTCCGCAAAACACTTCTGGTCGGTTCCAGCGTCTTCACTCTGTGGGGAGGCATCGCACTGGCGGCTGATGCACCTGTTTCAAAGCCACAGAAAGGTCTGCCTGCCAAAAAACAGATTGTGGCTGTATCGGCGTCCTCCGCCTCTCAGCCACTCTCCAGTCAGGCGGTATCGGAACTGATAACAGTCAGTGCAGCCCGTACTCCTACCCGAACAGATGATATTGGCACGGCTCTTACCATCATCACGGAAGAACAGATGCTGACCCAGCAGCGCCGCACGTTGCCAGATATTCTGGCACGTCAGCCGGGGCTGAACGTAGTGCGCTCTGGCGGGTTTGGGGCGACAACGGCCATTTTCATGCGCGGCAACAATGCCAATGAGGTAAAGGTGCGGCTGGACGGCATGGACGTGAACGATGGCAGCTCCGCCAGCGGCATGTTTGATGCCGGGCAGTTTGTAACGGATGGTCTCGGTCGGATAGAAATTCTGCGTGGCCCACAAAGTGGTCTTTACGGCGCTGATGCCATGGCAGGGGTGATTGATATGACCACGGCGCAGGGGCAAGGGCGTTTCAAACCGTTTGTCCGGATAGAAGGCGGATCATATGGCACCTTCAATCAGGTGATAGGCGCGCGCGGCAGCAAAGGGCGCTTCCATTATAATGTGGAATTGTCCCACTACCGCATGGAAGGCTTCCATTCTATCCCGCGATATATTGAGCGCTATTATGGTGCCACGCAGGAGCAGCGGCACAAAGGCAACCGTAATGATAACCGGTCTGCCAATATCCGGCTTGGTTATGATGTGACCCGGAACTTTGATCTGGGCCTGACTGCACGTCTGATCCAAAGCAACTACCACACATATTCCCTGTACGATCTGCAAAGCGAGGCCTATGGCGGTGGAAATGTGCGGGAACAGAACAATATGAATCAGGCCGTGGTGCGGGGTACGGCGCATCTGGTGTCTTTCAATGGTTTTTTTGATCAGGTCATCGGTCTTGGGTACATGACCAACCGCAACCGGTGGAACGAAACGGGCCTTTATGCCACCGGGCCGGACTATTATCGCTCAAGCCGCCTCAAGATTGACTGGCATGGCACGTTTGATTTCAGGAAATACGGCACACTGCTTATTGGCGCCGAACATTTTCATGATACGTTTGATTCCAGCCATACGGCTGCTTCTGCCTATGATACCGGCTACCATACACAGGCCAGCATGGATACTACGGCAGGATATGGTCAGTATCAGGGGAACTGGAACCATATTCTGTATGGGGCAGCCAATATCCGGTATGATTCCAATTCCCGTTACGGAAATTACGTGACATGGCGGGTAGCTCCCTCCATCCATATTCCCCACACCGGCACCATCATCAAAGCCAGTGCCGGGTCAGGTTTTCATGGCCCTACACTGTATCAGCTTTTTTCCAATCAGGTGGGGTCCAGTTATTCCCAGACAGGTAACTCGAACCTACGGGCTGAAAGACTGATCGGATATGATGCCGGGGTGGAACAGAAGCTATTGGGCGACAAACTGCATTTTGGCGCAACATGGTATGACAACCGCGTCAAAAACCTGATCCAGTCCACGGAAAATGTTCAGATGGTAGGGGGGTATCCCTATTATCAGTATTCCTATGGCAACGTGGCGCGTGCGCGCATGTATGGCGTGGAAGCCTTTCTGGACTGGCAGGCGCTTAAAACGCTTGATTTCAACCTGAATTATACCTGGACCCATGCACGCGATCTGAGCAGCAATCTGCCTTTGCAGCGCCGACCGCAGCACAAATTCAACTTCAACACCACCTGGACCCCCATTCAGGATCTGACGTTCTCAGGAAATATTCTTTATGTCAGTGGCTGGCGCGATCTTCCTGTTATAGGAACATCCTATTGCAGCACCTGCGGCAAGGGGCATGGTTACTTCACCGTAGATATAGCCGCAAATTACAAGATTAACCGTTATGTCAGCATTTTTGCGCGCGCCGATAACCTGCTGAACCGGCAGTATGAAGAGCCAATCGGCTATCTTCAGCCCGGCCGAGGGGGATATGGTGGCGTGACACTGAGCTACTGATGTACCAGTGGCTGCTTCGGCTGGGGCTGTATGGCCTGCTGTGCATGGTGCTTCCTGCCCCAGTAAAAGCGGCCGCGCGGATTGTGTCTCTGAACCTCTGTACGGATCAGTTGAGCTTGATGCTGGCGGATCGGGCCGAGATTGCAGGACTCAGCCCGTTGGCGCGGGATTGTTCTGGTTCGGTGCTCTGCCAAAAAGCGCAGGCTATGCCAGTTCTTGCTCCTACGGCGGAAAACGTGATTGGTGCCCACCCTGATGTTGTGCTGGCAGGGCAGTTTACCGCTCGGGTGGCGGTAAAAGCCGCGCGGGAGATCGGGGCGCATGTCCTCACACTCCCTCCGGCTTCTTCTCTCGCGGATATTCCTGTCCAGATCATGCAGGTGGCGCAGGCGGTAGGGCATCCTGAACGGGGCAGGCAGATGGTTGAAGCCTTCCAGAAGCGTCTTGCTGAACTTAGTCTGACGCGTCATTCGGATGATCCCGTGGCTGTGGTGTATGAAGCCAACGGCTTTGTGGGCGGTTCAAATTCCCTGCCAGATGATGTGCTGGCACATGCCGGTTTGCGTAATCTCTCAACCGTGGCAGGTATTACTGCTGCGGGAAGGGTGCCTCTTGAAACCTTGCTGGCGCAGCAGCCAGATCTTCTGGTGCGTGACAGATCTGGTCAGGGTTATTCCATTGCGCAGGCCATGCTGGATAATCCGGTGTTGAAACAGTTTTTTTCAAAAAAACATGTGGTGGATATTCCCGCCTCCCTGTGGTTGTGCGGCCTGCCTCAGACACTGGATGCCGTTGACCTCCTGCGTCAGGCGCGTGAGGGCCTGATACAGACGGAGGGGACACAATGAAAACCCGCGGCTGGATACTGAATGGTGGGCTGGTGGCCTGCATTATAGCGCTCTCCGCCGTGTCCCTGTTGTGGGGGGAACATGCGTTTTCGTTCACGCAAGCATTGCGGGAATGGCTGGCTGGGCAGCATACGGCAGAGGCTGTTATCTTAGGGGAACTGCGCCTGCCGCGTATGCTGCTGGCTATCATGGTGGGGGGAAGTCTGGGGCTTTCTGGTGCTGTGTTGCAGGGCTATCTGCGTAATCCGCTGGCAGACCCCGGGTTGCTCGGGGTGTCAGGCGGGGCAGCGCTGGGCGCGGTGTGCGTGTTTTATACGGGGCTCGCGCAACTGGGGCTTGCTATTCTGCCGCTGGGTGGGCTTGCCGGGGCACTTGTGGCAGCCGCCCTGCTGGTCATGCTGGTGGGGCGGGGTGGGGCCTTGGTCTTGCTGCTTGCCGGTGCGGCACTCAGTAGTTTTACAGCAGCACTGACAGCCATGGTGCTCAATCTGGTACCAAGCCCTTATGCGTCTTTTGAAATCATGCGCTGGCTTATGGGGTCTCTGACTGATCGTACCATGTTGGATGTCCTGCTGGTGTTGCCCGGTGTTGTCCTGGGTACTCTTCTTATGGCGTCTTCCGCTCGGGCGCTTGATGCTCTGACTATGGGGGAAGATGTCGCCACAACGCTCGGTTTCCAGTTGAAAGGCATCACAGGCGTGCAGATGCGTATTGTTATGGGTACGTCTCTTGCCGTTGGGTCCTGTGTTGCCGTCTCTGGTGCAATCGGGTTTGTGGGGCTTGTTGTTCCGCATCTGCTGCGCGGGCTTGCGGGCCATCGGCCATCACGCCTGTTGCTGCCCGCCTTCCTTGGTGGCGCAACACTGCTTTTGGGTGCGGATGTGGTGGTGCGTTTGGCCGCCACGCACAAGGAATTACAGATTGGCGTTGTGACGGCCCTGATTGGGGCTCCGGTGTTTTTCCACAGGGTGATCCAGTTCAGAAAGCGCGGAGGGTTCTGATGCTGACCGTTACCGCTCTCTCCTGCCAGATTGGCCAGAATACGTTGCTCCGTTCCGCGTCTGCTACTTTTCCCGCAGGATGTGTGACGGGGCTTATCGGCCCTAATGGTGCGGGCAAAAGCACCCTTTTGCGTATCATGGCGGGTCTGACCGTGCCCACCACAGGGACTGTTTTGGTGCAGGGCCATACCCTTGCTGCGCTCACGCCAATGGAGCGTGCCCGGTTGCTGGCTTATATGCCGCAGGATATTCCGCCGTTTCCGCCCATGCCTGTGCGTGAAATCGCATCTCTGGGGCGTCTGCCATATGGCGAAGGAGCCAGTCAGGCCGAGCATCATCCCGCTGTTGGTCGTGCTCTGGCGCTGACCGGTTTGCAGGCTTTGGCAGGACGTGCTGCAGATCAGCTTTCAGGGGGAGAAAGAGCCCGCTTGATGCTGGCGCGGGCTTTGAGCACAGAGACGCCCGTGCTGCTGGCGGATGAGGCTGTGGCCGCGCTTGATCCGGCCCACGCGCTCTCGGTCATGCATCTTCTGCGGGCGCTTGCGGCGGAGGGCCGCTGCATTGTGCTGGTTATTCACGATTTGCTTTTGGCAACGCGGTTCTGCGATCAACTGGTACTGATGAAGGACGGAGAAACCGTAAAAAGCCTGCCGCCATCAGGCCTGACGGAAGACATTCTTCAGTCCGTTTATGGCGTCACCACCCGCCGGATTGAGCAGGGATGGGTTCCGTGGGATCTGGCAAAAGCTCCCCGGTGAGAGAGTGGTTGTTCCAGACGCTTGAGCCGGTTTTTCAGGCTCCTCTGGCGCTGGCAGCACGAATACTCGCGGCTGACATTTTTGCGCTCAGATCGGCAACATCCTGAATATCCATAAGCGGGTTATGGGAGATATAGAGCAATGCTTCCAGCCCGGTTGTCAGGACCGTGGACGCAATAAAGTTCATGCGATCCGGGGAAATATGCTGCATGCTGACAGTCTGGATCAGCTTTTTTTTCAGATCATCCAGCATCTCGCTTGTTTCTGGCATGCTGAACAGGCGCGCTCGGACATGGTGCTGGTTCAGTTCAAAAAAACGGGGTGCGCCGCTAATACTCAGTAGCTCGCGCAACACGGCATTATGGCTTCTGACAAGCATCTCCTCCAGCTTATCCGTCTCACACCGGGACTGTAGAATGGCACTCCGAACCCGTTGGATAATTTTGATCAGAAGCAGATCAAAAATGACATCTTTGGTTTTGTAGTAATTATAGAAGCTGCCAGGTGAGACCGTGCTGACGGAAACAATGTCCCGTATGGTGGCGGCATCAAAACCAAGAGTGGAAAAAACTTTCCATGCGGCGCTTTCCAGAGCGTCCTGCTTGAAGGCTTTCGTCATTTCGCGCTTTTGAGACGCACGATAAGCCCCACGCTTTTTGGCGCCTGCTGCACTGTCCTCAGAAAGTTTATCCTGTTGTTGCCGTGCCAACGGTGTTCACACTCCTTGCTAATCCCTCAATACGTTAAAGATTTCCACAAAACGTCAAACAAGTATAGCCGCAGGAGCATGGCTCCGGCCTCATAGGCGATGTCTTATAATTATGACTAATGTGTCAAAATTATAAATCTATGCGTTTTAATAGAAAATAGAGGACAAAATAGGTTCTGATTTTGGAATTGTATTAAAAACAAGGTTATATACTTAAATATGCGTGTCTATTTTTGGAATTAGGTTCAAAATTTAATAATAAATAAAAATGAAATCCCACCAAAAAAGTTGACGTCAAAGTCGCAAATTGTATGGTGCTCACGGGATAGCGATTTGGGCGTAGGGAAGAAAGCCTGTCGGGGTGCTGCGCCATATGGGGCAGCTTTCTGCTGGAGCGCGCAGCACGCTCTGCGTTTCCTTGCGACAAAAAATCGGGGAGAGCGCGACGTGCCGATGAAATGTCATGACATGACCCAAACCATGCAGGAAACAACCCGGCGTGGTGTCGGGAGCAAACGCTGGCAGAAGCCAGTTTACCGGGATTTTCTTCCGCCCTGTAACCATGCCTGCCCTGCTGGTGAGGATATTCAGGGCTGGCTTTCACATGCTCAGGCCGGTGATTACCAAAAGGCATGGCAGGCTCTGGTAGCCAATAATCCTATGCCGTCTGTTCATGGGCGCGCCTGTTATCACCCTTGTGAAAATAGCTGCAACCGGGGCGATCTGGATGCGCCAGTGGCCATTCATGCCGTGGAACGTTTTCTGGGTGATCTGGCGCTTCAGAATGGCTGGAGTTTTCAGGCTGCTCCGCCAACAGGCAAGAAAGTCCTGGTTGTTGGGGCCGGTCCGGCTGGGTTGTCCTGCGCCTATCATCTGGCACGGTTAGGGCATCAGGTGGAAATTCGGGATGCCGCGGCTGAACCGGGCGGCATGATGATGCACGGTATTCCCGCCTATCGTCTCCCGCGTGCGCCGCTTCAGGCGGAAATTGCCCGCATCACTGCCATGCCGGGCGTTAGCTTGCGGTGTGGTGAAGCCGTGGATGATGTTTTGAAAGCCCAGAAGGACGGCGGTTTTGATGCTGTTTTTGTGGGTGTGGGTGCGCAACTTGCCAATCATCTGAACATCCCGGCATCTGATGGTAAACGCATGATCGATGCGGTGGATATGCTGGCGGATGTGAGCAAGGGCGGCAGACCGTTCCTCGGGCGTTCGGTAGCGGTTGTCGGCGGCGGCAATGTCGCCATGGATGCGGCCCGAACAGCTGAGCGGCTCGGTGCGCAGGATACAGTTCTGGTTTTCCGTTACGATGCAGCGCATATGGAGGCCCTTCCGGCGGAAGCCGCCGAGGCATTTGCCGAGGGGGTGAAAATCAAATGGCTCAGTGTTGTTGACCATTTTGGCACGGATGGCGTGACCATAGAAAAAGTGACGCTGAACCCGGACGGCAGCGTTACCCCAACAGGGGAAACCACACATCTACCCGCCGATGCCGTGGTGATGGCGGTTGGCCAACATAGTGATCTCTCCCTTGTGAAAAAAGCGCCCGGAGTTACGGTCAACACACATGATACGATTGATGTTGATCCGGCAGTTCTGATGACGGGCCACTCCGGTATTTTTGCTGGCGGAGACTGCATTGGTGGCGCACGAACCATGACCGCCGCAACCGGCCACGGAAAACGCGCTGCTCGCGCAATAGATGCCTATCTGGCTGGCAGGCGATACCAGCACCCTGATACGCATCCGTTGGTGACAGCAGATATGCTGCATCTGCCTGATTACAGGGAGACTACACGCCAAAAGCAGCCTGTCAAAGATACTGAAGATCGAAAAGATTTTTCGGAAATAACCGGAGGGCTTACGGAAAAGGCGGCCCGTTATGAAGCCGGCCGCTGCCTTTCCTGCGGTAATTGCTATGAGTGCGATAATTGTTACGCCGCCTGCCCGGAGCAAGCCATAACCCGGTTGGGGCACGGAAACGGATACTCTGTCTCTCTCGATCTGTGTTCCGGCTGTGCCGTGTGTGCGGAACAATGCCCCTGCCATGCCATAGAAATGATGCCTGAACCAACAGATGCAGCAGCACCTGTTGGCAGCCTTGGAGAGCCCATTACGCCAACGCAGTTCAAAGTGCGGGCATAAGGAGGGAACGGGTGATGACCGAACAGACAATCACAACAGATGGAAACACCGCAGTTGCCCACATTGCCTATCGGGTCAATGAGGTTTGCGCCATTTATCCTATCACCCCCTCTTCCCCCATGGCGGAATTGGCGGATACCTGGTCAGATCAGGGCGTGCAGAACATCTGGGGAGAAATCCCTCTTGTGCAGGAAATGCAGGCGGAAGGGGGTGCCGCGGGGTGTGTGCATGGTTCCCTGCAATCTGGTGCGTTGACCACCACTTTTACCTCCTCGCAGGGGCTGATGCTCATGCTGCCCAACATGTTCAAGATTGCAGGTGAACTGACATCAACAGTCTTCCATGTTGCCGCACGGGCACTTGCTGCTGGCGCATCCTCCATTTTTGGTGATCATCAGGATATCATGGTGGCCCGCACAACGGGCTTTGCGCTTCTGGGTGCCAGTTCCGTGCAGGAAGCCCATGATCTCGCCCTTATCGCTCAGGCGGCAACGTTGGCGGCGCGGGTTCCATTTATTCATTTTGCAGATGGTTTCCGGACATCTCATGAATATAACGGCGTCACGCTGGTGCCTGATGATGTCATCCGCGCCATGATTGATGAAACGCATGTTCTGGCACACCGGCAGCGTGCGTTGAGTCCGGAACACCCGTTTATTCGGGGAACATGGCAGAACCCGGATACATATTTTCAGACAAGGGAGTCGGTTAACCCGTTTTATGAGCGTGTGCCTGATCATGTGCAGGCCGCCATGCAGCGCTTTGCCACACTCACCGGCCGGTCTTACGATCTTTTCCAGTATGATGGCGCACCAGATCCGGATCGTGTGGTGATCTGCATGGGGTCCGGCGCTGAGGTGGTGCGGGAGACGGCAAAATGGCTGTGTCAGCAGGGTGAAAAGGTCGGGTGCCTGCAGGTCAGGTTATATCGGCCTTTTTCAGCAAAACATTTTATTGCGGCGTTGCCGAAAAGTGTGACGTCCATCGCGGTTCTGGACCGTACCAAGGAGCCAGGCGCGCCGATGGAACCCCTGCATGCAGATGTGGTGAGTGTTCTGGCGGAAGCCGTGGCCGATGGCGCATTCCCGCACATGCCTAAGGTGATAGGCGGACGCTATGGTCTCTCTTCCCGTGATTTCAATCCCGGCATGGCCCGTGCGGTCTTTGATGAACTCTCAAAACCTGTCCCAAAAAACCGATTTACAGTCGGTATTATTGACGATGTTGGTCATACCCATCTGGACTATGATGAGACATTTGATATTGAACCTGCTGGTACTGTGCGCTGTCTGTTTTATGGCCTTGGTGCCGATGGTACCGTTGGTGCAAACAAGAATAGCGTCAAAATTCTAAGCGAGAAGCCCGGCTGGTATGCTCAGGCCTATTTTGATTATGACTCCCATAAATCTGGCGGCCAGACAGTCTCACACGTGCGTTTTGGCAAGCAGCCCATCACGGCTCCTTACCTGATCCGTCATGCTGATTTTGTTGCCTGCCACAAGTTTGATTTTTTGTTCCGGCGGGATGTTCTGGGAGCGGCCAACTCTGGCGCTACATTTCTCCTCAATAGTCCGTACTCCGTTGAAGATGTATGGGACCAGCTTCCACGCAAGGTGCAGGATCAGATTGTCAGCAAGAAACTCCGCTTTTTTGTGATCAATGCGTCTGATGTTGCTCTCAAGCTTGGGTTGGGGCCACGGGTCAACACCATATTGCAGACCTGCTTTTTCCATCTTTCCAATGTTCTGCCCCCAGAAGAAGCAATCGCAGAAATCAAGAAGGCCATTCAGAAAACATATGGTGCAAAAGGTGATGCTGTTGTCAGGCTGAATTATGCAGCCGTTGATGCAGCAATAGCGGCATTGCATGAGGTAACTGTTCCAGATCAGGCTACGGGTAATGTGCCTATGCCGCTGATTATTCCCGCGGATGCCCCCTTGTTTGTGCAGCAGGTAACGGGTGAAATCATGGCGGGGCGGGGAGACTTGATTCCTGTCAGCCATATGCCGGTTGATGGAACATTTCCCGGTGGCACCACGCAGTATGAAAAGCGTAATATTGCTGTTGAAGTACCTGTGTGGGACCCGGATAGCTGCCTTCAGTGTGGGCAGTGCAGCATTGTTTGCCCCCATAGTGTCATACGCGCCAAAATGTATGATGAAGACGAACTGGCGGACGCACCGGACTCTTTCAAATCTGCGCCAGTCAATGCCCGTGGGTATCCATCCTCCCGCTTTACACTTCAGTTCTATGTGGAAGATTGTACTGGGTGCAGTGTCTGTGTGGAAAATTGTCCGGCCATAACGGAAGATGGCTCAAAACGGGCGATCAATATGGGAGAAAAATTGCCTATCCTGAATCAGGAACGGCAGAATATTGCATTTTTTGAAAAACTTCCGGACATGGATCGTGCCTCAATCAATGAGGCCAATGTGCGCGGTATTCAGTTTCTGGAACCCCTGTTTGAATTCAGTGGTGCGTGTGCCGGGTGTGGCGAAGCACCTTATCTGAAACTTGTGTCCCAATTATTTGGAGACAGACTTCAGATTGCCAATGCCACCGGCTGTTCCGCCATCTTTGCAGGGAATACACCGGCCCACGCATGGAAAGCCAATGCAGAAGGGCGAGGCGTTGCATGGTCTAATTCACTGTTTGAAGATAATGCAGAATTTGGATTGGGGTTTCGGGTAGCGGCGGACAAACAGGCCTCTCTTGCCCGCCAGCTTTTGCAGAAGCTGTCCGCTGTTGTTGGAGAGGAACTGGTAAACGCCCTTCTTGCCTCGACCCAGCACACGGAAGCTGAACTTGGGGAGCAGCGGCGTAGGGTTGCGTTACTAAAAGAAAAGCTGAAAGGTATTAAAACGCCCGATGCAATCATGCTTCTTTCGGTAGCCGATTTTCTTGTGCATCGGTCCATCTGGATTATCGGCGGTGATGGCTGGGCGTATGATATTGATTATGGCGGCCTGGACCATGTGCTTGCACAAGGGCGGAACATAAATGTTCTGGTGCTGGATACGGAGGTTTATTCCAATACGGGTGGTCAATCTTCCAAGGCTACGCCTCTGGGGGCTTCCGCCAAATTTGCCGCAGCCGGAAAGCGTGTGCCCAGAAAAGATCTGGCGTTGCAGGCAATTTCCTATGGTAACGTGTATGTTGCGCAGATTGCCTTGGGCGCTAACCCGGAGCAGGCTGTTATCGCCATGCGAGAGGCGGAAGCCTATGATGGCCCATCGCTGGTGCTTGCTTATTCCCAGTGTATTGCACACGGTATTGATATGAGCACAGGCATGAAACAGCAGGCGCGGGCTGTTGCATCAGGGTACTGGCCTCTGTTCCGCTTTGATCCGACGATGCGCAAAAACGGGCTGAATCCTTTCCGGTTGGATTCAACGCGCCCCCGTATTCCTTTGAAGGATTATGCGTATCGGGAACTGCGCTACAAGATTCTCTCTCGCACCCATCCGGAAGCAGCCGGGCACTTGTTGGATCAGGCACAGGCAGCCGCCAATGAACGCTATCGGGTTTATGAAGATATGGCCGCGCGTGATGGAAGCCGCTTTCTGCCCCATTGGGAGGATGTAAAGTGAGCGGGGGAACGGAGACAGACACAATGGATCTGACCACCCGGTATCTTGGGCTTGATCTCAAACATCCCATTGTTGCATCCGCATCGCCACTGACAAAAGATCTGGACGGTATTCTGCGCGTGGTGGATGCAGGTGCAGCCGCCATTGTCATGGCCTCTGTCTATGAAGAGGACATTGTGCGGGAGGAAATGGCAGAAGCGGCTCTGTTTGAAATGGGAGAGGAGACCCAGCCTGAGGCTGCTGGCTATTTTCCGGCTCTCTCCTATGGCACGCCGCTGGATGCACGGTTGACTGTGTTACAGCGTGCGGCTGAACGGGCAGGTGTGCCCATTATTGCCAGCCTGAATGGGTGTACGCTGGCAGGCTGGGTAGATTTTGCCAGCAAGATGGAACAGGCAGGGGCTGCCGCAATCGAATTAAATTTCTGGCGTGTCCCGACAGATTTTAATGAGAGCGGGCAAGAGGTTGAGGCGCTTTACCTTACTATTTTGCGCGCCGTAAAAGCCCGTGTGGCCATTCCGGTCAGTGTAAAACTGTCCCCTTTTCTGAGTGCTCCCGGCAATATGGCCAAGCGCCTTGCTGAAGCGGGGGCAGATGGTCTGGTATTGTTCAATCGTTTCTACGAACCCGGATTTAACCCTGTTTCCATGAGTATTGAGGAAGATTTCCGGTTCAGTTCTTCCTATGACCTCCGCCTCCCGCTGATGTGGACGGGATTGCTGTCTGGCCATTTTTCTACGGATTTTGCGGTTTCAACAGGGGTTAATTCTGGAGCGGATGTGATCCGTTGCATGTTGGCCGGGGCTAATGTCACCATGGTCACATCCGCTCTGTTACAGTATGGTCCATGGCATATTCAGACAATGCTGGAAGAGGTGCGCTGCTGGATGGAGCAGAAAGGGATAGAGAGCATTGCTTCTGTCCGTGGCCGTTTGGCGGCACGTGGCACACCAGCTCATCAGGCGCAGTTCCTGCGGGAAGAATACCGAAGCATTCTGATGACTGCATCTTCTCAAAAAATATAAATGTCTTCTGAAAGGTCAATTATGACTGAGGTCTTTTCAAAAGAGAGCGTGTCCTGCGGGTATGTTCAGGATGCCGCAGAGATGACGGTGCCTGCAAATCAAAAAAGTCATCAGCTTTTTGAAAGTCTCATTGCGCGGGCGGCCAGATTATCATCTCCCATGTCAACCGGTGTTATCTGGCCCTGCGAGCAGCACGCTCTTGAAGGCGCGCTGGATGCAGCGGAGCATGGCCTCATGCAGCCGGTTCTGATTGGCGATAAACGGACCATCACCCAGTTGGCGGAAGCATGCAATTATGATCTGGGTAAAGCAGAAATTATTGATGTTCCTACGCCGGAAGCAGCCGCAACACAGGGCGTGTCTCTGGTCCGGGAAGGGCGGCTGCGCACCTTGATGAAGGGAAGCCTGCATACAGATATTCTGATGCATGCCATTGTTGCCCCAGATCAGGGGTTGAGAACAAATCGGCGTGTTAGCCACGTCTTTTTATTGGCTATTCCGGATTATAGTGATCTTGTTTTTGTAACAGATGCTGCCATCAACATTTTTCCTGATCTGGAAGCAAAGCGCGATATTGTTCAAAACGCGATTGATCTGCATATCGGGTTGGGACTGGGAGAGCCCAGAGTTGCTCTTTTATCTGCGGTAGAAGTTGTGAACCCCAAAATTCCCGGCACGGTCGATGCCGCCTGTTTATGCAAGATGGCGGAAAGGAAGCAGATTCAGGGAGGAATACTGGACGGTCCGCTTGCCATGGATAACGCGGTTAACATAGAGGCCGCGCGCATCAAGGGTATTGAATCCCCAGTGGCGGGCCGCGCCCAAATCCTTGTTTCTCCTGATCTTGAATCAGGAAACATGCTCGCAAAGAACATGATTTTTATGTCCCATGCAGAGTCTGCTGGTATTGTTCTGGGGGCAAAAGTTCCCATTCTGTTAACCAGCAGGGCAGATAGTGTTCAGGCGCGGCTGGCTTCTGTTGCTGTGGGGGCGCTATATGCAGATTATCTGGCGCGTAACAACGTTAGTCAGAAATATTGAGCGCCTTCATTTTACGGTAAAGCGTGGCACGGCTTACACCCAGACTTTGAGCCGTGGCGCTTACGTTACCCTGACAGCCAGCCAAGGCGGAACGGATCACACTTTCTTCCGCTTTTTCAAAACTCACGGTGCCTTCTGAGTTCAGCTCGCCCAACAGGTGGGGATGGTCCTGAATCATATCATCCGTCCAGCCCATCAGGGTGCGGGCGGCATGGGTTGCACCTGTCACTTCCCCATCGGTGTTGATTGCAACCAGAGGGGAGGAGCAGTCTTCAGCAGGGCCAAGAGTGAGAATTCTGTCTCCCTCATAGCGTGTGCGGAAAAGCTGTTCTTCAATCCGGCGTCCTGACAGCATCAGTGTTTCTGTCACCAGCGCGGCATAAGGGCGGGTGGTATTTCCGCTTAACGCAGCAAGGTTAAGCGCACCTGCAAGTTGGCCTTGCGCATCAAATAGAGGTACGGCGTAACTGGCCAGAAGGGAAAAACAGAAACGCCAATGGTCGCCTTGTCCCAGAAAAATGGGGCATTGCTCTTTTATGCAGGTGCCAACGCCATTTGTTCCAGCTACGGCTTCGTTCCAGATGGCGCCTTTTCGCAGATACAGGCGGCGGCAGACGGAAAGATGCGTTTCATCCGCACAGCGTGCCAGAATGGTGGCGTCCGGATCAGCCAGCAACACCATCAGGCCCATACCTTGCACAAGCTTGAACAGCCTGCGCATCTCGCCCATGGCGGATTTCAGCAGAATGGCGGAACGACTACTGATATGCAGGAACTCGGCGGATGAGAGCACATCTGCTGTCCATCCCTGAGCAGGGTCCAGATTGTAAGCAGACATACAGCGCTGCCACGATTGCTGGACATGCGGCGCATTCAGGGGCGCAACAGGGTAGGTTAGGCGGCGGGAAAGGCTATCACTTTCCGTCTCTGATATAGATTTTTGCTTACCATTCATGCAGTTACCAGCCAACTCGTTTTTTATCCTCCTTATTGAAGCAAGGAGACCGTTTTTTGAGCTTTGGCCTACCTGATACTATACCTCACGATATATGTTAAAGAAAATTCTGTGAGGGAAGTAGGGGGGCAGCGGGCGTGCCTTTACCAGAGATACACGAACTTCATGTAGTAAGCGTTTGTTTCCGGGGTATTGCGTCCTTCCAGAGAGTGAGAGTAGCGGGCGGTGAAGGAAACATGCTTCGAGATATTGAACATGATACCCGGGCCCATCGCAATTTCCCGGCTGTTTGAATTATCCAGATAGTGGCCAGATGTATTATCGTACGTGCCAGTTACATTCTGCCAGTCAAAGGCTAGAAATGGTTCGATCTTCTGGGTGGCTTTCCAGCTGAAACGCAGGTTTGTGTAAAATACAACACCAGGGGAATAGCTGTGTTGCCCTTTGATGTGTTTTGTAGAACCCGTTACAGTTCCTGCATCGCCATCAAAGCTGAAATGTTTCCACTCGTAATCAAAGATAAAACTGGAAATGTTGGACCAGTAATTGGGGGATGTTGCATCCCGTGTGCCAACGGGGGTCTGCATGAAGGTCTGAAACCCGAAGGTGCTGTGCGCATTGGGCTTGAACCATGCTGCAGGCCCTACAATGGTCGGTCCGAACCCACCATAATTTGAGCCATCTGCAAGCGTGAAGCTTTCGCTTTGAATAAGTTCAAAGGCAAAACCAACATGCGGAATGGCGTCAAAGCTACGGAAATGCACGTATTTGGTCATGCCTGACCAGGTGTGGCTGCCGCCACGCGCTTCCCGTTGCCCCACGCTGTTGTAAGAGTTACCGGCGGCGTTACCGTCCCCGTACTGCACCAGAACGTTGAAGGGCTTGAAATCAACCGGCAGATCATATTCGTGGGGACCGATAATCCCGAGTGTAATGTCTGCCGCACGGGCTGAAGAGGCATAAACCAGTGCCATACTGGGTATGACCAAACGAAGCAGAGAGCGCAGCCGCTCCGGCTTTTCTGTCAGACGCATGAGAAGAATTTCCGTAAAAAGAAACGGGGCTCCGGTCAGAACCGGGAGCCCCGCAATATGTCCACTTATTGGGCGTTGGAGCCCTGAGCGCCATCGAGCGTATAGGCAATGATGTAATCACCACTGCGTGTGCCCAGGCCGCCATGGCCACCAGCAGCAATCAGCACATACTGCTTGCCACCGACTTCGTAAGACATGGGTGTTGCCTGTCCACCAGCGGGCAGACGATCACGCCAGATCACCTTGCCGGTGGAAAGGTCAAAGGCGCGGAGATAGTCATCCGCTGTGGCACCCATGAATACCACGCCACCTTTGGTTACAATATTGCCACCAATATTATACATCCCGGTAGGTAGCGGCAGGTTGTTGTGGGTCCGGAAAGGCCCCGTATCCCGCGTTGTGCCAACAGGGTGCTGCCAGACAATCTTCTTCGTAACGAGGTCAATTGCAGTCAGCGTGCCCCATACCGGCCCTTTGCAGGGAATCTGCAGTGGGTTCAGCCAGGGGTTGGTGTAGGCAATGTAAGGTGTGCCGTAATCCGGGGAGACAGAAAGAGCGTCACCCTTTGCGGCAGGTTCTTCACCCTGACCTGTCCATTTAGGTAGCTTGCCGGTTTCTTCCAGCGTGGAGCGCTTGTCCAGCTTGATACGGAACGGCAGATAGCTTGCATTGGCCAGTAGGATCTTGCGCTGCGGGTCAATGGTGATGCCCTGCCAGTCCACTACGCCATAGAATGCCGGATAGACAATGGTTGTCTTGCCAACATGCGGTGGTGTGAACTGCCCTTCATAGGCAGACTGACGATACTCGATACGGCAGATCATCTGATCCAGCAGGGTTGCACCCCACATGTCCGTTTCTTTCAGGTCAGGCGGTGTAAGGGAAGGCATGGCTGTCGGATAGGGCTGCGTGGGAGATACGCGGTCATCCGGAGCAATACCTGCGGTCGGGACCGGCTTTTCTTCCACCGGATAACCGGGCACAGGCTGGCCGGTGCGACGGTCAAGCACAAAGAATTCCCCGCGTTTGGTGCTTTGCACCAGAGCAGGAACGTTCTCCCCGTTCGGGCCGGGCAGATCAACCATGGAAGGTCCGGACGGAAGGTCCATATCCCACAGGTCATGATGCACGGTCTGATACGTCCAGCGGCGTTCACCGGTTTCAATATCAAGTGCAATGGTGGCGGAGGAGGTGGCATCGTCAAACGGACGGCGTGATCCACCCCAGTTGTCCGGCGGAGAGTTACCGGTGGGAATGTAAACCAGACCGAGATTGAGGTCTGCCGTGTAAACACCCCAGGCGTTGGGGGTATCGCGCGTCAGCACATCATCCGGGCCGGGTTTCCAGGTTTCCGGGGTATGTCCCGCATCCCATGCCCATTCAATTTCACCCGTGGTGGCATTGAACGCACGGATGGCGCCAGAGGGTTCAAAGTTCGCCTGGTTATCAAAAATCCAGCCGCCGGTAATAACCCGGTTCTTCGCCACCATGGGCGGAGAGGTGACAAAGTGGAAGCCCAGCGGCACGTGGCCCAGATACTGGCGCAGGGAGATGAACCCGTGATCGCCAAAATCATCACACGGTTTGCCGGTTTCCGCGTTGACCGCCACCATCCGCACGTCTGCTACAGGAGAGTAGATACGGTTGCGGCAGCTTGTCTGGATTTCATCCGGAATGTGGTAGTAGGACACGCCACGGCAGGCCAGATAGACGTTCTTGTCCAGATCAGCCGTGTTGGGCTTGGGATCGAACTTCCATTTGATCTTGCCAGTAGCTGCATCCACAGCCATCACCCAGCTATGGGGGGTACACATATAAAGTGTGTCCCCAACCTTGATGGGGGTCAGTTCCAGGTTGAACTCATGGCCCTGATCCGGGCCAGCAACCGTTCCTTCACCTTCCTGCTGCACGTCACCCGTGCGCGTCGTCCAAGCCCGTTTCAGGTGGCTGACATTGGCAGTGGTGATCTGGCCCAGAGGAGAATAACGGTCTCCGCCCACTGTCCGGCCATAGGCAGACCAGTCTCCATCCGGCACGCCATCAGAGGCCATGTCGCTCTGGCCCTGCGCGTTCATGCGGTCAGCCGGCACGCTGCCATTGATGGAGTAGGAAGAGAAGCAACTGGCGAAAACAACAAAGGTGGAGACGGCAACCGCACCCAGCACTTCGCGTTTGTCTGTAAGCCAGCTTGCGCCCGTGCGCCACACCCAGGGGAGCAGCAACCAGACACCAAGGCCAATCAGGGTAAGAAGACGAACTTCCAGCCCCCAGATATTGAAGCCAACTTCAAAGAGGGACCAGATGGTGGCCACCAGCAGCAGGGCTGCATACAGGCGGGCGGCCAGTTTTGGGTTTTTGAAGCTACTGAAGACAATGGCAAGCAGTACACCGCCCGCCAGAATATAGAACCAGGACCCGCCAAGGAAGAGCAGTTCAGCCCCTCCCAGAAACAGGAACAGCCCAATAAGAGTCAGTAAGGCTGAGGTTATTATGGAAATTAACCCCTTATTACTCTCTTGCATGATGTGTTTCTCTCAGAGTGTGTTCAATCGGCCAGAGCAGCCTGTGAAGCAATCAGTTCCACGTCTGTCAGCGACCAGCGTGTCTGATGAACAGGAAGTGCCTTGAAATTGTCACTACTGAAAGAGGGTTGGTCACCGATGTTTGTAGCAAAAAACCGGAACTGTTTCACGGATGAGACACTTCAGACGGTCTGACACACTTTTGCCCCGTATGCAGTGGGGAGGCTTCACACGGAGACTCCTTTCCCTGTGGGACGAGCGGTGCGCCACCACCTTGTGTGGAAAACAGTCTCGGAGACGTGAAAAAAGGGACGTGAGTGCTTCAGACGTAATAAAAGCCGAGTGTCAGGCATCATGTGTGGAAGGAAGTGCTTTTGCTTCAATCTGAAGTTCACGCTCCATGAAATCGAGTTCCTGACGAATTGTCCATTCTGTTTCATCATTAATGCGTTTTTCAACAACACGTTTATGCAGCAGTTCCCGCATTGTACGAATAATATGAAACCGTAATGACAATTCAGTCCTTTTTTCACGAATGGCTGTCAGTCGAATTTCATCTTCCGCCGCTTCCGTATCGTCCAGACGCTTCTGCATGTCCTGATATTCATGAAGCAGTCGTGAGATGGCCTCCTGCTTCAAATCATGCGACTCGTTCTCATCCTCATCACGTTCAGACAGTTCACTTTGTTGTTTGTGAAGAAAATGCAGCGCCACCTGCGCCAGTTCGATCCGCATGGCGCTGAGTTCCCGCTGGGTCGGGTCATTGTCGTCCGGGGCCAGTCCCGCCAGAAGCGGCGGCATGGTCATGCTTGCCAGAAGTAGCGAACAGATGATCACCCCTGCCGCCAGTGTTACCAGAAGGTCCCGGCCCGGAAAGCCGGTTGAAGCCGCTGTCGCAACAGGAAGGGAAAGGATGGCCGCTAGTGTCAGGGCACCCCGCGTTCCTGCAACAGTCATGACCGCCATGGTGCGGAGGGAAGGAATAACCGTATTGCGGTGCCGTATCCGCGCAATGATGCGGCGCGCGGTTGTGGAAAGCCAGATCCAGAAAAAACGGGTGACGCTCATGATAAGCTGGATCAGGAGAATGGCGACAAGCAATTTCCACGGAGAAACGCCCCCTTCACGCGCAAGCTGAAAGCCGTTGCGCACCAGTTGCGGCAATTGCAAACCCAGCAGCAGAAAGATGGCCGCATTGAAGGTGAAGTTCACCATGTCCCACACTGTAGCGGCACGCAGGCGCGTTTCTGTGGTGGCTTCGTTCATCACCCCCGTGAATTTTACGGTCATACCGCCAGCAACGGCTGCGAGGATGCCTGAACAATGCAGGCTGTCCGCAATAAGGTAAATTGCAAAGGGCAGAATCATGGCAAGCGTAATGTGGGTGGGGGCATCATCATACCCGCGCACCAGCAGCAGATGTTCCGCCCGGCAGGCCGCCCAAGCCAGAGCGCACCCAATCAGTACGCCGCCAACAGACATGATGAAAAACACCTCCAGCGCATGCTGGAAAGAGAAAATTCCTGTCATGGCGGCAACCACTGCAAACTTGAAGCACACCAGACCAGAGGCATCGTTCAGCAGGGCTTCACCATGCAGAATGTGCACAACGCGGGCAGGGGCTTTTCCCCCTTCAATCATGCTGCCAACAGAAACGGCATCTGTGGGGGAAAGGACGGCAGCCAAAGCAAAAGCGGCAGGCAGAATAATGGGCGGGATAAGCCAATGGATAAAATAACCACACCCGATGGTGGTGAAAACAACCAGCCCGAGGGCCAGGAAGATAATCACATTCCGCAATTCCCCAAACTCGCGCATCGGCATGCGGTAGGCATCAGCAAACAGCAAAGGAGGAATAAACAGGAGAAGAAAAATATCAGGATCAAAACCAACCTGTAAGCCGCCAAGTGCGGTCAGGCTGCCTATGGCAATCTGTATCAGAGGCAGGGGGAGCGGAATGCGGCAGATTTTTGCCAATAAAGCAGTCAGGCCGGTAACAGTCAGCAACGCAAGCACAATAAATAAGATGTTCATAAAGCTCTCTTATCCCGTCCAGAACCACCCATCGGCCAAGCCCATACCGAAATTTATGCGACTATAGGGTCACATTATGTAGAAAAAAGGTCACAATGATGAGGTGGTCTGCGGCAGGGCCACACTTGACGGCCGGGCATGGCACGTGGGCCTATTTTGAGCATTATCCTCTCAAGACAGATTTCGCTTCTGTCCGTTTTACAGGCGGGATGCTCTTTTCCAGAAAAATCTCTCCACCAGTAGAAAGAGGTTTTTGTGCAGGCTTGTGCCTTGAAAGCCTGTTTCTTGCTGCCGCGTGGGAACTTAGGGCGGCAGACCGGCTTTCAGATAAATCAAGTGTCATGCACCCAGCCAAAAACGCAAGAAAGACTATTCTCGCCTCTTACTGGGGCGGAGTTTTTCGGATGCACAGACGCTTCTCATTGTGAGGTGGGTTTGCGATGAAACTCTTTGTGTGTCTGACAACGCTTGGTCTCTTTATACCTCTTGCGGCTGCTCTGGCTGATGATGGTGCAGACCTGCAAGACGAGCTTAATAGCTGTTACGCAGGCAAGCGAAGCTGCCTTTTTGACCTTCAGGGGAAAACAAAAACCTTAACCCGCCCCTTAAAAATCAATCCCGATCTGGTGACGATCAAAAACGGCACATTTGAATGTGCCATGAAAAGCGGCACCTGTTTTTATGTGTCACAGGAAGGGTTTCCCCGTGCGCAGAAGGAAAGCATAAACAAACTGGAAAATATAACGCTACATGGAAACAAATCCATTGATGGCATAACAATGAATTATACTGATAACAAGAATCATAATATCAACGCTGAAATTACGTTATCCAGTGTTTCCATTCAGGGGTTCAACCATGGACTATCCTTTGGTGATAATGTATGGGGCGTTGATATGTTCAACGTTGTTATTGGAAACGGAAATATTGGTATTTACACCCAACCGGGCGCCTATAATGCCGGCGAGCGTTCAATGTTTGTGGGCGGAACAATTTATAACAACGCCATTGCCGGAATTGATGAGGAATCGTGTTGGGAATTTGATTTTGAAGGTACCAGCTTCGATTTCAATACCCAGCAAATGATTCTCCGGGGCCCTACATCTTTTACAGGGCATATTGAAAATTCTGAAACAGAAAAACCGGAAATAGTCTTGTCCGCTCTTGTTGGTGTGCCTGCTGGCTCACTCTATATGAGCCCAGGGTCAACGATAACAGTGGATGGATGGGACGCAAAAAATCCCAAGCAACCATGTTATGTTGAAACCAGTCTTCCATACAATAATATCAAGATCCCGGCCACTCTTTTTGGCTTTGGCGGCACAAAGGGGGCTGTGTGTGGTCCAGGAAAAATTGTAACATGGGACGGGCAGGATTACAGGAAAATAACCGATAAAATGTAAGGTGATAAGAGAAAGAAGCGCACTTTAATCAGACGCCAATTCAAGAGGCTTCTTTGAAGATGACTAATCCGCACGACCGCGGGAGAGAGTTTTGCGCCCGATTGTTTTCAGATGCAGGAGCATATGAAAGAAGGAGGTTCTTTCTTCAGGCGTGATCGCCTGCATCCAGATTATGCCATAAAAAAGTATCAGCCCAATCAAACAGATAACAACACGGGTCATGTGCTGTGTGGGGGGAAGAGATAAAATCATAATTCCCAGTCCAGTCAGAGCCATTGGGGCCAGATGTTTCACGACAGAAGAGAGTGTCGGATAAAGACGAATACCTATTGTAATTCTAGCGACACTATCAAAAATGCTACGTCCGGCCCAGACAAAAGCGGCACCATTCACACCAAACCAATGCAGGAAGAGCAAAAGGAGTGGAGCGTAGAGTAACGCCTCCACAATGGACAGAATGGCATTCACTTCTGCTCGTCCAATACCATCTAGAAAGCCTGCGGCAACAGCATCTATCCCGAAAAAAAAGACTCCAATACTAAGATATTTCATGATGACAGTGCTATGTTGCGCAAAATTGTCACCCACCCACAAAGCAAGAATATCGTGACTGTAGAGAGCGCCGATAAAGCAAAAAGGGAACAACAGGCACACAACCGTCAGGATACTGTTGCGATAGAGCGTAATGGTTGTGAGTGCATCCTTGCGCCAGGAGGCAGCCATTGCCGGATAGGCGGTACTGCTGACGGCCAACGTGATCATGGACAGGCGCGCCACAACATCAAAAGGTGTTGTGTAATAAGCTGTTGTTGCGGCTGAAAGCACAGTCGCAATCATGAAGCGATCCATATAGGACAACACGGGAAACATCAGATTGGAGATGGTCATCCATCCTCCAATCCGAAATAGCGGCCGCAGCAAATTGAAGGAGGGGCGCGCCGTTAAAAGGCTTGGCATAAGACGGATGCAGATAAAGGAATATCCAATTGTCATTGCCAGCCTGCAAAGAGCCAGCATCAACATAACGCCTATCAGGCTGTCCCACACCTGTAGAATCAAAAGAGGCGCAACGTAGTAAAGAACAGAAATGGGGATATTCAAAAGGTTGGCATTACGGAAAGCCTGGTAAGCGGACATAACGCCCCACATCGCGGCATTCATCATAACAAGGGGGGCCGTCGCGCACAAAATCCACATAGCCACCACAGTTTCCTGTTGCAGCTCAGCAGGAATTTTCAGGCCATTATAAACCCATATGCGCACAAAAAAGGCCGCACATAGACCGCCGATAAGCCCAAAAAAACCGAGTGTAAGAATCCCTGTAAGCGTTAGTGTTGCGCTTTCCTTATCTCTTCCTTCTGCAACATATTCCGCTATCGCCCGTGTTAGTGCCCTGCCAAGCCCAAAATCGAAAATACCAAATGTGCCAATCAGGCTAAGGGCAATTGTCAGCACACCCCAACGTGAAAGGCCCAGTTTGCTCACCAGATAAGGTGTCACCAGAACAGCAACGGCAACGGGGCCAATACGGCCCAGCATATTCCATCCTGAATTGAACAGAACAGTGCGCATGCGTGTCAGATTTGCACGGTCCGTAACTGTCATCACGCTTTGGTCCTGTTTGCTCAGAGGAATTTTTCAAGGAGAAGAAGATTTTCTCAAAAGATGTTATTCTTAAATTTTTATAAATAACTCTACATTTTAAAGAGAGTAGGAAAAATACATGATGTTTCTGTGGTCACTTGGCATATTTCACTCCTCACTCTTACAATAGTTTTTATCTCACCTAAACGATGAGCGCGATCCGAAGTTGCGTGAGAAGGAAAATCTAAAAAAGGTTTTTTATATTTATTGAAAATTACGAAAAAACAGGTTCTAGTCTCTTTGAAGCGTTTTTGAAAAGATCGACTGTGATGGAAAAAAATATATCATTCTCGATTATCATACCAAACTACAATTATGAGCTTTATGTAAAGGAAGCGATTGAAAGCGCGCTTGAACAGGATTGGCCGAATAAGGAAGTTATTGTTGTTGATGATGGGTCTACAGATGGTTCCCGCCAGGTCATAGAATCCTTCGGTGACAGGATTATTTCTGTCTTTACCGAGAATAGGGGACAGAGAGAAGCGAACAACACAGGTTTTTCAAGAAGCTCCGGAGACATTATCATATTCTTGGATTCTGATGACATCTTGTTGCCTGGAATGTTGAAAGAGGTTGCTGCGGTCTGGCGAGAAGGGCTCAGCAAAGTGCAGGTTATCATGCAACGGGTTGATGCAGACAAATCACCGATTGGCCGCACTATTCCAAAATATGATTTCTCTCCAACACCTGCACAGATACGATCATGGGTCCAAACCTCGTTTGAATATCCAAGTCCGCCAGCTTCAGGAAACGCATGGTCCCGCACATTTCTGGAAGCTTTTTTTCCGCTTGATGAGACATATGATGCTTTTACGGATTCAACCCGCATCGCCATGGCTCCCTATATGGGAGATATTATCACGATCGCAAAACCTCTGGTTTTATATCGAATGCATGGTGCCAATGATAGCCAGATGACAGCAAAAGAAACCAACTATAGCAGGGAAGTTGCTCGTGGATTAAAACGTTTGGAAGCGGCGCAACGGGCCTGTTTTCTCAAAAATTTACAGCCACCAGATATAAATATTCTCTTTCGGGGAAGTAATTTTCTACAGTTTCGGGTTGCGTCCCTGCGGTTGACGCCTGAACTACATCCTCTGCCCGGAGATAGCAGGATGCGTGCGTTTGTGGATAGCATCATGCTCCCGTTCCGTTCAGGATTTCAGAAAATAACGGATCGTTTTCTTATCATGGCCTGGTCTGTTCTCACTCTTTTGGTCCCCGATCGTCTGGCACGCTTTCTCATACGGAAACGATACAGTTCATGATAGGAAGAAAAAAGGCATAAACAGAAAATTAACACGATAAAATAAAGGCTTATATTGAGATCATTCTTACAAGGTTAGTATTTTTTCAGGAGAAATTTTTCCTCCCAGAACATCCCGCAGGGCAAGCCAATTACCAATCACTCGGCCGCGCCTATCGATATAAGGCTCCGGTCGAATGCTTCGAATAATGTTCATAGTCATATTCCGTGCAATACTCCGTAGGGCGTGATCAAGAGGGTACGTTCCTTTATGAGCAAGGTAAAGCGGATTAGCGACTTGTGAATAGCCCAATTTCTTTCCGGGGGTTCGGCCGGTTTTACTTCCCAGATGAACGCCAACGGCGGTGTTTATACGTACAATACGTCCTAGCCGGCCTGCGCGTCGTGAAAAATCAATATCTTCATACCACGCGTAAAGGGGCAAGCGTTCATCAAAGCGTAGTCCCGTTTCTCGAATAATGGAGAAGCGGCATGCCATATTGCATCCGTACCCATTCCACGCCGGTTCTATTGGTGGGAGCTTCTGGGGGGAGGAAGTGGGAGCATCGGCAATAATGGCACGCGCCTCTTCAAGCGAAAGCCCAGGTCCTTTGGCACCATCTGCGAGTACCCGTCCCGTCGCTATGGCAATGTCAGAATGGTTTGCGAAGACAATTGCGCATTCACGCAAATAGTTTCTATCTGGCAGAAAATCATCATCAAAGAAAAGGATGATGTCAGCATCCTTCACAGAATCAAGTATGGCGTTGCGTTGATGAGACGCACCACGGGGACCATGCAAAATGTGTAATCTTGAATCCGGTACCAAACTTTCACTGTCGGCGGCTGTAGGCGCACAAACAATAACCCGATGGGGTAAATGGCTTTGCTTGAACAGCTCCAGCACGGTTTCCTCTAAAAGGGCTGGGCGCCCACTCGTGGCTATACCGACGACAATTTTCTGGTCTTGCGGGGGCTTTTTATTTTTGTTGAAGAGAGTTGCAGGGATCGAACATTGCTCCGATGTGATTTCCTGAGACAGGCTGAGATGTCTGTCCGCATAATGTTGTGAGTTTACATCGCTCAGGATACGCGCTTGAGCCTTTTTTACCATCTCTTCGCGTTTCTCTGGGTTGCGCATGAGGGCTAGAATAGCCTCTCTCAATGCCGCTGTATCTTTAGTCGGGACATAGCAGACGCATTGACTATCAAAATAATGCCTTAGACCACCGGTATCTGTTGCAATAACAGGAAGACCACGGAGCGTCGCTTCCAGAATAACAGTAATGCCAGACGCATGGAGATTGGAGGTCAAGGGCACAACCACGATATGGGCCTGATCATACAGCGAGAGTAACTGATCATTATTGGAGGCCTTAACCTGAGTAACATGATCAGCACGCTTGAGGCGGTTGGTTGTGGCAATAGTAACATGACAGGGCATGTCCTGAGGGAACTGACTGGTTGCTTTGATCAGGGTTTTCCAGTCCCGGTCCTGATCATTGCCTAAAGACAGAATACGAATAGCGTCCCCGGGATTATAGGGGAGGGGATTATAAAGTTTTATTTCATCGGCACGAATGCCAAATTTTACGCATTCCAGTCTGCTATTCGGAAAAATCGCTTCAGCTTTTTTCATGTTTTCGGGGGAGTGAAAGGTAAGAAGATCTGCGCGTGAAAGCAGGGAGCGTGATATTATCCTGCGCCAGACCGGCTGGTTGGGCCATCTGTCCATCAACCAGATGCTTTGTGCAATCAGAGGAGGATGGTGCTTACGAGGGTTGAGCCGGTAGAGCAGCAGTACGGCCATTGCCTGCCCTTCCGTGTGCGTCCAGACAACATCGGCGGATAGAATACCTTTTCGGTTATACCATGCGTGAACAAAGTCAAAACCGATGATAAGACGGGCAGCATAACGAATAAGGCGGGAGAATAAATTTTCCGGATTATCTTCTGAATGGACAATAACGGCGTCTGGTCCGGCGGCGCGGTAATACCCATAGGCATAGGGTTCGTTGATGCCTGGTATTTCTCCCTTTTTCCACCGTGTGTTCCAATCACTTGCTCCATATCCATAGCTAAGCTGGACAAAAACACGAAGCGGCGCAGAAACTGGAGCGGACATGAGATATAATCCTGAAAGAGAAATTTATTAAAAAATACTCACTGAGATAATTTTGAAATTCTGATCTGCCATCCGAGAAACCAGAGCCGCATATGTTGTGGCTGCGCGATAACTGGAAGGAAATGCATGGCAATGGTTTCCTTCCAGAACAACATGCAAACCAAAGCGCGAGTTAACGGTCCGGGCAAATCTGCTTCCGTAATCCATGATCGCCATGCGCGATGGTATGGGCCGCCGGATCGGATTGCTTACAAAAATACGTTCACTTGCCGGATCCGAGATACTGCACCAAATGGATTGCGTTCTGGTATTTGCGTACGCAAAATGGTGCAAAGGACTATAAGTCAACACAGGAATAGTGAGTAAAAATATCTTTTTGGAAAACAAGAAAGCACTCTTCATGGACAGACGGCCTCCGTAATCTGCAAAAGGGAGCGCGCAGCTTTTTCCCATGTAAAAGTGGCCGCACGGGCTAATCCTGCCTGACGCATTTCCTGCGCTTTAGCCGGTGTATCAAGAATGTGCATGACCCCTCGCGTAATGGCGTCTGCGTTATGGGGGTTGACGTAGGTGGCGGCGTCTCCACAAATTTCGTGCAAAACTGGGATATCCGCCGCTACAACAGGGCATCCACAGTACATGGCTTCCAGTGGTGGCAGGCCGAAGCCTTCATAAAGAGACGGAAAGATAAAACAGGCTGCGGCCTCGTAAAGAGCGCGCAATTCCTGATCACTCACGCGTCCAACATAGATTGCCGCTTCTGGCAGTGTTTGTTGCCCCTGAGCGTTGAACACAGCCTTATTGACGCTCCCACTGATGACAAGTGGGGTACCCCGTAGAGCGAGAGCCTCGGCGAGTGGTCCCAATTGTGCGAGGTTCTTGTGGGGAGCCAGATTGCCGACTGCAAGCACAAACCCTTGGGTGCGCAAAGAGTGCTTTGTCAGAATACCGGTGTCAGCAGGAAGATTTTTTATATGCTCTGAACCCTCGCTGATAATGGAGATCTGCTCGGCTGGGATATGTAGGTATCTGGATAGCTCATTACGCGAAAACCGGGAGACCGTTACAAGACGGGCGCCACTGTAACGCAGCATGGTCAACAGAAACCTGTACCAGGTACGGAACTTCCATGAATAAGAGTTGGGCTGACTGAAGACTCCAGCGTCATGGATAATGACGATACGATTTTTTCCAAAAAGAGGCGCTGTGTTACCAAGACTTATCAGAACACCGTTTCTGATAGCTTTGGGAAGATCCAGTTGTTCCCATAACTGGCCGCGCCTACGCCCTACCGCGCGAAGCGGGCGTTCAGATGCGCTTTCTTCTAGAAGCGCGGCATTTGGGGTTAGCATGACGGGTGCCGGATACCCATCCGCCATACTGACGCGGGCAAATGCTGCGCTGATTTCTAGCGCAAAACGTTGCACTCCACTTAAAGGCTGCGTCATGAAGCGTCCATTGATGTAGATATCTGGTCTTACCAACGCACTCTCCTTGTCAGAGGGTCTCATCTCAACTCGCGGGCAGAAGGCCGTACCGTTTGTAGACGTGGAAAGGACTTTTCTCGGCTTTTCCCAAACTGTTAGGCGGAGCCTGTGTGAGAACAGCGCCCAATGTGCGCGCATCATATGTGTGCAGGGTACGCAATGTCTGCGTAAGGGTGGAGGCTGATGTGTGGCCCCACTTTACCACCAGCACCACGCCATCTGTCTGGCGAGAAAGAATTGCGGCATCGGGAAATGCGAGCGCGGGAGGCGTGTCCAACAGGATCATGTCATATTGAGACCCAACATGCGCCAGTATTTGTCCCAGTTCTTCCGGCAGAAGCATGGCCCCATTGCCATGATGACGAATTGCATCCGGTGTCAGAATATCGACACCCGGCAAAACATCCCGCTCAAGACCAGCCAGAAGCGGATCAACTGGCATGTGGTTATTCTGTGCAACCCTGAGAGCGCCGAGCACGCGCATAGTGGAAGGGTTACGGATATCGCAATCAATCACAAGCGCACGTTGCCCGCAGCGTCCCGTATTGGCGGCAAGGGAAAGAGCAAAAGTTGTTTTGCCTTCGCCCTGTTCTGCCGAGGTAATCAGCACGACCTTGGCGCGAAAGCGGCTATGACCAAAGGATAGAACGCTTCTGATGGAATCGACCGTTTCGATATAAGCAGAACGTTGGGGGGAGCTGTATTGCCGAACCAGAGAGCCGGTAAAGGCGGGCACCAGACCCAGAGCAAAAAGCCCCGGAATGGCGTCAAGCTCCTCAAGGCTGCGTATGCCTTTATGCACACGGTCAATAACGAGCGCTGAACCGGCTCCCGCTAACAACGCAAACAGAAAGGCAATCGCCATATATTGCTTGCGCGGTGGGCCCTGAGGTTCCAGAGGTGGTTCCGCACGGGAAATCAGATCGGCTTCAGCAACCTGAAGTTCTGCTTGCGTTGAGGTCTGCGCAAAACGGCCCAGATAGTCCTGATACACGGTGCGTGCTGCAGTTGCTTCACTCTGAAGTTGCCGCAGGGTCACATCAGCCTCGTTCTCAGCCGTAACCTGCTTCTGAAGTTTGTTGACCTCGTTAGAGAGCGCGGCAACGCGTGCCTGAGCACTGGCAAGTTCTTTGGCGGCACTGTTGGCAATACGGTGGACTTCGGCCCCTATACGGCTGCGGATATGTGATGCGGCGGCACGCGTGGACTGAAGTTCTGGATTAGCGTCCATGACAACTTGGCTCAAGCTGGCCGCCTGACTGCTGACTTGCGCCTCCTGCGCCTGCAATTGCTGGATCAAGGGGGAGGAAACAGCCTCCGGAATACTATCCAGACTACCATTTTTGATTGCGCTGCTGATTTCTGCATATCGTGCACGGTGTGCTTCCAAATCACCGCGCGCTACAATAAGTTCGCGATTCATTTGGCTCAATTGCTGATCTGTAACGGTCGCGCCGCCGTTTGTATTATTGTCAGTTCCCGCGACGGGTGCTCTTTCCAGTTCAGCAGCAATCAGACCATTTTTTTCGCGGAAAGCCTGTACAGCCTGCTCGGCTTTGCGTAACCGGTCACGCAGCGGCACAATCTGCTCATCCAGAAGCGCATTAGCCTGCCATGTGGCTGTCACTTTCATACGTCTTTTGAAATCGAGATAGACGTCCGCATAAGCATTGGCAATCCGCGCACTCGTCTGTGGATCAGCCGTGCTGGCGGTAATGGTGATGATGTAAGAGCGGCCATCATTCAGAACGGTCACCCACTTGTTCAAAAGCTCACTCACCGCCTGAATACGTTCGTTTTCCGTTAGGGGACGGACCGCAGGAGGACTTACGAAAAACCGTGTTACGGTATTGGTGATACGTTTGCTTAAAGGCACGTAACTGAGGCTTTCCAGCACATCCGGGTCGTGGGTCAGATCAAGCTTTTGAACCACAGCCCGAGAAATGGTGGGGCTGCGCAGAATACTGACCTCACTGTTTACGGCGACGGTATCGACTTCGGGCGAGGAAACCGTGGCCTGAAGATCACGGAAGGGAGCCTGTCTTGTCCCGACAATCAGAATTGAAGAGGCATCATAATAAGGTTTCATGGAAAAAATGGCGACAGCAGAGGGGATCGCAATTGCCAGAGTGACAACGGCAATCGTAATCCGGTGCCGGTTCATAATACTGAAGGCATGCAAGGGAGAGACCTGTTGTGGTGCCCCAGGCAATGTGGATTGCTTGCTGTAAGATGAGGGGATTTGCAGAGTATTCATCGCTTTTGTCCTCTCACGGTGAATGATAAGATTGATGTGGGTTTAGAAAATATGCCGGTATTATCCAGCATTATTCTAGCGAGCCCCTTTTTGTGTCAGGACAGCCGGGATGGTCTTTATCAGGATGATAATATCGCGCCACAAGCTCCAGTTGCGGACATACCAGTTATCTAGCTGGACACGGCGCACATATGAAGTATCGCTACGTCCACTGATCTGCCACAGCCCGGTGATACCTGGACGGGTGGCCGTATAATAACTGATGTCTTTTCCGTAATAGACCTGTTCTGCCGTAATGATAGGACGTGGGCCGACAAGGCTCATATCCATTTTCAGGACATTCAGGATCTGCGGAAGTTCATCCAGACTGGTCTTGCGGAGTATACGGCCGATGCGGGTAATCCGTGGATCGGACGTAAGTTTGTAGGTAGCTGCCCATTCTGCCGCCGCTTCCGGATTGTGTGCCAGAAGATCAGCCAGCACCGCATCTGCATTAATGACCATGGTGCGAAATTTGAGGCACCGGAACGGACGACCGTCTCGCCCAATGCGGGTGTGCCCAAAAATAGCCGGCCCGCCATCCAGTCGGACCAACACGTATATGATGGTCAGAACGGGTAAAATGGTTATCAAAATCAAAGATGCCACGAACAGATCAAACGCAATTTTAGCGAAATAGTGGATGGGTTTTTCCAGATTGCTCCGGAATGTCATCAGCATTCCGTCATGGCTGAAATAGGAATGATAGGCGTAATCTAGCGGTAACCCTGACACGGGAGACATAAGGCAAAATGGCAACCGCGTGCGGGTAATATGTTCAATTACGGCGTGCCCAAAGGGATCATGACTATTCAGAACCAGCATGAGTTTTGCTGCACCGTGGCTTTCAAGTAATCTATGCCTCAGCTCTTCTACGGAAATATCCAGCAGACGAGATGCAGAGACACATCCTACTGAGTACAGGCTCGGAAAACGCTCGCTGGAAAACACTGCCACAGCATGAGCGCAGGTTTCAGGCTCCCCAATCAACAGAACCGGGAGACGCCACAGGCCTGCCCGATGGAGAAGCCTTTTGGTTAATTGCCGTGACGAGATATCAATAAAAGGAAATAACAGAAAGGGAAAAAAAGCGTATAAGGGGGGGACGGTAGGCCAGGCGAGTGCAATGAATGCTGCCGCTGCCATAAAAGAAGCCCCTATGATTTGGGCTGTTTCATTCCAGAATGGTTGCCTGTCCGTGTAATGTTTCTTGTATATGAAGTATGTGGACATAATAAAAAACAAGAAAATATAGAAGGAAAATTCTTGTTCTGTATAAAATGTATTTTGTTCATAAAATAGGCTTGGCGTGGCCACAGACAGAGCAAAAGAAACGCAGTCTGTTATCATTAATGAAAGACCACATATGATCTGTGCCTGCGTGCTTTTTCGTAAAGATGACGGAGGATTCCTATCATCTTTGAAGAAAAAATCCTCATGGTCCGTTAAAATGACGGATGGGGCGACTGCTGCATTAGAACCGTAAACATCCATGACACACTCCGCATCATTTCGAACATGTCGAGCCAAAATTTTTTGATAGTGTGAGATTTATTGGATGACGGCCCAGCAGGAAGCCGCACATGCGCTAACCTACCTGACCACAACAAGCTTTATACGCGGCTATTGGCCTGTTGGTTGCATGGAGAAGAAAAAATATTCCACAGAAGATAACGTGAATGTGATGTCTTTTTCTGCGAGAACTCAGGCAAGAAGGAAAAAAGGAAAACATGCTTATAAAAAGAAAGTTTTCCGTATTCAGGTTTAAAGTGTAATTCTCTCGATCGGTACAGACTCGGCGTATCTAAAAATCGTTATCAGTAAAAATATCGTCGTCCATTTCGTTAAGAATGATTGGTAGAGTGTCTGGTGCGTAAAATAGTGGTCATTGGGCTGAGTTTGACAGCTTCTGTTCCTTTGTGGAGCGGAGGAAGCGCATTTGCTCAGGTTATTGATACATACTTCCCTCCGGCAGGCAGTGGGGCTGGAGATCTGGCTGAAGAGCCAGCACAGATCCGCGCGCTGGGAGAATATGCTCCTCTTGGCAAGCGGTTTGGTCCTTTCCAAATCAATGCGGATGGTGGCGAGGCGATCGGGTACGATACCAATGTTGATAAGATTCTCGGGGGAAAGGCCAGCGCAGTCATCAACACGCAGGCTAATCTCAGTGCGGTGGCTCGGTGGGGAAAGCGCGATGTTCTGCACGGAAATATTGGTGTGGATGATGTTCGTTACCCGTCACGCAGCATTCAGAATAGAACGAACTGGACTGCCAATATAGGCGGTGTTCATGATTTTGGTCATGACACAATCGGGGCCTCCTATACTCATCTTTCTCTTGTGCAGATGCCAACGGACATGGGGGCTTTGGTTTTAAGTCGGCCTGTACCGTATCAGGTGGATGACATAAGACTAAGCTACACAGCGACCACGCATGGAAGAGTCAGTTTTATTCCGCAAGGCGGAATTCAACGATATCATTTTGGTTTTTTTACGCCATCCGAATTTCAGCCGACGCAAACCTATCGAGATCGTGTCATCATTACGCAAGGCGTGACAGCACAGTATGAACTGCGTCAAGACAGTCATGCCCTCTTGGTGGTGCAGGGTACGGAAATCCGTTATCAGAATCAGTTGGAAAATGCTCCTTCTCGTGATTCCAACGGATTTTCTATTATGGCGGGGTATGATTTCGGCTTGCATGGCCCCATTCGCTTTCGAGGTGTTGTCGGGTATCAGACGCGGCATTATCGGGCCACGGCGTTTGGGGTCATTAACTCCCCGATAGCTGAAGCAGAATTAAAGTGGTTACCAACGCGCCTGACAACAGTTACTGCGACGGTTCACCATGGTATTGATGATAGCGCATTTGAAAATATTGTTGGTTATACTTTCACTGGGGCCCGCATCGGGGTTACTCATAATTTCAAGAGAAATATAGTTTTTTCTGCCTATGGACAGCTTCAAAGAGCGAACTATCCGGCGGCTCCGGCTTTCTTGGAAAACACAGTGCTTTATCAAGGTCGGAACAAGCAGTCTCTCTATGGGGGCGGTCTGGGAGCAGAATGGCTGATCAACAGACATATTCGTCTGGCAGCCAATTATGATTTCAGTAGCCAGAGTACCATAGGAAGTGGGCGTTTTCCCGTTCATCGCTTTCTGATCAAGGTTCAGTTCTCTCTTTAAGAAAGATCTTGTTTGGTGCGGATTATTCCACACTCCTGAAAAACATACTGACTGGAGGAAATGACGTATGGCGACGACCTGTTCAGAGTTTTACCGTGTTGCCATTGGGCGGTCGGTATGTTGGGGAGTGATTGGAAGCCTCCTGGCTGGATGCACCCCTGGGTGGAACCTGAAGCCTGTCACGGCTTATGATCCCAGTGATTACCGGCTAGGTGTTGATGACGAAATTCGTGTCATGACGTATGGGCAGGATCAGTTTACGTCCAGCTTTCGCGTTGATAGCCAGGGAAAGGTTGCGTTTCCTGTTGCCGGAAGTTTGCGTGCGGAAGGGCTGACAACGGAAGAGTTTTCGGACGAAGTAAGAAAAGCCTTACAGTCAGCGCAGATGTTGCGTGATCCTAAAGTGGCGGTCGAGGTATCAGCTTACAGGCTGGTGTCTGTACTGGGTGAAGTTGCAAAGCCGGGCCAGTATCCCTACCAGCCTGGTATGACTTTGCTGACAGCCGTTGCGGCCGGGGGAGGATTTACCTACCGGGCTTTGGAGAGCCGCGCGTATGTGGCGCGCCAGGAAGGGCATCACACAACGGTAGGTTTTCTCAAACCTTATGATTACGTAAAACCAGGTGATGTTATTAAAATTTATGAGCGGCATTTCTAGGAGAGAAATAATTATCGGATAAGAAAAAATCCGATAATAAGAATGCTCCAGAAAAGTAATCCTATTGTAATACCAATAACGAACCCACGGGCTGGCCGTAAACGGTGGGAAGGAAAAGACCGTTTTTGTTCGTTGGATGACGCCTTAGGCGCTTCTTTACGTGTTTTTAGCGTCAAGTTACGTATCCTATAACAAAAATACTTTGCATCCCGATAGCTTTGCTGAGGATAACATTACGTCTTTTCATCTGTAAAGCATGACTGAGTCTATGATCGGCCGTTGGCGCGCAACGGAACGGAGGATCCAACTATGGGGGATACTACTCTGAAACAGTCAGCATATTCTGATCTGCGTGTTGCTATCGTGCATGAATGGCTAGAGCATTATGCTGGCTCAGAGCGTGTGGTGGAACAATTACTGATTATGTATCCACAAGCAGAGATGTTTGCGATTGTCGATTTCATGCCGCAGGCCGAGCGTGTGATGCTGAAGGGGAAACCCGTTCAGACTACATTTATTCAACGGCTTCCTTTCGCACGGCGTTTTTTCCGTTATTATCTTGGCCTCATGCCAATTGCTGTGGAACAGTTGGATCTTTCGGGCTTTGACCTGATTATTTCCAGCAACCATGCAGTTGCCAAGGGCGTGATCACCGGACCAGATCAGATTCATATTTGTTACGTCCATTCACCCATGCGGTATGCGTGGGACATGCAGGCTGCCTACCTGCGCCAAAGCAATATGGAGCGTGGAGTGCGTAGCCTATATGCACGTTGGCTCCTGCATCATATGAGAAACTGGGATGTACGCTCGGCAGCTGGTGTGGATGTATTTGTAGCCAACTCCAATTACATTGCCCGCCGGATTAGAAAAGTTTATCGTCGGCAGGCTCAAGTAGTTTATCCACCGGTAGAAGTGCGGCCATTGAAAAATCTGCCCTCTGTAAGGCAGGATTACGTCGTCGTCTCCAGAATGGTGCCTTATAAACGTATTGATCTGGTTGTTGAGGCTTTTGCCCGTATGCCAGATAGGGTTCTGCATGTTGTAGGAGATGGACCAGAGCGTGAAAAAATAGCGCATCTGGCAACTCATGCTCCTAATATTATCCTGCATGGCCGTTTAAGTGATGCAGATGTCGAGAATTACATGTGTCACGCGAAAGCTTTTGTGTTTGCGGCCGAAGAGGATTTTGGCATCACAATGGTGGAAGCGCAGGCATGTGGTACTCCGCTGATTGTTTTCAACCGCGGCGGCGCACGCGACATTGTTCGGCAAGACAATGATATAGCTGGCCCCACAGGTATATTTTTCAGTGAACAGAGTGCAGAGGCAATTGTTGCCGCTGTTGAACAATTTGAAGCGACAGTGCCGCCCATTGATGCACAACTTTGCCACACCAATGCCCAACGGTTTTCGGAAGAGGCTTTTCGCAAGAATATGTTTCATGTTGTGGAAAGTGCTATGGCACTACAGAATGAACCATAGGACGCCTCTAAACAAGATTGTCCGCGATATATAAAAATAAAAAGGTGGGAAAATGACCGTGCCAATGGTGGGGATGATCCTTTTTCCCTTGTGTTTGCTGTTGTGGGCCCGTCCTACAACTATGTTGCATATTTTGTTGTTTGCTGGCGTTCTTCCAGCTGCGGCCGCTCTTATTGTTGGCGGGTTGGGGGTACAACCCGCCATGGTTCCGGCCTTGGCTTTTATAAGTTTTGTTCTGCTGCAGTGGATCATGGGAGTGCGCTACCCCGGTGACAGAACAGTCATGACTTTGTGTTTTCCTTTTATTCTTGTCGTCATGTGGACCGTCGTGGGATCATTGATCATGCCTCGGTTGTTCATGAATCAGGTTATGGTCTGGCCTCAGAAAGGCGATACTGTCGGGGGGCGTGTTTTACTTTCTCCAAATTTTGGGAATATTTCTCAGGATATTTATCTGATTATCAACACATCTTTAATGGTGATTTCTGCACGATTTTTAACGCGGAATGATGTCTCTATCGAGAAACTTTATCGCACGTTTCTTCTGTCAGGCTGGGGAGTTGTCATAATTTGCATGTGGCAATTAGCCCATCGTCTTGCAGGTGTGCCTTATCCCGACATCTTTTTCTATTCCAATCCGGGTTGGGCTGTTCTCAATACCCAGATGGCAGGTCCGGTTCCGCGTATCAATGCGTCCTTTTCGGAACCAGCTGCCTGCGCAATGTTTCTGTGCCAGATTTTGTTCTCCTGTGTCTGGATTGTCCTGCAAGGCTATTCCATAGCGGGAGCAAAGTGGCTGATTCCAGCATCTGCTTTTGCACTGGCCTGTACAACATCAACCACAGGGTTTGCGACAGTGGCGGTTGGTCTTTGTCTCCTGCCTGTCGCCATCATGCTGACAGGAGCAACACGATTAATGGGTAACATTCTACGGTTGGTTGTCGGCGGGGCCGCTGTCGTGGGCTGTGGTATTCTTGTGTTGGTAACAGCCGTTCCGCAAGTTGTGCCAGCCGCCCAAAATGTCTATCAATCCACTACAGAAAAACAGCAGAGCCAATCGTACCAGGACCGTTCACAAGCAGACAGTGATTCAATGGCTTTGGTTGGAGAGACCTATGGCTTAGGGGTAGGGTGGGGAAGCAACAGGGCCTCCAGCCTTATTCCAAGCCTGTTATCGACAATAGGGATAATAGGCGGGATCGGGCTTCTCATTTTTGATGGACTGCTTTTGAGAGCAGCCATGCACGCCCGACGCACTGTTCCTCCAGGGCCAGAACGCCTGGTAATAGATGGAATGCTTTCTGCTTTGGCCGGAGGCATTGTCGCGGCCTGCATTTCAAGTCCAACATTGGGGCTTCTGAATTTCTACTTATTGATTGGCATGCTAATTGCGGCCATTGCTCGCGTTGATTTGCAGTCTCGTGAAACAGTTGTTCAGAACTCTATTGTAGAATTTCAAGAGCATCTTGCGGACATGGAAGAAAAACCACGCCTTTTGACAAAAATGCTCTAGAAATAAAATACACTGGGTGTATCAGGCTTATCTGTAATTTTTCGATTTAATGAGCATTATTTATTATGAGGTCAGGAACTGTTTTTCAGCGCTTGGGTTTCTCCATTTTTCTAGGATCTTCATACCAATTCGAAGAAGTTCTTCAGTTCGCTCCGGGCTTCTGGCCTCAACGTATATACGGAGTTCCGGTGCATTTCCTGATGGGCGCAGATGTACAATATCGCTATTACGAAAAGTCATTCGTATGCCATCTGTCTTATCAATATGTGCCAGTGGTCCACATATCTTGGAAAAGCCAAGGTTTTCCAGACTTTCATCAGGATTTTCCAGTAGCAGCGTAAGATACGAAAGACTTCTTTCTGTCGGCATATCGGCCAGACGGTCACTTTGTGTAAAGCGCGGCGGTAGATTTTTAACCAATCCAGCAAGACCGTGCTCTTCCCGCCGAGCGGCAACCAGTGCACATATCATTGGAAGAACGGAATCACGTGTGGGTAATGCCGAAAGAGTGCGCTCTTCAAATGTCACATCAGTTCCGAGCAGGAAGCCACCATTTGCTTCATAGCCAACAGCAGGAACTATCCCTGCGGCAGCAGCTTTCATCATTTCCGCCACCACAAAAGGGGAGCCAATGCGCGTACGTTGAGTGTGCC